>JAJDVZ010000098.1:0-21082 GCA_022825835.1 Candidatus Latescibacterota bacterium
CAAGGCGACGGCACCTTTGCCGAGCGCACCGAGCAAGCCGGCCTCACCGGCCAAGTCGGCGGCCTCAACATCTGCCAAGCCGACTACGACAACGACGGCAACCGCGACATCCTCGTGCTGCGCGGAGCTTGGCTCGCCGACTTGGGCCACCACCCCAACTCCCTGTTGCGCAACAGCGGCGGCACCTTCGCCGATGCGACCGAAGCAGCCGGTCTCCTCGCCTTTCACCCCACCCACTCGGCGGCCTGGAGCGACTACGACAACGACGGCGACCTCGACCTGTACGTCGGCAATGAGTCCGACGCCTGGGAACGTCACCCCTGCCAGCTCTACCAGAACCAAAGCGACGGCACCTTCGCCGATGTCGCACCCGAGCTGAGCATCGACAACATCGGCTTTGTCAAAGGCGTAGCTTGGGGCGACTACGACGACGACGGCGATCCCGACCTCTATCTCTCCCGCCTCGGCCAAGACAACGTCCTCTACCGCAACGAAGGGCCACGGGAACCGTTTGCCGACGCAACCGCAGAAGCTGGCGTCGCCGAGCCGCAAGGCTCGTTCCCCACTTGGTTTTGGGACTACGACAACGACGGAGACCTCGACCTCTTCGCCGCTGGCTACCACAGCGAAAACCCCGACGACATTGCTGCGATCTATCTAGGTCAGCCCTCGTCCGCAGTAAGGCCCCGCTTCTACCAAAACCGGGGCGATGGCACCTTCGCCGATATAACGGCACAAGTCGGCATGGACGGGATCATCCTAGCTATGGGAGCCAATTACGGCGACATTGACAACGACGGCTTCCTCGACTGCTATATCGGCACTGGCAACCCCGACCTGCGCTCCTTGCTCCCCAACCGCATGATGCGCAACGCTGGCGGACAGCGCTTTGCGGAGGCGACCTTCTCCGGCGGCTTCGGCCACATCCAAAAAGGCCACGGGGTCTCCTTCGCCGACATCGACAACGATGGCGACCAAGACATCTACATCGTCTTAGGCGGGGCCTATGACGGCGATTTCTACCAGAACGTCCTGTTTGAAAATCCCGGCCACGGCCATCGCTGGCTCACCCTCCGCCTCGAAGGCGTCCAATCCAACAGAGACGCCTTGGGTACCCGCATCCAAGCGCGCATCCGCGAAAAAGGCCTCGTCCGCGACATCTACGCCACCGTCGGTTCAGGCGGCAGCTTCGGCTCGTCGAGCCTGCAACAGGAACTCGGTTTAGGCCGCGCCGATACGCTTCTTTTCGTCGAAGTCACTTGGCCGACAACAGGGCAAAAGCAGCACTTCTCCAACCTCGCCATGGATCAGATCCTCTACATCCGCGAAGGGGACGCCGCGCCCATCCCAATCCACCTCAACCGCCTCTCCCTCTCCTCTGTCCATCACCCAATCAGCCCCTAACACCCCCCTATCGGACTTGGCATAATGGCTAATCATATATATAATTAGCTCATGGCAATGCAGCCGGCCTATGAATGGGACGAAGTCAAGCGACGTTCCAACCAGGCTAAACATCGCGTGGATTTCACCGCGCTGGAAGCCTTCGAGTGGGATACCGCGATCATCGAACTGGATGATTATCCAGAGGAAGAACGCTGGAACGCCATCGGCTTCATCGGTCTCGTTTTGCACTTCGTTGTCTACGCCGAGCGCGGGGACCGCATTCGCATAATCAGTCTGCGCAAGGCAGACCGGAAGGAGATTAGTAAATATGCCGAAGCTTAAGCCCGGAACCGTTTGGCCGAAACCGGCCAAGGTCGATTTGACCCAAGAACAAATCGACGAAATCGCGGCAATGGACATGACGTTCGCTGAGGTCGAAACAAAATATGGCGAGGATATCGCCATTCGAGTTGGCATCGCTAGGGACCCCGACACGCGGGAACTCACCGATGAAGACTTCGCAAGGATGCGCCCGGCGACTGAAACCGCGCCGCATCTTGTTGAGGCGTATCGGCGGACGCGCGGCAAGCAGAAAGCGCCGACCAAAGATCGCATCTCCATCTGTCTCGACGCGGATATCACGGATTACTTCCGGGCGACAGGCAAAGGCTGGCAGACGCGGCTTAACGATACGTTGCGCCGGGCGGTATTTGGCGACCCCTAACATTTAGAAAACAAAGGCTTCTTCAACCTGCCGCTGCGTCTCTTTTTGGTCCGGTTGGCTTGGTGCCCACACACTTTCGCGCGAAAACTCGAATTCTTCCAGCCATGCCAATTCAACGCCTCTCAATCGCCGAAATCGCCGCTTCCACCGTCCGCCACCCCTCGCTCCGCACCCCAATCTCGGCATACGCAGCACGCGCCTGCTGCAGCGCCTCCAGCGCTTGCGCCTGCTCGCCTTTCTTGCGATACACCAACCCGATATTGCCTAAGCTCTGCGCCTCCCCCTGCCGATGTCCAATTAACTGAAAAACGTGCAGGGCGTCGCCAAATGCCTTAAGCGCCTCGTCCAAGCGGCCCTGCTCGAAGTAGATGTTGCCGATATTGCTCAGTTGCGCCGCCTCGCCTTGGCGGTTGCCCGCCTGCGTGAAGACGTGCAGGGCGTTCTCAAAGGAGGCGAGCGCCTCGTCGATCTTGCCTTGGCGGAAGTAGAGGTGGCCGATGTAGTCGAGTTGGGTCGCCCCCTCGGCGTAGAGATCGAATTCGCGGTACAGCGCCAAAGCCGCACGATGCGCTTTTATCGCCTCGTCTAGTCGCCCCTGCTTTTGCAGCACTTGACCGATCTTGCTCGATTGGACGGCTCGGCCGCGCGGATGGCCGTGGGCGACGTAGATCTCCAGCGCCGCTTCAAAGGCGGACAGCGCCGAATCCAAACGACCCTGATACAGATGCACATCGCCGATGTGGTCCAATGCCTGCGCCCGCTTGCCCGGGTGGCTATCATACCGCCGGTAGAGCGCAAGCGCCGACTGATACGCGGACAGAGCCGAATCCAAACGGCCCTGCTGAAAAAAAATGCGCGCCATGCGGTCGCGCGTCTCGGCTTGGCTATCCACCTTTTCCTGCGCCTGATGTATAGAAAGGGCTTCGCGATAGGCGACCAACGCGGCCTCTAGATCGTCCTGCTGCTGGTAAATCTGTCCGATTCGCACTAGCTGGGTGGCGCGGGCCGCGTCGTCGGCTAGGCGTTCGAGGACGGCCAGTCCTGCGGAAAAGTAAAAGTGCGCCGAATCGAGCCGGCCCTCGTCTAGGTGGATGTTGCCGATATTCGTCAGACCGCCAGCTTGGCCGCGCAGATACTCCTCGTCTCGGTAGAGTTCCAGCGTCTCCGCAAAAGCCAACTGCGCCGAATCCGCCGCGCCCCGGACGAAGTAAACCGTACCGAGGCGGTCGAGGTCTCGCGCCAGCCCGAGTTGATCGCCAATCCGCCGATGACCATCCCGCGCCTGTTTTAGGAAGCCAAGCGCCTGCTCTGGATCGCCCTGCATGAAATAGGCCGCGCCCAGATCGCCGAGCGCTTGAGCCTCGCCAGCGGCAAAGCCGCTCTGTCGGTACAGCGCCACCGCGCTTTGGTAGGACACCAGCGCTGAGTCGAGACGCCCTAGGCGCTGATGAGCTTGGCCCAGATTGCCCAGCAAAGCGGCTCGAACATCTGGAGTCGCCTTAGAAAGTCCCAGTCCCTTTGCCAACACCTCCCCCGCCCTTTCATACTCGCCATCGCACAGCAGCGCGACCCCCGCATTGAGCCAGACTGCCGGAGACGGTCGCCGCGCCGCGGCCTGCAAATAGCTCTCAGCCGCAGCACCGCAGCGACCCGCGCTGAGGTGGTCTTCACCCGCGTCAAAGTGCGCCCGCGCCGCAGCCGTCTCTTCGCCCTCTTCCGCAAAATCGACCTGCGCCGCCTTCAGCACCACCAGTCCATGCGGGCTCTCGTAGAGAACGAGCGGCGCATCTGTGGATTCGCAGGACGCGAACAGCGCAAGTAGCAGCAGAACGCGATAGATCACTTTAGCAGTAGTTCGTCGGGAATCCCGGCCCTTTGGTGAAGACACGGCTAGCCGCGTCTTCCTACTCGGCTTCGTCTTGCAGACTCAATACCGGCCGGCTGTCGAAATGCACCACTCCAAAACGCTGGGGCACATGGAATTGCGGCTTGGGCGTCAAAGTATTGGACCAAGTGATGTACTGCAGATTAATCTCACCACCCGTGCGGTACAGGTTGAGACGCCACACATCGCCAGCGGTCGGGGGCAAACTGGGGGCGTATGAATCGAATACGACAAAGGGAAGGGCGATCTCAGCAGTCCAGAGCGTATCCTGATCCGTCTCTTGATTGAGTGTGCCTTGGATGTCGATGGCCACCTGCACGCCCTCGCCGTTCCATGCAGACGAACGATCGTCGCGTGGCGAGCGGTCCAGAATCGTGCCCAAGGCATTGAATTCAAAGTTGAAATAGCTGGTGACTTGGCTGGTGTCTGGGGCGATGAATACCTCGACGCAATCGTCGCGCGACACCGGACTGTCGCGCTCGGTCAAGGTAGCCGAAATGTGCGGGTCGTGCGCAGTGAAGGCGACGTACAGATGCACATCGTCCCACAGCAAGCGGGCCTCGGTGCGATCCTTGGCACCCTCAGTCCACCAAGGAAAGACGAACTGATCGATGACTTGAGCGGCCTCCCAAGAAGGCTCGTCGAGGTGGCCATCCACGGCGATAGGCCCGGCGACGCGGAGGATGGTGTGGTGCGGCAGGGCATCCTCGGCGGGAGCGGCAGAAGCGGTCAGGATTAGGCAGAGAGTGGCGATGAAATAGCGCATGGGAGTTTCCTATCAATCACTTCAGAAGCCGCTCAGATTTCTTCTTCTTCAGTGGCCAAAACAACCTTATCGACGTCGAGCCGCTTGGCAATCTCCATGACCTCGAGCACAAGACCGTGCCGAGTCTGCTTGTCCGTGCGAATGATCAACGTCAAACTGCGGGTCGTCTCTTTCTCGCGGGCGAGCACGGTTGGAAGTTTGGCCATGCTCACTAGCTGGCGGTTGAGTTCCATAGCACCCGACTTGTCGATCGAGGCTACCAATTTCTTCTCTTCGACGATGGTAGCTTGACGGGCTTGGGGCAACTCCACTCGCAGACTGTAGGGCTGCTTGAAAACAGTAGTGACCATGAAGAAAATGAGCAGCAGAAAAACGCAGTCGATCAGCGGCGTCAGATTGAGGTTTTCATCCTCTAGGTCTTCCAATATGGAGGTCCGCTGCTGCACCACTAGGGGGCCTCCTCTTTGGCGAAAGCTATACCCGCGACATCGGCCGCTTTGGCCGCATCTACCACCAAGACCACGTGCTCCTGGGCAACATCGACGTGCCCCTGTATGATGATATTATCGTTGTTGGCCTCTTTCATGGCCTGCTTGATCCGCTCGACTAGAGCCTCTGGCACCACGTCCTCGCCGCTGATCTGGATACGGCCCTGGGCGTCGATGTGGATATTGATGTCTTTCTTCTCCTGCTGTTCCGTCGCCTGACTCTGGGCCGGAAGGTCCACGTCTAGCCCCTTGGAGTGGATGAAGACAGTGGTGACCATGAAGAAAATGAGCAGCAGAAAAACGCAGTCGATTAGCGGCGTCAGATCTGGACCTTCGTCCCTAGTCAGGCTTTCCCGTTTGCGGCTAAGCACCAGGGCCATTAGCCGGCTGCCTCCCCGTCCAATTGATCTTGGCCGACCATCAGCAAGGTGTTGACGAACGCCAGCCCATAGACTTCGAGACGGCTGCGATGGTGTTCGGCGCGCCGGGCCAGCGAGCGGTAGGCCACGATGGTGGGGATGGCAATCGCCAGCCCCGTGGCCGTGGTGACTAGGGCCTGCGAAATGCCGCTGGCCACCACCTTGGGATCGCCCGTGCCGGCCACGGCAATGGCCTGGAAGGAGGTGATCATGCCGAGGATGGTGCCGAACAGGCCCAGCAACGGCGAGATATTGCCGATGGTATTGAGCACCACCAAGTAGCGACTTAGATAGACCTTGCCGGCTTCGTCCGTCTCCAGCACGAGCTCGTCCTTGAGGTCGGAAAGTTCCTTTTGCTCGAGCAGAAAGCGAGAGAGGTCTCCAGCACCGGCCTGTCCGGCCAAGCGGGCTAGGCGCTCGTTGGTGGGACGGAATTCGCGGCGTTCGAGCATGAGGGTGTCAAAGCGCTTGAGCAGGGAGGCAAAAATAAAACACAGCGGACCTTTGTGGTCGGAGCAGTACTGGACAGCGGCTTCTTGCCCTCGATCCGCTAAGGCTCTTTCCGCCTCTTCGAGAGTCTGTTGGGCGGTCTGCTCGTCGGGAATGCGGCTGAGCACCCAGACCCTTTCTAAGATGAATGCCAGTGAAAGGACGGCGCACAAGCCCAAGGGAATCATCAGGATGCCGCCGGCTAACAGAGTTTCCATAACACATGCCTCCCGCAATGAGTTTTGTGCGGCTCGTTGGACGCGCAGGGCCGTAATATACTTTACCGCTAGCAACATGCCAAAGAAACATCTGCCCCGTTTCTCTACTGCTAGCGCAAAAAGCCCGCTTTCAAACCGCACGGAGAAATACTTGCAACCGCATTTGCCTTTTCTTACCGTTTGGACTAATCCGCGAAATTTGGTGTGCTGGCGTGCTCTTTCTCGTTGAGAGGTACTATGACACCTCTGCTCATTGTAGGCACTCTGCTGGGGCTAGTAGTAGGCTCGTACTTTGTACCGACCCCAGACGAAATACAAGCTTCTTTCAAGCAGGCGCAGAAATTCTACGCCGCCGAGGACTACGAGCAAGCCATCGCAACCTACGAGCGCATCAACGCCATTGAAAGCCCTCTGCTCTACACGGCGGAGATTGAGGTCGCGGTCGGCGAGGTTACGGCCCCAATCAAAGAAATCGCCCTCTACCAGACGGGTAATAGCTACTTCAAGCGCGCCCAAGAATCCCAGCGCCGCGCCGCCTATGAGCGCAACTCCGAACGCCAGCGCCAACTCGCCGAACGGACAGCGACCGACTTCGTAGAAGCGGCCGCCTATTTCCGCAAGACCGAAGCCCAGACTACTTCCCCACAGATGCGGGAATTGGCCCGCAACCGGCTGGTCAACTGCCTTTATGAAAGCGGCGAGTACCAGCGCACTATAGAAGAAGGCCGAGCCCTGCTGCAGAAATATCCCGACAGCCAATACCTCGACAACGCCCTCTACAATATCGGCTGGGCCTATTTTAAATTGGAGCAGTACCGGGAAAGCATCACCGCCTTTGAGGAACTGGTGCAGCACGCTCCCAAAGGGTACCGCGCAGACCGAGCGCTTTTCCAAATCGGCGAAGCCTACTTTCTGCAGCAGCACTACGATCAGGCCACTTCTTGGTACCAAGAGGTGGTAACCCGCCAAGACATCGAGCACCTCAGCGAGCGCGACTTGCTGAAGATGCGGCGCGAGAAAATAGCCGGTCTAGTAGACGAGACCGCGCTAGAACTGGCGGCCAAAGCCCAGATCAAAGTAGGTGATTGTCGCGCCCAAAGTGGGGATCTTGCCGGTGCCGGTGCCGCCTATATCAAGGTTATAACCGCCTTCGCCCAGGAACAAAAACTGGTGGCCGAGGCCTACATCCGCCTAGCCGATATGTACACCCAAGGCGGCGATGGCCAAGCAGCAGTGCGCACCTATCGCGAGGCTATCGATGGTAGCCGCAACCGCATTTTTCAGGCCAGCATGCAATCCCTGTTGGCCGAGCACTACTACGGCATTGGCAACTATCAGCGCGCCATCGCCGAATACCAACTCTACCTAGATGCGTACGGAGATGTAGCCAAAGCCGCTGGTCTGGCGGCACCTTGGGCCCTTTACAAAATTGGGCGGGCCCATTACGAGCAGGCTGAACTCCAGCGCGAAGCCGCGAACGACGAGGCCCGCTTGGCCTATGCACAAGCGATCGCCGCTTATGAACGCATTGCCGCCGACTACCCCAGCAGCGAGCTAGGCCTAGCGGCTACCCCGTTTAATATCGCCCTGTGCAACCAGATGCTCGGCACCTTGGGCAGTGCTGAGCACACGGCCCAAGCGCTGGAGCGCTACCAAGAGATCGTCGCCGCCGACCAAGACCCAGACTACGTGCGCAGTGCTCTTTTCCAATTGGGCCGCATCCACTACCAGCAGGAGAACTTCAAACAGGCGATCGCCGCTTACGAGTCCATCCTGCAAGAATACTCCGAAGCCCCGCAGCGCCAGAGGGCCTATTTCGAACTGGCTCTGTGCTACCGAGATTTGGGCCAGCCCGGCAAGGCAGTAGAGCTATTCCGACAGCTTGACCGCACTGCAAATTTGTTTCCCAAGGCCATGCTCGAAGCTAGCAACCTGCTGGCGGCGGCGGGCGATTTCTCGGGGGCGTTGGAGGCGCTGGAGGCGGGCTTGGAGACCAGTACAGATAAAAACGAACAGGCTCGTCTCCACTACATGAAAGGGCGCACCCTGATCGAAACGGAGGCATTTGTCGCCGCGGTGGAGGCCTTGGGACGCACCATCGAACTGGCCGACGACGAAGAGGTGCGCCTAGGTGCCCTCTACGGCCGCGGCGTAAGCCTGCTCAAACTAAAACGCTACGAGGAGGCGACAGCCGACCTGAAGATGCTGCTGCACAGCGACAACGAGGAGTTGGCAAGAGCGGCCCAGCGCATGCTTGGTCTAGCCCATCTCGAATTAGGTCAGCAGGAAGAAGCCATCGGGGACTACCAAGCCCTAGTAGCGGCAGCGACCGATTCAGTCGAACGCGCCGAACACCTAGTGGTGCTGGCCGAACTTCACTACAACCTAGCAGAATTCGACCAAGTCGAGGCCCTATGCCAGCGGATTCTCTCCTTGGACTTGCCCGCCGTGCGCGGAGAGCAACCCTATTCTCTGCAAGAAAAAGCCTATTTCCTAATGGGCGACGCCCACGGCTCACAAGGCGACGCCCAAGCGCTAATCAACACCTACCAAAAGGCCCTGTCCCACTACCCAGACTCCTACTATTCAGCCGATATGCGCTTTGCTCTGGGACAAACCCTATTCGAGCGGGAAGATCTCGCGGGAACCGTGCAAGTGCTCGAAACCTATCTGCAGAAGACGCCTAGTCATCGCAACCGCCCCTACGCCCTCTACTATCTGGGATACGCCCATTTCAACCTGACTCAGTTCGAGCAGGCCGCGGCTGCCTTTGCCGATCTAGCCAGCGCCTATCCCCAAAGCGAACTAGCACCCGACGCACTGTTCCGGGCTGGGGAGGCCCATTACAACTTGGGACAATTCGAGACGGCGCAAGGGCATTACCAGCAATTGCTCGAAATGCACCCGCGATCAGACCTAGCCGACGATGCCCTCTACAATCTGGCCTGGTCCCATCTCAATATGGAACGGGTGCCCCAAGCCATCGCCGCCTTCCAAAGCGTGGTTTCCGACTACCCCGGCAGCGCTCTGGCGGCCAATGCCCAGTTCACCATCGGCGACTTTTACTACAACGAGAAGGAATACGACCAAGCCCTGCAGGCCTACCAAGAAGTCATCCGCCGCTTTCCCAGCAGTCCAGTAGCGCAAAAGGTTCCCGAGTTAATAGATGATCTGCGCGAAGTAGTGGCCTATCTGCGCTACGCCGAAGTCGAGGAGATCTTTGCCCAAGCCCTTGAAGAGCAAGACTCGGACCAGTTTCGCCGGGCAGCAGCCGGCTTTGCGGAAATCGCGCGCGACTATCCCGGCACCGAAAGCGAGATTGGAGCGCTGAGCAATATGGGGGTCTGCTACGAGTCTTTGGGGCAGTGGAAGGACGCGGTGCAGGCTTACGACCAGGTTCTCGATCGCCTAGCCGACGAACAGGCCGAAGCCCATCGCTTTGCCCGCATGCACAAAGAGTGGATCGAAGCCAACCGCTTATAGGATTACTATGGCCGCTCAAATCGATGCCAAACGCTTCGCCACGCCGACGGACGCACTCCGCTTGGAGGAATTGCTGCGCCGACAGCGCGGAGTGCTCTACCGGGCGCTAGCGGTGGCTATTGTTCTGTTGGCCATACCTGTAATCTACCTAGCTACTAGGGAAGAAGAAAAAAAAGCGCCCAAACCCCCACTGATGCACCTAGTGGTGCGCAAGCCGCGCCTGACCAAAGCCTTTGAGTTTGAGAAACAGCAAGTCCCCAAAAGGCAGATGACCCGCCAAGTGCGGGCGGCCAAGCCGCAAATCACCCGCAAACCCCAGATTCGCCTCCCCGACCTAGTCGGCAAGATCAAGACCTTCCGCTTCGGCGTTGCCAGCGGTGCCGATCTAGGCTTGGAAGTGGTCCAGCCCGAAGTACAGCGCGTCGCCATTAAGAGCCCCAAAGAGCCGGAGAAGCGCATCAGCATGCAGGAAGAATTCCTCGACTTGGAAGCGCTGGATATCGGCCGCTATAAGGGATTGGTGGTCCAGGACCCGGCCGACAAACAGAACATCACTGGCTTCGTTTACCTAGCCCTAGCCTGGGGCAACGACTTCAAACCATCAACCCAGCGGGCCATCTTCGAGCTGGTCGAAGCGATTAATGGATTTACCCAGATTCGGGCCGAAGTAGATGACCATCTCTTCCTCGATTCGCGTGCTATCTTCCGCGCACCCTTCGTGTACATCTCCGTCGATCAAGCCTTTGAACCCACCCAGCAGGAGATCGCCAATCTAGGGGCCTATTTGCGGCAGGGCGGCTTTGTCATGGTCGAAGCCATGGGCGAGTTGGGCCGGGATGCCGCCACCGAGTACACCCCAGCCGAAGCCTCGCTGCGGGAAATGCTCAAGGCTTCGCTCGGACGGGATGCGCGCTTCAAGGTCATCCCCAACGATCATCCCATATACCACAGCTTTTACGACTTCGACGATGGCCCACCGCCAAAGCGGACTCAGGAAAGGCTTGTGCACAGCCGCGACTTTCATCCCGAAGTGCCCTTTCTCGAAGGCATTTCTCTGGGTGAGCGGCTGGTGGCGATCTTCACGACCAAGGAATATGGACGCGCCTGGGAAAAGGAATTCCGCAACGAGCCACAGCTACAAATGGGCGTCAACCTAGTGGTGTTCGCCCTGACTCAGCAAGGCTCCATTGCCCAGCAACAGATCGATTTCTACACGGAGCAGAACCAATGAGTAAAGAGGATAATAGCGCGCGCGGCCGATTGATCTGGATTATTGCTCTGTGCGGTCTGCTATCAGGCTGTTTTCTCTTTCCCACGGCCGTCAAGCGCGAAACCCTGCTGTTGCCGGTCGTCGAGTCCGCGGAAACGGAAGGGACCTATAGTCTGCAGGAGAATGGCGCGATCTCTTGGGAAATGGCCGGTCTGCGCCTCGAGGTAGAGCACATGACCGACGCCAAGCTCAACGCCCTCTTCCCCGACGAATCGGGGCGCGGCAAGTACTCGACCAATCCCTATACCTACGGCAACTGGACCGATACGCGCCTAGGTTATACGCCCAACCGCTTCACCGTTTTCAAAGTCACTATTTTCAACCGCACCCAGCCCAAAGTCATGCTCGACCCATTGGCAGCCGTATTGGAGACCGACCAAGGCCAGTTCCTGCGCGCCTACGGCATCACTTCGTCGTCGCCCTATGGCAATTTCGAAAATTACTACCGCTCGCAGCGGGGTCAGAGCGGCAACGAGTTCTATCGCTTCGAACTGCGCATGGGCATGGTGCGCAGCTATAACTACGAGGAGGACCAGCCCATATTTAAGGGGGAGAATTACGGCGGTTTCGTCGTCTTCGATCCGGTTTATCCCGAGACCGAGGAAGTAGTGCTGATCCTGAAGGACTTCGTCTTGCGTTTCGGGGCTTTTGACAAACCCGTGGAAAAGCGGGATTTGCGCTTCGTCTTTAAACACAAAGTGGAAAATCTCGTCGTGCAAAAGGGGGCAACCAGCGGCAAAACCGCCGAAACACTGATGATTTCCGAGAATGGCCCCAGCCAGATCATGGGCAACCTATCTGGTGACCGCACCCGCAGCCTGAGTGCCATTCGGGCCGTGGTGCGGCAGCGCTTGTCGGGTCTCAATCGCTGCTTCGTCGAAGCATTCGACAAAGGAGAGGCCACCGAAGGCGCAGTGACCATGCGCTTCACCATTGAGGTGGGCGGAGCCGTTTCCGAGGCCAAGGCCACCAACTCGAGCGTGGGCAGCCAAGCTGTGGGCCAGTGCATGCAGCAAGAAATTATGCGGTGGGCTTTCCGACCCATTGATATAGGGGCACTGCAAACGCCGGCGACTGGCGCAACGAGTGAAGAGAATGTGAGCGGTCCCGGAGCGCGGGCCACAGCACCCCGGTTGACGCCACTACCTGTATTGGTGACATATCCCTTCACTTTCAAGGTGGAATAGTGAGATCCAGCATACTCTTTGCAACTTTCTTTTTTCTCGCCGCTTGCGGCCGGGAAGAAGCGCCGCTGCTCGCGGTGCATCAGATATTGAACAAAACCGGAGCAACCCTAAAGGAGCGCCTGGGCGAGCCGGATTTCGACTTTGTGCGCTCCGATAAAGTAACCACTCTACAGTGGAGAGATGCGGATGGAGATAGCACTTGGGTTTACGTGGATTTGATACGCGACAACGCGTCTTATGTGACCTATACATTCAAAAAGATGGACCCCTTTGATACGGCGGAAGCCCTGCGGCGCATTGGCCTGTCAGTGCCGGAGCAGGAGCCAGAACACGTCTGGAAAAACGGCTCAAAGCGCTGGAAGCCCTTCGGCCAATACCACCGTTTGGTGGTCAATCCAGTTACCAAACTCGTCACTGTAAGCCTCGACATCGAGTCGGGAGCACAACGAGAAATAGCTGAAAAATGAAAGTCCTGCCATCAGTAGTGGGTCTTGTTCTAGCGATGCTCTCGCCTGCGGCTGCAGCCGAGTGGCAGATAGCGCAATGGGACCAGACCGTTTACTACCGGCTTACCTTCAATGCGGCTGAAGCTACCCAGGCCGCGTTGCGTCTGACCGCGGTCAATGAATACGAGGTTTTCCTCAACGGCGAATCGGTGGGCAGCGACGGCGACTGGATGACCGTGGAGGAACTAGTGGTCGAATTGCAAAGCGGTACTAACCACTTAGCCGTGCGCGTGGAAAACTGGGGACAGGGCAACGGCAGCGGTCTGCTCGTCGAAGTGGTCGCCGACGACCAGGTGTGGCTGAGTACTACCAGCGGCCTGCAGGAGGTCTGGCGCTGGAGCGGCGATCTCCAGCAAGGCACCGACTGGCTGACGGCGGATGTGAGCGAGATCGCAGGCTGGACAACGGTACAGCGCGGTTGGCTGGAGCGTCGCGGGCTTTCCGGTTGGGACGACACCCTCGGAGCGGAAGTAATAGCTGGCTATCCAGGGGGCGTTGACGTGGGCGGCGATGGGCTGAGCTTGCGCACAGTCGAGGGAGAGAACTTGGCACTTAGTCAGTCGGCAAATCGACCGGAGGTATTTGACGGCCAAGCCGAAAGCGTCTGGACGATCGAACCCGACGAACTCAATAGCTTTGCCCGCGTCGATCTCGGCATTCAGCGCCTGCTCGGCGAAGTGCGGGTCTTTACGGCCGGAGAGAATGCCGAAGATTTTGCCGCCAACACGCTGCAGGGGTACGCTGTCGAGGTCAGCAACGACGGTTTTCAATGGCGTGAAGTCGGCGCCATTCGCGGCATTGCCGATTTTGCGCAAACCGCCGTCGCCTTTGAGCCGATCTTCGGCCGCTTTTTGCGCGTGGTCGCCACCGAACTCGATCCACTGCGGCGGGCCCGCGTCGCCGATATTCAGGTGACTGGTCAAGGAGTGGCTCCCACGGGTACGTTCACTTCGGCCCCGCTAGCTCTAGGTTTGCCCGGCCAGCGCAAGATCTACGATCGCTTCCGCTGGACCGGCCAGCGTCCCACCGGCACCGCCCTGAGCATGCAGTTCCGCACTTCAAACGACGGCGTCTCCTGGAGCGACTGGAGCCCTGAGACTGGTGCTATAGAAGCCGATCTGCAGGTGCCCGAACCGAGGGACTTGCTGCAGTATCGAGTCAATTTCTCCACTGATTTCGAAGACGTCGGTCCGCGCTTGGATAGTCTAATCATTGCTTTCTCCGAGCAGACACCCGCCTCGGCCGCCCGCGTCCGAGTGGAACCGAACAAGGGAGTGGTGGGGCGCGAGACCGAATTCATCTACCACCTCGGAGTCGAGTTCAGCGAGGGCGATTTAGGCGTGGAGCGCATCCGCATCGACATGCCGAGCCTAGCCGAGGTAACAGAAATCGTGCCTCCCTCGGGGATGGAAGTTGCCCGCACGACTATTGCGGGCGACGCGCTGGAGTTGGTATGGGCCGATCTCTGGCACCAGTCCGGTCAGTTGCAACTGCGTTTCAGGGCGCGGTTGCTGACCAACCAATTCGCCTTTTCCACGCGCCTTTTCAGCCCAGAAGCAGCTATCTCACTCGATGCCGAGGAGGATGACGCCTCTGATCCAGACACTGGTGTCCCTTACTCCTGGAGCGTGCGAGCGCTCGACGCGGTTGGGCCGATATTGGACCAAGTGCGAACCAATCCGCCCGTTTTCACTCCCAACGGCGACAACATCAACGACCATACCATTATTGAATTCGTCCTCTCTCGGATCAGTGTGCCGCAGGAAATAGACGTGGACATTTTCGACCTAGGAGGCCGCTTGGTGCGTCAGTTAGACACCAGCGCGCTGCGCGGTGGCCAATACGTGCGCCCTCCAGCCGCAGGCGACCCTGCGCTCAGCCCGGGTTTTTGGGACGGTCGCGACAATGACGGCACCTTGGTAGTGCCGGGTCTGTACCTAGTGCGGGTGCGGGCCCAATTGGACCAGGGCGACGAAACTGTCGTGGGCTCCGTAGCGGTGGTGTACTGAAATGCACTGCTTTAAAACAACCTGCCTGCTTTTGCTGATGCTGACCGGCTTTTTTGACCGGTCCCACGGCCAGTACCTCAACCGCGAATACTATCCCCTGTGGGCCAATGAGGATTACGAGAACTACGCTCATTTTTCCTACCGCGATATCCGTCTGCGGCGCTTAGCGGGAGGCTTCTTCCTCGACGAGGAGACGCGCGTTTACGACCCCTTCGGCTTCACCTTGCTCAACGGTGCCGATCTCTACCGCACCCAAGAATTCCGCACCATTTCGCCCTTTGGCGGCAGCATCATATTCAAAGACGACGACTACCGAGACCTTTTTCAGAATCTGGTCGTCGCCAGTGATTCCTATCAGGACTGGGGTTCGTCGGTCATCCTCGGTCGGGCCGTGGAGGCTCGCTTCAAGCCCATGATGTTATCGATTAACCGCATGAATGGCATCCGCTGGGACTCCAATTCGCAGCGCAACCGCTTCACCATACTCGGCTCGCGCATTTCCGAACCCCTGCGCAATTTCGCCTCGGCGCGGCCACTCGACTTTGTGACCTATCTCTTCGGTGGACACTGGAAAACCCAGATCGGCAGTGTCTTGCAATTTGGTGCCTCGTACGTCAACACCCATATCACCGACACCTTGCTGGGACGCCGGGAGGGATCTTTCCGCAAAGGGGCTTTCCCCACCAACTTGGTCACGCCTAGCGAAGTCTTTCTCGCCATCAGCGATGATTCGCCCGCCGATGGTGTTGGTGCCCAAGTCCACGATGTACAGATGATCGTCAACGGCCAGCCCAGCCAGACCGCGCCGGAAGTGCGCCGAATCGTCGGCCTCGTAGCCCTAGGCAAAGAGCGGCGCATGATTCCCGAACGTATGCGTTTGGAAGACGTGCCCCATCTGCGCCGCCGTCAGTCTTGGCTACCGTACACCGTTGGTTTCGGCAGTCTCTTCGGTGCCCGCGGCGGCCTGTTTAACAATGCCGAATCCGTGGAGCTAGACGGCGAAAATGTCCTCCAAGCCGACGGCGACGACGTGTTGCTGTTCCGCTTTGAAGTGCCGCCCGAGGCCGAACATATCTCCTTTAGGGTCCTAGCGGCCAACGACTACGCCATCGACCTAGGTGCCCCCATCGGCCGAAGCGGCGTGGTCGGCTCAGCATGGGAAGACTGGCGCAATGTGGTGCGGGCCGCGGGCAATGTCCGCAACGGTTCGAATATGGGCTGGGTTGAGTTCGACTACGGCTTCCCCTCGGGCTTGGAACTCTATGGTGCCAATCTCGAACTGGACCTGCTCGGCTTTGAAGTGCGCGGCGACCTCAATACCAGCACCCAGCACTTTATCTTTCCCGTCCAAGAAGGCCGACGGCACAAGCGGCCTGTAAGTGCTTATTCGCTGAAGGGCAAGCGCCTGTTCGCGAACTTCGCCGTGGGCTGGGAGCTGTTCCGGGTCCCGCCCCAATACCGCACCTCTTTCACTTATTTGGACGAATTCATACCCGCCCTAAAAGAATTCGAACTGGTCGATGACAACGACGATTTGGACCCCTGGCCCGATTCTTGGGAACACGACGATCCCCTAGACTTGCGCTTCCAAAACGACATCACCGAGGCGGCCATTGAGGTCAAAGAAAACCTCTTTCCCGGCTCTCTGCGCGACGTCGGCTTCGGGGTATTTCCCGGCCTAGATGACAACGGCGACGGCATCTTCGACACCAATGTCAACAACAATCTCCTGCCCGACTACCAAGAGCCCTTCCTCATGTACTTCGTCGAGTCCGAAGACTTCGTGTACGGCGACGATTTCAACAACAACGGCGTGGTTGATTCGCGCGAAAACGACAACAAACCCGACTATCCGTACGAGCGCGACAGCAAAGGGCAGCATGTATTCTTTACCTTCAACCCCACTTCCCAACTCGAGTTGCGGCTGGGCGGACACGCTATCGACCAGCTTGCCGGATCAGGTCGCAATCGCGCCCTGTACACCAAACTCGAATACAGCCGCCCGCTGTTCCACAATATCCACCTAAAGCTGCGCCACCGCAGCAAGCGCGTGCAGGACGACATTCCCGACCCGCTCTATCAATACGTATCCAATCCACTGCTGCGGGGCCGCTACGAAATCGGCTTGCGCGACGATCCCTTGCGTTATCGCAACAGCCATGCCCATCTGAGCTATGTGAAATTCGACTACACCGGCGTCGATCACTTGACGCTCAACAATACCTGGCGCTGCGAACTCAACCACCGCTTTGCCGATACATTTGACGATGGCCAGACACAAGATTCGGGCAATGACTGGTCTTTGTCCCTAGTAAATCGGATCGACTACGTCTGGCAACTGCGCCAGAAATTGACGCTGACTCCCATGCTCAAATGGACCTATCATCGCTCCGACTCAGCACTGTTGGGCGACCTAGCCGACGAGACCAACCTAGCGCCAATCGTGCGGCTCGATTTTTTCTTAACCGAACGCACCACCATAAAGGCGGGCATCCAAGGCTTTCCCCTCTTGAAGCACCGCTTCCGCGATGCCGTGGCGCCCTCCAACGATTTCAATGCCTATCACTATATCATCGGCTTGCAAAACAACAGCAGCTACACCGGCTACCGGATCAGCATGAACCTAGGACTGCGAAAATCCTTTACCGACTTTGTCCACTCCAGCACGACGGGCACAGTAGAGACTTCGGAGTTTTTCCTGCAGGTGAGGACGAATTGAGTCCATGCTAAAAGCGATCTCAACAGGCGCGCTTATAGCGGCCCTAGCAACGATGGTGCGTGGCGAAGGCGACCCCAGACTTATCGAGCCCCATACCACCGGTGCCCGCCTAATGCTCTACCGTCCCGGCCTGCTCACCTACGACAACTACGGCCTAGAGGGTTACCGGACTTGGCCCCGCAATGTCATCACGCGCACGGCCAACCCCGTGTACGACGAATTCGGCGACTTTCTGGTAAACGGCGTCGAGGTGTACCACCTGCGGGAAAACCGCCGCTTCGACGATCCGGCCCAGGTATTCAGCGGCAGCACCATTGCCAAGCCGAACAATTACGAGGGGTTTCTCAACCGCCTGATGGTAGCCGACGACAGCTATAACAACTGGCAGACGCGGCTGATCATCGGCGACCGCATCCGCACCCACTTCTCGCCGTTGATCCTGGATCTGGCCGCCCTCAATGGCATCCGCTGGGACCTGGCCAATGAAAGGCACAACTTCTCGGTCCTAGCCTCGCGCATGGACAAGCCCGTACTTTCCAGAGAGGACGCCAGCGCCTTGAGCACCGCGGCCTTCGCTGCGTACCTGTTGGGCGGCCACTGGCAATGGAATTGGCGCACCATCGACCTGAGTACCTCTTATGTGAACCTCTTCCGCATTGACACTCGCTCGCCGCCCGATTGGAACGGCATGAAGGGCCAGTTGCCCAATCGGGTACAGGTAATCGATTACTTGGTGGTCCGCATTGAAGACACCTCGCCCTTGGACGGCAACGGAGCTCGGGTCTTCGACGTCGATATCCTGCTCAACGGCGAGCGACGAGACGACATTGAATCTTTTGTCACGCGCCACAACACCGAGGACTTTAATCCGAACTTTCCCAACAAGGACTTCTTCTTCAAGCGGCCGATTCCGCCCTACGTGGAAGTGCTAAAGGGCCACCGCTTGGGCACCTATCCGCTGCAAACACCCGAACCCGATGGTTCTTTCCGCGCCGACGGCAAGGACTATGTCCTGTTCTGGTTCCCGCTGCCCGAGGACGAAGAAGTGGTGTCGGCCTCCTTCGAGGCGCTGCTGAGCGGCAATTATCGCGTCAGCGTGTCGGAGATCTACGCCGTCGATCCGCGCGAATCCCGCAATGAACCGGCGCAGCGCAACCGCGCCACTTTTTACAAAAGTTTGGCCGGCTCCAAAGGACGTGGATCCGCCGGTGCCGATATCGAGCAGATCCGCTTTGACTACGGCCGCCAGACCGGTCTCACCTTGGCTGGCCTAGGCCTGAGCACAGACGTAAAAGGCTTCCGCTTCAAGGGCGAGTGGGCCCACAGCTTCAACTTCCTCCAGTACCCCGTCCACGATCACCGCGGCCAACGCCACGACCGCAGTGGCCACGCCTATCTGCTCAATATCGAGCGGGAATTCACCCCGAAAATTGCCGTGGGTGGGGAGCTGTTCCACCTCGGTCCCGAGTACCGCACCCAGCTTTCGATAACCGACCTGACGCTGGGGGCGTATGCTGCCTCTGGCACCGGGCCTTTCGCCGGCGAGTTGGGTTCGACCGACGAGAGTCTGAACAATACCCTCGACCTGAACACAGTTGACGACAACGACGACAAGGATCCCTTTCCAGACGATTTCTTCATACCCAGTTTTGAGGACCAGAACGGGGTTTTCCCCGGTCTGGACAAGGACCAAGACGGCACCCCCGACACCAACCGCAATCGCAACCAAGTACCCGATTACTTTGAGCCTTTTCTGCTCTACGACGTCAACCCGGACGATTTCGACTACGGCGACGACCTGAACAACAATGGCGTCATTGACGTGCGCGAAAACGACAACAAGCCGGACTACCCGTATGACCTCAACCGCAAGGGCTACCATCTCTTTGTGCGCTTTCAGCTCCAGCGCGCGCTGGAACTGACCTTCGGGCGCTACGATATGGAGGCCATCTGGGGCGGCCAGCGGGCGGATGTGTGGTACGCCAAAGCCGAGTACCAGCGGCGCTTCGGCAGTTGGGGCGAAGTCCGGGCCGTGGATTTCTTAAAGCGAGTGCGGGACGACATCCCCGACGGCGTATTCCGCTTTGGCGATGTGGCCAATTTCGACATCTTTAATCCGCGTGCCACCATTGAGACCTTTGTCGAAGACGAATTGTTAATGCGGGACAGCGCCGTCAACACCGCCTTTGTCGATTTCGCCTTCCGGGGGGTGCGCAACCTCTTTGTCGGTGCCAATCTCAAGTTCGAAGCCAATCAACAGCTCAGTGCCAAGAGCCGCGACAATGCGATTCAGCTCTGGACTTCGGTGTTGCGCGCAGATTACCGCTGGCGTCTGGGCGGGCTAGAAGTATCGCCGCGCTACAAACTCATGCTGCGCCGCCGCACCGACGACGGGGGACGCATTCAGCCAGTGTCCGAGGTCTTCGGCTTCCCCATGCTAGTGGCCGACTTCAAATTCACCGAACGCACCTTCCTGCGCGGCGGTGTCCAAGGGCTATCCGCACTGCCTAGCATCTACCGCAATGGCCAAAATGAAGACCAAGACTACAACACCCGCGATGCGCTTTTCATGCTGGTCAATCGCTTTGAATACGCTGGTTTCGATATGGCCCTTACGGCAGGCTACGAGATCAGCCGCCGCCGCATGAAGGACCGCACCCGAAAATTCGAGGATATCAATTTCGAACAGTTTTTTATCCGCATGGTCGTGGGACTGGAGCCGGTACAATGAGGTGGACGAGAACAGACCAAACGGGTAAATCGCCGCCTTGGCAGTTGCGCCCATTGCTATTGGCTGCGGCCTTGCTGGTGGGCACCACAGGTCATACAGAGGAATGGACCGTTGACCAGTGGGAGCAGACCGTGTACTACCGGCATACCCTCAATGCACCCGAGGCGGGCTCTGCGCTGCTGCGCCTGACTGCAGCAGACGAATACGAGGTTTTCCTCAACGGCGAAGCCATCGGCAGCGACGACAATTGGACCACTATGGAAGAGTACCCAGTCGAACTCAAGCGGCGCAAAAACGAACTGGCCGTGCGCGTCGTCAATCGCGGCCAAGGCAATGGCAGCGGCCTAGTTGTGGAGGTAAACGCCGCAGAGCAGGCGTGGGTCAGCACCTTTGGTGCGTTGCAGAATTTTTGGTACTGGAGCGGCGAACCCCAAGAAGACGCGGGCTGGCAGACAAAGGATGTGAGCCGACTGGACACTTGGCAGCAAGTACAGCGCGGCCAGCTAGACAGGACAGGCGTATCCGGCTGGGCTGACACGCTGCAGGCCGATGTAATCGCCGGCTTTCCCGGTGGCATCGACATTGGGCAGCCAGCCGGCGGCCTGAATCTGCGTTCAGTGGAGGGAGAAAACCTAGCGTTCAGGCTACCCTCCAACCGCCCAGAAGTATTCGACGGCCGCTTCAATACCGGCTGGACCGTAGATCCGACCGAGTTGAACGCCATTGCCCAGGTGGACCTGTTGAACCGGCGTCTAATCAGCGAGGTGCGGGTCCTGACCCAGGGCAGAAACGCCGACGAGTT
>JAJDVZ010000044.1:0-6928 GCA_022825835.1 Candidatus Latescibacterota bacterium
TGAGATACTCCTTGGAAACGATGGCCGTAATCGTCTGAGGATTATACACTAAGTCGCTCAACAGCGTCAACCCGGTGAGCACATCGGCTTTAACCGACCGCGCCAGCGGCATGTCCCACGCCTTGGCCACACATTGCTCCAACCACGCCGTCTCAGCCTGTCCGGCCGGCGGCTCAGAGGGGAGGAGCGGGCTAGGAGGCGCTGGAGTGTAGCGGAATGGATACAGCAATGGGGGGTTGGGGACAAAAGCGAACTGAGCGCTTCTGGAACTTTCCCATCGGGGCGATCGAAGAGGCGCTGGTCAACGCCATTTATCACCGCTCCCATTAAGGATAATCGCAATGCCAAAACGACCCAATGTGGTTCTTATCGTCGCCGACGACATGGGCTATGGCGATTTCGGCATTTTTAACGACGGCCCGGCCAAAACGCCCCATCTCGACGCGCTGGTTGGCGAGGGGGTCTGTCTGACCCAACACTACGCCGGGTCGTCGGCCTGCTCGCCGTCGCGGGCGGCGCTTCTTACGGGTCGTTACCCGCACCGCACCGGCGCGTTGACGCCGATGGAGGTGCGCGGGATGGACCGCATCGCGCTCGACGAGGTGACCATCGGCGATGCGTACAAACACGCGGGGTATGCGACGGGGCTGATCGGCAAGTGGCACAATGGCGCGCTCGACGATCGCTATCATCCCAATGCACGCGGCTTCGATGAATTTTTGGGCTTTCGCGGCGGGTGGATGGATTATTTTGACTGGTGGGTCGAGCGCAACGGGCGGCGCGAGACCGCGGACGGGCGCTATTTGACCGATGTGTTCACCGACGAGGCGGTGGATTTTATTGCGCGGCACCGGCAGGACCCCTTTCTGCTCTGCATGATGTACAATGCGCCGCATACGCCGTTGCAGGCCCCCGACGAGGCGGTGCAGCCCTATCTCGACGCGGGGATGAGCCCGGGCGTGGCGATTACCTACGCGATGAACGAGATCATGGATCGGGGTGTCGGGCGGATCGCGGAAACATTGGCAGACTTAGGACTGGCCGACGATACGATCCTGATGTTCACCAGCGACAACGGACCAGCGTTTGGAGCGCGGCCCGACCAAGTGCCCGAGGGGATGAGCACGGATTTGCGGCGCTACAATTGCGGCTTTAACGGGCAGAAAGGGTCGGTTTACGAAGGCGGCATCCGGGTGCCGATGATCGTGCGCTGGCATGGCGGGTTGGAGGGGGGGCGGCAGATCGACGAGTTGGTGCACGGTATGGACTGGTTGCCGACCTTGGCCGGGTTGTGCGGCATCGAGCGGCCCGGCGGGCGGCCTCTCGACGGGCGCGACGCGGCCGCGGTGTTGCGCGGTGCCGGCGATGACGTTCCGGCGCGATTTTGGCAGCTCAACCAATTTCAGCCCGTCGGCTGGATCAACGCGGCAATGCGCGAGGGGCCGTGGAAGCTGGTCCGTCCCCAGTTGGCGCAAAAGCCCAAGACCGATGCGGATAAGCGCGTGATGGAGCGCTACGTGGAAGTGGATATCCAATACAAATACCACCCCGACGAGGTGACGGAGCTGATGAGCGAGCCGGATCCCGAGTTGATTGTCCCGCCGCCGGCTGATTTGGAGTTGTATAATATTGACGACGACCCGCTGGAACAGAACAACATGGCGACGGATGAGTCGGAGCGCGCGAGCCGGATGTTAGGGGCATTGGAGACATGGTTTGAGGGGGTCGAGGCGGAACGGCGGCGGATTCAGCCCGACGGCTCTATACTGGAGATAGTGGACGATTGAAGGTGAGTGAACAGCGTCCGGAACAACGATCCAGACATCCTTGACCCCATGCCTCAGCGGAGCCTACTTTGACCGTAGAAGGCGGAAATCGGCGTCAGCGACTTCTGCACATCCGAAGTCGCGCTTGCTATGTTTGCCAGCGAAAGAGAGACCATGAAGATCACCGACATTAAGGTTACGCCCTCCCTCGGCGCGGAACATCGCCACTGGTCCTTGCTGAAAATTTTCACCGACGAAGGCATTGTCGGCCTCGGCGAGTGGGCTGGGGGTCCCATCGGGCAGCTCAAACAAATGCTCATTGGCCGCGACCCAACCAACATCAATCAGCTTCACTACGATCACCTGTGGCAGATGCAGGGCCGCGGCGCTGGCGTGGAAATCGCCCTGTGGGACATCCGGGGCAAGCATCTCGATGTGCCCATGCACGAACTGCTAGGCGGCAAACTGCGCGACCGCATCCGCGTGTACTGCGACTGCCACTCGGGCGCGCACTGGACGCGGGAAGACTACCAGCGGCGCTGGCAGGAGACGCGGGCCAGCGGACAATTAGATCCGGTGTACGAAACCAGCGCCTACGTCTCCATGGCCAAAGAGGTGGTGGCCGAAGGATACACCGCGGTCAAGTTTGATCTCGATGTACCCAACCCCTGGAAACTCGACGCGTACGACCGCTCCATCAGCCGTCGGCAGCACCACCACATCGTCACCACCATCGAAAGCCTGCGCCAAGCAATAGGCCCTTACATCGACTTATCCATCGACTTGCACGGTTCCTTCAACCTAGCCGACGCCCTGCGCATCTGCAAAGACGTGGAGCACCTCGACCTATTGTGGTTGGAAGACCCCATCCGCTGGGAGTGGGGCAATGTCGCCGCCTTGGCCAAAATCTGCCAGCAGACCGAGACGCCGATCTGCACCGGCGAGATCTTTTACGGAGCCAAGATGTTCCGCGAGCTAATGGAACAACAGGCCTGCGACCTGCTGGAACCGGACATCCCCCACAGCGGCGGGGCCATTGAAATCCGCCGCATCGCCGAACTGGCCGAGATGTACCACATGTCGGTCGCTCCCCACTACATGCGGAGCGCGGTTACGGGCATGGCCGCGGTGCATATCTGCGCCACCCTGCCCAATTTCCTCGCCTTAGAGCACCACTCGCGCAACATCCCCCTGTGGGGCACCATGCTCGACATTAAAAACCCAATTCAGCAGGGTTACATCGACGTGCCCGACGGCCCTGGCTTGGGCGTCGATCTAGACGAAGAAGCCATCGCCGCCGCGCTACCTGCCGGAGTGCCGCTGTGGTCCTGAGCGCGACCCCCTGTAGGGGGCGGTTTGAAACCGCCCCCTACGTGCGCCGGCATGACAAACGCTGCGTAACATCACTTACTATTTAGGAGCCATTATGAAATCGCAAAACTACATCGACGGCCAATGGGTCGGAGCCTCGGACGGAAAGACCTTTGCCCAGCGCAATCCAGCCGACCTAGAACACGTAACCGGCGAATGGCCCCAAGGCACCAGCGCCGACGCCGAGCAGGCCATTGAAGCGGCACACGCGGCGTTTCCGGCGTGGGCCGACATGGGCGTGTACCAGCGGGCGGAGTACTTGTCGCGGGCGGTCGCCGTGCTAAAGGAGCGTGCCGAAGAAATCGCCGCCATCCTCACCGCAGAAAACGGCAAGACGCTCGACGAAGCGCGCACCGAAATAGGATCGGCAGTGCGCGAGATGGAGTTCCAGATCGCCCAAGGGATTTCCATGTGCGGCCAGACCGCGCCTTCGGCGCAAGCTGGGGTGTTTGCCTACAGCGTGCGGCGGCCCCTCGGGGTGGCGTCGATCATCAGCCCTTGGAACTTTCCGTTCAACGTGCCGGGGCGCAAGTGTACGCCCGCGCTGATCAGCGGCAACACCATCGTCTTCAAGCCGGCGAGCCTGACGCCCGGAGCCGGGCGGGCTTTCGTCGATATCTTTGCCGAGGCGGGACTACCCCCGGGCGTGCTAAACTTCGTCTGCGGCGGGGGTAGTACCGTCGGAGAAACCATGATCACGCATCCATTGGTGCAGTCGATTTCCTTTACCGGCTCGACCCAAGTGGGCCGGGGCATTCAGCAGCGCGCCGCCCAAGGGATCATCCGCACGCAACTGGAAATGGGCGGAAAAAATCCCGCCGTTATCTTAGCCGACGCCGACCTCGACATGGCCGCGGATGCAGTCGTCAAGGCGGCCTACGCCTGCGCCGGGCAGTGGTGTACTTCGACGAGCCGCGCAATCGCCGAGCGCGAAGTCGCCGCAGCCTTCACCGACAAAGTACTAGAGCGCGTCAAGCAAATCCGCGTGGGAAATGGGACAGAGGATGGAGTGGATATGGGGCCGGTGTGCGGCACGGACCAGCTCGAAACCATCGAGGCCTACATCGAGATCGGCAAAGCGGAAGGAGCCTGCATCGCGCACGGCGGCGAGCGTCTAACCGACAACGGACTCGACAAAGGGTGTTTTATTGCGCCGACGGTCTTTACCAATGTCCAGCCGCAGATGCGCATCGCTCAAGAGGAAATATTCGGCCCGGTATTGTGCCTAATGGTAGCAGAGGATTTTTCCGAGGCCCTAGAAATCGCCAATGGCGTGGAGTTTGGGCTAGCGTCGTCCATTTTCACGCGGGACATTGGGCGGGCTTTTCAGTTTTTAGAAGAGACCGACGTGGGGCTGACGCACGTAAATATGATGACGGCCTACCGCGAGCCCCAGCTCTCATTTGGCGGGGTCAAGGCTTCCGGGCACGGGATCCCGGAATCGGGCGACACTGGGATCGAATTTTTCACCGAGCACAAGGTCGCCTTTATCAATTATCACTAATGGGCTGGTAGGTCGGGAAGACGCGGGGGAAGGCGCAGCCCGAGGTCTTTTGGCGGGTAGCCGCGTCAATGTAGCAAACGCTGAACGCACGGCGCGGGCGATTGGTGTTATTCGTCTCCGAGCGGTGCAAGGTCCAGTTGTGCAAAAGCACCACCTCGCCTTTTTCCATTTCCAAATAGAGCCGCTTCTCATCCGGGGCGTGCTGGGCGCGCTCGTCCTCTGAGAGTTGATCCCCTGTCTCGGGGATCATGGTGTGGTGCGAGCTGGGGATGATCTGCAGGCAGCCGTTGGCAACGCACGTATCGTCGAGCGCGGTCCACACCGTGACCTTGGGGGGAATGCTCAGTTGCCAGCCGCCAGCGCCGTCTTGGTGCCAGTTGATCAGGACGCCCTGCTCGGCGGGCTTGTTAAAAAACATGGCGCGAAAAATCGAAACATCCTCACTGACAATTTTGGCGGTTAGGTCGCGGAAGAGCGGCTTTTGAATGTAGTCCAAGAACAGCGGGTCCTGCTCCAGATCCTGAATTTTGCGGTACTTGAGCGAGGAGCCCTTAAACTCCTTGGTCTGCCGCGAAAGATCGGGATTGCCGGCCGAAGGGCATAGCTGCATGAGCATGTTGTCGTAGCGCACTTCGCCGAGCATAATCTGGTCGATGCGCTGGCAGAGGCCGTCGATTTCCTCGCTGGGGGCGACGTGGCCGAGGCGCACGTAGCCCTGCTCGTGAAACTGGTCGAGTTCGGCGGCACTGAGCGCGGAGGCGTGGAGAGCGGTCATGGCAAATTCCTTTTAGTCTTAAGCGAGGCGAGCGAGCGCCTCTTGTCGGCTGATGCGGCGGAAGGATTGTTCGAGGACGGGGCCTTGGCCGTGCCAGCCCTCCCCGTCTTCGCCATCGGGCACGGAGTCGCAGACGTTTTGGCACCAATCGGCGAGCGGATCTGCCGGGCAGCGAATCACTACGTCGGGATCGGCGACCGCGCCGGTGGCCGAATACGCATAGCAGGTTTCGATGAGCCGCTCGGCCGCGGCTAGCTGCTGCCGCTGGTACTCGCGCGGGGCCGTCGGGCCGTCGGGCACGAGCAGGATGTTGACGCCACGGTCGGTAATCGCGTTGAGCCGCTCGACCGCATCTGTGCCGACCAGCACGTCCTTGTGCTCCGGCCAGATGTCGAACATCCCGTACGCCGCTTTGGGCTCACGCGATTGGAAGGTAAAGTTATCGGGGTACGCGAAAAAATCTTCGCCCGTGGCGCGGTAGGTATTGTAAAAGGCCGTTACGTGGGCCATGATCAAATTAATGGCCCCGACGCCTTCGAGGCGATTGGGCGCTAGCACCCCCAGCCTCTTGGTACTGGTAAAGCCGCTGAAGTACTCTGCCAGCGCGACCGGGTGGCCGCTGGCAATTATCTCAAAATCACTGTCGCCGAGTGTTGAACTGTGCATGGGTGCGCCCTCCTGAGTCCTTCACGGCAGATATTTCATAATCGTCGCCACTGCCACAACGGCACCGATGGTAATGTACAGGTTGCGGTTCAATCCCTTGTGCAATTCGGTTTTGAGTTCGGCCATCGCGGCCTTAATTTCGCCTTCCAGCCGGGTGATTTCGCCTTCGAGGCGGGTGCCTTCGGCCTTAATTTCGCCTTCAAGGCGGGTTATATCGGCTTTCGTGGCAAGATGCTCATAGACGCCTTCAAGCCGCGACAGGCGCTCTTCCGGGGTCAGGGGTGGGTTAGTCACAGCTATTCTCCTTTGGTTGTAGCGAAAGTACTGGATAGTATAGGGGGGTGTCAATTTCCGGGCTACCTTGCATGGTTGCGAGGGTGGAGCGGCTGCATGAGACCGACTGCGAAACGTTCCCAAAAAACGCAACAAGTGGGCGATCCTCATCCCGTATAAGGCAATATCTGTGCCAGCGTCGCTGATTGGTCTGGTAGCGGGGCTTGTGGGCGGTTCCTACTGTGTCGGCAAGCACACACCGATGGGTTGTTTACGCGCCTGTCGTCGGAGTTGTATTCTACCGGCTCCAAATTGGCGATTTCGTCGAAGTCAAGAAGCTGCTGCTTATTGCGGCAGCCTCTACTCCAGCAGAATGCCACCGTCGAGGACGATGTTTTTACCCGTCATCGACGGGGTTCTGCACAGCATTTCAAAAACATAGAGCAGATGCACCGGGGGGACTTCCTGATTCCACACCTTCATTAGGTTTTTGACCCCGTCAATGGCCTCGCTCGGCGTGTTGGAAATCATCTGGCCGCTGACAATAACCGGGCTGATGGAATTGACGCGGAT
>JAJDVZ010000020.1:0-6659 GCA_022825835.1 Candidatus Latescibacterota bacterium
CCTTGCATGAGGGCTTTCTTTAGCATATGAATAAGCATGGTGCGGCTCCTGTGTTTAGGATTTAGATGCAATCTTCGGCGATTACAAATAAAACCTAAAGCAGGGCCGTACCACAACTTAGATTACTGTCGTGTACTTAGCTCCGATAGTCAACTTACCCAAGCTGCAATTCTTAGACATTGAATGGAATCCTTTAAGTGATGCTTCTATCGACGAACATATCCCAGCCCTTCAACAACGTGGTGTTGAGGTAGTGTTTATTCCTCACCTCCGTCTATTTGAGGAACGGGATAGTCCCTTCGATATAGAGTTAGTTTTTCTTGATGATTTCGCAGAGATAGAACAAGAGATATGGTACAAAGTTGCCCATCGTTGGGAAGCGGCGATACAGATGGACCTTTCCGATTATACGTTTTCTTCTAGGAGGAATCTACAGTGCGGCGATCACTCGATTAGCATACCCGCCGGCGAACAAATAGATGATCTACGAATTTATATAACGAAGTTTGACGATATAGACCCTTATGGACGAAATGTGGGTGGCTATGGGGGCCCCCTAATATCGCGGCGCTCAAGCTCTATGCCGCTTATTGGTTGTGTCGGGCTTGACTTAAAGTATCATGCGGATTTCTTTAATATGTGGGCTATAGGACTCCATGAAATAGGACACGTTTTGGGAATCGGTACCACTTGGGCCAGTATGATTAGAAATCTAAATGGTGATACTCATTTTGCCGGGCCACAAGCGATCGCGGCATTCGATCAAGCCGGGGGCAGCGATTATCAAGGCGCGAAAGTACCAGTACAACGCCATAGTGACCCTTCGTATGATAAAGTCCATTGGAGAGGGAGTGTCGTGCGCAGTGAGCTTATGTCAAGCTCCCTTTCCATCGTCCTCTCAGCCATAACGCTTGGCGCCCTGAGCGATCTGGGCTACACGGTTGACTTTTCCGCGGCCGATCCCTACGAGCTACCACCCCCCGGGGCAGCCAAACCCGTCGCTGACGCGATACACTTCCACCCGGTGAAAAGACTGCCCCCGCCGGTCTATATAGACGATTGATTGATCCTATTCGTTGAACGGGTTTTTCACGGATAGATCGTCGCCAACCAGTCCAGCACCTTGGGCCTGCTTTCGCAGTGCCTGTCCCTGCGAAAGCAGGCATAACACTCTAGACGCATCAGCCGCACAAGTTGCGTAACGTCAGTTACTCACCCCACCCGCAAGCGAGGAGGTCGCATGATCCGCTTTAAGAGAGAAGAGATCGAACAGATGCTCGAAGAGCGCAAATCCGAAATCAACCTGACCACCTATCAGCATATCAAAAAGGCCATCGACCAAGGCACCGAGAACATGGACCCGTACACCCTGTCCAATATCTGCCGAGACCTCAAGTGCCTGCCCACCGACATCGTCGAATATGTCTGAGAGCCTTGTTGCTCTGCACCACCGCTCAGGCGCATTCCAATGCAGGCCCTAGGCCGCCATCTGCTCGTCGATCTCTATGGCTGCAACCGCGAGCGGCTCGACGACCCAGACTACATCGCCGCTGAGCTGCAGGCCGCAGCCCAAGCGGCCGGCACCCGCGTCTTGGGCACGGCATTCCATCGCTTCAGTCCGGGTGGCGTCACCGGCGTACTCATCGTCCAAGAGAGCCATTTGGCCGTCCACACGTGGCCCGAGCGCGGTTACGCCGCCCTCGATCTGTTCACCTGCGGTCACCAGACCGACCCGTGGGCAGCCTATCGACGGCTCCGGTGCGCCTTCGGCGCGACGCAAGACAATGTAGTGGAAGTCAGCCGGGGATTGGGCGCGAGCGAGTGAGGCTCCTCGCCGACAAAAGTGTGGGCTATTCCTCGCCCTCTAACATGCTGCGCAAGTAACGCCTAAACGCCTCGGCGCGGTCTTCGATCACGGCCTGTAGCTGGAGGATTTCCTGCTGGCGCGCCTTCAGCTTGTGAATTTTCAGCGCCACTTCAGCAATCGACGATTCGAGATCAAATTCGGCCAAGGACTCGTCTTGCGCGAGCAACCGCACCGGCTCACGCGGCTGTTCTCCGCTCACCAAAATCCGCTCCTCAGACCCCCGCGCTTTAGCCCGCTTTTGCTCCACCCGGGCACACAGCCGATGCTCGGCCTCCAAGCGACTCAGCAGGTCGGCGTTGGCACTCCATTCGGCTTTGAGGCGGTCGGCGATGTCCTCTAATAGCTCTTGCTTTTGCTGAATTTCGTCCGGCCCGTCATCCACCTCAATTTTCATCTGTCCGCTGTAGTGCAAGTTCGCACTGCGGACCCCGACCCCGAGTAGTTCCCGCGACTCCTGATAGAGCGTCAGTTGGGCCGACAAGCCCCGGTCTGGTTGCTCGGCCAACTTCTGGATGAGGACGCCGATTTCCCAATCGTAGGCCAGACACAAGCGCTCGGCCACGCTATCCTGCCGGGCCTCTGAGGCGACCAACTTCCAGTCGAGCTCAACCATCTGCTGCACCAACCGGAGCGAGGAGCGCAGCGCTTCTCGCAGCACGGTAGAATTTGCTGCACTCAGCTTCAGACTATCGATGCGGGCCGACAGCGCTTCGGCTGAGGCCGCAACCTGCAAACGCTGGCTGGCGAGGGAATCGCACTGGCTTTCCAAGGCGCGATACTGGGCCTTTAGGTCGCCCAACCTACCTGTATCGCCAAGCGCAGCTCCGGGCAGCGCCAACCCCAAAACCAACAACAGAATGGATGGATTTCTCATTGCTAATCTAGACCGTATTTGTCGAGCTTGTAGTACAAAGCACTCGTCTTAATCCCCAAAAGCGAAGCCGCCTTCGTCTTAACGTGTTGCGCTTCCTTCATCGCCCGCGCGATTAGGTCGCGTTCCACCTCGTCGAGGCGCTCGTTGAGTAGCAAGCTCCCGTCATCCGCGTCCTCCCCCCACTCCTCAGCCGCCTCTTCCTCCGCAATCCCCTCGTCAAAAGTCAGTGGCAGATCGTGATAGCCGATTTCCTCGCCATCCACCAACACCATCGTGCGCTCGATGACGTTTTCCAGTTCGCGCACATTGCCGGGCCACGGGTAGCTTTTCAAGCCGGCTAGGGCTTCTTTGGTTAGACGCTTGGGCGGGATGTTCATTTCCCTACATTTTTTTTGCCTAAAGTGTTGCACCAATAATTCAATGTCCTCGCGCCGCTCCCGCAGCGGCGGCAAGGTGAGGGGAATGACCTCCAGCCGATAGAATAGATCTTCGCGGAAGGTGCCCTCTTTGACCATGCGCTTGAGCGGCCGGTTGGTAGCCCCCACCACCCGCACATCTACGTCGAGCGGCTGCTCGCCGCCCACGCGGTCGAACTGCTTTTCCTGCAACACCCGCAACAGCCGCACTTGAGTCTCCAAAGGTATATCGCCGATCTCGTCTAAAAAAATAGTCCCCCCTTCGGCCAGTTCAAACTTGCCCTTCTTGCTCCGCACCGCGCTGGTAAAAGCCCCTCGCTCGTGCCCAAACAATTCGCTTTCGACCAACCCCGTCGGCAGGGCACCGCAGTTGACCTTGACGAACGGCCCCTTGCTGCGGCGGCTCTGGTAGTGGATGGCGCGGGCAACCAGCTCCTTGCCAGTGCCGCTTTCGCCGTAGATCAGCACCGACGATGACGACGACGCCACCTTGCGCACTTGCTCGCGCACGGCCTGGATCGGCGGCGATTGGCCGACGATCTCGCCGAAGTTGTAGCGGCTGTCGATTTCTTCGCGCAGGTAGCGGTTTTGCTCGAATAAATGCTCCCAGTCGCGCAGCTTGGCCTCGGCTTCTTGGCGGAGGGATTGGGCTTCCTGCAGCTTGGCTTGAACTTCCTGTAGCTTGGTTCGATAGTCGAGCCGCTTATTGACCTTCAGCCACAGTTCGTCGGGCAAAAAGGGTTTGACGATAAAGTCGATCGCCCCCCGCTCCATCGCCGCTACGGCCAGCTCCCGGGTATCGTAGGCCGTCATCATCATTACGTCGGTATCGGGTGCTTGGCGCTGGACTGCCTCCATCACCGCCAACCCGTCCATCTCCTCCATGCGGTAATCCGTAATGACCAAGTCAAACGGCTCGTCCTTCATCCGCGCCAACCCTTCGCGCCCACTGCCTGCGGCAACGGCTTGGTGCCCCATCTTGTTCAAGCTCAGCATCAGTCCGTCGCCGAGGCTTTTGTTGTCGTCGATAATCAGAATCCTGCCCATAGTACCCCATCTTTGGACTGCGGCAGGCGCAGGCGGCACACCGTGCCTTGGCCTTGCCGACTGTCTATTTCGATCCGGCCGCTATTTTCCTCAATCGCCCGCGCCACCAGCGCCATCCCCAAACCCGATCCCTGCTCTTTGGTCGTAAAGAAAGGCTCAAAAAGGCGCGCCTGCACCTCTTCCGACATACCCGAGCCATCGTCGGCCACCTCGACGACGACCTCCTCGCCTGCGACCGTAGCTCGCACCGTCAAGTGCCCGCCATCGCGCATGGCCTGCACGGCGTTCTTCATCAGGTTGACCAGCGCCCGCTCCATCTGCTCGGCGTCAATGTAGCACACCAAATCCGGCGCGACGCGCTCCTCGTAGCTAATGCCGGCAGCCTGCATTTCCGGGGCCAGCAAAAAGGCCGCGTTGGCCACGAGCGGGGCCAGCTCGGTCGGCTGCGGCTGCGCTGGTGCCGGGCGGGCGAATTCGAGAAATTCGGAAATTACGCCATTGAGCCGACGCACTTCCTCAATGACCTTCTCAATGTGTTGCTTGCGCTCGTCGCTGGCGGGCAAGTCGCCGGCGATCAGACCGGCATACAGATCAATGCTGCTCAGCGGGTTGCGAATTTCGTGGGCAACGCCGCCCAGCATGAGGCGCAGTTGCGCGTCGCGGGCGACTAGCTTGCGCCGCATCTCCTCCATAGTCTCGCCCAAATAGCCGATTTCGTCGTCGGACGCAGTGGCCACCTCTTGGTTCATGTTGCCCCGGCCGATTTCGCGTGCGGCCTCGACCAACTTTTGGATGGGCCGCGTCAGCGTCCGCGCCAACCCCCATGCCACTCCAACGGTGAGCAACGCACCCAACCCGGCAAAAATCAGCACTGACCGCCCAAAGACGCGGATGGAGTCCACAAACCCAGCCCCGATTTCGACTCCGACGGCCGCGACGACCTTGCCGTTGTGAAAGATCGGGGCGTAGCCCGTCATGTACGGAACATCGTCGTCGTAAAAAAGCACCGAATGCGCGGTGTGGCCCCGCCAAACCCGCTCTAATTCCTGGCGGTGGAAGAGCAGCTTGGGGTACTCGCGGCCAATGGGCATTAGGCCATCCGTGTCGAGCAGCGAGCGGTACTCGCGGTCGAAGACGAAGATGTGACGGGCACCAACCCCTTGTTCGGCGCGCTGTAATCTAAGCACTAGGTTCCGATAGAGAGTGGAGTGCTCGCGGCCCTCGTGCAAATAGGGCAACACGCTGCCGGACAGCTTCGTACTCACCAGCGCGGCAACCGATACGAGGTGGTCGCGCATCTGCCGCTCCAAGCTCCGGTCCGTTAGCTCGAAGAGCACCCAACCCGATAGCCCCACAACGACCATGACCAGCAGCACAAAGCTCAACATGAGCTTGTGGCCGATCCGCGTCCGCGGACGCTCGCTGGGGGCCTTGCCCTTGGTCATTTGGACAGACTCGACAAATTGGCGCATCCTATTTAGTAATGTACCTTCTTAAAAAAGACGAACAAGCCGAGTAGTGGTTCTCGCTGATCACGCCTAGAGTAAAAAAGGCAGGAGCTAGACTACCAACTCAACCTCTTCTAGGGAACATCTCGTGAAATACCTCATCTTAGCCTCCTGCTGCTTTTTGCTGGCCTGCGGCGACTCGGATGACGACCAAGGCGAGGTGACTGTTCACTTCAACCACACCGTCGCCGGTGCCGATCTCAAGCACGAGGAGATCCTCTACACCAACGCCGCGGGCAACCAATACGGCGTTACCCGCCTGGAGTACATCGTCTCGGATATCGCCTTGGAGACGACCGGCGGCAAGCGCGTCGAACTGGCCGAATTCCACTATCGCAACGCCTTCGTAAATGCGACCCGCAGCGTTTCGGCCAAGGTGCCCGGTGGCCAATACACGATTCTGCACTTTACCTTTGGCATTGACGGCGCTAAAAACGAGACCGGCGCACTGCCGAGCGTCGATCACTTCAACAACATGGCATGGCCGGCTCCCATGGGCGGCGGCTACCACTACATGCGCATGGAGGGGCTCTTCCGCACCGACGATGGCGAGGGAGCCTTTCTCACGCACACCGGACCGGCGGGCGGGGAAGACTTTTCGTTTGCCGTCTCCCTGCCGCTTTTCCTAACAGTCAGCGGCGACGAGTGGGCAATCGCCGTGGTGATGGATCTCAACGAGTGGTACGACGCGCCATCCCTGTACGACTTCAATGATCGCGGCGGGATTATGGGCAACGCCGACGCACAATTGACCTTGCAAGGCAACGGCGCTACCGTCTTTTCCCAAGTGCACATCGGACATCCCGACCACGAGGAAGAAGGTAGCAGTGGCTAGGTCTCCGCACCGCGTCCAATGGGGCGGGGCCGTAGGGGCGGGTCGCGGACCGCCCCGACGTGGGGCACTAATCCGGCTAGGGCGTGTCGCCTGCGGCAAAGACGCGGTCGGG
>JAJDVZ010000177.1:0-32960 GCA_022825835.1 Candidatus Latescibacterota bacterium
CCTTGCATGAGGGCTTTCTTTAGCATATGAATAAGCATGGTGCGGCTCCTGTATTTAGGTTTTAGATGTAATCTTGGGCGATTACAAATAAAACCTAAAGCAGGGCCGTACCACAACTTACGTTACTGTCGTGTACTTAGGGCCATTTGATATCTTTATTGTTCACAGTTTCTTCTCCAGATTTCGTTACTTTTTGAACAGGATCCACAAAACGACTGCCACGACGCTTAGAACAGCCAAAAAGGCGCTCCACAACAGTACCTTTCGACGACTTCTGTCTTTCCGCTTTTTTTTTACTATAGCCTCGACACCATGATGAGCTTTTTTTTGGCTCTCGCCTGAAATTGTTCTACCGATACGCTCGGCAAAGCCGACTACAGCCGTTACGACCTCACTAGGCCACGACTCCTGTGGATCTTCAGGCACATGGCCATAGCAAAGCAGCGGTGCTGTTCTACCTGCATCGTCCAACTGATCCGAAGGTGTCTTCAAGAGGAATTCATCGTGATGTAAAGACACAACATGCGAACCTTCTGAGAAGACTTGGGTTCCATCTAAAGAAACTCTTGATATTTTTTGAGCCAATTCTTGGCGTTCATCCACATTCTCTTCCGTAAGACGTCGATTGTTGATCTCCGCAGGATCAGGAGACTGGTTATCTAGGCTTTGGGCACGGAAGGATAGGTCGAGGTCAGCCATTGTGATTTACCACCTGATCAATTATTTGATATACCAGACATTCTGTTGTATTCTTCGATTTCAAGCTGCCGAAAACGAACCTTACCTTACTCCTGCCCCCACTGCGTAATGCAATTTCTCGGAAAATAGGCATTCCACGCAGTTTGTCCCCATAATCTCCTATCTTATCTTCTGGCAATCTCGTTAAGTCTGGAGTAGTAAGATCGCAATGAGTCCCTATGACAAACAAAGGAAACTCTTTGGGAGATTCCTTCAGCCATTTCCCAATTTGACCTATATCCCGCTTAACACGTTCTTCAGTGCGTTTATCGCCTACCAGTAACTTATCCGCCCGCAGAAGATACAGCACAACATCTACATCTTGTGATAATTTTTTCCAGTCGGCATAAAAATCAGGAGCTCCAGGCATATCTATAGACTCCTTAATTCTCAGCCTCAAATCTTCGAGCTCGAAATCGTTGGCCTCGGTCTTTTCTGGATCGAGGGTCTGGGTATACTCTTCCGATAGCTTACCTTTGGTAAGAAAGTTAATTAATACAGTTTTTCCAACCCCACGCTCCCCAAACACAGCGAGTTTCTTGCCCTCAAGAGCTTCTATAATATCCTCAACAATGGCACCAACAGCCGCGCCGAATAGAGCAGAACCGGCTATTATCAAAATAGGAATCCAAATTGGCATGGTATCCTCCTATACTTACTTAAAAATAACAGATGAATAAAAAAACACCGAAGTTTCTTCGATGCTGGATCTGACTCGATTAACCTTCAGTATAGCTATCTGCTGTGCGAGATGTAACCTTACCAAGAAAGTTTCTCAGACAAGTTGTGAAAAAAGTAATTATCGTCGAGATATATCAGCCGCGCCGTGTGCGCAGCTTGGCCGACGTACACCTCCTGCTCGGGAGCTAAGCTGCATATCTCGTGACCATCGGCAATGAGCGCCACCTGACTGTCCACGGTCTCGGAACTGACGCGCAGCCGCACCCGTTTCTCGGCTGGCAAAATCAAGGTCCGCGACGTGAAGTTGTATTCGTTAATACCGTCGAGCAACATGCAGCGCACTTCGGGCATGACCAGCGGCGCACCCATCGACAGCAACAGCCCAGTGCTGCCCGTCGGCGTGCCAACCACCACGCCGTCGCCGCGAATGGTGCGGATCTTAGCGTCGTCAACGAAGACGTCCGTGGAGAGCATTTTGTGGTGCGCCCGCAAGGTCACCTCGTTGAAAACCAGACTCTCGCCGCAGGGATGGCGACAAGAGAGCACCAAGCGTTCGCTGACGAAGTACTGGCCATCGACTAAGAGTTGGACAATGCGCGCCAAGTCCTTGCGGTCCCCAGCGGTCAAAAAGCCGACGGTGCCGAAATTGATCGCCAGCACTGGCCGCTGCGGAAACCGAGCAAAGGCGCGGAGCACTGTGCCATCGCCTCCAAGCGCAACGACCAAGTCCAAATCGTCCGGGTGCTCATCCCCCTCGATAAAGCACACAGCGATCCCATGCGGATCAAACAGGTCGCGCACTTCCGCGACCAGATAGTCCAAATCCTGATCGCGCGGCAGCACCCCAACTTTTTTCAGTGCGAGTTGCACCGACGCCAACCTCGGAGGACTACTCGGCCCGCGCTTGTCTGTCGGCCTGGGCCTCGTAGGCCTTGATCAGCGCCTGAGTCCCCTCTTCGGCGCAACCAGCGCGCTCGACGATGTTGAAAAACTGGTGGGCGATGCTCACGGCCGGCAGGGCCAGCTTGACATCATTGGCCGCCTGCAAGACCAACCGCAGGTCCTTTTGCTGCAAATAGACCATAAAGCCGGGATCAAAATCGCCAGCGGCAATGCGCGGACCTAAGTTGCTCAACTGCCAAGAGCCAGCCGCGCCGCCGCTGATGGCGTCGATGACTTTTTGCACGTCCAAGTCAGAAGTCGCCGCCAGCATCAGGGCCTCAGCCATAGCCATGTTGTTGACCGAAACCGCGATCTGGTTGCAGAGCTTAGTCGTCTGACCAGCGCCATTGGAACCAATCAAGTTGATATTCGTGCCCATCGCCTCAAAGACCGGCAGGCACTGGTTAAAGACGGCCTCGTCGCCGCCGACCATAATCGACAGGGTGCCATTGATCGCGCCCACATCCCCGCCGCTGACGGGTGCGTCGAGCATGGCCACGCCTCTCTCCTGCAAGGCCGCGGCTACTTCGCGGGTGACTTTGGGCGACACCGTGCTCATATCGATGACGACTGCGCCCTCTTTGGCTCCGTCAATCGCGCCCTCCTCGCCCACGAGCACGGCCTCCATATCGGGCGTGTCCGTGACGATGCTGATGATGACATCCGCACCCGTCGCCGCCTCCTTGGGCGAGCCGACGCGCACGCCGCCGACAGCGACCACCTCGTCAACGCGCGGCCGGTCGCTGCGGTTGTACACATTGAGTTGATAACCGGCTTTGAGCAGGTTCTTGGCCATGGGCGCGCCCATGATCCCCAAGCCGATAAAGCCAATTTGCGTTTGCCCCGGTGCTGCTGACATGGTTCCTCTCCAATCTAAAACGTGAAAAAGCGATGTCTATTGTCCTCGATCTCAGCCGTCTCATACAGGTGCGCGAACCAATTTTGTACGGCCTCCTGCTCGCGCTGAGCCTGAAGCTGAGCCACTACCTGCTCGCGCTGCGCGGCAAATTGCTCCTCATCTACCGGCGTCTTCTCTAGCAGCTTCAGCAAGTAAGCACCTCGATTGCTGCCCTCGGCGACCTCAACCACTTCGCTGAGTCGGCCCTTTTCCAAGCGGAAGGCCGCGCCGATCACCGCGTTAGCACGACCTAGCCCCTCCACCGATTCGGAGCGTGCAAAAGCCTCGGGCGAGTGGAACTCCACCCCGACGTTTTGCGCCGCCTGCGCCAAGGTGGCCCCGGCTCCTACTTCTCGCCGCACGGCCTCTAGCTGGGCAGCAGCGCGCTCGGCCTTTTTGCGCGCGCGCACCAACGGCTCAAGTCGGCCCTTTAGCTCTTCCAAGGGTGCTATGCCCTCAGGACGTTTGGCCACCAGATGCGCCACCCACAGCCCCGAGTCGTCCTCGACGACCTGACTGACGGCTCCGGGCTCCTGTTCAAAAAACCAGTTGACGAGCCACGTGGTGTTCGCGCTGATACCCGGCACGGCTTGGCTCTTGCGCAGGAAATTCGTGGGCGTCGGCTCAGTGCCAGAAGCTGCCAACGCGGCCGCAAATCCCTCGGCTGTGGCCTGCTCTTGGAACGCCTCGGCCCGGCTGCGCAGGCTATCTTCAGTCGTGCGCGAGGGCTGGTATCTGAGCAGGATATGGCGGGCGTGTACCCTCTCCCCGTCGCCTTCCTCCAAGCGTTCTTCCACCTTGATCAGATGCCAGCCATAGCGCGTCTGCACCGGCTCGGAAAGTTCGCCGGGTGCCAAGGCGAAGGCGGCTTCCTCAAAGGGCGTAACCATCTGGCCGCGACCAAAAAAACCGAGATCGCCGCCGCGAGCGGCCGATCCCTCATCGTCGGAGACCACCGCAGCCAACTCGGCAAAATCCGCGCCAGCCTCTATCTCTTGGCGGATTCGCTCGACCTCCTCTTTGGTCTCCAGCGAATCCTCAGCGCTAGCCACCTTGAGGAAGCGCACGTACTCCAGCTTTACCTGATCGGGGTGCTCGTAGTCGGCCACGTTTTCTTGATAATAGGCGGCCAACTCTTCATCGGAGACCTCGATTTCGTCATCCGCAACGTCGCTAGGGGCAAATGCGTATTCGATGCGCACCTTTTCGTTGGCCTCGGCAAAGTGCTGATGCGCCTCATTGGGACTCACCTGCGCGGTGCCCCGCAGCATCCGCTGTAGCCTGTACTCGAGCAATTGCCGCTCAATCGTGCTCTCGATCCACAAGACTAAGGCTTGGTTGTTGGGATCGCTGAGAATGGCCGGATTGCCGATGAACTGGGCGTACTTCTCCATGTCGAACGCGCCGTCGGTTTGAAAAGCCTCGAATTCGCGCACGGCCTGCGGGGGCTTATTCCGCGTGTAAAAGGCGATTTCCCCGTCGGTTATCTCAAAGCCCAAGCGCTCGTACTCTTGGGTCAAGATGATCTCGCGGACGTAGTAGTCCCACACCTGCTGCACGAGCAGGGCCTGATCGGCGCGCTGCTCCTGCGGCATCTGGCGCGCTATCCGCCGCAGCGCGTCTTGGAACTCTTGGAGCGAAATGGTCTCGCCATTGACCACGCCGACCGCATCGCTGGCGGCGCTGGTGCCTGCCCCTGAGTAGTCGGCCCCCCATTCGACGACGATTAAGCCGATGAAGGCGAATATCACAAACCACAAAACGAGCCCCGTCTTTTGGCGCAACAAAGTCATCATAAGCTATAGTTCTCCTGCTATCTTGCGTTTTTTTTGTTAGACTCGGCAACCAGCCGGTTTTTCAGCTCCGCGGGATAGCGAAGCAGACAGGCCGTACAGTGACCGCCGCCCAGATCGACGAGGCGCGGCACCACGCGGGTGCAGATTGCCTCGCGCTCTGGGCAGCGCGGGTGAAAGGCACAGCCCGAGGGCACAGCCGCTGGATTAGGCGCGTCGCCCTCCAACAAGACGCGCTGCCGCTTCGTCCGCGGATCGGGCGCGGGCACAGCCGCCAACAGCGCGCGTGTATAGGGATGGGACGGCTGGCGGTAGAGCTGATCGCGCGCCGCCACCTCGACTATGCGCCCCAGGTACATCACGGCCACCCGATCCGAAATGTGACGCACCACGCTCAAGTCGTGGGCAATAAACATATACGTTAAGCCCAAATCGCGCTGTAGGTCTTGCAGCAGATTGATAATCTGGGCCTGCACCGAAACGTCCAGCGCGGACACTGGCTCGTCGGCGACGATAAACTGCGGCCGCACCGCCAAGGCGCGGGCAATGCCAATGCGCTGGCGCTGGCCGCCGGAAAACTCGTGCGGGTAGCGCCGCGCGCAATCCGCCGGCAACCCGACCATCTCCAGCAATTCCCCCACCCGCTCGGCCAATTCGGCGCGCTCGGCCAGCCCGTGAACCTTCAGGGCCTCGCCGATGATGCCGCCCACCGTCATCCGCGGATTGAGCGAGGCATACGGGTCTTGGAAGATAATCTGCATGTCCCGCCGCTGCCGCCGCATGTTCTCTTTGCTCAACTCCAATAGGTCAACCCCAGCAAAGCGCACCTGCCCGGCTGTAGCTTCAATTAGCCGCAGTATGAGCCTGCCTAGCGTGGTCTTACCGCAGCCACTCTCGCCGACCACGCCCAAGGTTTCGCCGCGTCCAATCGCCAGATCGACCCCATCGACAGCCTTGACGTGGGCCTGCACCCGGCCCCAAAACCCCTCGCGCACGGGAAAGTATTTTTTAAGGCCCTTGACCTCGACCAAGGGCGCAGCTTGGCTCATCCGTCCCCTGCCTTCCAACAGCCCGCCCAGTGCCCGGCCTCAACCTCCTCCAGCGGCGGAGCCTCAGCCCGGCAGTGATCGTCGGCCAGCGGGCAGCGCGGGGCAAAGCGACACCCCGGTGGGAAAACACGAGCGTCGGGCACCACACCCGGGATGATGTCCAAGCGCTCCTGCTCGGCGTCCAGCAGCGGGATCGAGCGCAGCAAACCGCGCGTATATGGGTGTCGCGGACGGGTAAATAGCGATTGCGTCTCCGCGTATTCGACGATTTGGCCAGCGTACATGACCGCCACTTGGTCCGCGGTCTCGGCGATCACCCCGAGGTCGTGCGTGATCATCACAATCGCCATTTGCAGGGACTCTTGTAGCGACTCCAACAGCGCGAGGATCTGCGCTTGAATCGTCACGTCGAGGGCCGTGGTCGGCTCGTCGGCAATCAACACGTCTGGATTGCACGACAGCGCCATGGCGATCATCACCCGCTGGCGCATCCCACCCGATAGCTGATGAGGATATTCGTCGATCCGCTGTTCGGGCGCTGGAATCCCCACCAGTTGCAGCATCTCAATCGCCCGGGCGCGCGCTTCCTGCATGGGAACCTGCTGGTGCAGGACCACGGCCTCGGCGATCTGGAACCCGCAGGTCAGCACCGGGTTGAGACTCGTCATCGGCTCTTGAAAAATCATCGCAATGTCGTCGCCGCGCACGCGGCGCATCTCCTCCTCGTCCAGCGCGAGCAAATCGCGCCCCTTGAGTAGGATCTGTCCGCCCTCAATGCGGCCCGGTGGATCGGGCACCAAGCGCATCACCGAGAAGGCGCTGACGCTCTTGCCGCAGCCGCTTTCGCCGACCAGCCCCAGCGTCTGGCCCCGCCCCACCGCAAATGACACCCCATCGACGGCACGGGCGACGCCCTCTTCCGTATGAAAATAAGTCCGCAAGTCGCGAACTTCTAACACGGGATCCTGCGCGATCATGCGCTGTCCTTTTTCCAAGCCGTAGCGCGGCTTACCTCGTCGGCGGCCAGCGCACCCCAGCGCATTTTCGCGCCGAGCTGACGCCTAAAGCCCTCGACTAAGCAATGGACTAACTCGGCCCGGTCAATGGGCCGCCCCATACAGGCCTGCAAATCCGTGCTGTGCGCTCTCACCTGCCGGGTCCATCTTTGCCGCACGTCCTCGTCAATCCGCAGAAGTTGCGGCAGGCGCTCGTGCGCTCGACCGAGCAAAATTGATCCGTGTTGCAACAAGCGACGTCCGTAGCGCCGCTGCGCGCTGCCGACCAGCTTGCGCTGCTGGCACTTGAGCTCCCAGCGCGCCGTGCTACCAAAACAAGGACCCGACCGCAAGCCGCCAACGCAACGACCAACTCTTTCCAGTTCGACGGGGGCCCCGAAAAGCCGTAGCCCCTCGGCCAAACACGCGCCGATCTTGCGGTGCGTAGCTTCTATCCCGCCACCAGAGACCAATACCTCCGCAGTGCAAGCGACGCTGTAGGTCAATTCCTCCCAGTGCAACACCGCCCTTCCACCCGTGGGCCGACGCACCACGTCAATGCCCAGCGCGCGGCAGGCTTCTACATTAGCCTCGCGCTCGGGCTGCTGGTTCCAGCCGCAGGAGATAGCTGGCGGGTTCCAGCCGTAGAAGCGCAGTACCGGACCTCGAGCCGCGTCCGCGGCGAGAATCTGATCGACGCCCATATTGTACGCGCCGCAGTGCGCACCCGTATCGACGACGCGCCAAGCAAGGCCCATTAGAGCGCTTCCAAACTCTCGAGGGCGTCCTTGGCCGCCATCTGCTGTGCCTCCTTCTTGCTCCGCCCTTGGCCCCACCCCATGCGCTGGCCGGTGATGCACACTTCGACGCTGAAGATCTTGTCGTGGTCTGGCCCATGCTCGGCGTGTACCAAGTAGCGGGGGTGGCCATTGCCCTTGCTCTGCGAGTATTCGAGCAACCTGCTCTTGAAGTTGAAGTTCTCGTCCGGTTGGACTATTTGGTGAAAATCCGCCAGCACCGCGCACCGAACACAGGAGCGGGCAGCCTCTAAGCCGCCGTCGAGATAGATCGCCCCAATCAGCGACTCCAAGGTATCGCAGAGGATCGACGGCCGCTGTCCGCCGTTGGCTTCGCGCTCGTCCTCACTCAGCAACACAAAACTCCCTAGCCCAAGACAGTCCGCTTGGCGCGCCAGCGCCTTGCGGCTGACTAGCTGCGACTTCATCTGGGTCAACTCACCCTCGCCCTTGTCCTCAAAGCGGCGATAGAGGTAGTCGGTGACCAACAGCTCCAACACGGCGTCGCCGAGAAATTCGAGCCGCTCGTTCGACTCGATGCGGTCGCTGCCTTCTTCAGCATACACATACGATCGATGCTTGAGGGCCTTGACCAACAGATTCTTGTCCTTGAAGTGGTAGCCCAACAGCCTTTCGAGCGCGTGCTGCGAATCTGCGGTATTATCTTCTAGGTCGCCCGCCGACTTGCGGCGATTCCAAAGCGTTGCAATCCAGCTCATCTGCCTAAGAAAACCTCGTTTACACGGGGAGTACACAGGGGATGCTGGGGAAGTGCGTCAGCCAGTGAAGCGACCGAATACCAGCGCCACGTTGTGGCCGCCAAAGCCAAAGGAATTGTTGAGGGCGTAGTTCACCTGCACGCGGCGCGCTTTGTTGGGCACGTAGTTGAGGTCGCAGTCGGGGTCGGGGTTTTCGTAGTTGATCGTCGGCGGCAGGACTCCGCTTTTGAGCGCCATGATGCAGGCGATGCTCTCGATGGCCCCGGCAGCACCCAACAGATGCCCAGTCATCGACTTGGTCGAACTTACGGCCATGCTGTCGGTGTGACCGGCGAAGACCGTCTTGATCGCCGCGGTCTCCTGCTGGTCGCCCATGGACGTCGAGGTGCCGTGGGCATTGACGTACCCGATGTCGCCCGGGTCCAAGCCACCGTCCTGCAGCGCGATGCGCATGGCCCGCGCCCCACCTTCGGCCTCCGGTGCCATCGCCGTCTGGTGATAGGCGTCGGCAGTAAAACCAAGCCCAAGAAATTCGCCGTAGATCTCGGCCCCGCGCCTTTGCGCGTGCTCCAATTCCTCCAAGATGACGGCTCCGGCCCCCTCGCCGAGTACGAAGCCATCGCGCTCGGCGTCAAAGGGCCGACTGGCCCGCTCGGGCTCGTCGTTGCGCGTTGATAGGGCCTTGGCCGAGGAAAAGCCGGCCATGGAAATAGGCGTAACGGCCGCTTCTGAGCCGCCAGTCACCATCACGTCGGCTTCCCCGTACTGGATCTTGCGCGCCGACTCGCCGAGAGCGTGGGCAGCCGACGAACAAGCCGACACCGTGCCGTAGTTAGGCCCTTTGGCCCCCAAATCCATGGAGATCATGCCTGGAGCCATGTCGGAAATCATCATGGGCACGTAGAACGGACTGATGCGCCTCGGGCCCTTTTCCATTAGGATGGTGTGCTGTTCTTCGTGGGTCTGGATTCCGCCGATGCCCGAGCCCCAAATGACGCCCACGCGCTCGGGGTCAACCGCTTCCATGTCGAGCCGGGCGCGGCTAGCTGCCTCCCTCGCCACGCAGATCGCGTAGTGCGTGAAGGCGTCGTTGCGGCGCACGTCCTTGCGGTCCATAATCGCCTCGGCGGCAAAACCCTTGACCTCGGCGGCGATCGTAGTCCGGTGTTGGGAAGTGTCGAACCTAGTGATCGGCCCAACCCCAGAGCGGCCGGCGAGGAGCGCGTCCCAGAACGTCGGCAGGTCGTTGCCATTGGGCGCTAAGACCCCCAAGCCCGTGACGACGGCTCTGCGCTTCTGCACTGGACTACCGCTCACGCCTTGCTGTTCTCTTCTAAGTATTTAATCGCGTCGCCTACGACCATGATTTTCTCGGCGTCCTCGTCCGGGATGTCGAGCCCGAATTCTTCCTCAAAGGCCATAACCAACTCGACAGTGTCGAGCGAGTCGGCCCCTAAGTCGTCGATGAACGATGCTTGGGGATTTACTTGATCTTGGCTCACGCCGAGTTGCTCGACGACCAAATCTCTCACGCGCTCTTCAATAGAAGCCATGGTGTGTTCCTCTTGGGATAGGAGTAAACAGTTTTACCGCTGTGCGGTCTTAAATTAGAGTCTAAATATAGGCGATGAGCAAAATTTTTAATACCCAAATTATATGGCCATGCCGCCATCTACGGACAAGACCTGACCAGTGATATAGGCGGCTTGATCCGATGCTAGAAACGCCACGGCGTGGGCCACGTCTTCCGGCGTCCCCGCCCGGCCCAGCGGCACCGTGGCAATCATCTGCTCCTGCTGCTGTTCCGTCAAGCCGTCCGTCATGCCCGTTTCCGGCACCAGCCCCGGAGCCACGGCGTTGGCGGTGATCCCGCGCGAGGCCAACTCCCGCGCCAAGCTCTTGGTCAGGCCGATCAATCCAGCCTTGGACGCGGCGTAGTTGGCTTGCCCGGCATTGCCCAACAATCCCACGACCGAAGTGATGTTGATGATCCGTCCGCCGCGGGCTTTGAGCATGGGGCGCACCGCCGCTCGGACGCAGTTAAAAGCACCCTTGAGGTTGATCGCCAATACCTCGTCCCAATCCTCGTCCTTCATCCGCATCAGCAAATTGTCGCGGGTGACGCCGGCGTTGTTGACCAGCACGTCCAGCCGGCCCAACTCCGCAATCGTCGCCGCCACCAACTCGGCCGCCTGCTCGGCGTCGGCGACATCGGCTTGGCGCACGAGGCAGCGGCGACCTAGGGCCTCAATGGCCGCAGCCACTTCGCCGGCCGCCGCAACATTGCGAGCGCAGATTGCCAAGTCCGCGCCCTCTTCTGCCAAGCGCAGGGCAATGGCCCGGCCAATGCCCCGCGACCCACCCGTCACTAGCGCGACTTTTCCGTCCAAGAGTCCCATGTTATTCCGCTCCTTTTGCCGCGGCGATTTCTTCCACGGTACCCGCCAGTGCGACTGCGAGCTTGGGCGCGGTGCGGCGCACCAGTCCCCTTAGCACAGCCCCCGGCCCTACTTCAAAGGCGCGGTTGATGCCCATAGCCGCCAGACGCTGCATCGTCGCGCTCCAGCGAACCGGACCCGTGATCTGATGGATCAGGTGCAGCCGCAGTTTCTCTGGGTCTTCCACAGGCTCAGCCGAGACATTGGTCAACACCGGCACGCGCGGTCGCGCAAAGGGCACTGCCTGCAACAGCGACTCCATCTCCACAGCCGCAGACGCCATCAGCGGCGAGTGAAAAGCCCCACTGACGGCCAATTCGACGACGCGCCGAGCGCCAGCCTCGGTGGCCAACTCGCTCACCCGCGCCACCGCAGCCCGCTCACCCGACACCACGACTTGGCCCGGAGCGTTAAAATTGGCGGCTACTGCGATCCCCACTTCTGCTACCTGTTGGCACAAGGCCATGACGTGGTCGTCGTCCAAACCGATCACTGCCCCCATCGTCCCCGGCCACTCGCTACCGGCCTCCAGCATCAACCGGCCGCGCGTCCCCACCAGCGTCAGAGCCTCCGCAAACGAGAGCACGCCAGCCGCCACCAGCGCCGAGTATTCCCCGAGGCTGTGTCCAGCCACGGCCACAGGCTGTAGCCCAGCCGCGGCGAGCAACTCGTTGGCGGCGACGCTGTGGACGAAGACAGCCGGCTGCGTAACGTTGGTTTGCGTTAGTTGCTCGGCCGGCCCCTCAAAGCAAAGCGCACTGAGCGGAAAACCCAGCACCTCGTCGGCCTCGGCAAAGCGCACCCGCACCGACTCGTGCTGCTCGTATAGGTCGCGGCCCATGCCCACGGCCTGCGAACCCTGTCCCGGAAATAAAAAGGCGCACTCGCCCATCTCACGGCCCCCAGCGAAACAAGGTGCTGCCCCACGTGAGGCCGCCGCCAACGCCGGTCATCAGCACCAAATCGCCGCGCTCCAATCGGCCTTGATCAGCGGCTTCTGCCAAGGCAATGGGAATCGTCGCGGCTGTGGTGTTGGCATAGCGGTCGATATTCATCATCACTTTTTCCGGCGGAAGGTCCATGCGCTGAGCCGCAGCGTCGATGATGCGCTTATTAGCTTGATGGGGCACGAAGAGCTTGAGGTCTGCGCCCGTAAGGCCGTTGCGCTCCAGCAGGCTGACCGACACTTCGGCCATCTTTTCCACGGCAAACCGAAATACCGTGCGCCCCTCTTGGCGGATGTAGTGCATGCGCTGATCTACGGTCTCGTGCGAAGGAGGATGGAGGCTGCCGCCGCCTTTGATGTGCAGGCATTCGACCGCGGCCCCATCGGCGTATAACTCAAAGTCGACCATGCCGGCTCCGTCCTCGCCGCGCTCTAACAAAACTCCACCCGCCCCATCGCCAAAGAGCACGCAAGTCGCGCGGTCCTCAAAGTCGAGTATGCTGCTCATCTTGTCGGCACCGATGACCATCACCCGGCGATGCGCGCCGCTTTCGATGAACTGCGCGCCGGTCGCCACGGCGAAGACAAAGCCAGAGCAAGCCGCCGACAGGTCGTAGGCCCAGACCCGGCTGGCACCGATGGCGTGTTGCACCAAGCAGGCCGTGGCCGGAAAGATCATGTCTGGCGTAATGGTCGCGACGATGATCAGGTCGATGTCGTCGGCGGCAATTCCACGGCGCGCCAATAGCTCTTGGGCCACGGCGATAGCCATGGTGGAGGTCGGCTCATCCGCCGGCAGGAAGCGCCGCTCGGAAATGCCAGTGCGCGAGCGGATCCACCCGTCTGAGGTGTCCACCAGCCGCTCCATATCGGCGTTGGAGACCACCTTGTCGGGTAGGAAAGACGCCGTTGCCGTAATAGCCGCGCGAAGTTTTTTCCCCTCTTCAGTCACGCAAGCATCCGCCCCGAGCAGCCTATACTTCAGGCTCGACGTATTCGCGGCCTCGATAGAAGCCGCAACTCGGGCAGACGCGATGGGGCAAGGCGGGCTGTCCGCAGTGGGAGCAAGTAGTCCTCGCCGCCGCCTTGATCTTCCAGTGAGTACGCCGCTTGTCGCGGCGAGTGCGCGAAATTCTTCTCTTAGGTACTGCAGCCACGGGGAACTCCTCTCAAGAACTTTCTTTGGGTTGGGAAAAATCGATCTGCGCGAGTGCGGCCCAGCGCGGGTCCACTTCTCGTTCCTGTTCGGCGGTGGGTTCGGCGGCTCCGTCAACTCCGCACTGCGGGCACCGCCCATCGGCCTCCGGGGTGGGTATGCGCATCGGCAAGTCCAAGATCACGGCTTCGCGAATGTACGCGCTCAAATCGAACTCGCGCGTCCCCGGATCGACGATCTCGATGAACCCGTCTGCTTCGGCCGACTCCAGCTCTTCGGGGGTCGCGAGGCGGCGCTGCAAGAGCAAGCGAAACCGCGCTGCGACCTCTTCTTGTACTTCCTCTAGACAGCGATAGCACTCGCCGACAATGCGACAGGTGATGACTCCGTCAATTCTGAAGTTGTCGAGCGCGCGCCGCACCTCAACGCGGGCTTCCACGCTGGAGGGGAAGGCGAAAAATTCGTCTTTTAACTCCAGTTCTTCTGCACGCAGCTCAAAGGCGAGCGCATTGGGGCCTTCTGCGAGATCGTCGAGTACTAGCAAGGCGCTCATGGGATTTGCTCAGTCGGCAAAGAAAAACGCGATTTCGGACTTGGCGTTGGCCGCTGAGTCCGAGGCGTGCACGGCATTGCACTGCACGTCCGTGCCAAAGTCGCCGCGGATCGTGCCGGCGGGGGCCTCCAGACTGTTGGTCGGCCCGATAAAATCGCGCAAATGGGCCACCGCATCGGCGCGCTCTAGCACCATCGGCACCGCTGGCCCGGAGGTCATAAATTCCACCAACTCGCCGTAAAAGGGGCGCTCCCGATGCACGGCGTAGAAAGCCCGCGCCTGCTCGGCGGATAGCTCGACCATGCGCAGGGCGCGCACAACAAACCCCGCGCCCTCGACGCGGGCAATAATCTGGCCGATGGCGCTTTTGGCGACCGCATCGGGCTTGACGATCATCAACGTGCGTTCCATAGATATAAAATTTATTTCCTTAGCAAGTGTTTCCCCTAGTCAAACGAAATGTTGGAAGATAGGAGCCAATTGGTTTTGTGTCAATGGACGGCCCGCGCAACAAAATGCCCTAAGTATCGCTTTCATAACAAGTTCGGCGCACATTTCTTGACAGGGTAACACGCCTCTCCTAGATTGGCCAATGCTATGGATTATCCACTTTTAGCCGAAGAAGGCAAGGTCATCCGCGACCCGGTTTGGGGCTACATCCACTTCCCCGCTCCCGTCCTCGCCCTCGTCGATACCCGGGCCTTCCAGCGCCTGCGCAACATCTCCCAGCTCGGCTACGTGCATCTGGTGTACCCAGGCGCACGCCACTCCCGCTTTGAGCACTCGCTGGGCGTCTATCACTTGGCCAAGCAGTTTCTAGCCCGTCTCCTCGACTCGGACCCACCTCTCGTGCTAAGCGACGAGGACGTGCGCGTCTTCATCGCCGCCACCTTGCTCCACGACATCGGCCACTACCCCTTCTCGCATACCCTCGAAGAGCTAAGGCCCTTTTTCATCCGGCACGAAGAAGGGGCCAGGCATATCATCGAGGACCAAGACGGCGAGCTTTACCAGACGATCGCCGATAAGTTCCAAATCGACCCAGCGCGCGTAGCCAACGTCATCGACTACGAAAACATCGGCCGCGCAGTTCCCCCCGAAGACCTACTGCTGGCCAATATCCTCAGCAGCACCCTCGACCCCGACAAAATCGACTACCTCCTGCGCGATTCCATGTTCTGCGGCGTGCCCTTCGGCGAGAGCGTCAACCGCGACCGCCTGATCGCCTCCATCAAGTTCGACCCGGAGCGCCAGCGGCTGGCCATCACCAGCAAGGGCGTCTCCGCGGTCGAGGCCCTAGTCTTTACCAATTACCAAATGTACCGCAACGTGTACTGGCACCACGGGGTGCGCTCGGCGTCGGCCATGTTCAAGCGCGCAGTGCAGGAAATCCTCCTCCACCCGCACAACCGGCTCGACTTCTCCGATTTCCACCGCCTCACCGAGAGTGGGCTAATCGCTCGCCTCCAGCGCGAGCAGGAGCGCCTAGGGCTGGAAACCTCCGCCCAGCTCCTCGCAGGCACGATCCACCGCCGCCTCTACAAGGTCGCTGCCGTCATCCACCCCAGCGAGCGCACCCAGCCTCTGATGAACCGCCTCGACTTTCTCTTCCGCCATCCGTACAAGCGCCGCGCCAAGGAAATCGAGCTGTGCCAAGTCTTCGGCCAGCGGCTTGGCCGCGTGTTCCAAGGCCACGAGATCCTCATCGACATCCCCAGCTTCAACAAGACCCCCGAAGTCGATCTCAGGGTCTTCTACGGCCGCACGCTCCCGGCGGACAAGACCGACCCTCTGACCTTTGCCGATCCAGAGGTCTCCCGCCTGCGCGACTCGCTGCTGCACAACTTCGAAGACCAAGCCAAAATTTTCCGCATCTTCTGCATTGACGACCCCGACCTGCGAGAGCTGGTCGGCAAAGAGGCCAAGCAGTATCTGAGTTGACGAACTGAACTTTCTGTTAGAGTGCTCCATATCTGGATAGCATTCTGACAAAAGGGAGAGCCTGCTAATGAAAAAGATGCAGTCTTGCAACGTCGCTCTCTTATTCGTCTGTGTCCTATTTGTGCAGACCAGCGTTGCCCAAGAATATACCCGATGGAGTTTGCCCGAAGAGGCCAAAACGCGCCTCGGTGAAGGTTCAATAACGGACATCGCATATTCGCCCGATGGCGCTTGGATCGCGGTAGCCAGTAGCGGTATCTGGCTCTATGATAGGCACACCGGTGCCGAAATCGTCCTACACGCGGAGCATGCGGGTGGGGCTTCGCCCGTAGCGTTTTCACCCGACGGCAAAACGCTGGCCAGCGGGCATGAGGACGACACGGTTCGATTGTGGGAGGTGGACACCGGACAGCTCCGAGCCACCTTGGAGGGACATACGGATTGGGTCAACTCCATAGCGTTTTCGCCCAATGGATATATCCTAGCCAGTGGGAGCTATGACGGCACGGTTCGGCTGTGGGAGGCAAGTAGTGGCCAATCTTTGGCTATCTTGGATGGCCATACGGGTGGTGTCTATTCCGTGGCGTTTTCGCCCGATGGAAAAACCCTAGCCAGTGGGAGTCCGAGCGGCACAATCCAGTTGTGGGAGGTGAGCACCGGACAACAAATGGCGACTCTTAAGGGGCATAGGAGTGATGTCTATTCGGTGGCGTTTTCGCCCGATGGAAAAACCCTAGCCAGTGGTGGTGCGCAGGACTACACGATTCGGTTGTGGGAGGTGAGCACCGGGCAACAAATGGCGACTATAGATTTGGAAGGGTGGCCTATCTTTTCGGTGGCGTTTTCGCCCGATGGCCAGACCTTGGCCAGTGGAGGTTCTCAGCTTCTGTTGTGGGATGTGGACACTGGCCAAATCCTAAGCATCTTGGCGATCCCGGAAGAGAGCTATGTTTATTCCGTGGCGTTTTCGCCCGACGGCCAACTCCTAGCCAGTGGGGGTACGGGTAATGATTACGGGATTCGGCTGTGGTCGGCGGACACCGGCCAACTCCTAGCCATCTTGGAGGGGCATACGGAACCTGTCCTTTCAGTGGCCTTTTCGCCCGATAGCCAACTCTTAGCCAGTGCGAGTTGGGACGGCACGATTCTACTGTGGGATATGTCGCCCTACATCACGCCCCCAACCTCTACTCCGACACACATTGCTGAAGTATCGTCGCAGCCTGTGCCGACCACCAGCGGCCTAGACCCCAATTTCCCCAACCCCTTCAACGCCAGCACCCAAATCGCCTACCGTCTCGCCACCCCCGGCTTGGTGCGGCTAGAAATCTACAACGTCTTGGGCCAGCCCGTGCGCACGCTGGCAAACCAGTTCCAGCTCGCCGGCTTCTACCAAGTCCGCTGGGACGCCCGCGACCAGCGAGGCACTCCGCTGGCAGCCGGCGTCTATCTCACCCGCTTGCTCCACCCCGACGGAGCGCAGACGCGGCGGTTGCTCTACCTCAAGTAATTAGCCCGAAGCAACGACTATTTCTTGCAGATCTAACGCTTGTTTTCAGCACCTTACAGGCTGTACTGCGGAATCTTCAACAGTTCGCCGTCCTTCAGCGCCGACTCGTGCGCGACGATGCCGCTGACCGTCATGTTAAGTGATTGGGCCACGTCGATAAGGGGCGTGCGGTCCAGCAGGATCGCCTCGACGAACTCGCACATCAGGTAGCCGTGGGAGCCACCGTGCCCGCCGGCATCCACCCCCGGAGGAAGAGGTGGGCGCTTGAATGTTGGCACAGAGTCCTGTCCGTCATGCTGGAACGTGCCGTAGAAGGTACCCTTCTCCGTGCGAATCCGGCCCGTCTCCCCGCCGACACCCGGCGTGTCCCAGCTAACCCCCATCCGCGCCATGCCACCGTCGCTGGTGCGAAATAGCGCGATTTCAGTGCCAAACGGGTTGCCGTAGCGGTTGTTTGCAGCCTTCAGATGATCGACGCTGCTAGGCACGCCCATGCAGGAGACCTCGGTGAAGCTCCCGCCGGTGACGCCCATGTAGTAGGCATTGGAGTGCGTGGGATACCACTGCGGGGGAGCCCCAGTGCGCCAGCCCTCGTGCGCGGCCAGCGGCGTCGAGAAGTAGTGCCAGTATTCACCCTCTGCGTAAACGACTTTTCCCAGCGCACCAGCTCGGTACAACTCCCGCATGTTGTAGAGATCTTCGTGGAAGTACGAGGTTTCGAACATCATGTAGCTGCGGTCGGCAGACTTGGCCGCGGCGAACAGCGCATCCGCATCCTCCAGTGATCCCCACACCGCGGGCACGGCCGATGCAACGTGTTTACCGGCTTTGAGCGCGGCGATGGCCAGCCGGGCATGGCTCGGGGCGTCAGTGGCAACGAAAACGGCCTCAAGCGAATCGTCCTCAATCAACTCTTCGCACGAGGCATAGGCGGTCGCACAGCGGCATGCTCTGGCCAGTTTAGCCCGCTTGTCAGGGTCCAGTTCGGCCACCGCGGCGACGGTCACATTCGGGTGGTCCTGGAAGCGGAAGGCCGCGCCAAAATTGCACACGCCATACCCGGCGATACCTACGCGAATCACCCGGTCGGACACGGGCTGCCAGTCCTTCGACGCCTCGTCGTCGGTAACGGCCTCCTCGAAACCCTGGATCGGGACGGCCTCCGCCGTCGGTTCTGCATCACTCTTCTGGTTCATCATTCCCCCTTTAGTATCTCAACCACGCGCCTCCATCCACATGGTGAGGATTAGGAACGATAAAGGGCCCTCACCGATGCGTTGTCAATACGGTCCCTTGACAACGCATCCATAAAGGCTTCTTATCGTTCCGATCCGTACAGAGGGAGCGATAAAAGTGAACGCGCGACAGGAAAAGCTGCTCAGAAGAACCTTCCTCGACTACCAGGCGACGGCCGAGTTTATGAAAAATCCGCTCATCGTGTCGCGGGCGGAAGGGCTCTACTACTGGGACACGGACGGGAAACGCTACTTCGACGGCATCAGCGGTATCTACTCAACCCTGCTCGGCCACCGTCATCCGCGCGTCGCAGAAGCCATGCGAGCTCAATGGGACAAGCTCGCCTTTGCGCCGCCCATGCACGGCACGGCCGACGTGACGCTCGACTTCGTCGAGAAGCTCGGCAGCGTCACGCCCGACGACCTCAACTACGTGAAAGCTTTCAGCGGCGGCTCGGAGTCTATGGAGGCGGCGATCAAGTTCACGCGCCAGTACTTCAAGCAGTCGGGCTATCCGCACAAGTACAAGTTCATCAGCCGCTACCAAGCCTACCACGGCGCCACCATGGGAGCCATGGCGGCCAGCGGTACGGGAGAGCGCAAAACCCCATTCGAGCCAGCCCCACCGGGCTTCCTCAAAGTATTCCCCCCAACGCACTACCGCGATCGCTTCGGCGACTGGGACGAGGCCAACCGGTTCGCGGCGCAGCAGTTCGAGGATGTCATCATCAGTGAAGATCCGGCGACAGTGGCCGGCATCATCCTCGAACCAGTGTCGAACACGGGGGGTATCATCACGCCCACGGACGAGTACTTCCAGCTCATCCGCGACACCTGCGACCGCCACAACGTCGTGCTCATCTACGACGAGATCATCACCGGCTTCGGTCGCACGGGAGCGATGTTTGCCGCCCACACCTTCGGGGTGACGCCCGACATTATCTGCGGCAGCAAAGGGCTGTCGAGTGGTGCCATTCCCCTCGGAGCGCTGATGGCTCGCGAGGGGATGGGGGAGTACTTCTACGAGCAAGGCGAGAACTTTGCTCATGGTCACACCTACGCTGGCCATCCACTGGCCTGCGCAGTCGGCATCGCCGTGGTTGACGAAATCGTGGAGCGCGGCCTCGATACCCATGCCCGCGAGATGGGCGACTACCTCGCTGCCAAGCTCGAAGGCCTGCAATCGCTCGGCGTCGTGCGGGAGGTGCGGGGCAAGGGGTTGCTGAGGGGAGTTGAGCTGGTGAAGGATACGTCGAGCCTCGAGCCGTTCCCAGAGCTGGGCAGGGCGCTCAAGAAGACGGCTCTGCACAACGGAGTCATCCTGCGGGTTGATCCGAGTTGGTTCGCCGTCGTGCCCGCCCTCATCATCGACAAGCCCCAGGTTGACGAGCTTTTCGACCTCGTCGAGCAAAGCCTCAAGGACGCACTTGACCAGGTCTGATCCTGAAAAAGGAGATGCAAACATGGCGACGATGCAACTTCCCGTGCGATGGTATTCCGGCTACGGCCCCGACAATCCCGACGGAAATCGTTTCGGCGACCTCGACCTGCCGTTGGCGACCACTGCCTTCATGATCGTGGATTCGGATTGCGGCGCGGGGAATCCCTGCGTCGAGGAGGGGATTGCGCCAGCGCTGAAGGCCGCCCGCGCCGTCGGCATGCACGTGTTCTTCATCCACAACGACTTCTCCCTGTGCGACGAACCAGGCAGTATCAAGCGCGAGATCCACGGCACCCGCTGGGGCAACGAAGATGCCGCCGACCGCCCAGCGCCGGAGCGCAGACCGGTACAGCCGAACTACTCGCCGTCGATTCAGCCCCTCGCCCACGAGCCGGACTTTCCCAAGCGGGAGTGGTCGGGATTTCACGAGACCCACACCGACTATCACCTGCGCTGCCACGACATCAAGACCCTGATCGCCGTGGGATTCTCGCAGCGGTCCTGCCTCTACTTCACCTGTGCCGGCGCGGTGGAACACAACTACCGGGTGGTGATGTTGCGGGATTGTACCCACTCGGCCGAGTACCCCGATACAGTGGACGACAGCCTGCCGGAAGGGGGATGGCTGCGCAAGATCATGCTGCGGAACTTCGAGCACGTAGTGGGCTACACCTCCACGTCGGCGGAGTTCGTCCAGGCCTGTTCCGCGCTGAGCGCCGTCCCTTGACAACGCGTCCAGAAAGACTTCTTATCGTTCCGAACCATACAGTAGCACAATAGGAGCACGAATAATGGGACAAGCAATAACAGAGCGCGAGATCGAGACCATCGTCCGGGAGGTCACAGACGAGGAAGTCGCCTTCTACCACGAATACGGCTGGGTTATGATGCCGCGGCTCGTCGCTCCGGAGTTCGCCGGACAGCTTTTGCGCGTCGGGCAGGAGTGGGTCGATCGCAACGCTCAGGAGGTTGGCCACGGCAATCCACGCGCCGGCCTAGCGCGGAATCAAGAGACCGAGCCGTTTCGCTCATTCATGTTCAGCGAGCGCATGGCGCAAAACGCAACGCGCCTCGTGAACAGGAAGCGGCTCAAGGGAGTAGATGTTCCGCTCCGCTACCGCGTGGATATTCTCCTAAACAAGCCCCCCGGAGCAGCCGGGTCCACCTATCACCAGGACTCGTCCGAGCATGGCTCCGACCGGGTCGGCGAGCTCCAGTTCTGGCTGGCGCTGGCGGAAGTCACACCCGACATGGGTGCCATGCGGTTCGTCAGCCGCTCCCATCGCGAAGGACCGCTCGGTTCGGTGTTCAAGGACGACCAAGGCGACCTGCTCAAGCAGTTCCCGAATCTGACGTCCGTGCTGGAACTCTCGCCGCCCTTCCACTACCAGCCGGGCGACTGCACCGTACATCACGGCTACACCGTCCACGGGGGTCCAGACAATACCACCGACAAGCCGCGCTGGTCCTACCTCTTCTCGTATAGCCCCGCCGACACCCGCTACTGGAACGGCAGCGCCGCCAACTGGGGCAGTGAGCGGCAGCGCCTGAATGACTCGGACAATCCCATGGTGCCCGCCGAGGCCGGACCGTGAACCTCGAAGGACACATCGCCGTCGTCACCGGAGCTAGCCGCGGCGTCGGACGGGCAATCGCAGATGCGCTGGAAGCGCGCGGCCTTGCCGTCGCAACCATCGCGCGCCGCTCGGCGCAATTCGCAGCGGATGTCTCGAACCCGGCCGATGTTGACCGCCTCAAAACCGCAGTCGAAGCCGAGCTCGGCCGACCCACCATTCTCGTCAATGCCGCTGGGATCTTCGGCCCGATCGCCCTCGTACAGGACAGCGATCCCGAGGAATGGGTCGAAACACTCATGATTGATGCGGTCGGGCCCTATCTCGTATCCCGCACGTTCCTCGACGGAATGCTAAGCGCAGGCTGGGGCCGGATCGTGAACCTTTCATCTGCGGCGTCGCTGCACACACCCGGACGGCTGAACAGCGCCTACGGCACGGCCAAGGTCGCTCTCAACCAGTTCACCCGCCACCTTGCCGCCGAGCTGGAAGGAACGGGCGTCACGGCGAACGTCATCCATCCCGGCGACGTCAAAACCGCGATGTGGGCGGATATCCGCGACAAGATGGACACCGTCAGCGAAAGCGGCTACCACGACTGGGTGGCGTGGGTGGAGCAAACGGGCGGGGATCCGCCGGAGAAGGCGGCCCAGCTCGTGATCGACATCATCGAGAGCGATGTCAACGGGCGCTTTCTCTGGATCGACGATCCGCTTCAGACCCCGATCCCAAGCTGGGATTAGGGTGCGCGGTCGGTCCCATACTCCACCGGCCCTCGCATAGCAAAAAGAACATGCCCCCCCACTACCCACCTCTCTACCTGCGCCCCAACAGCGAGCGCACCGTGCGCAACGGCCACCCTTGGGTCTTCTCCGGCGCAGTCGAACGCCCTCCCCGGGACGCCGATACCGGCGACATCGTCGATGTCTTTGACGCGCATGAGCGCTTCGTCTGTCGCGGATTCTACAATCGGCGCTCGCTGATCCGCGTGCGCAGTCTCACCCAAGACCCCAACCGACCCATCGACGCGGCCTTCTTCACAGAGCGCATCGCCCAAGCCATCGCCCTCCGCCGCAACGCCGGCCTGTCCGCCCATACCAACGCCATGCGCCTAGTCCACGGAGAAAGCGACGGCCTGCCCGGCCTAATCGCCGACGACTACGCCGGCTATCTAGTGGTGCAATTCCACACCGCTGGCATGGAAAAGCAACGCTCCGCCATCCTCGACGCGCTCCAATCCCTACTCGCCCCCCGCAGCCTGTACGAACGCAGCGATGTGGGCACCCGCCGCGCCGAGGGGCTAGACGACCGTCCCACCGGCCTACTAGCCGGCGAAGCACCGCCCGAATTCGTCGAGATCGAAGAGCACGGCACGAGCCTCTATGCCGACCTCTATCGCGGCCAGAAGACCGGCTTTTTCCTCGATCAGCGCGCCAACCGCTTCTATCTCCAGCAACTCGCCCACGGCCAGCGCGTGCTCAACCTCTTCTCCTATTCGAGCGGCTTTTCCGCCCACGCCCTCAAAGGCGGTGCAACCCGCACCCTCGACGTCGATATATCGCCCCAAGTCGTGCCCGCCGCCCGCCGCACCCTCGCCGCCAACCGCCCCCAAGGCTCCCATTCCGACCTGTTGATCGCCGATGTCTTTCCCTTTGTAGAAGAACTGGCCGACCGCGGCCCCCGCTACGATATCGTCGTCTGCGACCCGCCCTCGCTGATGCGGAAACGCAGCCAGTACAAACAGGCCATGGGCGTCTATACCAAACTCAATCGCAACGCCTTCCGCCTCATAGCCGACGGCGGGCTGTTGGTGACCGCCTCGTGCTCGTCGCGGATTTCCCAAGAGGACTTCTTCCAAATCGTCCGCCGCGCCGCCGCTGGTGCCCGAGTCCGCCCCCGCATTCTCGCCTACAACCTGAACCCAGCCGACCATCCCATAGACCCAGCCTTCCCCGACGGACGCTACCTCAAGTGCATCTTCGCCCGCGTCCATCGCCTTTCTTGATGCTGCCGGGCGAAAGGAGACTTACCTATGATACACTCAATTGCCAGTCGAAAAATCACTGCGTTGTTGTTCGCAATGGCGTGGTTGGCCCTCGTCGGGCAAGGCACCGGCCACGGTCAGCCGCCGGTCGAAGAGGGCCAAATCTACTGGGCGAACCCACAAAGAGGCATCCATCGGTCCAGCCTCAACGGCACCAATGTCGAACAACTCATCAAGCCAGAATTGAGGTATCCGGCCGACATCGCGCTCGATGTATTGGGAGGCAAGATGTACTGGACAGATAAGTGGACGGGAGGAGGCATCTATTGGTCTGACCTAGATGGCTCAGACACCAAACTCTTCATGGACGATGACTATATAGTAGGGGCAACAAACATCGCGCTCGACGTGGACAGGGGCAAAATTTACTGGACGAACGATGGAGGCTCTCATTCAGGTATTGTTGCGTGGACAAACCTAGACGGCTCCAATAGCGAAGACCTCTTTGAAGGAGGGTCCCCATGGGACATTGCTCTGGATTTGGTCCGGGGCAAAGTGTACTGGACGGACTTCGCTTTTGAGGGAATTTTACGGGCCGACCTCGACGGACAAAACGTCGAATATGACTATATCCGATCAGGCTTTCCTATGGGTATTGCCCTCGACGTGGACGGGGGCAAAATTTACTGGACAGACGCGGGGACGATCCAGCGCGCCGACCTCAACGGACAAAACATCGAAGAAGTCCTCACCGTATCAGATGGCTACCCCGAAGAAATCACCCTCGACATGGACGGAGGCAAGGTTTACTGGACCAATCCAGTCACGCAGACGATTCAGCGAGCTGATCTCGATGGCCAAAACGTCGAACACCTCTTCGACTTAGAGGACGACGTCCACTACATCAACTCGGGACCCCGAACAGGCATCGCCCTCGACGTGAACGGGGACAAAATTTATTGGACGGACTCGGGGCCGGGGACGATCCAGCGGGCCGACCTGAACGGCCGAAACCTCGAAGTCCTCTTCGATCCAATAGTGAGAGAACCACACGGCATTGCCCTGTACTCAGACAAGATGTACTGGACCGACGTGGTGAAGGGGACGATCCAGCGGGCCGACCTAAACGGCCGAAACCTCGAAGTCCTGATCACCGGATTAAATCGTCCCAAGGGAATTGCCTTGCTAGATGGAGACAAGATCTACTGGGCGGACGCAGGACCAGGGGAATACTGGGGGTACTCGGAAACAGGGAAACGGGTTTGGGTGAAACCAGAAACAGGGAAAATTCAGACGGCTAACTGGGACGGCTCCAACGTCAAAGATGTCCTCACCGGCTTGAGCTATCTTGAGGATATTGCCCTCGACACAATTCGGGGTAAGATATACTGGAGGGAGAGCTTCCTAGGAGAGATACGGGAGCACACCATTCAGCGAGCGGACTTGGACGGGGCCAATGTCGAAGAGATCCTCATCTCGAAACTAACGGGTTCCCCTAGTGTGGGAACAATGGCTCTCGATGTACTGGCGGGCAAGATATACTGGACAGACAAATACGAGGGGGCGATGCAGCGGGCGGACTTAGATGGCTCCAATGTCGAAGAGATCGCCACTAATGATCCTTCTTGGGATCGCTACACAGCCTTCGCCCTGGATCTAATTGGAAACAAAATATACTGGTCGAGTCTGCATGACGTCCCTACGAGGGAGTATGAAGATCTGGTGGACTTCTTCCGGTCCAACTTAGACGGCTCCAACGTCGAGGATATATGGACGACAACGACCCGTACAGGTGGTCCAACGGATATCGCCTTAGACCTCTCCCACCCAACCTCGGTCTCAACGCCCGCTACCCCATCGGCAACACCTACCACCAGCGGCCTATCCCCCAATTATCCCAACCCCTTCAACGCCAGCACCCAAATCGCCTACGACATAGCCACCTCCGGCCCAGTGCGGCTGACGATCTACAATATTTTAGGCCAACCCGTGCGCACGCTCGTGGATCAGTTCCAAGCTGCCGACTTCTACCAAGTCCGCTGGGACGCCCGCGACCGGCGCGGCACGGCGTTGGCGGCGGGCGTCTATCTCGTGCGTCTTCACTATCCCGACGGCGAGCAAACCCGGCGACTCCTCTTGCTCAAGTAGCTACCAAGCCGCGTCTCTCGCCCGTCTTGACGCGACTGGACAAAACGCATATCCTCGTTGCAATATGTCAACCCGTATCCCTTTCTAATGAAGAACCTCTCCGAAGATCTGCGTCTCAAACTCGACGCCCTGCCCAACGAATCCGGCGTCTATATTATGAAAAGGCGCGACGGGCAGATCATCTACATCGGCAAGGCCAAAAGCCTGCGCGACCGGGTGCGCTCGTACTTTCGCACGTCGGGCGGCGATGGCCGGCGTCAGTTCAAAGCCCTAGTCCGCAACATCGCCGACATTGACTACATCGTAACGGGCAACGAGCAGGAAGCCCTCATCCTCGAAGCCACCCAAATCCGCACCCACAAACCGCGCTACAACATCCTGCTCAAAGACGACAAAAAATACCCCTACATCCGCATCACGGCCGAGCCTTTCCCCCGCATCTTCGCCACCCGCGACGTAGTCCGCGACGGCTCGCGCTACCTCGGCCCGTACAGCAACGTCCGCGCCATGCACACCACCCTCGACATGCTGCGCAAGGTCTTCCCCATCCGCTCCTGTAACGCCGAGTTGCCCTCAGACAAAGTGCCGCTGTGCCTCGAATACCACATCAAGCGCTGCGAAGGCCCCTGCGAAAACCTCGTCTCGGCTGACGACTACCGCAAAACCGTCGAGCGAGCCGTGCGCTTCTTGCGCGGCCAGAACGCCGAAGTCATCCGCGAGTTGCAAAAGCGCATGACCGAGGCCGCCGAAGACATGCGCTACGAGAAAGCCGCCCGCTTCCGCGACCAGATCCAAGCGCTAGAGTCCATGCGCGCCCGCCAAAAAGTCGTCCTCGACGATCAGATCGACCGCGACGTTTTCGGCATGGCCCGCAGCGACGACGAAGCCTGTTGCAGCGTCCTCGAAATCCGCGAGGGCCGCCTGCTCGGCAAAAAGCACCACTTCCTCGGCGGAGTCATGGAGTCCTCAGACGGAGAAATCCTCTCGGCCTTTGCGCGGCAATTCTACCTGCAAAACGACTTTGTTCCGCCCGAGATCCACCTGCCAGCCCAGCTAGCAGACGCCGACGAGGTAGCCGCTTGGCTGTCGCAAAAGGCCGACGGCAAGGTCGCGCTGGCCACCCCCCAGCGCGGTGCCAAGGCGCAGATGCTCGACATGGCCGCCAAAAACGCCGCCCAAATGCTCACCGAACGCCAGCTCAAACGCGAGCTCAAGCGCGACCGCATCCCCCAATCGGTCTATGCCCTCCAGCGCGACTTGCAACTAGCGGCTCCGCCCCGTCGCATCGAAGGCATCGACATCTCCACCTTCCAAGGAGCGAACCCGGTCGGCTCGGTGGTCTGCTTTATCGACGGCCGGGCCAAGCGCAGCCAGTACCGCTACTTCAAAATCCGCGACCTCGCCCAGCCCGACGACTACGCCGCCATCCACCAAGTAGTATATCGCCGCTTCCGCGGCCTAGCCGAGCGCAACGAGCCGCGGCCCGACCTATTGCTCATCGACGGCGGGCCGGGCCAACTCGCCAGCGCGGTCGCCGCCCTGCGCGAACTAGACATCGCAGACCAACCCGTCGTCGGCCTCGCCAAGCGCTTTGAGGAAGTATTCCTGCCGGACCAGCGCGATCCCCTGCTGCTGCCCAAGACCTCAGCCAGCCTGCGCCTGTTGCAGATGCTGCGCGACGAAGCCCACCGCTTCGCGCTCAAGAATCACCGCCAGCAACGCGCCAAGAGCGCACTCAGCTCCACCTTGGACCACGTCCCCGGCATTGGCCCGCAAAAGCGCAAGGCCCTGCTCGTCGCCTTCGGCTCGGTCAAGCGCATCGCCGCCACGCCAGCCGAGGAAATCGCCGCCCTCCCCGGCTTCAGCCGCAAACAGGCCGACGCCTTACTCGCCCATCTCAACAGCCCGAATCATGGCTCGCCCGAAATCCACGCCTGAACGCCCGCTACCAGCGGCCCTGTCCACCCCCTGCGAGCGCTTCCTCAAGGCCATGGAGCGCGACAATGGGCTGGCGGCCAATACCCTCGACGCCTATCGCCGCGACCTCAGCCGCTATCTGCACCACCTATCCGCCCAAGGCGTCGAGAGCCTAGAAGCCGTCCAACACCAGCACATCGCCCAATTGCTCCACTCGCTGCGCGACGCCGGTCTGACTGCTTCCACCATGGCCCGCAACCTCACCTCGATAAAGCGCTTCCACCAGTACTTACTGCTCCAGGGCGCAACGACGCACAACCCAGCCGAACTCCTCGACCCGCCCAAACTGGAGCGCCGCCTGCCCGACGTGCTCTCGGTCGAGGAAATCGCCGCTCTCCTCGCCGCGCCCGACCCCGACGAGCCGCTGGGCCAGCGCGACCGGGCCATCCTCGCCGTGCTCTACGCCACCGGTATCCGCGTCTCCGAGCTGACCGCGCTGCAACAGGAGGCCCTTCTGCTGGCGCGGGGCCTCGTCCGCATCCGCGGCCGGCGCGAGCGCATCGTACCCATCGCGGCCAAAGACGCCCGCACACTTAGACACTACCTGCGCCAAGGTCGCCCCCACCTCGCCCGTCCCGACTCAAGCGACCACGTCTTTCTCAACGCCCAAGGCGGCCCACTCTCGCGGATGAGCGTGTGGAAGATCATCAAAACCGCCGGCGACAAGGCCCGCATCGGCAGGGAGATTAGCCCTCACACCCTGCGCCACTCCTTTGCCACGCATTTGTTAGAAGGCGGTGCCAACCTCCGCGCCGTGCAGGAGTTGTTGGGCCACGCCGACATCTCCACCACCCAGATCTACACGCACCTCGACCTCAGCTATCTCAAAGAGGTCCACAAGACCTATCATCCCCGAGGTTAAATGGAGTCGCAGCTAGTCGTCGCCGCAGGACTCAACAAGTACTTCCCCTCTGGGGTCCAAGCCCTGCGCGACCTCAGTCTGGAAATTAGCCGCGGCCAATTCGTCTCCATCGTCGGCCCTTCCGGCTGCGGCAAATCCACCTTCCTCCGCCTCGTAGCCGGCCTCGATGCGCCCACGAGCGGCGAGTTGCGCGTGGAGGGACACGATCCGCTCGGCCTCGCCTTCGTCTTCCAAGACGCCACACTGCTGCCTTGGCGCTCGGTCGCACACAACATCACCCTCCCCTTAGAGCTGCGCCACGAAGATGCCAGCGAGCGCGTCGCCCAAACGCTTGAACTAGTCGGCCTAACCGACTTTGCCGCTGCGTACCCGGCCCAACTCTCCGGCGGCATGCGCATGAGAGTCTCCATTGCCCGTGCTCTGGTGACCCGCCCCCAGATCCTGCTCCTCGACGAGCCTTTTGGCGCGCTCGACGAAATCACCCGCCAGCGGCTCAACGAGGAGCTGTTGCGCCTGTGGCAGGAAGACCGCTGGACCGGCCTCTTCGTCACGCACAACGTCTCCGAAGCCGTCTTCCTCAGCCAGCGAGTTCTCGTAATGAGCACACGCCCCGGCCGCATCCTCGCCGACATCCCCATCCCGTTTCCTTATCCGCGCTCGCCGTACCTGCGCAGCGCCCCTGTATTCATCCGCATCGCCAACGGGATTTCGCGGCAACTCGCCCACGCCGACGAGCTATGAAACGCCTGCGCTCCCTGACAACTAACCTTCTGCCTCCACTGCTGTTCTTCGCCTTAGTCGTATGCGCTTGGCAAGGCGCGGTCTCGCTCCTCGGGATCGAACCTTTCCTGCTGCCCGGTCCCATGCTCGTCGCCCAAGCCATTGCCGACAATTTGCCGCGCCTGCTGTCGGCTACTCTGCTGACGGCATTAGGTGCCATCTTGGGCTTTGTCCTCAGTTTTGCCTTTGGCTTCTTGGTCGCCCTGCTGTTTTCCCAGTCGCGCCTCATCGAGCGCAGCCTCTACCCCTACGCGATCTTCTTGCAGACCATGCCCATCGTGGCCATCGCGCCGCTGATCATCCTGTGGATCGGCTACGGTCTTCAAGGCGTCGTAGCGGTCTCTTTCATCATCGCCCTCTTCCCGGTCATCGCCAATACCACCGACGGCCTGACCCGCGTTGATCCCCATATCCTCGACTTCTTCGCACTCAACAAGGCCAACCGCTGGCAGGTACTGTTCAAGCTCCGCGTCCCCGGCGCGGTCCCCCAGATGCTCGTCGGTGCCCGCATCTCCAGCGGCCTGTCAGTCATCGGCGCAATTGTCGGCGAGTTCTTCGCCGGCTACGGCACCGAGGACTTTGGCCTCGGCTACTTGATCATCCTCACCAACGGCCAAGCCAAAACCGACTATCTCTTCGCCTGCATTCTGTTTTGCACCTTGCTCGGCTTGGGGCTATTTACCACCGTGGGCAGCTTGAGTAATTTCTTGCTCAGACGCTGGACAGGCGCGCCCGAGTAACATGGCGGCGCACCAGCTTTCACTACAATCCACTAGGAGAATTCCCGTGATGTTCAAATACCCACTCTTGGCGGCCTTTCTCGCGCTCGTCGCCTGCGCCGCTGAAAAAGAAGCACCCACAGCCGATGCCCTACCCAAGGTCCAACTCGCGCTCAACTGGTTCCCAGAAGCCGAACACGGCGGCTTGTACGCGGCGGCCGTCCACGGCTACTACGCGGAAAACGGCGTTGAGGTCGAAATCCTCGGCGGCGGGCCGGACTCGCCGGTCGTCCAGCGCGTGGCCACCGGTGCAGTAGCCTTTGGCATAACAAATGCCGACGACATCCTGTACGCCCGCGCCCAACAAATCCCCGTAGTCGCGCTCATGGCGTCCTACCAGATCAGCCCGCGCTGCATCATGGTTCACGAAAGCTCGGGTATCGACTCTATTTCGCAAATCAAAAACATCACCTTGGCCTTGTCGCAGCGCCCGGCCTTTTCGCACTATCTGCGCTGGAAATACCCATTTGAAGGCGTCACCATCGTCCCCTATCCCGGCAATGTGGCCCAATTCCTCGCCGACGAGAATTTTGCCCAGCAGGGCTACGTCTTCAGCGAGCCTTTCGTCGCCAAGACCAAAGGAGGCGATCCCAAGGCCCTGCTCGTAGCCGACACCGGCTTCAACCCCTATGCCAGCGTGCTCATCGCCACCGCAGAGCGCATCGCCGCCGAGCCTGAACTCGTCGGAGCCGTAGTCCGCGCCAGCGTCAAGGGCTGGGAGAAATACCTCGCCGAGCCAGAGGCGACCAACCGCCATATCAACAGTCTCAACCCCGAGATGGGTATGGACATTCTCGCCTATGGGGCCGCCGAATCCGCTGCCATGGTCCTCGATCCGGTCGCCCAACAAAACGGCCTCGGCAGCATGACCTTGCAGCGCTGGCAAAAGCTATTGGAACAAATGGTGGCCGCGGGTCTGATCAAAGAAGGCGTCGTGGACGTCACCGCAGCCTTCACTAACCGCTTCTTGCCCTAGCCCTTGGCCTTTTTGCAGGACATCGCGCTCGGCCGCTACATCGCGCTCGACTCGCCGATCCACCGCCTCGATCCGCGCACCAAGTTAGGGGGAGTATTCGCGCTGACGCTGGCGGCCTTTGCCGCACCCAACGCACTCGCCTTGCTGCTGCTTGGAGCTTTCCTACTGGTGGCCACCGCCTTGACGCGGGTGCCTTTGCGCCTCATCTTGCGCCAGCTCAAAACCTTTGCTTGGCTCTTCCTGTTCACCTTTGGCCTCCACGCGCTGCTCACGCCCGGTCGGCCCGTCTTGTCGCTGCCCTTTTCCGATCACGTCCTGACCGCCGAGGGCCTGCACTTGGGGGCCTTTTTCACCGCGCGGTTGGCCGCGGCCATCATCGCCGCCACGCTCTTGACGCTCACGACCGCGCCAATGGAGATAACCAGCGGTTTGGAGCGCCTCTTCAGCCCCTTGCGCCGCTTCGGCTTTCCGGCTGGCGACATGGCGCTGATGATCTCCATTGCCCTGCGATTTATCCCCGTACTCCTCGACGAAGCCGAGCGTCTGCGCAAAGCCCAACTAGCGCGCGGGGCCGACTTTAGCGGCTCTTTTCTGCGCCGCATCAAAAACCTCGTGCCCCTCCTCGTACCCCTCCTCGTCGCAGCCTGTGGTCGCGCCGACCGCCTCGCCTTGGCCATGGAGAGTCGCTGTTATGCCAGCGGAACCGAACGCACCCACTATCGCCCGCTGCGCTTTGGCCGCGCCGACGGTCTAGCCGCCTTGGCTGCCCTAGGCTTAGTCGCGCTCGTGTACTTCTTGCGTTAAGGGCGATGCAGACGCTGCGCTTGGTACTCGAATACGACGGCACTCACTTTGTCGGCTGGCAGAGCCAAAAGAGCGGCCGCACCGTGCAAGACGCGCTCGAACAAGCCCTGCACATCCTGCTCAAAGAGCCGGTCCGCCTCATCGGCGCGGGCCGCACGGACGCTGGGACCCACGCCCTCGGGCAGGTGGCCCATGTCCAGACCGAGGCCGCACTGCCTACAGACCGATTGCTCCGCAGCCTCAACGGTCTCTTGCCCCCGGACATTGCCGTGCGCGCCGCCGACGAGGTCGCTGCGGATTTCCACGCCCGCTACAGCGCAACCCGCAAGCGCTATCGCTACCGCATTCACCAAGGCAAGGCAGCCGTCAACCGCACTCAGGTATGGACCTATTACCCAGCGCTTTCTTTGGCCCCCATGGCCGCAGCCACTCATGCGCTCTGCGGCGAACGCTCTTTTGGAGCCTTTTGCAAACAAGACCCCATCCCCGAACACCTCACCTGCCACATCTTCGACGCCGTCTGGTCTCAACGCGGCCCCGAGCTAGTCTTTGAAATCGAGGCCAATCGCTTCCTCCGCCACATGGTGCGGATCCTCGTCGGCACCATGGTAGAAATCGGTCGCGGTACGAGGCCGCCGGAGGCCATCGCCGACCTGCTCGCCAGCGGCGACCGCACCGCGGCTGGTGCCACGGCCCCCGCGTGTGGCCTCTGCCTATTGTGGGTGGCCTACCCTGATGGTCTAGTGTAAATGGGCAAAAAATTCCAGCGGCACGTTGAAAATTTCACCTGCGAAAATTGTGGCTTTTCCGTGCAGGGCAATGGCTACACCAATCACTACCCCGAATGCCTCTGGAGCCAACACGTCGATGTAAACCCAGGTGACCGCGCCGAACGCTGTCGCGGCTTGATGGAGCCGGTGGGATTTACCATCAAACGCGGCGATTATATCCTCGTCCACCGCTGCACCAAATGTGGCATTGTCAAAAGGAACAAGGCCGCCAAAAACGACCGCTTTGATGCTATACTGCGTCTAGGCGGCGAATGGCCGGACTAGCGACCCGGCGAGATAGCCGGGCAATGCTTGCAACTATGTGTGTGATCAATATAGGAACCTCTGATCAAGTTTTATTTTTACGAGTTCCAACATTTTGTTTTTTTGATACGTAGCGAACGAACAAACGGCTTTATTCTTCTATATGTGTTTTCTATTTTTTGTTCTGTTTTTGTTTCGTGTTAGGCTTTA
>JAJDVZ010000155.1:0-43390 GCA_022825835.1 Candidatus Latescibacterota bacterium
GCTAGCCATGCGAACCAAGAGAAGCCGACCTGACGGATCACGGCAAAGCCCATAGGCACCTATATAAACGCGCGGAGTATCGGAGGCTGAAGACATTGTACCAATTCCTACAATCATCACTGAAGCTGAGCCATGCACCGACGTGTCACCTGCGGTTGGCGAGACTCCCTAGCTTCTGGACGAATCTACCCATGTGCGGATCGCACCGATCTAGCGGCAGTTCGTCCCTATGAAACCATCTAATCGATTTAAATTCTGTCTGGTCGAAATGAAGTTCCTCCGTCCTCGGGTGAACCATGACGTACCAAAGGGATATATCAGTGTGTCCCGCTGTCCTTCCAACAGTTTTCGTTGAGGTGATGAATAACGGCTCTTCTGAAAGAAGCCGGGGTTCGATCCCCAATTCCTCTTTCGCCTCCCTTCTTGCAGTTTCACTGGGACGCTCATCAGACTCAACGTGTCCACCTGTCGGCAACCAGAGGCCAGCGTTTCTGTGTTCTACGAGCAGGAAGTGGTCATCGTCCGTAAGCACAAAATAGGATACGAGATGCTTGGGGGGTGTTGCTGGCTTCACTTGGCGGGATAGCTCTGCTCCACTCTCAATCCATTCGATGGCATCGCGCTGATGTTCCGCTTCCAAGCCGTCAAGAGGTTCGATCGTCCTGACATCCTCCAAAATTGCCCGCCGCAAGACTATTTTCTCCTGTTTACGGTCCATCTGAACACCTCGTTTAGACACAGAGCTGCGGTTGCGCGAAGGGCGCAGCCCGCAGCCGGACCCGGTGGTGATATATGATGTGGGATGCCCTCAATCGTCAATCAGGCTGAAGTCAGGTCAAGAGCAAAGTGAACCTCGCCGCCAAAGGGCCCCGCCTGATGGTGTGTGACGCGAAAACCGAATCGCTTGTAGAACTCGATAACGTCAGACCAAGTAGAAGTCGTTTCTAGGACAATTCGTTGAAATCCCAACTCTTTAGCCTCTTGACAGAGCCTTGCCAGTATTTTTCCGCCGATTCCTCGTCTTCGCAATTCCGGTGCCACGGACATTCTGACTATCTCTGCTACTTGGTCTGACTTGGGGATCAATGCACCTGAGCCAATAATTTTACCATCGAGCCAAGCTACCAGAAATGTGGCGTCATTGTAGCTGGCACCGATGTCGTTCAAATCCATATTTAATGTTGGATCAATTTCTCCCCAGTGCTCGGCAAGTCCAGCTAAAATTAGACTCTGGACAGCGTCTTGATCCTCGCTCTCAAATGGCCTTATCAAGATTTGTTGGGCATCCATTACCTTTTGAGGCTATCCCTTTCCTGTATTATTCTCATTAACGTACAGCCCCTTCACATCGTCAAGTTTTTCTTTTCACTCCTCACAATTGTCAGTAGTTGATAATTAATGCTTATTAGCCGCGAACATGGTTTTTGGGCACTCAGGTATATAAATCCCTTTAGAACGAGGAGGATACGCCATGCGACAGCAGCGCACCATCTACTTTAACGATGCTCGGCACTACTACCTTTTTGCCTTTGAGCCGCCGATGGCACTCGAAGACGCTTGGGTGCCCATAGACGAGGTTGCAGGCACAGGGGTGGATACTTTTGCCTACGGGGTCGAGCGCGGCGATGGGCTTTTTTATCCATCGCGGGTGGGGATGATGTTCGGAGCGGATATTCAGCCCTTTGAGCAGGCGGCCTATTGGCGCACTTGGCACAACATGCAGAGCCTGATCGAGCGCGGGCTCGACCCGCTGACGGTGCTTATCGACCGGGCACATGACCACAGCATGGAGTTCTGGGCTAGCTTGCGGATGGCGTCCTACGGGAATATGGATCCGGCCCACAAGCTGGCCGACGGCGGTGGCGGGCTGGCGCACGCGGAGGTGCGGGCGCACATATCGCAAGTGGTTGAGGAGCTGGCGACCGAGTACGAAACCGATGGCGTTGAGTTGGACTTTGCCCTGCCGGGTGGAGCGCCGCGCATTTTGCGGGAGGAGGATGTGGAGGCGACGACGCCCATTTTGACTGATTACGTAGAGCAACTCGCCGAGCGGGTGCGCGGGCAGCGGTCGGGGGTGGTCGGAGCGCGGGTTTTGCCCACTGAGGAGATGAATCGGGCGCAGGGTTTGGACGTGCGGACTTGGCTAGAGCGCGGGTTGGTGGATTTCTTGGTGCCGATCCGCTACGGCTATATGATCCTCGACGGAGACATGCCGATAGATTGGCTGGTTGAGGCGGCGCACGCGGCCGATGCAGCGGTCTATGGCACCTTGCAGCCCTACGTATCTGATGAGTCGGTTGGGGCCGAGCGGGTTTGCCCCACTCCGGCCCAGCTTCGGGCGGCGGCGATGAATCTGTTGGATCGGGGCTGTGACGGGCTGTACGCGTGGTTTATGCCTTGGCCCTTAGGAGACCGGGAGCGTAGCGCGCTGAGCGAACTGGGCAGTCGGGATTTGATGCAAGAGAAGGACAAGCACTACGTGCTGGCGCGGCGGTCGGCGGATGAGGAAAACCAGTACCCAGTGGCGCTGCCGGTGGAGATCGCGGCCGATGACCGGACGCAACATACCATACCCTTTTACTTAGCCGACGACGCGCAAGGAGGCCGCGTCAGTCAGGTGCTCTTGCGGATCAGGATCGTCGATCTGGTCTCGGACGACCGCTTGGAAATCGCGCTCAACGGCCAATCGCTGCAAGGGGAGATATGTCGCCGCGAGTTCGGCTATAAGGTCGTCCCGTATCAGGGCATGTGGCTGATTTTTGACTTGCAGGAGGTGCGGCCGCAGCAGGGGGCGAACCGCTTGGAGATTGCGCTGGTGGGGCGACCAGACGATTTGGTGAGTCCGTTGAGAGTTACAGATGTGGAAGTCGAGGTGAAGTACCATCCACTGCCGACGGGGTTGGGATGAGACTGTTTTGACATGGTAAACCCTCCTCCATAAATTGGCCTGCCATGCAAGCGAGCAACTGCCGCCTCCTATCCATTGCCCTGCGCATAGGCATCGAATTGAGCCGCATGAGAGGTTCCACTGGGGCCTCGCACAGGATAGGTGTGCCCACGTCGCTCTGAAGAGGCCAAGCTAAGATATTTATAAACAATAATTTGCATAATTTAGCCGGGAGCCTCGTTTCCGGCTTTTTTGTGACTTTTAGAGACCGCGGGCTTATTGTCTGCGGTCTTTTTTTGAGGGATAACCGATGATAACACTACTGCACAAATACGGGAAAACTATCGCCATCGTCGCGACGCAGTCGCTCAACGACGCGCTTTGGGGCCTGATGGGCGATTTCGCGCTGCGGCTATTCCACGTGGCGATCTTGCTCTCGCTCTGGCGCACGGTGATGACGGGCCAAGGCGTGGTTGCGGGGATGAGCTTGGAGGCGGTGCTGACCTATACCATGGTCTCGGCAATTTTTGCCGACCAGCTAGCGGGCCGCACCCGGATCGACGACGATCTGTGGAGCGGCAATATAGCCAACCGCTTCTTGCGGCCGATGGGGATCTACGGGCAGATGCTGGCCGAGATGGTCGGCGGCTGGATCCCCGGCCTGCTGTTCTTTGCGCTGCCGCTGTTGCTCATCGCGCCGCTGCTGGGAGTTGACCCCTTGCCGGCGACGTGGACGGCTGGGCTGTGGTTCCTGCTCAGTTTGGCGCTGGGCGTGGCGGTGGGCACGGCGTTGGATCTGTTCTTTGCCGCCTGCATGGTCTTTTTGGAGCACAGCGTGTACGCGCTGCAACGGATCCGCACCACATTGACGGTGCTGTTGTCGGGTCGGCTGGTGCCGCTGGCGCTGTTGCCTTGGGGCCTTGGGGACTATCTCGAGTGGCTGCCCTTTGCCTCGCTGGCGTCGGCACCACTGCGACTGTACACCGGTACGGGCGATCCACAGGATCTCATCCCTTTGCAGATAATCTGGGCTGTAGTGCTGTGGGTTAGTGCGCACGCACTCTGGTGCCACAATCGCGAAAGGCTGGTGTCCCATGGCGGCTAACCGCAACCCCGTAGTCCAGGTTATCAGGCGCTGGCGGGTGCAGGCGTATCTCGACTTCATGTGGATGACCCGGGACTTCAAGTTTTTTCTCATCAACGTCGTCTCCGACATCGTCCTCAGCCTCTCGGGGGTAATGGCGGTGTTCTTGCTGGCCGAGCGCTTTGCGGGGATCGGGGCGTGGAGCCGGGACCAGATTCTCTTCATGCTCGGCTACGCCGCCTTAGTGCAAGGACTGCTCGAAATGTTCTTCCGCTACAACGTGCTGGCCATCAGTCGCCGCATCGGCCGCGGTCAGCTCGACCATGCGCTGGTGCAGCCGCAGCCTTTGTGGATGGCTCTGCTCACGGAAGGCTTTATACCCTTCTCCGGCTGCTGGGGAGCCATCGTCGGGTTGGGGATCAGCGCTTGGTCTTGGGGGCGGCTGGATATGGCCGTGGAACCCGGCTGGTGGCTGTGCTATGGAGTCCACCTGCTGTCTTCCTGCGTGGTGGTCTTGGCCTTTTCCTATTTGTGGAGCGCGCTGGCGTTCTGGTCGCCGGTGGGTGCCGAGGAGATCAGCTCCCGGACGATTAGTTTTGCTTGGCAGTTGAAATCGTTTCCGCTCGATGGGCTGCATCCATTTTTGGTCAACGGTCTGTTGAGCGTGCTGCCGGTGGGTTTTGTCGCTTGGTATCCCTGTCGGGTGCTGCTTGGGATTGACCAAGGGGCTGGATCGCTGTGGACTACGCCGATATTCGCCTGCGCCCTGAGCTTTGTGGCGCTGATAGCTATCAAGAAAGGAATGAATCACTATGGACACACTGGATCGCAGCGCTACTTGCGCTGGGGACATCGCAGTTGAGTTGCAGGGGGTCAACAAGACCTTCTATCAGCGCCAGCGTTCGGCACATGTACGCGATGTGTTCAAGAATCTCTTTCGGCCTCGGGTGCGCGAGATTCGCGCCCTGCAGGATGTGGACCTTGTTGTGCGCCGAGGCGAGATCGTCGCCTACGCTGGCCCCAATGGCGCGGGCAAATCGACGACGGTCAAGCTGCTGTCGAGCGTGCTGGCTCCGACGTCGGGGCGCGTGCGAGCTTTGGGGATGGACCCGATGCGGGATCGGGTGGCCTATGTCAACCGCATTGGCGTGGTCTTTGGCCAGCGCACGGAACTGTGGTGGGACCAGCCCGTGTCGGCGAGTTTTGAATGGAAACGGGTCGTGTGGGATATTCCGCACGAGCGCTACGAGCGGATGCTCGGCTTTGTGCGCGAATTGCTGGGTCTCGACGAGTTCATGGATAGTCTGGCGCGGCAGTTGAGCCTAGGGCAGAAGATGCGGGCAGACCTCGGGCTGATGCTCATGCACGAGCCGGAGATTCTTTTTTTGGACGAGCCGACGATTGGCGTCGATGTGCTGGCTAGGCGCAATATCCTCGACTTTATCAAGGATCTGAACCGCGAGCAGGGGGTAACGGTGATGATCACTAGCCACGACATGGACGAGTTGGAACAGTTGGCCGGTCGGATTGTGATGATAGACCGGGGACGAATCGCCTTTGACGGCCCCTTTGACGAGTTGCGCAATCACTTTGGAGAGAGACGGCGGTTGCGCTTGCAGACGAGTGGGGAGGAGGCACCGGACTTGAGCCGCGCCGAACTCCTGACAACGGAGGCCGGCTGGCACGAGTACGTCTTTGACGCGGAACAGGTTAAATTGCCGACCCTGCTCGCCGAAGCCTCGGCGCAGGCATCGGTGCTCGACGCGGAGACGCATCGAGCACCGATCGACGCAGTGATCGCGGATATTTACGCAGAGTGGGAGACCTGAACCTCACTCAATGCCCAGCAGTTCGACTTCAAAAATCAGGGTGGCGTTAGCCGGAATCCCTGCGCGGCCCCCCGGACCATAGGCTAGCTCGGGCGGGATGGTCAGCTTGGCCTTGCCGCCCACTTTCATCATTTGCAGTCCCTCAGTCCAGCCTTTGACCACTTGGTCGAGGGCGAAGGTGACGGGCTCGCCGCGCTCCACTGAACTGTCGAAGACCGTGCCGTCAATCAGCGAGCCGTGGTAGTGGACTTTAACTCGGTCGGTGGCTTTGGGCGAGGCCCCAGTGCCAGCCGTCAGCTCTTTGAAGATGAGGCCGGAAGCCGTCTGCACGGCACCTTCTTCTTGGGCGGCCTTTTCCCTGAAGGCCGTGCCCTCTGCTGCGGCTTGGGCCTGAACTTTTTGCATGCGCTCCTGCAACATGGGGTTGATCTTGGGGCCGAATTCCTGCAGGGAGACCATGGGCTCGCCGCCCTTGACGGCGTCGGCAAAGCCCTGCATGACCACGGCTATTTCCGCGTCGCTGAATTGACCCCGGAACGGCTCTAGGGAGTTTTGCGCTATGGCTAGGCCCAAGGCGTAGAGGACCTTTTCTTCTTCGGTTTCCACTTTGGCCGGGGCGTCGGTTTTGCCTGCTTGGCTGTTGCAGGCGAGCAGGACGAGCGAGGTACAACCTACCCCTAGCAGACGTGCTATCTTCATAAGATTTCTCCGCGTGAAAGATGGGCGTTGCGGCCACGCACCCTGCTTGGGAAGATAAGAAGGCGATATATTCCCGCTCGGCTTCACAGCGGAGGAGTCTGGCCGATAGCCGAGGAAAGTAGGCCGCTTCTGGTCTTAGGGCAAGGAGTGGGACGGCTCCTAGTGAGCCCGCCGATAGTGATGCCGCAATAGATCGAGCTAGTTGATTGAGATAGACGATAGCAGTAGTGACACCATTGCCGTGCTCAGGTGTTATAAGTCACAACCGATGGACGTTAAGGTACGAGATACTTCGACTCTGCTTCGCTCCGCTCAGTATGACACTGGGAAGCAGCCACCAGTACTTGTCATGCTGAGCGAAGCGAAGCATCTCATACCACTTTTACTATCGTGTACTTAGTCGCCAATCTAACAATAGGAGGATTAACCATGAGAAAATACGCGCTAGGGATAATGGTGTTTGCGCTGGCACTCGTCGCGCCGTCGTCGGCTGTGGCGCAGGGGACAGGCGATGTGCTGAACGAGGCACCGCTAATACCCATACCGCAGGACATGACCTACGAGGAGTACCAGGACATGAACCGCCGCATCTCCACGGGATTGATGCGGAGCGCGATTCCGGTGCCGGGCATGATGCACTTTTACGCGGGAGAACCTACGACGGGGAAGTGGCTTTTGGCCACGAGCCTTGCGGGCGTCGCCTCGATTATCGCTGGGGCGGCACTGTGGGAAGATGGCGAATTCGCGGAGACGGATTTTGATGTCTTGACGATCAACGCTGGAGACAGCGGCAAAGAAAGACGCTATGAGAAAATTCCCGTTTCGCTAGAAGGCGAGACGCCAAAATACCGCCTACGCGAGCTCCAGCGCGATGGCGGAGCGGGCGGACCGCTGGTTGCGCTGGGAGTGATTGCCATCGCCGGCAGTATGATCTACGACTTCTTGCACGGCATCCAAGTGATTGAGACCAAGCGCGACCGAGTGAGATTTAAGTACGGCAAGCAACTCAAGCTGCAAGCGAGTGCGCGGACGGGTACGCCCAGTGTGGCGCTGAGCTACGCCTTCTGATGCGGCGGATGATATGAGTACAAAGGGGGATGGTCCTGTTGGCCGTCCCCTTTTTTTCTGTTCAGAGGTTAGAGCCGGGAGGCCAAATCCCGCAGTTGTGCGGCGGCCAAACGCATGACTTCCTTGTCGTCGCAATCGTTGATGTCTTGGCCCTCAAAGACGACGGAGAGCGGCCCGTTGTATCCGGCCTCGGCGAGGATGGGGACGATGCGCTCGTAGTCGATCCACTCCTCCTTGCCGCTGTCGATCTTGTAGAATTTGGCGCGGACGTGGGTGGCTAGATGGGCGGTCTGCTGCATATAGGCGTAGATGTCGTGGTCTGGGTCGGGAATGCCTCGGTTGCGGGCGGGCGAGCCGCACCACTGGCCGGTGTCGAGCAGGAAGCTAAAGTTGGGCCGGTCGGTTTCCTCGATGATGCGTATGACGTCGTCGCCGGTGGAGGGATGGTTTTGCAGGCCCATGGCGATGCCTATTTCGAGGCCGTAGTCGGCGACCTCCTGAAAGCAGCGGATTTCGCGGGCGCGCTCCTCCGGGTCGGTGAGGGGCTGGCCGCAGAACAGGCGGATCATGGGCGCGCCCAAAATCAGCGCGATGTCCATGTCGCCCTTGGCGGTTGCGACCTTGTCGCGTAGATCCTCGTCGCTGCCGACGAAGTGTCCACCGGAAGCGAGGTAGCCGATGGTAAGACCCTTTTCGATGCAGGCAAGTTTGGTCTTGATGAGGTAGGAGGCGTCTTCGGAGCTAAAGCCTCGGTCGCGGCGGAAGTCGATCAAATCGAGGCGGAGGTCGTAGGCATGATCGATGTAACTTTCGATGCTTTGCAGGGTGGGCGGATCGTCTTTGCCGAACATGGAGGCGTAGAGGCCGATTTTCACGATTGGGACTCCTTTGGGTAAGGTGGGGTGGGCTAGTTGCGGGGGAGTGTACGGAATGGGGGAGGGCGCATCAAGGCAGGCCCTCTAACCGAACCATCGCCCACTGCCAGCAATAGACCGATCAGCATGTAGCGTTTAGAACGAAAGATGGGTTTGCTGGCGATCCACGTTAGTACTCATTGCGGGCGTTCCAGCCGGGGTACTGTTCTTCGAGGGCGGCGAGGGTTTGCGGTGTGTAATAGGCGTGGCCAGCGGGCGGAAAGCGGAAGACTTCCCTTTCGGCGGCGGTGAGGGTGCCGATGAATTCGCGGAAGATCGGATTTTGGCCCTTGTCGGTGTAATGGCGGAAACCCTCCCAGTAGTGGTCGGCGCGGCCGAGGCCAAAGCCCCAGGTGTAGCGCTGGCCGTCGGCGCGCAGATAGTCGCTGGCGGAATGCATGGTGTAATTGGTGAAGACGCAGAGGGTGCCGGCTTCGCAGACGAGCGGCACGGCTTTGCTCATGTCGCGGCCATGTTCTTTGGGGATCAAGCGTAGCGGTGCTTGATCCTCGCCGACTGCTTCGAGGTGATGCCAGAAGACGAGTTGGCCGAAGGCGCGGGCTGAGTCGGAGGGCGGCAGCAGCGAGTTGTTGCCATTGTCGAGGTGCAGCGCGGAGGCGTCCGAGCCGGTGCCGCCGCCTGTGAAACCTGGATAGCGGGCGATCATGCAGCCAGCGCGGAAGTGGATATGCTCGCTGCCAAACCACTTTCTGGCGAAGTCCCAGGCTTGGTGGTGGACGATGCCGCGCAGCAGCGCCATTTCGGGGGGCGGGAATTCGGTGAGGATGGCGCGGCCGGGGGGCGGGTCGTCCTTTACTTCATCCCACGATGGTAGGACGCGGCGCTGGGCTTGCTGCATTGCTTTTAGGTCCTCGCCGTGGCGGAAGTCGGGCAGGATGATAAAACCTCGTTGTTCTAATTCGTCGAGATGGGCGTCGGTGAGTTCCATGGCGGTTCTTTCCTAGCGGTTAAAGAAGAAGTCCTCGGCCGTCTTACCTAGGATGTATTCCTTGTCGCTTTGGCTGAGGAAATCGGCGTAATCGCGGATTAGGGCGATTGCCGCGGCGAAGTCATTGGCGGGATTTTTCATGCGGACGGGCCCGCCGCTGTCGCTTTCCCACATGAGGCGTTCGGGGCCAAAAGCATCGACGATGCGCTCGATGAGGGGCAGGAGATCGAGGTAAGGGGCCTCGCCGTTACCGAGGGCTTGGAACGGGCCGAGCTTGACCATGACGCGCGGGTAGCGGGCCATGTTGCAGAGGGTGCGGATATCGCCTTCGGGCCAGACGCTGTCGCGGATGCGCACTCCGCAGATATGGTCGAGGATTACGGGGGTTTCGGGAAAGCGGCGGCAGAGGCGGATCAGGCCGGGCAGGTCTGCGAGTCCCATGAGGAAGCTGAGGGCTAGGTTGTGCTCGGCTCCGGTGCGGAACATCGATTCGTAGCCCGGATAGTCGAGCCAGCGGTCCGAACGGCCAAAGGCGGTTGGACGACCGGTACTGCCGCCGCGCACGCGGAAGGCGCGAATGCCCCCCTCGGCCAAGGCGAGCATGGTCTTGCCTGGGTCGGCCAGCGATACGTCGGAGACTCCGGGGACGATGCCGGTGCCCGTGTAGGTCTCAGGATCCGAGGCGATTAGGTCGAGGATGTAGCTGTGGTCGAGGCCGTACCAGGTCATTTGCACTAGGTTGATACGGACCTTGCCGACGTTGCGGCTATAGGCAAAGTGATCGTCGGGAGTAAAGGAGGGCAGCCATAGGTCGTCGGGCGTAAAGCCGGGGGCTAGGGGATACTGGTCGAAGTCGGAGGTCCAGACGTGGATGTGGGCGTCGACGATGTTCACGGGCGTTGCTCCTGTTGGCTGGCGCGGTAGGTGCGGCGCGCTTGGTCGAGGGCGGCGAGGGCGTCGAGGGCGTCTGCGGGAAGTTGAAGGCGGGTGCCTTGGAGATTGGCATCGACGTGTGCGGCGCTCTCGGCACCAGCGAGTACACAGGTGATGCCCTGATGCAGGACCCAAGCGACGCAGACGGCAGCGCGGGAGGTGCCCAGGTCAGCGGCGACTTGGTCAATGGCGGCGACTAAGGCGGAGAGAGTTGGTTCGTTGGGCCGAGCCAGTAGGCCGGTGTCCATTGGGCTGAAGGCTAGGCAGCCTAGTCCGGTGCGCCGCAGCAGGGGCAGCATTTCTTCCTCGTAAATCTCTACTCGCGAGCGTCCTGTTTCGTCGCAGTGGCTACCGGCGATGTTGTAGTAGTCCTCGACGCCAGCGATGGGGGCTAGGGCGAGAAAGGCTTCGACTTCGGCGGCGCGATGGTTGGAGACGCCCCAGTAGCGAGTTTTGCCGGCCTGCACTAGATCCTCCATGACCTCGACGATGGCCTCCGGCGGTGTGTTCTCGTCGCGGTGGTGTAAAAGGTAGAGGTCAACATAGTCGGTGCGCAGGCGGTGGAGGCTTTCTTCGAGGCGGTCGGTGAGATGGGCGCGGGTGTAGCGGACGCGCTCGCCGGGGTCGCCGTCGCTTGTGGGGGCCAGCGAGGCGGGAACCTTGGTGCAGATGACGACATCGTCGCGGCGACCCGCGATTGCCCGTCCTAGCACCTCCTCAGCACCACCCCACCCGTAGGCTTGTGCTGTGTCGAAGAAGTTGACGCCTTGGTCCAAGCAGTGGTGGAGCACGGCTAGGGATTGGGGGCTGTCGGCGCGGGGTAGGTGGCGGAAGGCCGTGCCTTGGCACAAGCGCGAGACTTGGAGGTCGGTCTGGCCGAAGGGGACGCGGTTGCTAGAGTTCATTGTTGCTCCAATTTATACAATTATCCGCAGATGGACGCAGATATAATTCACAAGACGATCCGTATCTCGAATCGTTCAAGCAGGGTTGATATATTGCCCTCCTGTTAGCGCCTCGTCAGCAGGGCGACCCAAGGGCCGCTTCGGGGAGGAGCCAGTTGCGCTACGGTCCCACCGTCCACATCGTCGCCGGAGGTCCAGGTGCTGGCGGTAATGTCGAGCCATTGGATCTGGAAGGTGCCTTTTGTTCCGGTCAGGTCGAGACCCACAGCGCCGCCGTCGGTAAAGTAGAGCGCGTACTGGTGGCCGGGGACGCGGCTGAGATAGGCTTCGTTGGCGGCGCGGTCGCGCAGCAGGGCGCTGTCGGAATCCGGCGCGGCGTTGAAAAAGTCGAAGACCTCGGTCAGCCTGCGACCGCTGCGAATGTGAGCTTGGGCTTGGGGGCTTAGTCCGATGCCGGAGTCCGGCCGGTGAAAGCGGCTGGAGGCAAAGCCGCCGATGAGGTTGCGCCAAAAGCACTCGGTGGCGTGGAGATCGTCGATACCACGGCTTTGGTCCCGATGCGTCTGGGCACCGTAGATTTTGGTCGAATTGATCGGTCGGGGCTGTGCGGCGATGTATTGCCACACCCACTGGGCGCGATCCCAATTGGTTTGCTCGCGCTGCCAGCTATTTTGCGAGATGTCGATGAAAGAATACTGCTCCGGGTGGTCGAAGGTGGCGCGATGCGTCTCCCCTCGCACGTCCCATTCGTCCCACATTTCAGTGGTTTCAACGGTCTTGCCCGCTTGCTGCGCCCGCTCCTTGATGTAGTCGTTCCAATAGGCACCCCACGCTGGGTCGCCGCTGGTCTCGTTGTCCATGCAGTAGAGCACGTGGTCGTAGGCGAGGGAGTGCTTGAGGACTTGATCGACGAAGGCTTGTTGGTAGGGCAGCACGACTTGGTTGTTGCGCAAGGTGGGGACGGTGTAGAAAAAGGGCTGCCAATTGCCGCCGGGGTGGGCGGGATATTCTGTTTCGAGGCCCGATTCCTCGACGGTATAGTTGATGTTGTTGGCCGGATTGAGGGGGCTCTTTTCCCAATGTTCTTGGCTGTGGTCAAAGCGGTCCCACATTTCTATCTGGACGATGATGTCGCGCTCGGCGGTCCAGCGCAAAAGATCGGCAAATCGCTGCCAATAAACCGGATTCCAGCGGTTGAGGTCGTATAGGCCATCGGCATTTTGGTGGAAGGCTGGGATCTCATAGCCGTAAACGCGGCGGTCGCTCATGGTATTGCGCACGTAGTTGCCGCCGACCGATTGCAGCAGGTCGAGATGAGCTTCGAGATCGGGTATTTGGAAGAGGCAGTCTTTGATTGTGCCGCCGAGGAGGAGCACGGGTTGGCCGTTGTACTGCCAGTAGCGCGGATTGGCGGCGTAGGGCTGGATGCGGTCGGGATTGGCTTGGGCGTGGGTCATGGAGACTAGGCTGGTGACGAGGGTGACTAGGATGCAACGCGAGAGGTGACTAGCGCTGAAGGGGCAGATTTTCATGGGGAAACTTAGTCCTTCCTATTGGGATGCGATTTCTCAATACGCGACACGCGGTACTGAGTTTAAGTTCCCGCGCAACCTCGACGGTGGGTGCCCCTTAATCCCCTTGTGAAATGTGCGGTCTTTGACGGCGGCGTCGCAATAGGCGCTGAATGCGCTGGTGCCGCTCGACGGTCAAAGGCAAGCGCCACAGGATGAGTCCGGCTCCGAAGAACAGGATACCCACCATCGGTCCAAAGAGCAAAGCTAAGCGCCAACTTGTCTCGGGGGTTTGTGTTGCTGTCGCGGCGGAGAAACCGATCAGCCAGAGCGAGACACCATTGAGTCCCAGCCCCAATGCGCGGGCCAGCTTGGTGCCCATGCGCCAGACGCCAAAGTAGAGTCCCTCGCGGTCGAGGCCCGTCTTGAGTTTGTCGTAGTCAATGGTATCGGCGACTAAGGCGTCGAGCAAGACGACGGCTCCGGCCAAGCCCCCGCCCACCAGCGCGTAGAGTAGGGGCGCAGCTAATTCTCCGATGGGAAAGAGCGGATAGGCCACGGCGGTGGAGACTCCTAGGCCGCAGACGCCGATGACTCCGGCTGTTTTCTTGCCCCAGCGGCGAGCTGCCCAGATCCAGCCCGGCAAAGAGGCGAGGAAGCTCAAGAAAAAGGGCAATAAGATCCAGCCGATGGTTTCTTGCTCGGTTAGCTGCAAGCGGTATTCGTAGTAGTAGAGCGCGGTGGAGGCGTTGAACGTGCGGCCGATTGTGGCGACTAGAAAGGCCAGCAACAGGACGCGGAAAAAGGGGTTAGCCCAAGTGCTTCGCTGGTCGGCGAATAGACGCCAGAGATGGAGCGGCTTTTTGGATTGGGCATGGTCGGCGGGTCGGTCGAGGCCGCGGGTGGCTCGGACCGTGATCCAAGCACATAGCACGATGGGAGCGGCCAACCACCAACTGGCCAAGCCGCGCGCTTGGGCACCAGTCGGGTCGGCGTGGCCGTCCATTTGAGTCAAGATGAGTCCGGGCAGCCACAGGCCGACTAGGGCACCCACGGTGCCGAAAAGCCGCTTGTAGGCGAAAAGTTGGGTGCGCTGGTCGCGGTCAAAGCTCAATTCGCTGCCGAGGGCCGAATGCGGTACGCCGACCACGGTCATAGCGGTGTTGAGCAGAATAAACGAGATCAGCAAAAAGGCGAAGCGGGTGGCGTTGCTGTCGAGGGGCGGCGGGTTGAAAATCCAGATAAAGGAAACCGCCAACAGCGCGGCTCCAGGCAGCAAGTAGGGCCGTCGTCGCCCGCCGGACCAGCGGGAGCGGTCGGAGATGCCGCCCATGAGGGGGTCGGTGATGGCGTCCCAGATAATGGCCAAAGCCAACGCTAGGCCGGTGTAGAGTGCGGGTAGGCCGACGACGACGTTGTAGAATTTGAACAGGTAGATCTGCACCATCGACTCCACGGCGGCCAAGCCCCAATCGGCGGCCCCGTAGCCGAGTTTGGTGCGGTGGGATAGAGGCGGAGTCATGGATGACCGTTGTGCGTATAGACTGTCAACAAAAGGCGAACACCTTCGCGTGAGTTCTGATAAAGAAAGATGCGACTAAATATAAGAGACGACAGCGACAAGGAGAATTTGCAACGGCTCTACTTGAAAATTCGTCTCAATTTGGCTATTATCCATGTAAAATGATAAAGGGAGTTAGCAATTTGCATGGATATTTGCCGAGAAAGGCAGAATCTGAGTTAAAACGAGCCTTGGGGCGTTCCCCGGCTGTTGCGATCCTTGGTCCTCGCCAATGCGGTAAATCAACACTGGCCCGTCAGTATTTAAAAGGCCAGTCAGTGGCCTATTTGGATTTGCAGAACCGCATTGATCTCAACAGACTCGCCGAACCCGAACTTTTTCTCGAACAACATCGCCAGGAACTGGTGTGTCTGGATGAGATTCAGCGCCTACCGGAATTCTTCGCCGTGTTGCGCTCCGAGATTGATCGCGACCGGCGTCCGGGGCGCTTTTTGATTCTCGGGTCGGCATCGCGGGAGTTGATCCAGCAGTCGAGCGAATCGCTGGCTGGCCGGATCGCCTATTTGCAGTTGACGCCATTTTTGCGGTCGGAGACAAGGGACGTCGCCGATTGGCAAACGCTGTGGGTGCGCGGAGGGTTTCCCGATAGCCTGCTCGCCGGGGATGCAGAGGATAGCTTTGCTTGGCGGCAGGATTTTATTCAGACCTTTTTGGAGCGAGATATTCCCGCGCTCGGCCTGAGTCTGCCGGTGCCCGTGGTGCAGCGGCTATGGCAGATGCTGGCGCATTACCACGGCCAGACGATCAACTATAGCAAGCTGGCCGGAGCGGTTGATGTGTCGGTGCCGACTCTAAAGAAGTATCTAGCCATTCTCGAGCAAACGTATATGATTCGCCTATTGCCTCCCTGCGAGGCGAATCTGAAGAAACGCTTGGTCAGTTCTCACAAAGTGTATGTAAGGGACAGCGGCATCTTGCATGCGTTGCTCGAAATCGAAAGGTACGACCAATTGCTCGGACACCCGATAGCCGGTGCTTCATGGGAGGGTTTGGTGCTGGAGCATCTGATTGCTGCGCTGCCCCGCTGGCGACCGTCGTTTATCCGCACGGGCAACGGAGCGGAGATAGATATAGTAATGGAGCGCGGGGACAGGACGGTGGTCTTTGAATGCAAATTCTCAAAAGCGCCGAGGCCGTCGCGGGGGTTCTTCGAGTTGGTCGGCGATTTGCAACCGGAAAATGCTTGGCTCATTGCGCCGGTAGATGAGGCGTATGAATACCAGCGGGGCGTTAGGGTGGCTAATCTAGATTTTGCAGGGGACGAGAGCGAGCGTTAGTCCTATTTTCTCGACGCGGAGATTTCTTCCTCCGCGATGTGCGTTTCTAACCTCACACCGCGTCGATTCGCTGCGGTGCTCTTTCCAAAGACAAGCCGTGTTCTGCGGCCCATTCGGCAATGGACCAGTGGATGCCGTTGGGGTCTTCGCGCCCTTGGGCGTCGGCGGTAGCCCCTAGGAGCTGGCGACCGACGTCGTCGAGATTGGCGACTACGGTCGCGCTCGGCTGGATCGCGTCGGCATAGTAGCGCAGGTAGTAGTCGGGGCGGATCCAGCTATAGTGATAGCCGAACATCGCGACTTTGGAGACGTGGTCTTGGCTGTTGATCTCCGCGCCGTGGTAGATGCGGCTTTCAAAGAGAAAGGCGTCGCCGGCTTTGAGGCGGGGTTCGAGGTATTCTGCGGGATGGATTTGGTCTTTGGGTATGACGAGGGGTTCGGCGAGGCGATTGCTGCCGGGTGCGAAGAGCGTGGCACCGGTGTGGGACCCGTCCATGTCGGTGAGGCAGTAGCCGACTTTGAGGCCAACGCGCGGGAGATGGACGTGGCCCAAGTCGAGGTGGACGCCGACGTCGCGGTGCCAAGTGCAGTCGCCGGGGTCGTCGGCGGGCTGGGGGTGTTTGTAGATCAGGGCCGTGTTGGTGATGTGGATATGGGTGCCGAGGAGTTGGATGACGAGTGGAACGAGCGCTGAGGAGGTAGCTAGTTTGGCGAGGGTGGGGTCTTGGACTAGCCCGTCGCGGCGGTGCTGGTAGTAGCCCTCGTAGGCGAAGTCGTCCATCAGGCGGTCGGCGGCTGCGGCGACTTGCGCAATGGTCTCCTGGTCGAGCGCGTTGGGGATGATTAGATAGCCGTTGGCGTCGAAGAATTCGCGTTGTTCTGGCGTTAGTCGTGAAAATTGCACGGGACCTCGCGGGACGAATGTTGGGAGAGCAGACCATAGCGCACCCGTGAGCGGCTGTCAATAAGGGGGTTGTCGGCGCGGCAACTTTGAATTACCGTCGAGGCCGACCTTACACCCCTATTGCGAAAGGAACGCTATGGCTCTTCTCGATACTCACACCCAAATTTCAGCGATTATCGGCGACTTTGGCAGCGGCCTCGATCACCCCGAGTGCATTGCTTGGGGCTGCGATGGCTATGCCTATGCCGGCGGCGAAGCGGGTCAGATCTACCGCATTGACTTGGCCCGGCGCGAGTTCGAAGAGTTCGCCCGAGTTGACGGATTTGTCGGCGGTATCTGTCAGGATGCCCAGCACCGCCTGTACGTCTGTAACGGCGACGTCAAGCGCGTCGAGCCGGATGGCGCGGTCAGCACGTATTGCGACCGCGCGGGCGAGGTGCCGCTGACTGTGGCCAACTACCCGGTCTTTGACGCGGCTGGCAACCTGTATGTGTCTAATTCTGGGGGCTGGCACAAAAACGATGGCTGGATTTGCAAAATTGCCCCGGGGGGCCAAGGCGAGGTCTGGAGCCGTGCCTTGGCAGATTTCCCTAATGGAACGGCGCTGGATGCGGCGGGCGAATATCTCTATGTGGCCGTGAGCATCAACCCCCGCGTGGCTCGCATCAAGATCGAGGCCGACGGCCGCGCCGGTGCCGCCGAGACCGTGTTCGAACTTCCGCAGACCGTTCCCGATGGTCTTGCTTTCGACGACGAAGGTACTCTGTACTGCTCCTGTTATCGCCCGGATCGCATCTATCAGTACGCCGACGGCCAGCTCGACGTTTTGGCCGACGATTACGAGGGCACTGCCATGGCGGCCCCGACCAATATCGCCTTCTGCGGCCCGGAGCGGTCGCTCTTTCTCAGCGCCAACTTGGGGCGTTGGCACATAGCGCAATACGATTTAGGTAAGACGGGGATGCCGTTGAACTATCCAGATATAGCGATCTAAAGATAATCCGCAGATGGACGCAGATGGACGCAGAATAGGATGCACGAGACGATCAGCAGCTCAAATCGTTCAAGTCTCTAAGTGGCGATCACGACCTGCGCGGGATTGATGGCTTGGTATTGGGCTTTGTGCGCCGTGATTTCAAATGCCTCTGGCACCTTGTCGATTCCCTCTAATACGTGGCGGATGGTGGGTTTCATGCTGATGCGCCCCGAGGCGACTAGCCGCACTGTGTACTCCAGATGGGCCTGCGAGCTGATGTCCGGGAAGAGGTAGCGCAGGCTGCGCTCCCGCATCAGGTCCACATCCAATTCTAGGGGTGCCCCAAACCAAGAGATGCCCACCAGCTTGCCGCCAGAGCGCACCGCGTGCATGGCCTGTTTGAGCGCCCGGTCGCCGGCCAGTCCCAGCTTGACGCTGCCGCCGGCGCACTCGAATACCACGTCTGCACCCTCGCCGCCGGTCAGGTCGTGGATCGCTTCGACTGGATCGTCCTCGCTGGCGTTGATTGCGTGATCGGCACCCAGCGCGAGCGAGATCTCGCACGCCTCGGGCCGCACATCTACGGTGATGAGTTGGCCAGCGCCGCAGGCGCGCGCGGCCTGCATACTCTCGATGCCCATGCTGCCTTGGCCAAAGACGGCGACCGAATCGCCCGGTCGGATCTGCGCGGTCTCGACTCCGGCGATGCTGTCGCTCAGCGATTGCAGGGTGGCGGCCTCGCTGTCGGAGATACGGTCATCGACCTTGACCAGCGCGATGGCCGGGAGCAGGGCGCGCTCGGCAAAGCAGCCGGGCAGTTGGAAGCCGATGATTGGGCCGCGGCGGCAGTCGTCGCTGCGCTGGGAGTGGCACAGGGAGCAGTCGCCGCAGGGCAGCTTGGCGCGGGCTGCCACGCGGTCGCCGGGTGCGTAGCCGGTGACGGCTGAGCCGACTTCTACGATTCGGGCGCAAAACTCGTGGCCGAAGAGCTGGATCGGCGCGTCTGTCTCCAGCCGGTTCTTGACGTGGTCGTAGGCTAGGGTTGGAATCCCAAAGGCGAGCTGGGCTTCGGTGGCACTGGGTTGGACTACCAGCGGCTCGACTAGCACGTGGTCGGGTGGGCAGGCCGCTAGCTCAATATCGTCGAGCCGCATGTCGCCGAAGGCATAGAAACGCCAGGCTTTCACGGGTGTTTTCCTTTGTTTCGGTTGGCTATCAGGTGCGTTCCACTGCAAACGCCACCAAGTTGCGCTCGTCCTTGCTGAACTCGACGGCGATCAGGTGAATCGGCTGGCCCAAGGCGCGGTACTTATCTGCGTAGCGCCGCTCTTTTAACTGCGCCATCGCCGCCCCTGCTGACGCCATTTCGACCACCTTGAACTCAAACAGATAGACATTGTTGTTGAACAGAACCGCCATGTCCAGCCGGCCGTGGCTGCTGCTATCTTCGACCGCGATGTCCAATCCCAATCCCGCGAAATAGGAGTAGAACACGCTGGCGTAGTAGCCTTCGTAGCGGGCGATGTCGTTGTTGGTGTACCACTCGTAGGGGATGCTGGCGAAGAAGGCATGGAACAGGGTCTTAAGCCCGGCGAAGTCGTTGGCCTCCAGCAGGTCGTAGAGCTGGGCACTGTGCGCCGCCCGGCGCGAGGCATCCCCGATCAGGTGATTCAGCAAGCTCTCGTTCAGGCTCTGCCGCACCTCCAAGTTGGGGTAGCCGAGCCGATAGTATGTCCTACTCCCGCGCCGCTCGGTGCGGCGAATGGTGAGGTAGCCGGTCTGGAACAAGAGTGCTTCGGGGGCGATGGCGTCCACGTCAAAGGCCGACAACAGATCGCTGCTGCCTATCATGTTATCCAACGCTAGGGAGCTTACCCGCCGCTTGAACAGCGTCTCGACTAGGAACGCTGGCGTGCCGGTCTCGAACCAGTAGGCACCGAACTCGCGGTTGCGGAACAGCAGCAACACGTCGAAGGGGTTGTACACCTTCTCCTCGCCGAGCCAGTTGTAGCCGTTGTACCAAGTGCCGATCGCGTCCCGGTCGAGGCCCGGAAGCTCCGGCGCGAACACGGTGTCTAGATCAGTCTCGGTATAGCCGCAAATGGCCGAGTAACGTGGGTCGAGGGTGAGGTCGATCAGGTTGTTGAGGCCGGAGAACAGGCTGACCTTGGAGAACTTGCTTACTCCGGTGAGGAAGCTGAAGCGGATGTGGGCGTCGGCAAACTTCACGGTAGAATACAGGCCGCGCAGCAAGTCGCGGTTGGCACGGGCTATTTCTGGCACTTCCAGCGCGTCGAGAATCGGCTTGTCGTATTCATCAACCAGCACCGCCACGCGCTGCCCGCTGCGCTCGTGTAGCACCTTCATCAAGTAGCGGAAGCGGGCCGGGGCGGTCTCGTCGGCGCGAGGAGTGATCGCCGCTTCCTCCTCCAATGCGTTCAGTTGCGCCGCCACTTCCTCCCGCAAGTCGTCCGGCCCTTGGTAGGTGCCGCTGCTGAAGTCGAGGCGCAGGACGGGATGACGCACCGACCAGTCCCAGCGGTCGTGGATGCAAAGCCCCTCGAACAGCGGCTCGTTGCCCTCGAACAGTTCCTTGAGCGTGTCGAGGAACAGGCTCTTGCCGAAACGCCGTGGGCGCGACAGAAAATAGTGCTTACCCTCGTCGAGTAACTGGCGGATATAGGCGGTTTTATCGACGTAGTAGCAGTTATCTTCGCGGAGCTCGCGGAAGGTTTGAATGCCTATGGGTAGTTTGCGTCTGCGCATGGACTCTTTGCTCTATTCGGATCCTAAGCCCAAAACAGTATGCCACAGTTCTTCTTGTCTTGCAAGAGATTACGGGAACAAGGGTAGGCGTTAGCTGGCTCGATTGAGTAGCCAGCCGCGAATGAATCGGCTTTGACTGCGATTGGACTTGTAGATGTCGAGAAAGTGGACGCCCTGCAGGGAGCGGTACGCAATCGGCAGAATCTCTTGCATATTCTCGTCGAGGTTGCCTAGTGCCTCGATGGCTCGACGGGTGGCGGGACCGGTAAGGCCATCTTCGTCGATGACGCCGCCGAGTTCCTCTTGGCAAAAGACATTGCCAAGAATCTGGATGATCTTGGTAGATGATCCTGCGCCGGCATTGATGGTAAAATCAAAGTGGCGCTCCTTGATGCTTTCGGGCAAGGTTTCGCAACCGTGCTTGTCCCAAAACTCGCGCCGGTAAAAGCCCGTCACGTCGGGGCGTAGTTCGTCCATTGCTTCATTGGGGTTTCGACCTTCGTCCAACAAGGCGTCGATCTTCTCCCAAAGGGATTCGTCGGGGAACCACCGGCGCGAAATGCCCATAAAGGTCATGCCGCCCCGGTCGGCGGGGTCATCTACAAAGCCGCCTTCGTGGTCCAGCACTTTGGCTACGGCTTGTTCAAAGCTCATGGTGATCCTCTCGCTTGGATGTTGGATGGTGCTTTCAGGTTTTTTGTAACTGCCGGCACGACGTGGGTCGTGGTTTCAATCCGCTAGAAATCGGGGCAACATTCTGAATATCGTCTGGCCTCGCGCCAGATTCAAGCCAGGTGTCATGTACTCAGGGGTTGCTATATCACGCCTGCTCCACCGCAAACGCCGTGACATTGCGCTCGTCCTTACTGAACTCCACACCAATCAAGTACATCGGCTGCTCTAAGGCGCGATATTTGTCCGCGTAGCACCGTTCCTGCAACTGCGTCAATGCCGCGCCCGACGACGACAGTTCTACTACCTTAAACTCGAACAGATAGACGTGAGCGTTGAACAGAACCGCCATGTCCAGCCGTCCGTGGCTGCTGCTGTCCTCCACTGTAATGTCTAGGCCGAGTGCCGCGAAGTAGGAGTAGAATACGCTGGCGTAGTAGCCCTCGTAATTAGCGATGTCGTTGTTGACATACCACTCGTAGGGAATGCTGGCGAAGAAAGCGTGGAATAGCGTCTCCAGCCCGGTGAAGTTGTTGGCCTCCAGCAGCCGGTAGAGCTGTACGCTGTTGGCCATCTGCCGCGTCGAATCCCGCACGAGATAGCGCAGCAGGCTCTCGTTAAGGCTCTGTCGCACCTCCCGGTTAGGATAGCCCAAGCGGTAGAGGGCCTTGCCGCCCACGTCTTCCTCGTCGGTTATCGTCAGGTAGCCGGTCTGGAACAGCAGCGCCTCAATGGCGATGTCTTCTACGTCGAAGGTCGATAACAACTCATCGCTGCCGACCATTTCGCCGAGTTCTAAGGAACTGATGTGGCGCTTGCAAAGCGTTTCGATCAGAAACGTCGGCGTGCCGGTCTCAAACCAATAGGCGGCGAAACGGCGGCGGCGCAACAGCAGGAGGATGTCGAAGGGGTTATACACTTTCTCGTCGCCCAGCCAACTGTAGCCGTTGTACCAGGCGCGGATTTGGTCTCGGTCCAAGCCGGGCAGTTCCGGCGCGAACACGGTATCTAGATCCGTCTCGGTGTAGCCGCAGATCGCCGAGTAGGACGGTTCGAGGGTGATATCGGTGAGGTTGTTGAGGCCAGAAAACAGGCTGACCTTGGAAAACTTGCTCACCCCGGTGAGGAACGTGAAGCGGACATGCGCGTCGCTGTCCTTGATGGCTGCGTAGAGGCCGCGCAGAAAGTCGCGGTTGGCGCGGGCTATGTTCGGCACCTCTAGCGCGTCGAGAATCGGCTTGTCGTATTCGTCGACCAGTACCGCCACCGTCTGCCCGGTCTGGTCATGCAGCACCTCTAGTAGATGAGCAAACCGTTCAGGCCCGGTGCCGTAATCCGACGCTACACCAGTCTGGCGTTCGACGGCATCCAATTGCGCCATAAGGTTGGCCTCCACGTAGCCGGGCTCCTTGAAGTTGCCGCGGCCAAAGCTGAGCCGCAGGACCGGATGGCGCACCGACCAATCCCAGTGGTCGTGGATGTGCAGCCCGGCGAAAAGTACTTGGTTGCCCTCGAACAGCTCCTTGAGCGTGTCTAGGAATAGGCTCTTGCCGAAGCGCCGCGGACGCGACAGGAAATAATGCGTGTCCTCGTCGAGTAATTGGCGGATGTAGGGGGTTTTATCGACGTAGTAGTAGTCCTCGGCGCGGATTTTGCGGAAGGTCTGAATGCCGATAGGCAGTTTGCGTTTGTTCATGGACCATTCTCCGTCGAAATTACCCATCCAGCATCTGCGTTGCTTCTAAGAGTTGGGTTTGGGTATAGGGAGATGCAAAGTTTGCGTGCGGCGAGTCTGAATGGTACTATATCCGCACTTCTTGTCAAAATCCACAGGAGATCGGGTAATGGCTGAAATGCTCTACTTTGCCTACGGGTCCAATTTGCTCTGGAGTCAGATGCAGGCTCGCTGCCCAGGTGCTCGCGTTCACTCTGTGGTGCGCTTGGTAGGCTACGAGCTGTGTTTTCCGATGATCTCCTTCACGCGCAGCGGCATGGGCGTGGCCAGCATCCGGCCCAACGAAGACGCGTACGTCGAAGGCGTCATCTATGCAGTGACCGAGGACGACTTCAGACGCCTCGACCACTACGAAAGCGAGGGCACCAAGTACCGGCGGGACATGATAACCATACCTGAGCTCGGCGAAGTTTGGACGTATCTCCCCCGCCTCGACGCCGGACATCACTACCCGCCTTCGGAGGAATACCTCAACGCCGTCATTCAGGGGGCGACTGAGCACGGACTTTCCGACGAGTATATTGCTATCTTACACGCTTTTTGGGACAAAGAAGAGGAGTGAGTTAATGGCCCAGCAAACCATGATTAACCTCGAACCTTTCGTCGATTCCACCCCCCTGCTCGAAGCACCCGACGCCTTGCGCGAGCGCGCGGCCGAGCAGGGCTATTTGTTCTTCCGCTCGCTGTTAGATTCAGAGTCAGTGCTCGATCTGCGCCGCCAGATCCTCGAAGTTTGTCAGCAGCACGGCTGGCTCGACGACGACGCGCCTTTGATGGAGGGAGTCGCGCACGACGGGGAGCTTTTCATCGAAGGGAACGCGCCCGAGTGGATCGCCTTTTACACCGATGTCCAGCGGTTGCGCGCCTTCAATGCCTTGGCGCTGCATCCGGCGATCATGGCGATGTTCGCCACGCTCTTCGGCGAGGATGCCCTGCCCCACAGCCGCAATATCTGCCGGGTAATTTTCCCCAACGCCCTAACGCATACCACCCCGCCGCATCAGGACAATTTCTACATCGGCGGCACTGACGAAACGTGGACCGCGTGGATCCCGGCTGGCGACTGTCCGGCTACGCTGGGCAGCTTGGCGGTGGCACCGGGCAGCCACAAGCTGGGCAAGCTAGACGTGCATCAGGCGACCGGCGCGGGCGGCCACGCTGTCGAACTGCCCGAAGATACGCTGTGGGCGGGCGGCGATTTTGTCGCTGGCGATGTGCTGATATGCCACAGCCTCACCGCGCATCAGGGCCAAGACAACCAAAGCGGCGACCGCCTGCGCATCTCGCTCGACTATCGCTACCAGCCCATGAGCCACCCGGTGCGCGAAGACTCGCTGGAGCCGCACATGCACTTTACGGATTGGGAGAACATTTACGCCCAGTGGGACGCGGACGACCCGCTCAAGTACTACTGGCGTGCGTGGGATTTGCAGATTAATCCTAGAATTAGGAATTAAGAATTACGAATTACGAATTACCCCGCCCCAATTCCTAATTCCTAATTCCTAATTCTGTTGTCGATGCCGACCGCGTCTGCCACCTGGGCGAACCCATCGCGCTCCAACAGGTGAGCCAATCCCGCGTTGATTTGCCGTACAATTCCCGGCCCCTTAAAAACCAGCGCTGAATATAGCTGCACCAGCGAAGCCCCAAGGCGAATTTTGCGGTATGCGTCGCGGGCCGATGAAATGCCCCCCACGCCGATGATCGCGTGCCGCTGGCGGTCGATGCGCCCGTACCAGAAGCGCACGGTTTCGTCGATTAGGGCCTGAACGGGCCGACCGCACAAGGTTCCGGGCAGCGGACCCACAAGATGGGCTGACGATTTGAGCGGATAGTTCGTTCCCGGCGGCAGGTTGAAGATGAAGCCCTTGACGAAGGCAAAAGGATCGACCACTTCCAGCATCCAGTCCAGCCGCGCCGGGTCGGTGTGCGCCGTGAGCTTGAGAAAGATCGGGGGCAGGTCGTCGATGGCAGCGCATTCGCGCAGCAAGTCGCGCAAGTGATTCCCTCCGCTGAATGGGCTGACGCCGCCGGTGGTGTTTGGGCAATTGAGGTTGAACGCGATGTAGGAGGCCCGCCCGACGAAGGGGACTAGGGCTGCGGCTAGCTCCGCTACGACTGCATCTGGCTCAATGGGGTGCCCGGTATTGGTTTCGACGAGGTTGATCCCCAAGGGCACGGCGATTGGCCGCTGGGCCACGCGGTCCGCCACGACCGCGGCCCCGTCATTGGGCACTCCATAGTTGACTACAACGGCCTCGTCCAACGGCAGGCGGAACAAGCGCGGCCGCGGATTTCCAGCCGAAGGATGCGCCGATACCGATCCCACCTCCACGAACCCAAAGCCCATGGCTGCAAGCACCTGGATCACCCGGCCGTTTTTGTCGAACCCCGCGGCCATGCCCAGCGGATTGGCAAAGTGCAAGCCGCCCACTTGGGTTGCCAATCGCGCATCTGCGAAGGCAAAGAGACAGGAAAGCAGATGGCGACCAAGTGCGGAAGAACCTACCCGCTCGCCAAGCGCGAGGGTCTGCTCGTGGATGCGCTCTGGATCGCAGCGGAACAGGAGGGGGCGGACGAAGCGTTGGTATGTGTTCATTGCTATAATCAGGATACGCATTTGTAGGGGTGGGTTGCAAACGCCCGCTCACGTCAACGCGACTTAACCTTTCTCAGGAGTTTATCTCATGCCGCTCGAATTGATTGCCGACCGTCCCGGCCACGCGGTCCTAAGTTCGTACCAAGAACCGCCCTTAGCCCCAGACGAAATCCGCGTCCAAAGTCTCTTCAGCTCGGTCAAGCACGGCACGGAACTGCGCGGTTTCCGCGCCGATACGCCCGACGCCTCCGACCGCTGGGACGGCGAGTTGCGCCTGCACCGCCGCGGCGAATCCGCAGCCGGTGGCTTTCCCCGCCGCCTCGGCAACATGTGCTTGGGCTCGGTTGCCGAAGTGGGTGCTGAGGTCTCTACGCTGCGTGAAGGCGACCGGGTTTTCGCGCATTTGCCTATCCGCGAAACGCACACTATAGCGGCAGCGCGCGTGCAAAAGGCCCCGGACGGAATCTCGCCGCAAGCCATTATGTATTGGGACCCGGCCGACTTTGCCGTGGGTGCGGTGCGCGATGGCGCAGTGCGCTTGGGAGACCGCGTCGCCGTGTTTGGACTCGGGGCCATTGGGCTGATGGTCGCGCAGGCTGCACGTTTGTGCGGGGCGCGCTGGGTGGCGGTCGTCGATCCCATTGAGCGGCGGCGCGCCGCAGCCCTGCGCCACAACGCCGACTTGGCGCTGGACCCGGTGGCCATGGACGCTGGCTTGGAGATCAAGCAGCACACTGACAAAATCGGCGCAGACATCGCCTTTGAGACGAGTGGTTCCTATCGCGCCTTTGAAGACGCCATGCGCGCGACCTGTTACGCCGGTACCTTGGTCTCGACCGCGTATTACCACGGAGAACAGGGCTTGCACTTGGCTGGTGAGTGGCACCGCAACCGCATTCAAGTCATCTCCAGCCGCGCCAACAGCGAGCCATTGCCGCAGGCGAGTTGGAATTTTGCCTGCATCCGTGCGGAGTCGCTGGCTCTGTTGGTCGAAGGGCGTTTGCAAGCCGACGATCTCATTGACCCGATCGTGCCCTTTGCCGCATCCGCTGACGCCTACATGGAGATCAATCAGCATCCCGAGCGTTCGATCAAGCTCGGCATCAACCACGGTTAGCCGATATTAATCAGCCGGTTGCCCGTCATACCGGTGCAGATGTCAATGAGAAGCCACAACCCGGCTGAGCCAAATGCGCCCAGCACCAGCCCTAAAAAGAACGGGCGCAAGCGCGTGTAGAGCCGGGGACCGCCGTATTTGAGAATAAGCGCCTTGAGCAGCCAAGCGAAAAAAACCGACGGCCAGATTAACTGCACAGGATGCGGCAGCCCGATGGCCAAGCCGATGGGGTGGATGGGAAAGCCAACGAAGCGGTTTTTGATGAATGTCAACAGGCCCATCAAGAACGCGCCGAGGCCAGCAAAGGACAAATGCCAAACGTGGGTGGGCTGCATGTTGTTGAGGTTGTTGGTGATCCAGTTGCCGGTATAGGTCGTCATATAGCCGAATTGCCAACTGCTCAGGTTGATGCCCCCATAGGTGTACGCGAGGTAGATAACTGCGGTGATTGAGCCGGCGAGGGTGACGACAATGGCCGCGGCAATAGCCCAGAATACGCGCCGGTACTCCAGACGCGTCACTTCCGCCAGCTTGAGGCCCGTAGCGGCTGAGGCCATGACGAAGGTGCGGATGTCGGCCGACCAGGGGAAGTTGAGCGCCAGCGCCGTTAGGCCCGGGGCACCCACTGACGATGACCCGAGGGTGTTGACGGTAAACACGGCCGGAGCCACCGGAGCGCGGCAATAGGCCAACCCGGCCTGCGAGATGATGCGGGCCAAGCCAACGAAGATCACGAGAGCCGAAAGCTGAAAGACAAAGGCGGTCGGCAGGTTCATGTTGGTGGCGTAGAGCGCGAACAGGCCGAGCAAAAAGCTCGCGATGAATCCGAATACTGCGACGCGGTACGGGAGCAATTCTCCGCTGTCGTCGATGGAGTCATCGCCGCGTAGGGCCTTGCGCCAGACTTGGCGCAGGTGCTGCCGCCCGCTCCACAAGCTGGACAGCACTAAAAAGAACAACGCACCGAGGGCAATGTGGGCGATGCTGGGCGGGGAGGGCGAGGAGTAGGGTTGCTCCGGGCCGATGTTCCACCCCGTCATGCGGCACAAGCCGATAGCCAACATGTTGAGCAGGGCAAAGACCCATATACCCATGGAGATGTCGAGGTTGAGCAAGTAGGAGAGGCCGACGACCTCGAAGTGCGGGCGAAAGTTGACCCAGATGGAGTTGCGCAAAAAGGGCACCCACAGGTTGAGGTCAATCCAGGGGACGAAGTTGAAATAGCGGTGCAGGGCGTTGATGGAGCTGATGAGCGCGGGAATGGCAAAGCCGATCCAAGTCAGGTAATTGCGGTAAAAAGGCGCGATGGCTTGGTCCTTGTCGCGGGCACTCATTTCTATGGGCAAGGTCGCCAGCGGGAAGTTGAGCCGCTCGCGCTCGACCCACTGCTTGCGCAGCACCACGAGTACGCACAGCGTGGTGAAGTACATGTTGACGGCAAACAGGCTCCACGCCATCAGCGGCGTCGCCCAAGCCCCCCAAGGGATGCGTTCGCCTTGGGCATTGCCTTCGAACAACTTTTGGATGGCTGCACTGTCTTCCGGCACGAAGAGATGCGATATGTAGGGCTGGATGGTATTGGCCCAGTCGTTTTCCGGGGTGGCGTAGTAAAAGAACCCGCCGAGGAGCGGGATTAGGTTCATGGTCAGGCCCCAAGAGGGGATGGCGGCCCCCACGATCATCATGATGTACACGGTGGCTAGCTCGCCGGTGTGCAGGCTGGTGCCGGTGAGCAATTTGGCGAGCGGATTGATGAGCAAGGTGACGAGAAAGAACAAGAACAGGGCCGCTCCGGTCGAGTAGTCGGCGGCCATGGGTGAGCTGCGCATCACTAAGACGCTAAAAGGCTCGCCCACGGCGATGACGAGGCAGCCGATGGCCCCGATGGCAATGGCGCGGAGGGAGACGCGGCGCGGGGGTGCTGACAAGAATTAGACCTCTGTGTTGACGAGGAGACTATGCCCCAAAATGGAATTTATCGGCAAGGGTCCAGTGAGTCCGCAAGGCGGGCTTGGACGATATTGATCAATTCGCGCGGTTCGTAAACCGCCAATAGTGCCGCTTTGAAATCGCTTTGGTTGCGCGTCACCAAGGCATCGGCGTCGGCTTGGCGGGCGGCCTCGTGGAGAACGGCATCTTCAAAGTCGCGGAAGCCTTCGGCGGGCAGTGCTGCTTCCAGCACTGCCCGGTTGACAGGGGCTACTTCAAAGAGGCGAAGTAATTTGCGAATTTCCCGCCGTGCTTTTTGTGTCCCGACGGTTTTTGTGGCCAAATAGTAAATTGTGGTTAAAGTGGTGGCACCGAGACAGCCAGCGATGACGTTGCGCTCTATCAAAGAGAAAATCTGCGCTGCGTTCATAGCGTGCGGTGCCCGGTCTAGCAGCAAGTCGAGTACGACATTGGTATCGACCATCACTTTCACAGGTATTTTTCCTCGAGATGCTGGCGGTATGTATTCTCATTGGCCGCCGTGTCCCTTAATATGCCATACAAAGAACGAGTGAGCGGTGCGAGGGGCTCGGGTTGATCGTCTCGGTCTAGCAGCGCGAAATAGTCGGCCACCATCTGCGATACGGACTTGCCGCGCTTTTTAGCATGAGCCTTGGCGCGTTCGATCAATTGCTCCTCTAGGCGCAGCGTGAGCTTGGTTTGCATGAGCGTCTCCACAGATGACGTATAATTTGGTCGTTACCATACGTCATCAAGGCGCAATTGTCAACGCTGGAACTTGCAGACGGCTTCTCAATCGCGCACCACCGCTATCGTGCGCTTGGCCGCGGTGCCGTCGGCTTCGAGCAGCAGGTGATAGATGCCGCTGGCTACGAGGTTGCCGGCGAGGTTGCGGCCGTCCCATTCCTCAGCATGGTTTTCGCGGGCAGCGCGGGGCCCCAACTCCTCTCGCCAGACCAGGTCGCCATTAGCCGAAAAGATCGACAGGCGGGTCTGGGTGCTGGGAGCGGCCAAGTCGAACACCAACTGGGCCGTCTGGTGTTGGCTGGGGCGGAAGGGATTGGGGTAGCTGGGTTCGAGTTGGGTGGCGAGGGCGGCTGGCCGGTCGGCGTCGATCAGACTGGGATCGAATTGCGCGGCCAAGAAGTGCTGGTAGGCCAAGCCGGTGCGCTCGGCGGCGGTGGCGACGAGGACGATTTCGTCGAACTGGTCCCAGCCCGCGATGCGGATTGGCGATTCGGAAGCGAGCTGTACGGAGGTGCTGTCCGGGCCGATTAAGAGCAAGTGCCGACGCCATGCCCCTTGGTTGGCGTCGAAGAACAGATCGACTCCGCCCGGGCGTAGTTGTGGCTCCAGACGCAGATAGACGCTGCCGGTGGCATCTACCAAGCTGGTGTCGCGGACGACGGTTTCGGCGGCGACGGCGATGTCGCGGGTGGGGACGGTGGGGTATAAGTTCCCCTCGGCATAGTATGGGTCGCGGTAGCGGTTGTTGGTGAAATAGTTCCACACGGCAAATTCGCCCATAGCGACACCGAGTCCTCCCGGCTCGACTTGGCGGATGACGCGGTCGAAGTGATCGAGATGGACGCTTTTGCGCTGACTCAGTTCTTCCCAGATCAAGCGGTTGAGCTCGCGGTTGTAGCGTTGATCGAGGAAGTGGGAAAAGATCGCACTGCCGTAGGTGTGGTTCTTGCCGGGAAGGCCGGAGTTGAGGGCGCGTTGGGGTTCGCCGAGGAAGTAGGTCAAGTATTGGATATAATCGTCGATGTGCGGATAGGCTACTTCCTCCATCCATGTCGCGGTTGATTCCTGCCACCAGTTACCAGCTCCGGGTGCGTAGTAGCCAAACTGAATGGCGTGATGAAATTCGTGGGCGATAGTCACGCGCAGGGCGTCTAGTCCGCTGGTCTGCTGATAGCTTGGGTCGGTGAAGTTGTTGTCGATTTCGAGGTAGCTATGGGTGGTGGTCGCGCCGGACGTTCCGGGGTAGGCGCAGCCGTAAACGGACACTGAGCCTAAACAGCCCCCGCGACTTAAGTCTATAACATAAACGTCGTATTCGTCGCCACCGCCTAGGCCGTTGTCTGAAGGAGGTGGGTTGTAGCCGAGTTGCTCGACTTCCAACACCCAGATGCTATCGAGGATGGTAGCGGCTAGGTCGATGTAGTCCGGGATGTTGTTGTCGTCGTCGTCGTCGGGATCAACCGCGTCGTTGCCTTCGGTGTCGTAATGGACGCGGAAAAGACCGGAAGGTGTCAACAGGCTGTGTTGAGTGCTAGGCCGTCTCTGTACGAGTTTGCCTAGGCCTTTGAGATTCTTGGTACTCAGATCTGAGGCCGCGTCCATGGCTTGGAGCACATAGGGGGTGCCGCAGCGCAGTGCGGCCGAGGCGTGCTGTGTCGGTGTCTCTGCATGACTATTACGTGCTATAGATAGCAGTATTCCGATAGCTAGCGTCAAAGTCATATAAAGAAACGCCCCTTTGGTGTCGCTGGCGGGGCGAGCAGCGCCGTTTGAGTCCTTCAATCGCGCACCACCGCCAGCGTGCGCTTGGCCGCCGTGCCGTCGGTTTCGAGGAGCAGGTGATAGATGCCGCTGGCTACGAGGTTGTCGGCGAGGTTGCGTCCATCCCACACCACATCGTCGTATTCGTCCGCCCGGCGCGGGCCTAAGTCTTGCTCCCAGATGAGCGTACCGTTGGTGCTAAAGATCGACAGGTGGGTTTTTCTGCTGGGGACAGCTAGCGCAAACGCCAACCGAGTATACGGGTGTTGGCCGGGGCGGAATGGGTTGGGGTAGTTGGCGGCCAAAGCGGCTGGGTGGAACGGGTTGGGGAAATTGGTGGCCAAAGCGGCCGGCGCGTCGGTTAGGTCGGGATCGAATTGCGCGGTAAAGAGGTGCTGGTAGGCCAAACCGGTGCGCTCGGCTGCGGTGGCGACGAGGACGACCTCGTCGAACTGATCCCAGCCGCTGACGCGGATCGTCGGCTCGGAAACTAGCTGCACGGAGACGCTGTCGGGGCCGACTAAGAGCAAATGGCGACGCCACGTCCCTTGGTTGGCGTCAAAGAACAGATCGACTCCGCCTGGGCGCAGTTGCGGCTCCAGACGCAGATAGACGCTGCCGGTGGCATCTACCAAGATGGTGTCGCGGACGACGGTTTCGGCATCGACGGCGATGTCGCGGGTGGGGACAGTGGGATACTTGTCTGCTTCGGCGTAGTATTCGCCTTGGTAGCGGTTGTTAGTGAAATAGTTCCACACGGCAAATTCGCCCATAGCAACGCCTAGTCCCCCCGGCTCGACTTGGCGGATGACGCGGTCGAAATGATCGAGATGGACGCTTTTGCGCCGGCCTATTTCTTCCCAGATCAGGCGGTTGAGCTCGCGGCCGTAGCGCTGATCGAGGAAGAGAGAAAAGATCGCGGAACCGTAGGTGTGGAGGCTGCGATAAACGCCGGAGTTGAGGGCGCGTTGGGGTTCGCTGAGGAAGTAGGTCAAGTACTGGAGATAATCGTCAATCTGCGGATAGGCCACTTCCTCCATCCAGGTCGAGGTTGATTCCTGCCACCAACTACCGTCGAATGTCGCGTAATAGCCGAACTGGATGGCGTGGTGAAATTCGTGGGCGATGGTCACCCGCAGGGCGTCCAACCCGCGCGTTTGCTTGTAACCTGGGTCGGTAAAGTTGTTGTCGATTTCGAGACGGCTATAGGTGGTCGCGCCGGAGGTCTCAGGATAGGCATACCCATAATAGCTGCCGCCTATATCAATAATGTAAACGTCGTATTCGTCTCCCCCGCCCAAGCCGTTGTCCGAAGGAGGCGGATTGTAGCCGAGTTGGTCGATTGCGAGGGTCCAAACGCTGTCGAGAACGGCCATGGTGAGGTCGATGTAGTCCGGGATGTTGTTGGCGTCGTCGTCCGTAGGCGCAACCGCGTGGCGTCCCTCAGTATCGTAGTGGACGCGAAAGCGCCCGGATGGCGAGAGGAGATTGTACTGGGCGTCCGTCCGTCGCGCCACCAGTTTGCCCAAGCGCGCTTGGAAGTCGGCGCTCAGGTTGGGAGCCGCGCTCATGGCTTGGACTAGATGCGGGGTCCCGCAAACCGCTAGCCCGCCGGATTCTCGATAAATGGCTGGCAGTTGGTCGGGAGCGCGGATGCTGAGAACTTGGTAGATCAGGGCCGTCTCTAAGTCGAGTTCGCCTGCTTCATAGGCCGCTTCGATCCGAGTTTTGGCTTGAATGGGTAGGGCGAAGAGGAGGAGGACGGCGAGGATTTTAGCGGTCATAAAGTCTCGGGGCTGTGGTGAATGGTGACCTGAGAAAATAATGGTGCAATGGGCTGAGGCCAAATTGCTTGGCCGTGCAGAAGAGGTGTAGCTCGGCCATTGCTCGGCTGTGGCCGAGTAAATACCTTTGCTCAGCGAGGCGGCTGATCTTCACTTTCTGCGTATTAGCGAAAACTCTCAAGGGATATCAAAAAATGAGTCCAGAAGCACTGATGATCGTCGGGTTCTTGCTCGGCTCGTATTCGATTGTCGGCAATGATGCAATTCAGACTTTGGGGACCTTTCTCAGTTCCAATTCCCACCGTCCGTGGTGGGTGCTCTGGCTCTTTGCCGGTAGTATCCTGACGGTGGTTCTCGTGTATGGGTGGATCGTCCACAGCGACGTCTCTTACGGCAGACTTCAGGCGATCCCGGTGCCGGATCACTTCTCCTGGATTTACTGCGTCCCACCTTTCGTCCTGCTCTTGCTGACCCGCTGGGGCATCCCGGTCAGCACCACCTTCCTGACCCTGACGATTTTCGCACCCAAGGCGCTGCCGAGCATGCTGATTAAATCGTTGTCGGGGTACGCGACCGCCTTCGTGGCTGCTATTCTCATTTACAGACTGGTCACCCGAGGTCTTGAGTCCCGCTTCAACCGGACAGATGGGCCGACGAGTCCTTGGTGGACCGTGGCGCAGTGGTGCTCGACCGGTTTTCTCTGGAGCCAGTGGCTGATACAGGACTTGGCCAATATCTATGTTTTCCTGCCGCGCGACCTGGCCGTGGAATGGTTCGCGGCGAGCATCGTCGTCATGTTGGCTTTACTCGCCTTCATCTTTTACAACCACGGCGGTACCATCCAGAAGGTGGTGCTGACCAAGACCAACACCACTGACATCCGCTCGGCGACGTTTGTGGACTTGATCTACGGCATCGTACTGTTCCTGTTCAAGGAGGTCAGCAACCTCCCGATGAGCACGACGTGGGTCTTCGTCGGTCTGCTGGCTGGACGCGAGATCGCCATCGCTTGGAACGAGAAGCACCGCAGCCGTCAGGAGGTGTCCCGGCTGGTGCTCTCCGATTTGGCGAAGATATTTGCTGGCCTCCTCGTCAGCGTCGCTCTCGCCTTGCTGCTGCCCAAGCTGATGTAGCCCTTCTGCTGTAACTCGTCACTCACCAGGTGCTACAGCTTTAGCTGCTTTTATGACGGTGACCGGTACGACGCGCCACAGGCAGGTCGCGTCAAAACCGGTGTCTGTCAGCGCGGCGAGTTCGTCTTCCACTGGAAAGTAGGTGTCTTCGTCGGCCCATTCCGCGAAGTGGTTCCAAGCGCGCTCCTCGGCGATGCCGCAGGAGACGAGGTGGGCCGCCCAAGTCTCGTATTCGGCTTGGCGAACGGATGGGTCGGCGGGCATGGTTGCATCCGCGTTGACGAATATGCCGCCCGGACGCAGCGCGGCGTGAATTGCGCTGAAGATCGTCCGTTTTTCGGCTAGGGTGGGAACGTGGTGCAGTGCGAGGGAGGCGACTACCGCGTTGCAAGCGGGTAGCGGGCCTTGGAATGCTCGCACGGTGTACTGCACTCGTGCGGCAAAGGGTGCGAGCCGCTCGCGGGCTTGGTCGAGCATCTCGGGGTCGGCGTCGATCAGCTCGACCGTGGCTTCCTTGCATCGCTGCAATACGGCTTGCGCCAATGCGCCTGTGCCAGCGCCGAGGTCGATTACTTTTTTCGGCCTGGTTTCGGCAACGGCATCTGCGGCTCGCGCCAGCATTTCCTCATACGCGGGAATGAAAGCGCGGATGGTCTTATCGTACGCCTCGATTTCAAGGCGCAGATGGCGTCGGACGGAATGGCTCATTGGTTTTCAGTGGATATCAGGAAAGACGATTATTGTGAAGGACAAAATGAGCGCGAATGAACTTGCCCGTTTCAGGGAATGGCTTGATGAATTTGATGCCGAATTTTGGGATCAACAGTTTGCAGAAGATGTGGAATCGGGAAAGTTAGATCAACTTGCTAACCAAGCAATTGTGGATTTTCGGGCAGGTAAGTGCAAAGAATTGTGAATCGCCTTGGGCGCTTGATCCGCTGAATCGACGTATAAGAAATAAGACGACGAACGGGCCCCGGTCGATGACCTAGGGCCCGTTCTTTTTGAAGGGGCGGCTTCTAACCGAGAATCCTCTTGCTCAGGGAGCGTCGTCCGTGGTGGAACCGACGGCTTTCTTGATGTCGCCCCAGCTCTTATCCTCGGCGACGTTTGGAGACTGGGAGCCGATCTTCGCGGCACCTGCGGGGGAGATGATCTTCGCGGCACCTGCGGCGATTAGTGAGTCAGATAGGGCCTGTAGCGAATCGTAGTCTAGCGAGTCGAGGTCTAGCTGGGTGATGTCGCCGAGAAAAATAGGCTTTACAACCTTTAAATCGGAGCTTCCTTTATGGACTGTGTGTGGCACCCCTACTGCGCTGAACACAATGGCCTGATCTATATCATGATCATGATCACGGTGAAGCGCGGTTGTAAGCGCAGTTTCAAACGAATCGAGAAAGGCGTTGGCTCTTTCTACTTCAGCTTCACTGATTTGCTCGCCGATGACCCTCACTTCCAGAACACCGTCTCCGAACTCCTCGGATAGCTGATCGCTGTCCGCGTTGATGGTGACGACCTGATCGCCATTCTCATCTACGGTTTCCGTGATCTCAACAAGCTCGTCGAACGTCTGCTGTTGGCTATCGGACAGGGACTCGTCATTGAAGGTCACCGTGATTCGCTGCAGCAGGCTGCTGGCAATGTCGGCGAGGGCCGCTCGCTGAGTGACAGCACCTACTAGGAGGATCGTCAGTGCGGCGAGTGCGGCGGCTAACATGGGCGGACGGAACCGCCGCCGCCAGTTCGACAGCAAGGTCCGGCTGGGGGTGATCTCCGGCGATCCGTTGCTGGACGCGATGGGGATGGGAGCCACATTCTCGGGACGCGAATCGCCCAAGCGAGCGGCGAGCTTGCGATTGGCCTCCAAGAGCAAATCTGCGGGGAAGGTGGACTCGCGGATTGATTTTCCTGCGGCGCACAGCAGGGAGAAATCGCCTTTGAGGTCGATGGCTTCGGGGTGGGCTTGTAGGTACTCCTCGACTTCCCGCTTCTCGGCGTCGGACAGTTCGCCGTCGAGGTATTCGATGAGTTTGTGTTCAAACTGCTCAGTCGTAATCATCGGTTAGCTTCCTTGGGGTTTGATGTCGTTGCGGATGGACTGTCGCAGGCGAGCCACGCGCGAATCTGTTTTGCGGCTTGGAACGCTGCGGCTCGCGCTGCTCCCGCAGAGCAATTTAGCAACTGGGCGATCTGCGCGAAGGAACAGCCTTGGAAGTAGCGGAGGACGAAGACTTCTCTGCGGCGCTCGGGCAAATCCACCGTGAGTTGGCGAATTTTTTCAACCATCAGACCATTTTCGACCACATCGTTCGCCTCCCAGTTGTGAGGTTGCTCCGCGGACTCGCTCCAAGGGACAAATCGCGCTCGCTGACGGTTGAAGTCGAGGGCGGCATTGATCGCCGTGCGGCACAACCACGCCTTGGGCTGTTGCAGCGGGCCGCGCTCGCTCGTGGTCTCGTGGAACTTCACGAATACTTCTTGGTAGAGGTCGGCTGTCTCGTCGTGGTTTCCGTTGATCCGCCATATTAGACTCATGACTAGCGGACCGTATCTTTCAATCGCCTGTTCTGCGTGCATTGCGTCTCCGTGATGTCAGGTGTTGAACAATTCTCGTGTGCACACGCTTATAGAACGACGCCGAGGGTGGTTTGTTACTTCGGCGTTGGACGTTACATCTGCTGATTCGTATTTTCGCCTTCCGCACTAGATAGGAGCAAAGATCAAGTATGCCAAAACGTCGTCCCAATATTCTCTTCATCATCACGGACCAGCAATACGCCGGAGCCATGTCCTGTGCCGGCAACCCCGACGTGTACACTCCCAATATGGACCGCCTCGCCGCAACGGGGGTGCGATTCACCCGCGCCTATTGCACGTACCCTCTATGCGGCCCTCAGCGCGCCAGCTTTATGACCGGTCTGTTCCCCCATCAAAATGGCGCGATCAGCAATAACACACCAATCAAGCCCGAATACAAAGGCCGGACGCTCGGCAACCTCCTCGCCGACGCGGGGTATGACTGCGCCCTGTCGGGCAAATGGCACGTCCCCGGCACCACACCCGAAGAAAGCGGCCTCGAAGTCATCTGCGACAGTCGCGACGACGAGGTGCCGCTGCGCTCTATCGAATTTATGCAGCGCGACCGCGACAATCCCTTCTTCCTCTTCGCGTCATTCCTCAATCCCCACGACATTTGCCAAGTCGCCCGCAATCAGCCACTGCCACAAGGCCCAGTGCCGGAACCGGCCACTGTAGAAGAATGCCCGAATCTGCCCGCAAACTTCGCCATTCCACCTTATTCACCAGACATCTTGCAGATGCTGCGGCAGGCCAACCGCCGCGTCTATCCCACCATCGAATACACGGAAGACGACTGGCGACGGCTCCGGTTTTACTACTATCGCCTGTGCGAAAAAGTCGATGCTGAAATCGGCGTGCTGCTCAATGGCCTGCGCGACCTCGGCCTTGAAGGAGAGACCTATATCGTATTTACCTCAGATCACGGCGACGGGCACGGTGCGCACCAATGGAACCAAAAAACCAGCCTCTACGAGGAAGTCATCAACGTTCCTTTTATCATTAGTCACAAAGGGGTTACGCGGGCGGGTAGCGTTGACAATACTCATCTGGTCTCCCTCGGCCTCGATCTGCTGCCCACGCTGTGCGACGTTGGTGGCGCGAGCGTCCCCGATGGCCTCGAAGGGCTGAGTTTGCGACCGCTTGCCGAGGGCGACGCGCCCGATGACTGGCGGAGGGAGCTCGTCGTTGAAACCATCATGGACATTGGCGCGGGTCCAGGCGGTGGCGGAGCTTCGCGCGCCGTGCTCACCGACCGCTACAAATACAGCGCCTATCCCATGGGCCGCTACCGCGAACAACTCGTGGATCTGCAAACAGACCTGGGCGAAATGGTCAACCTCGCCGTCAACGCGCGGTTCAAGGACGAACTCGACGACCATCGCCGTCGTTTGCGAGCGTGGTGCGAAAAGACAGAGGATGAGTTTTTGAGGTTTTGTGTGTGAACATTAACTAGGAGACTGCCGTGGAATTGACCAAGAGGCCCCGACGACTCAGGCGCTCGGAAGCGGTGCGCAGTTTGGTGCGCGAGACCCACTTGCGCGTCGATGATCTGATCCATCCGCTGTTTGTCACTGAAGGCGAGAAAACGCGCGCGCCCATCGACGACATGCCCGGCCAATATCGCTTCTCGGTTGACGAGTTGGTCAATGAGTGCCGCGAGCTGTGGGACTTGGGCATCCCGGCGGTCAACCTCTTCGGCTACTCGACCGAAAAAGACGATCAGGCCACTCAGTCCTACGACCCGCAGGGCTTGATCCAACGAGCAATCCGCAGCCTCAAAGCCGCGGTGCCCGAACTCTGCGTACAGACCGATGTGGCCCTCGACCCCTATACCCATCACGGCCACGACGGTTTGGTCGTCGATGGCGAGGTAGTAAATGACGAGACCATAGAGGTGCTGTGCAAGATGGCCCTGTCGCACGCCGAAGCGGGCGTCGATTGGGTTGCGCCCTCAGACATGATGGATGGCCGGGTCGGCGGCATCCGCCGGGCACTCGACGCGGCTGGCTATAAAAACGTCGGTATCTTGGCGTATTCGGCTAAATACGCCTCGTGCTTTTACGGCCCGTTCCGCGACGCGCTCCAGTCGGCACCCAAGAAGGGCGACAAGAAGACCTATCAGATGGATCCGGCCAATGGCCGGGAGGCGCTCAAAGAAATCGCGCTCGACATTGAGGAAGGAGCCGATGTGGTGATGGTCAAGCCGGCACTGGCCTATCTCGACGTGATCGCCGCGGCCCGCCAAACCTTTGACGTGCCGATTGCCGCGTACAATGTCTCCGGCGAGTACGGGATGATTGTGGCGGCTGTGGAGCGGGGGTGGGTCCAGCGCGAGCAGGCCGTTATGGAGGTGTTGACCGGGATTAAGCGGGCTGGCGCGGACATGATCTTGACTTATTTCGCCAAAGAGGTCGCCGGGTACTTGAGCGACTAACTCAGCTATGCAACTCAAAGACAAAGTCGCCCTCGTCACGGGCGGGGGTCGCGGCATTGGCCGCGCTATTGCTATGGGCTACGCGGCCGAGGGCGCGCAGGTTGCCATTGCCGCGCGCAGCACGGCACAGCTCGACGAAGTAGCCGAGGTGATTGCCGCGCAGGGTGGCGAAGTCCTCGTTGTGCCGACTGATTTGCGGGTGAGCGCAGAGGTGGAACGCCTCGTGCAGCAGACAGTAGAGCGGTTCGGTCGGATCGATATTCTCGTCAACAACGCTGGCGTCAATCCGCGCGGGCTGTTTTTGGACGCGACGGATGAAGAGTGGGAGCAGGCGTGGCAAATTAACGTCATGGGCGTCGTCCGCTGTTGCCGCGCGGTATTGCCCATTATGCAGCGGCAGGGCAGCGGGAACATCATCAACGTCGGTTCTGGCATGGGTCAGGTTGGCCATGCGGATCTGAGCGTCTATTGCGCGTCCAAAGCGGCCTTGCACGGGTTGACCCAAGCCATTGCAGAAGAAGTGTGGGACGAGGGCATTATCGCCAACGTGCTCATACCCGGCCCGGTTAAGACGGAGCTGTCAAAACCTTCTTGGCAACAGGCCAGCAGCTTTCGCGCTGCAAGCGACCCGTGGAAGGAGCCAGAACAGGTCGTTGCCTCGGCGCTTTTCCTCGCAGCACAACCCCCGGCCAGCGGCATGACCGGCCAGATCCTCAGCATCATGCGCCGGACTAGTCCTTAAGTACTGCGCCTATATTCCCAAGTACAGGTCCCGTCCTTCGGCCAGTGCCGCAATTTTGCGGTCGGCGATGGAGCGTTTGAGCATCCAAAAACCGCAATCTGGGTGGATGAAGTGGATGCGGTCGGGGCCAGCGGCGGTGGCGGCTTCTTCTATGCGGCGGGCGACCTCTTCGGCTGTCTCGATGTGGTTGACTTTGATGTCGATCACGCCGATGCCGAGGCCGATGCGCGGGTCGATTTGTTGCAGGGCATCCAAGTCGCTTTCTGGGCGGTGGGCGAGTTCGAGCACTAAGTGATCGGCGCGCAGTTCGTTGAGAAAGTCGATCAGGGCGCGCCACTCGCCCTGCTGGATGGTCTGGCCGCCGTAGTTGCCAAAGCAGAAGTGGACGGCCTTTTGGGTGCCCGCGTCAATGCTGTCGAGGACGGCGTTGATGGCGCGGGCTGCGAGGGGGCCGTCGGCTGGGTTGCCGGGGATGTTGGCCTCGTCGATTTGGACGCAGGCGCAGGGCAGGCCGCGGACTTGGTCGGCGAGGACGTGGGCAACGGCCATCAGGAGCGCGGCAAAGTCGCCGTAGTGGTGATCGAGGAGGGTGCGGGCCAGCATGTAGGGGCTGGTCAGGGTGAACTTGAAGGGGCCGCCGGCCACGGCGGCGGCGCGGGCGCAGTCGGCGAGCAGGTCGAGGCTGCCCGCGCCGAGTTCGGTTTCCACCACGGCCGCGGGCTTGGCCCGGAAGCCCATGCTTTGTTTGGCGGCGAATTCCTCGGCCTCGCGGCGGCCAAATTCCGCGCGGGTGCCGCCCATGGGCCGGACGAAGTACTCGATCATGCCGTTGGTGTCTGGGTGGTTGATGTCGAAGCGGTATAGCTCGCCGTCGGTGGGCAGGTCGATGCCGGCTTGGCGCTGGGTGTCGAATACTACGCGGGTGGCATCGACGAGGCTCTGCTCGGAGGGGAGGGCTTGGAGCCAATCCGGGATGGGATAGGATCCGACGGTCGTGGTTTGGATGGCAGGTGTGTTGGACATGGGGGGCTACGATAAGGGCTTAGAGGCGGCAGCGCAACGGGTGCGATCCGCAGATGGACGCAGATGGACGCAGAATAGTAGGAACAAGACAATCCGAACGATATTCACATACACTCGATCTCGAAAGCCGCCAAGGTGCGGGTCTGCCGACTGAACTCCACTCCGATCAGGTAAATCGGCTCGCCGCGACTGCGATACTTGGCCGCGTAGTCCCGCGCCTGCAACTGCCGCAGCGCCGCTCCCTCCGACGCCTGTTCCACTACCTTGAACTCGAACAGATACACGTTCCCGTTGAACTCCACCGCCATGTCGAGACGCCCTTTACTGCTACTGTCCTCCACCGTAATATCCAGCCCCAGCGACGCAAAGTACGAGTAGAACACGCTGGCGTAGTAGCCCTCGTAGTTGGCAATCTCGTTGTTGGTATGCCACTGGTAGGGAATGCTGGCAAAGAATGCCTCGAACAGCGTTTTCAAGCCATCGAAGTCGTTGACCAGCAGCAGGTCGTACAGCCGGGCGTTGTGCTCGACTTGGCGTGCGGGGTTGCCCGTCAGGTGGTTCAGCAGGCTCTTGTTCAGGCTCTGCTGGACCTCCCGGTTGGGGTAGCCCAGCCGGTAGTATAGCTCTCCGCCGCGCGACTCGGTGCGGCGAATGGTCAGGTGGCCGGTCTGGAACAGCAGGGCCTCGGTCGCAATGTGATCTACGTCAAACGTCGATAGCAACTCCTCACTGCCAAGCATGTCGTCCAAGGTTAGGGCACTGACCCCGCGCTCCAACAACATTTCGAGCAGAAACGTCGGCGTACCCGTCTCAAACCAGTAGGCACCAAACTGGCGACGGTCGAACAGCAGGAGGACATCGAAGGGGTTGTACACCTGTTCGTCGCCCAGCCAGTTGTAGCCGTTGTACCAGCGTCGAATTTCCGCTCGGTCCAAGCCGGGCAGTTCCGGGGCGAACAGCGCGTCCAAGTCCGCCTCAGTATAGCCGCAAATGGCAGAATAGCGTGGGTCTAGGGTAATGTCCTTAAGATTATTGAGGCCGGAGAATAGGCTGACCTTAGAGAACTTGCTTACCCCGGTGAGGAAGGAGAACGCGATATGCGCGTCGCTATCCTTGATCGTCGCATACAAGCCGCGCAAGTAGTCGCGGTTGGCTCGGGCGATCTCTGGTTCCTCCAGTGCGTCGAGGATTGGCTTGTCGTACTCGTCAATTAGCACCGCCACCGGCTGGCCGGTCCGTTGATGCAGCGTCCGCAGCAAATGCCGAAAGTAAGCCGGTGCGGTGTCGCAGCCGTCAACTTTCTCTATGGTGCCCAATTGGGCCATCGTCTCCTTGTGCAGATTGCCCGGCTCCTTGAAGTTGCCGCTGCCAAAGCTCAGCCGCAGTACGGGATGGCGCACCGACCAGTCCCATTGGTCGTGAATGGCCAGCCCTTTAAAAATCGGCTCGTTGCCCTCGAATAGTTCCTTGAGCGTATCGAGAAACAGGCTCTTGCCAAACCGGCGCGGGCGCGACAGAAAGTAGTGTTTGCCCTCGGCGACCAGCCGCCTTATGTAGGCGGTCTTATCGACGTAGTAGTAGGATTCTTCGCGAATCTGGCGAAAGGTCTGAATGCCGATGGGCAGTTTGCGCTTGGCCGTCTGTCCCGCTTGGGGGTTCTTCTTTAGCATGGGTCTTACTCCACATCCCGGCCAACTGAAGTATGGGGCCTACAGCTGACAAGATAGGCGACAGGGCCAACCCGTGCAAAGAAACGCGATGTCTTGCACGTTGATGCGAAGTGAGCGGCTCGGCGGCAGTGCAACAGGTGCTATTGCCGCCGAGCCGGGAGCCGAGGTATTTACGTGCCTGCCAATGCCCGGCGGGGTACAGGTGAGGCACAGGGGCCGGTCTTGACATTTATGAGATACGTTGATATTTGCAGGCCAAAGACACATATTGATACGTGAAAACGACGCAGAACAGATAGTATGAGAAAGCAACGAGGCTGACTCTAAGCTAAAACAGCTTCTAAAATGTTAGCGAGGTGAATGATGAAAGCCTACCGCGTCGAGAAACAGATCGCCGCAAATGGGGAACTAAAGCTGAGCGCCCTTCCTTTCAAAGAAGGGGACAAGGTAGAAGTAATTATATTGTCGTACGGAACCGGCTCCCATCCTGTGACGCCATCGCCGCTGCGAGGTAAGGTCATTGAGTATCTGGAGCCGACGGAGCCGGTAGGTGAAGAGGACTGGGAACTGTTGAAGTGATTATTCTGGATACTCACCTGTGGATCTGGCTGGCCGATGAAAACGGGCGACTAACTGAGTACCACAGGGATATAATTGAGGAAGAGCGGCCGGCCGGTCTTGGGGTATCGGCAATTTCTTGTTGGGAGGTCGCTAAGTTGGTGGAGTACGAAAGACTGAAACTAGCTTGCCCTGTTGAGGAATGGATGGACACGGCGCTGGCCTTACCCGGTATCCAATATATTGAACTGACTCCAAGGATTGCCATTGCTTCGACTAGGTTACCCGGTGAATTTCACCGCGACCCGGCCGATCAAATCATCGTTGCAACCGCCCGCGAGTACGACTGTGAACTGCTCACGGTTGATCGAAAAATACTGCAGTACGCGCACGTAAAGACGCGGTAGGTTTATCCGCTTTACAGGGCATCTTGTTTAGGTGTCCTTTTACTGAATCTCCTAAGTACACGACAGTAACGTAAGTTGTGGTACGGCCCTGCTTTAGGTTTTATTTGTAATCGCCCAAGATTACATCTAAAACCTAAATACAGGAGCCGCACCATGCTTATTCATATGCTAAAGAAAGCCCTCATGCAAGG
>JAJDVZ010000043.1:0-5617 GCA_022825835.1 Candidatus Latescibacterota bacterium
CCTTGCATGAGGGCTTTCTTTAGCATATGAATAAGCATGGTGCGGCTCCTGTATTTAGGTTTTAGATGTAATCTTGGGCGATTACAAATAAAACCTAAAGCAGGGCCGTACCACAACTTACGTTACTGTCGTGTACTTAGCTCTTTGAGTTAAAGATGATAGCAGATAAAATCCGGATATTTGCCGATCTCGGTATTGAAGAAGCTAAGTGGGATTCCATGGGTTTCTTCCGTTATGAGAAGGGAACAGTTGAACGCGCTGCTGAAGAGCGGGTAATTCAGTGGACATTTCGCGCACCGCACTTGACCCGAGAGAGCAAACCCGTTGTGGATTACTCGTTCTTAAAGCGAGGTCGCAAACTTCGCGTCATTAAGAACATATCTGTGGAGAACGGACGTTTGACGATCAACATGCGTCCAAATCCGGATGAGATCGTGAAAAGAGACTACAGTGTAGGTAAGGTAACATTCATCCACCCAGTAAAGCTCCTGAATAATTTTCGTCGGCTATGTTATGATCTCTGGAGCACTCATCCGAACGAATGGTTAGTGAAACGTTTCCGGGGTATCAAGGAGCTTGAACTGGTCGCTTACTATCCCGGCGATCAGACTGGTACTGAGAATCAGATCGCAAGATTTGGTATAAGTAGGAAAGCCTTGGAGGGAGCTAATTGGCGGGACATTAGGGCGAAAGATGGTACTTTCCAATACCTAATGAAAAAAAAAGAAACTTATTGGTTGTATCCCGAGGTCCCAGACATGGGGACGCCTGCTCATCTAGTGAAGTAAGTTTGATAATGCAATGTATCCTCAAGGAGATCTCTGAGATCCACGAGCAGGGCTTGAGCTACGACGCGATAAGCCGCCGCATCGGCCGCCGTCTAAACTGACTCGTGGAACTCCTACGCAGACTCGTGAAGCGGTGGTCTTCTTCCATGGCGAGATATACCAAATACAAGGAGAAAGTAAAATGACTCCTGAATCTAGCCCGTTTAGACCCGGACAACCTGTGCCGATTGAGTTCTTTGTCGGGCGCAGCCCCGAAATAGAGCGGCTGCGCGGCATGGTCAACGCCAGTACGCAAGGCCGCTTTAAGATCGGCTTTGTCAGTGGCGAGCGGGGTATCGGCAAAAGCTCGCTGGCTGCTTTCGTTCGCCACTTGGTTGAACACGACCACGACGTAGCGGGGTGTCACGTCTTTCTCGGAGGGGTTCAAGACCTCCGGGAGATGCTGCGTCGGACCTTTGACCGCATCCTAAAAGAGAGTATCGACAAGCCTTGGCATCAACAGCTCATAACCCTCTTCGGCGATCGCGTCAGCAAGGTGGGTCTCTTTGGGGTAACGCTTGAGTTGAACCTCGAAGAGCGGGACATGTTGGCCATGGAGCGCCACTTCGTGCCGTCAATGAAGCGATTGCTGGAGAGCCTCGGAGAGCACAAGAAGTCCCTCTTTCTAATCCTCGACGACATCAATGGACTGGCCGGCTCGGAGAGTTTCGCCAATTGGCTCAAGAGCACTGTGGATGAGATCGCCACTTCTCAGCAGGAAATGCGCCTCTGCATCCTCGTAGTCGGGCTTGAAGAGAGGCGTCAGGAACTGATAGATAAGCAATCGTCTTTAGCCCGCGTCTTTGAGCTGATCGAGATTGCTCCTTGGTCGGATGACGAGGTTCGCCGGTTTTACAGCGACTCATTCCGCGCTGGTGGAGCAGAGGTCTCCCAAGAGGGGCTAGACTCGCTGGCCCGGTTTACCGGCGGCTTGCCTGTTTTGGCGCACGAAATCGGGGACGCGGTTTGGCGGACGGCTCGGGGACCGACTATCGAGAAGAACGAGATATCGGAAGGTATTTCTACAGCCGCCGAGGTCATCGGGCGGAAACTGCTGAACCCCCAGATATTCAGTGCTATCCGCAGTGAAAGCTATCACTCGATTTTCCGCAAAATGGCAGATGAGCCTAGAACCCACTTCCGGCGGGCGGAACTTCGCGAGCTTCTGACGGACGCGGAGAAAAAGGGCTTGGATAATTTTCTGCGCCGGATGACGAGCCTGGGAGCGTTAGAGAAAGATACCGAAGTTAGAGGGGGATACCGCTTCCCCAACCTTCTCCACGCTCTGTACTTTTGGATGGAATCCCAATGTCGGCGACGTGAGGAATAGGCACTGAGACTATGGAACGCCTACGCAGACTCATGCGGCACAACGACGCGGGGATCGCCTTGTCGGCGGGGTTGTTGTTTGTGGGATGTGCGCTTAGCTCGGAGAGCTTTCTGTCGGCGTACAACCTCTTCAACATCTCCCGGATTGTTGCGTTCTCCGTGTTGGTGGCGCTGGCTCAGGCGCTGGTGCTGGTCGCTGGGGGGATGAATCTGTCCGTGGGGGCCATTGGCGGCTTGGCGACCATTACCACTGGGTACTGCATTCAGGTGTTGGGTTTGCCGGGGTGGTTAGCGGCGCTGGTGGCGCTGGGGATTGGCAGTGTGGCTGGGTGGGTCAACGGGGTCATCATCACGCGGTTGCAGATCAATTCCTTTATCGCCACGCTGGCCACGCTTTTTGTCTTTACAGGGCTAGTGCATGGGTTTTCCGAAGGCTACGCCTACACGGACATTCCTCGGGAATTCACGTTTTTGGGGCGGCAGAAATTTTTGGGGCTGTCGAATTTGTTCTGGACGATGGGGCTGGTGCTACTGGCGACGCACTACGCATTCCGGCACACGGTCTTCGGGCGGCGGCTGTTGGCGACTGGGGGGAATCAGGAGGCGGCTCGGCTGGCGGGGATCAATACTGACCGGATGATTCTGCTGTCGCACGTGCTGTCGGGTGGCGTGGGTGCGCTGGCTGCGGTGTTGTGGGTCTCGCGGATGGGGTCGGCGCAACCGGCGACGGGTAAAGACTGGCTGATCACCAGCTTTGCGGTGGCCATTGTTGGCGGGACTGGGCTGGCGGGAGGGCGCATCTCGGCGCTGGGCCTGCTGTTAGGGGCGGTTATCATCGTTCTCATCAAAAACGGCTTGGTGATGCTGGAGGCCAACGTCTATTACGAACAGGCGTTTTTGGGGTCGATTATTCTGTTGGCCGTGGTGGTGAGCCGGGTGCGGGATTTGTATGGGGGGCGAGGTGGCGGGTAAGGTTGTAAGTCCGCAACCTATCTCATGGATGGGAAACCGCCGCCGATAATCCCATCATCTAGAAGGTATTGTCATGCACTCTACCCCAAAGGATACCGTGGCGATTCTCGTCGCCACGGCCCACCGAATAAATCTGCTAGAGCACCGGGCTCTTCCCTCGATTGAGCATCAGTCCCGACCACCGGTGAGCGTGATCGTCGTCGATGACTCAGGCAATGAGGCTGCCGCTGCACGGACCGAGCGACTAGTCCGGGACTGGCGACCAGTCGGCATGGGCGTAGATTTTCTCCGCAACCGGCGCACGAAAGGCGCGGCAGGAGCGTGGAATTCCGGCCTAGAACACCTGATGCGGATGTACGACGACCCTAGGCAGCTCTATATCGCGATCTTGGATGACGACGATCAGTGGGACTCACACCATCTGCACAGATGTATGACAGTTGCTGAGGAGCGAGGTCTCGACATGGTAGCGGCGCGATTCTGGCGAATTGAAGAAAGTGCCGAGCGGCTCTTGGTGGTTCCGCCACCGTCGCTCGACATGGCGAGCTTCTTAGTGGAGAATCCCGGTATTCAAGGCAGCAATCTGGTTTGTCGGCTGAGTGTGTTACTCGAAGCAGGTCTGTTTGACGAATCACTGCCGAGTTGCACCGACCGCGACCTGTGCATCCGCATCGCGGAGTTGCCTAGGGTGCGCTACGGCACCACTGCCGAACCGACTGTTCAGCACTTTGCCTGCGCGTCTCGGTCTCGATTATCCACACCGAAATCGCCCGCCAAGATTGAGGGGTTGGATCGGTTCTTCCGCAAGTACCAAGGCCGCATGTCCGACGCCGAACGCGAAGCGTTTCGCATACGGGCCAACCGGCTTTTCGGGTGGAAAGAATCGCCGCCCAAGTCCGTGATCAAAGATGGGACCCACGACGCCCTGCTGTCCTCAATATCACGGACATCACCACCACCTCAGACACCGCCCCATCTGATCGTCGGGCTAATCGCCGACACGGCGCGACTCGAAGAGGTAAGCAATCTGCTCGCTGATCTTCGCGGGCTATCCGACGGCCCCGGTCTGTCGGGCCATGACGTCTTGATCTTGGAGAACGGGGATGATCAGACGCCCAGTGGAGAGTTGCGGACGCTTGTCGAGCGCGAGCGCAAGGATAGCCTGCGTATCTATCTTGTGGACCGTGCGCGGCACTTGGAAGACGCCGCGCACGGCCGGGTACTCGACGGTGGCGCGAGCCGGGGATGCAGGCTGGCCATCGCCAGTGCGCGGACGGTGTTACAGTCGTACCTATACGTGTTCGCCAAGGAGCGGCCGGGTGCGGTGGTTTGGATCGTCGATGACGACATGCGGCTCGACCCGCTCGTTATTGAGGAAGACGGACACCTACAGCGGTGCTCTCGGGCATTCGCGCCGATACTGAGGGAGCTCCGCCGACTTCGTGCGGGTGGTACTGTCGATATTGCCATCGGGATATGTACCGGCGCTCCGCCAGTGCCATTTGCGGCAACTGTGCGGGTTCAACTCGTCGATCTAGTCGCGTCGCTGTGGTGGCTGGCGTCTCAGGACCCGCAGGCGGCTCTGCCGGATCGCTCCTTGGAGAACGCGGCGTTGCGGTCCGGTCGGCGAGATTACTATTACGATCTATCGCGCAACGAGACCGATCGGCTGGAGACTCCGTTCTGGATCACACCGGCGTTTACCGGCGAGCAGGTCGGCGAGGCGTTTGAGCGCATGGCCGGTGCGGCTGCGCGGATCTTGGCCGGAGAACAGGTTTTCCGGCCCCTCGCCGTTGCCGCCGACATCAACCCGCTAGAATTTATAGGTGATGGACTTCAGCGCGGTGGCAACACCTTTGTCCTCGATGCCGAGGCTCTGAAGATGGCTCCCAATCCTTCGCCCATCATTGATGGTAGGGCAAGCCGACGCTCCGATATGGTTTGGGCGTTGCTGCAAAAACAATACTTTGGCAAGCAAGTCGTCACCGTGCCGATTGCCCTGTATCACGATAGAGCCTATGTCACTGCTGGCAAGCTGGACGTCGAACGTATTGTGGACGACATTCACGGCTATGCGATGTTTTCGGCACTAAAGGACATTCCCGATGTGTTCACGACCACTGATGACCAGCGTATTACTCTGGCAGAAGGAAAGATTGACCACTTCACCAGTTGCGTAAACAAGTATCTCGAAGAACGGCTAGCGGCGTTCCGCCTGTCGTTCCACCGTATCTCCGGTCTAATACGCGTTATGAGTCAGTTTGTGGACGACGGAGCTGCTTGGTGGCAGGATGAAGAATATCGAGTATCTAGAGAACAACTCAGAAGGTTTTGTGATCTTTTGACTCATTCCTAAGTACACGACAGTAACATGGGTTGATATTGTCGGGCGCGTTTAGGTTGGTCTCGTGTTTGGTGTATGATCTGTGTGAGTTGGTCTAATCCTTTTCGAAAGAGGCTTATGGCTTTTCGTCCATGTTTTTTTATGG
>JAJDVZ010000010.1:0-35407 GCA_022825835.1 Candidatus Latescibacterota bacterium
GATTGCGGCCTTTATGCCGCTGTTTTTCGTCGAGGGCATGATGGGTAAGTTCATGTCGGTCATCCCGGTGATCGTCATCTCCGTGCTGCTGCTGTCGCTGATTGAGAGCCTGTTCATTCTGCCGGCGCACCTGTCTTCTAAAGGGGACGGGCCAATCAGCCGCTTGTTTCGCCGAATTTTCATCCGCCCCCTCGATTGGCACGCCCGGGGCGTCGTCGTCTTTGACCGCGGCCTCCAGTACGTCATCCGCAACGCCTATAAACCCACGCTGCGCTTGGCGTTGGCCCATCCGATTTCTAGTACCGCCTTGGCCTTATCGCTCATGCTGTGTACCGGCGGGCTGGTCGCTGGCGGTCATATCAAGTTCGTGTTTATGCCCGAGATCGGGGCCGATTGGGTGACGATATCGGTCAACATGCCCCAGAGTACCACGGCGACCCAAACCGCCAAGGTCGTGCGACATATCGAAGAAAAGGCCATCGTCCTGCGCGACCAGATCGACGCCGAGCGCGAGGGCGGGGATTCAATCTACCGCAATTTTTTCACTTACATCGGCGACCAACCCTCGGCTCGGCGTTCTTCCTTTGCAAGCACCCCAAGTGCTGGCGGCCAGGGGCATCTAGCCGAAGTTACCATCGAACTGTTACCTTCCGAGGAGCGCGATCTCGACAGCGCGGAGATCGAGGCGCGGCTGCGCCAACTGGTTGGTGAGGTACCCGGCCCCGAATCCATTATTTTTTCCTCGTCGCTGTTTTCCGCTGGCAATCCCATCGAGGTTGAGCTGGCCTCGGACAATTTCGACCAGCTCTTGTTGGCCGTCGATCGCCTCAAGGGCAAAATCGCCGAGTACGCCGGCACCGGCGATATCCAAGACAGCTTTCAGGAGGGCAAGCTGGAGATGAAACTCCAGCTCAAGCCCCAAGCCCGCACCCTCGGCCTGACGCTCGCCGATCTAGCCCGCCAAGTGCGTCAGGGCTTCTACGGCGACCAAGCGCTGAGATTCCCACGCGGCTCGGACGACGTGCGGGTGATGGTGCGCTACCCCAAAGATGAGCGCCGCAACTTAGGCGATGTACGCTCGATGCGCGTGCGCACGCCATCGGGTGCCGAGGTGCCTTTTACCGAGGTTGCCACTGTCACCATTGGCCACGCCTATGCCTCTATCCAGCGCACCGATGGCCAGCGCGTCGTGCGGGTGAGTGCCTCGGTAGATGACCAAATCGCCAATGCCGACGAAATCAATCGCGATCTCGAAGCGTTTTTCTTGCCCGCCCTGGTCCAGGACTATCCCGGTCTGCGCTATCGCTTCGGCGGTGAGCAGCAGGAGCGGGATGATTCGCTACAGAGCCTGCTGTTCAATTTCATCATCGCTCTTGCCGCCATCTACGTGTTGCTGGCCGTGCCGTTCAAATCGTACACGCAGCCCCTCGTCGTCATGAGCGCGATTCCCTTTGGCATCATTGGCGCGGTCTGGGGGCATCTGCTGATGGGCTTGGACTTGGCACTTTTGAGTCTGTTTGGGATCGTCGCGCTCTCGGGCGTGGTGGTCAACGATTCGCTGGTGCTGCTGACCTTCTATAACCAACTGCGGCGCGAGGGCACGTCGCACGAGGAAGCCCTAGTGTCAGCCGGGGCCGCGCGCTTTCGTCCGATCCTGCTGACCTCCCTGACGACCTTTTTTGGCCTGCTGCCGATGATCCTCGAAAAGAGCCTTCAGGCGCAGTTTTTGATCCCAATGGCCGTCAGTCTGGGCTTTGGCATCCTGTTTGCCACCTTCATCATTTTGCTCGGCGTCCCGATAGGAATGCGCCTGCTGGTGGGAGTCCAAGAGTTTTGGGGTCGGTTGGTTGTGGAGAAACCCGCCGAGGTCGCGCCGGTTACCGGGTCTTGAAGGGTTGTGGCGCGATTGAAGTGGGGTGGGCTGCTGCTGTGCATGGCGGCCTGCGCGCCTACTGACGAGTTTCCCTTCATCGACAAAGCTAGTGAGTGGGGTATAGAGCGGTCCCACGTCGGCGGCGGCGCAGAAAAGCGCTATATCGTCGAAGCCAAAGGCGGTGGGGCCGCGCTCCTCGACGCGGACGGCGACGGCGATTTGGACATCTATTGGGTCAACGGAGAGGGCGGTGACAATGCTCTCTACCGCAACGACCGTGGCCGTGGCTTTGTCGATCGAGCGGTCGCGGCCGGTGCCACGGGTCGCGGCTGGGGCATGGGCGCGTTGAGCGCGGATTACGATGCCGATGGCGATGCCGATCTGTACATCACCTGCCTACAAGAAAACATCCTCTATCGCAACGACGGATTAGAGCAATTTGCCGATGCCACGGCCCGCGCCGGGTTGGCGCTACCGGTGTGGAGTACGGGCGCGGCCATGGGCGACGCGGACTTGGATGGTGATTTGGATTTGTACGTGGCCAATTACGCGGATTTTGATTCGACCGCGGTGCGGCCCTTGGGCACGCAGTGGAAGGGCCGGGACGTATTCATCGGCCCGCTGGGCTTGCCCGCGTTGCCGGACGCGCTCTACCGCAACGATGGCGACGGTACCTTTGCCGAGGTGACGGCGGCTAGCGGCCTTGGTCAACACGATCCGGGCTATGGGTTTGCCGTGCTGTTCATCGACAGCGACGACGACGGGGATTTGGATCTGTACGTCGCCAATGACTCGACGCCCAATTTCCTCTACCGCAACGATGGGGCTGGCACCTTTGCCGAAGTGGGGTTACAGGCCAATGCCGCGCTAGGGGAAACGGGCTTGGCGCAGGCCGGCATGGGCGCGGCTTGGGGCGATTACGACAACGACGGCGACGGCGATTTGCTGGTCACCAACTTTGAGGACGACTACAACACGCTCTATCGCAACACCGGCAGCGGCACGTTTGCGGATGTGAGCTTTGCCGCGGGCTTGGGCCGCATCAGCCTTCCCTTCGTGGGGTTTGGCGCGGTCTTTCTCGATTTTGACAACGACGCCGACCAAGACTTGTTCGTGGCCAACGGGCACGTGTATCCGCAGATCGAACGCCCGGGCAGCGGCGCGACCTACGCGCAGGCGAATCACTTATTCGCTAACGACGCCGGCCATTTTAGCCTCGTCGAGCTAGGCGAGGATCGGGCGGTTAGTCGCGGCGCGGTGGCCGGGGATTTTGACGACGATGGCCGCGTGGACCTGTTCGTTACCAATCTCAACGGTCGGCCCTCCCTGTTGCACAATCAGACGGCCGCTGATCACCATTGGCTCGGCCTGCACCTTGTGGGCGCGGGGAGAAATCGCGAGGCCGTCGGCGCGAAGGTCGTGTTGTGGAGCGGCGGCCAAAGGCAGCGGCGGGATGTGCTCTGCGGCGAGAGCTTCTTGGGCAGTGGCGACCGGCGCGTGCATTTTGGCTTGGGTGCGGCGGGCCGGATAGATTCGCTGCACATCTATTGGCCGAGTGGGGTGTTGCAACGGCTGGTCGACTTGCCGATTGATACGTATATGAGCGTTGAGGAGGGGGGCTAGGGACGGTTGCCGCGTGGCGCGTGGCGGCTATATTTGCGGACGCAGGTACCATAAACCGGAGGTCCAATTATGCAGAGCTACCCATATCCTGAGTACGACGGCGTGAGAAGCATTGTCTTGGGAATAATCGTCAGCATTCTGACGTGTGGGATTTACTATTTCTACTGGCAGTACAAACAGATGGAAACGCTCAATGCGTGGCTGGGGCGGGAGGAGTACAACTTCTGGCTTTGGCTCGTACTCTATATCCTGACGTGCAGCATATTTGAGCTTTACTACGAATACAAGATGGCGAAGGGCATCAACGAGATTCAGGAGAACAATAGTCTGCGCGAAAACAAAGACCTAGCGTTGATATGCGTCTTGGTTTCTATTTTTTCCCTCGGCTTGGCCGCTACTGCTATTCAGCAGTGGGAAGTCAACAAGTTCTACGGTGAAAGCGCCGACAGTTAGTTCCGTTCATCTCGCGAGAATTTTCCTCGTTGGGTTGGCGCTCGTCGCGGCATTCGCGGCGTGGTTTGGCCCAGTGCTCGGCGCGGCTTGGCCGAGCCTGTGCCCTTTCCGCTTCCTCACCCAACTGCCCTGCCCAGGTTGCGGTATGGGGCGCGCCTGCATCGCCCTTGCCCAAGGCAACCCCACCGATGCTTGGCACTACCATCCCTTCGCGTTTTTCATCGTCCCACTGGCCCTCGGCCTAGCGTGTTTTCCGAGTCGGTTCAGCCGCGCTTGGCTGGCGCTGCCCCCGTTTTTCCGCAAGGGCCTCGCTGGAGGCGTGCTGGCTCTCGTGCTGGCGTTGTGGGGGTATCGCTTACTGCTCGTCTAATGACTCAGCGCCCAGACTGCGATATTGGCACCCATTTTGAGGGCGTCGAGTCGCTTGCCCTCTGGGTCGCTGTGGACGTCGGGGTCTTCCCAGCCGTCGCCTAAATCCGCCTCATACGTGTACAGCACGGCTAGGCGCTCGCCGGTGAAAAGCGCGAGGGCTTGCGGCCTTTTGCCGTCGTGCTCGTGGACTTTGGGCAGGCCCGCTGGCAACTCGAAGTGGCAGTGGAACAGGGGATGCTCGGGCGGCAGTTCCACCCACTCGGCGTTGGGGAAGACTTGGCGCATGGCGCGGCGGAAGCTCTCGTCCATGCCGTAGTTGTCGTCGGCGTGGAGAAAGCCGCCGCTTTCCAAGTAGTGTCGAAGCCGCGTCGCCTCCTCAGCGGAAAAAGCCACATTGCCGTGCCCGGTCATGTAGATGTACGGATAGGAAAACAGCTCCTCGTCCATGATTTGCACCCGCGCCTCGGTTTCGGCTGCGTCGATTTGGGTGTGTTCCCTTAAGAAGCGGAGCAAGTTGGGCAGGGAAGAGGGGTCGCTGTACCAGTCGCCGCCGCCGCCGTATTGCAGCCGCGCAATGGTAAATAGGGGCTGGGCCGGGCCGTCCGCAGCGAGAAGCGCGACGGCGATTGCAACGCAGAGGCCGCGCATGTCAGCGGTCGTTGATCACGGCGATTTTGCCGCGCACGGCGTCGCCGGTTCCTGCTTGCGCGACAAAGTAGTAAATGCCCGATCCCACGAGAAAACCCGCCGCACTCTGGCCATTCCAAGTGACTGCGCCTTCGCCCGCTGCGCCGTCGAGCTGACGGACGAGTTCGCCGGCTGCGGTGAAAATGCGCACGCTGGCTCCCAGCGGCAGGTCGGCAAAGGTCAGGGATGCGCCGCGCACGCCGATGTGGAAGGGGTTGGGATACGCGTATGCCTGAGGACCAGCGGCGGTTCCCGAGGTGCCGAGTTGCAGGCGGCTCATCCCGCCGAGTGTGCCAATCCACAGCGCGCCGTTTTCCCGATCGAAGTAGAGCGAGTTGACGCGGTTGTTGACGAGGCCGTCGCTGGTGTCGAGCGCGAACTCGACTTGGCCCTCGGTGCTGATGCGGGCCAAGCCGCCTTCGGTGCCGACCCAAATGCGTCCCCAGTCGTCTTCGGCCAGTGACGTAGTCGCGTTGGACGGTAGGCCGTTGTCAGTGTTGTACACCTTCCAGCTTGCGACCGCAAAATCCGCGTTGGTGCGCGAATACTCGCCGCGCACGGCATTGAGGCCGTTGTTGGTGGCGACCCACACTTGCCCCGAGCGATCGACGTGGATGTCGATGACGGCGTTGCTGGTTAGGTCTGGATAAGCGACGGTGTCGAAGACTAAGCCGGTCTCATCGCCGATGTCAAAGGGGGTGCCGCCATCGTCTAAGAGGAAAAAGCCGTCGAGTGCCGTCCCAATCCACTTCAGGCCGTCGGGACCAATGGCGATTTTGGTCATGTCGCGGCCTGCGGACATGCCGAAGTCCAACTGGCTGTTGAGCGCGGCCTGTTGGGGCGGCCACCCATCCATGACGACTAGCCCATTTTGGACATTGGCAATCCACAGCAAGCCGTTGGCGTCGCGGTCGATGTCGCTGATAGCGACAAAGGAACCGCCGTCGATGCCTTCGAGAGCCGAGTTATTGGCGGTGAGATGCTGCCACTGGCCGTTGGCGTCGCGCACGTTAATGCCCCGGCCCCAATGGCCAACCCACAGCAAGCCCTCGCCGTCGGTCTCCAAGGCCGAGACGGTATTGGACGCCAGGTCGGTATTGGTGGTGTGGGTAGTCCAGCCCTCGCCGTCGAACTCGTACAGACCAAAAGCGGGTAGATTGTCCTTGGGCACGGAGGCGACCCACAGGTGGCCGTTGGGAGTCTGCGCTATGTCGAAGAAGAAGTTGGCTTTAGGCTCGTGGGTCGGTGGCGGTGGGTCAGTGCCGAGGACGCGCAAGCCGCTATGGCTGGCGACCCATAGGGGGCCGTCGGTATCGGACAGGTCGGCCGTGCTGCTGATACCTGACGTATTTAGCGGCTGCCAACGGTTGGCTTGGCGCTGGGATAAGGTGCCGTCAGCCGCCCCAGTGACGATGCTCCCCTCGAAGAGGCCGAGGGCAACGCTGCTGGTCGTGGAATAATCGAGTTCGGGGCGGTCGAGCGCGGGATGTACGCGCCAGATGCCGTCCGTGGCCGCGACGAAGAGCGTGTCTTGATAGACCAGCATGTCGCGCACCTCGCCCCTTATTGGCTCGGCTTCCCAACTGCTGGGATCTTGGAGATTGGGCTGGGCCAAATCCGCCCACGCTAGGCCATTGACGGTCCCGGCCCACAGGCGACCGGCAAACATTTCAATGCTGGTCACCTCGGTGTCTTTGGGCAGCTCTCCCAAGCGCCGATAGGTTTCCTTGACCTCTTCCTTGCTGATGACAAACGCGCTGACGCCGCGCTCGCTGCCGACGTAGAGGATGTCCCCATGAGGCTCAAGGGCGTTGATGCGAAGGTTTTGGAAGTCTAGAAAGGGCGGATCGAAGCGGTTTTGCTCGGGCCGATAGCGGCTCAAACCCTGAGAGCGGGTGCCAAACCACAGGTGGCCGTTGGCATCTACGGAGAGGCTCAAGATGAGATTGCCCGGCAGGCCGTCGCGGCGAGTGAAGCGCGTATAGGATTGGGTCTGCTGGTCGTAGCGCAGAACGCCGCCGCTGGTGCCGGCCCAGACCGCGTCTTGGTGGACGAGGACCCGGTTGATTTGGCGCATACTGGTATAGGCTTCCCATTGGGTGCCGGATAACTGGGCGCGGACGGGCAGGGCCAAAAGCAGCAGGAGCAAAAGGCGGAGCAAGAGCATGGAAACGGCCTACATCATCGTTAGAGGGTCGATGTTGATGGAAAAGTGGAGGGCGTGATCTTTGGCGGCCGCGCGCATGGCTGGCAGGGCGCTGAGGGCCGTTGCGCGCAAATGGTGCGCCGAGGAGCCGCGCAAGAGGGCTTGCCAGCGGTAGTGACCGCGCAGCCGCGCCAGCGGGGCTGGGGCCGGCCCGAGCACGAGCGCATCTTGGTCGAGGCCCTGTCGCAGGGCGTTGACGCCCTGTTGCGATCCGGTTTCAACGGCTTGCTCGCAGGGGCCGCGCCAGCGGAAGACGATGAGGCGGCCAAACGGAGGGAATCCGGCCTGCTGCCGCTGGGCTAGCTCGTTGTGGGCAAAGGCCGCGTAATTTTGGTTGGCGGCCGCGCGCAAGGCTGCGTCGTCGGGCAGCAGCGTCTGGATTACTACCTCACCGGCGGTGTGGCCGCGCCCCGAGCGGCCGGCGACTTGGGTCAGAAGCTGGAAGCTGCGCTCGGCCGCGCGGAAGTCGGGCAGGTGCATGCCGGTATCGGCGGAAATCACGCCGACTAGCGTGACTTCGGGCAGGTCGAGGCCCTTGGCGACCATTTGGGTGCCGAGCAGCACGTCGGCCTCGCCGTTGCGGAAGCGCTCGACGAGCGCGTCGTGTGCGCCTTTCCAAGCAGTGGTGTCCACGTCCATGCGGATGACGCGGATGCCGGGAAATTGGGCCAATAGGGCGCTCTCGACCTTTTGGGTGCCCACGCCGGCGAAGCGCAGCTCCGCGCTGCCGCAGGACGGGCAGACCGACGGTGGTGGGGCCGCGAAGTCGCAGTAATGACAGCGGGTCTCAGAGGCGGTAGGCTTCGACCTGAGCTCAGCCGAAGGTCGCTGGTGATAAGTCAGCGAGACGCGGCAACTAGGGCACTGAATCGGTTCGCCACAGTTGGTGCAGCTAATGAAGGGCGCGAAGCCGCGGCGATTTTGCAACAGGATGATTTTCTCGCCGCGCGCGAGGCGGTCTTGCATCTTGCGCCGCAAGTCGTGCGAGAAGATGGCGCGCTGCTTTCTTTGGAAAGGCTCCTGTTTCATATCGACGACCGCCACTTGCGGCAGGGGGCGGTCGTCGATACGGCGGGGCAAGGTGTGGAGGTGATACTTGCCGGTGGCGGCATTCCAATGCGACTCTAAGCTGGGCGTGGCTGAGCCGAGGACGACGACGGCGTTGCCGCGCTGCCCGCGCACTAAGGCGAGGTCGCGGGCGTTGTAGGTGAGGGGGTGGCTGCTGTCTAGGTCTTCTTGCTTGTACGAGGTGTCGTGCTCTTCGTCCACGACAATCAGCCCCAAATTTTCTACCGGTGCGAGGATGGCCGAGCGAGCGCCGATGAGCACGCGCTGCTCGCGGCGGCGCAAGCGACGCCAGGTGTCGTAGCGCTCGCCAGCCGAAAGCTGGCTGTGGAAGACGGCGACCGCCTCGCCGAAGTGCTCTTTGAAGCGCCGCACCATCTGCCAAGCGAGGGCGATTTCTGGCACCAAGATGATCGCACCGCGCCCGGCAGCCAGCGCTTGCGCCACAAGTTGGACGTACACGAGGGTTTTGCCCGAGCCGGTGACGCCGTGCAGCAAGGCTGGATAGAATTGCTGGGCGTCGAGTGCGGTCGATAGGTCATTGAGGACCTGTTGCTGGTCGGCTGTTGGGATGAGATCTGGGGGGGTGCCGCTGGCGATATGAGCGAGGGGGTCGCGGATGACTTCCTCGGCCGTTGGTGAAATCAAGCCGCGGCCTTCGAGCGCCTTGAGTACGGCCGAGGAAAAGCCAGCCACGCTCAGTTCGCTGCGCGCGGCCATGGGGTGGTCGAGCAAGTAGCGCAGACAGGCCGCTTGGCGCGGGGCGCGCTTTTCAATGGCGGCGATGGCGGTGTGCGCGGCTGGTTCGTCGTTTAGAAAAAAGCAGCGTTGGCTCAGGGTGCGGGGTCGCCGGTCTTCGAGCACGGGCGCGACTTCGATGTGTCCGCGGCGGCGCAGGGCGCGCACGCCCTTTTCCAAGCCCCGGCTGCCGAGTCGGCGCTTGAGGGTGCTGACTTTGAGGGAGCCGCTGCGCTGGAGTTCGTCGATGATCCGCGCCTCTATGCCCGCGTGATGGCCAGTGGGTGCGTCGCGCAATTGTACGAGGCGGTTGGAGCTGAGTTTGACGCCTGGGGGCAGAGCGGCCATCAGCGCACTGCCGAGGGGGGCCATGTAGTAGGAAGCCATCCAGCGGCAGAGTGCGACGACCTCTGGACTGAGGAGCGAGGTGTCGAGGATTTGTTCGATAGGGCGGATCTTGTTTGGGGGAAGGTCGCCGAGTGTAGCTGGCCCTAAGACAATGCCGGTGAGTCGGCGCTGGACTACCGGCACCAACACTAAGGCCCCAGGCTGCGCTTCTGCGGCGAATTCAGCAGGTACGCCATAGGTCAACTCGCGCGCTACGGGGGGCGGCAGGGAGACCTCTACGTAGCCTTGGATCATGGTTGGGTGTCGGGGGCCTCTCCTGCGGAAGGCTGTGAGTCCAATGTTAGAAGCTCGATGCCGTCGGCCGCGGCGCGGAAGTACAACACTTGGCTGGGGTCACCGAGCTGGCCATTGCCAAGCAGTTGGCCATTCAACCAATAGCTCAAGCCGTGGGGACGAGTCGAGAGCACGACCAAATGGTCGCGGGCCTCAAAGCGGTGGCGCTCGCCGGGTGGAACGATGGCTTCAAAGTTTTCTGCTGCGTCATCCCAGCGGATTTGCACCCAAGTGGAGTCGCGGGCCTCCAGTTCGAGGACCACGGGGACGGGTTCGGTGGTTTGGGCAGTCGCCCCGGTTGCGGGAGGCTCAGCCAGTTCGGTGGATGACTCGACGGACGGGTCGCTTGGAGTGGTTGTCGGCTGAGACTGGGACGAGATGTGGGCCGTTTGCGTTGGGATTTCGGTCTCTTGCGTTGGGATTTCGGTCTCTTGTGTTGGGATTTCGGTCTCTTGTGTTGGGATTTCAATCGCTTGTGTTGGGTCGTCAATCGCTTGTGTTGGGGTCTGTTTATCGCCGAAAAAGTAGAAGAACGCCACGGCGAGGACGCAGCCGGCACCTATTATCGAGCCGGTGACGATCAGCGGCTTACGCGAGCGGCGCGGCGGAGTAGGCTGCGATAGGACGACCACAGGTTCGGAGCGAGCTTTCATTATCCGGCCGTACTGTTGGTCAAAGCGGCTCAGGAATGGCTCGGGGTCGAGGCCGAGGTGTTCGGCATATGTTTTCAGGGCTAAGCGGACGAATACCGGTTCAACTACATCGAGCGTGCCGGCTTCTATACCCTGTAAAACCAAAAGACTAACGCCGCTTTGTCGCTGGATTTCTTCGAGCTCGAGGCCGCGTGCTTGGCGTGCGGCCGACAATTCTTCGCCAATGGTTTGTTGTTTTTCTTCGCTCATTTTGTGGCCTGATCGTTTAGGTCGCACCCCACCGCGCTCAAAAGGACGCAAAGACGAGCTAAGGGCAGACCAACTACATTATAATAACAACCTGCGATGCGTTCAATAAAGCGCGCCCCTAGCCCCTGTATGCCATAGCCTCCGGCCTTGTCGAGGGGTTCGCCGCTGGCGACGTAAGCGGCGATGTCGGCGGCGGTCAAGGGTCGCATCTCCACTTGAGTGCAAACAGCTTCCCGCAGAAGCTGCTCGCCGCTTTGGATGGCTAGTCCGGTATAGACCTGATGGACCCTGCCCGAGAGGCGACCGAGCATGGAAGCCGCGTCGGCTGCGTCGGCGGGCTTGCCCAATATAGCGCCATTGCAGCAGACGATGGTGTCCGCGGCGATGATGATGGCGTCTGCAGCGACTATGCTGGCTACGGCCTGGGCTTTGGCCACGGCCGATTCGAGTGCGTAGTCGGTCGGGATGGCTGTTGCGGGCACCGGCTCTGCCACCGGACTGGGGACGACTGTAAAGGGCAGGGCGAGTTGGCGCAACAGCGCGGCGCGCCGGGGCGAGGCCGAGCCGAGGATGAGTGGCTTCACGCGGGCGACTCCACCATTAAGGTAACTGGCCCGTCGTTGTGGATTTCGACCTGCATGTACGCACCGAAGACGCCGCGCTGGGGCGGCAAGCCCTGTTCGGCGAGCAGGTCGAGAAAGCGCTCGTACAGGCGCTCGGCGACTTGGGGCGGGGCAGCTTGGACGAAGCTGGGGCGGCGGCCTTTGCGGCAGTCGCCGTACAGGGTAAACTGCGAGATGGCGAGCACGCCGCCGCCGATGTCGAGCACCGAGCGATTCATCTTGCCTTGGTCGTCGGCAAAGATGCGCAGGTGAGCGCACTTTTCAGCGCAGAAGCGCAGGGATTGCTCGTCGTCGTCGGGACCGAAGCCGACGAGCAGGACTAGGCCCTGACCGATTTGGCCGTGGAGTTGGCCATCGACGTGGACACTAGCGTGGCTGACGCGCTGGACGAGGACTTTCACGGGAGGGAGTGCAAGATCGGCGGAGACGCCGTCGGCATCTGGGAAAACTCGCTAGGAAAAACGATCATATAGGTCTTAAAGTACCCCCCATCGTACTACTGTCAACTACCCTAGAAGCGCCGCTGGCCGCGCTCGAGTTTGAGCTGCGGAATGTCTTTTAACTGCACCTTAAGAAAGAATGCCCGGTTTTTGTGAAAGGTGCTCGGCTGCACGTTGAGGGTTGCGGTCCAGTCGTGGAATTCTTTTTGCAGGGACAACAGCTCATAGGTGATGCGCTCGGTAGCTAAAAGCCGCGTCCCTGGGGCGCGCAGATTGTAGTTGAGCGAATAATTGCAATGCCAGCTCGCCAAGCTAAAGCCGGTCGAGGCCCGCACCCAAGAGCGGATGAAGCTAGCGGTCGTAGCGGTGGCGCGGCGGTGCGAGATGTAGTGGCTGAGTTGGAAGCGGCTGCCGCGCCGGCGGTTGTCGATGTCGCGCATGAGGCCGCTTTCAAAGCCGAAGGATTCCCGGCCATAGGGATTGGCGGAGCCGAAGCTGCTCGATCCGTAGGGGTTGGCGGTGCCGAAACTACTCTGGCCGTAGCGGCTGGAGGAGTCAAAATCACCAGACCTGTCGGTTTCCCTGCGCGACGCTTGGGACCGCCGCGACCAGCTAGTTGAAGTCCGGACTTCGAGCTGCTCGCGGCGCGGTGCCAACAAGTGCAGTCGGTTTTGCTCGTCGTAGAATTCGTGGCGCAAGGTCAGCCGCGAATTCAGGTAGCGACCCGCTTCGACGCTGAGGGTCGTGCGCAGGTCGGCTAGCTGGCGCTCCTTTTGCTCAAAGTCATAGGTCGTAGAAAAATTGAGCTGGACTAGGCGCACTTTGTGCTCTTCCTCGTCGCGCAGGATTTTGGCCCAGAAGGTGTTGCCGAGGCTCAAGTTCAGGGTCCGCCGGTGTTGGAGCGGGCTGCCGTTGCCGCCAAAGCCCAAGACGCCGCCGGTGTCGGCGCGGGAGGCTTGGTAGCTGAATGAGACGCTGGGTTTGAGCACGTGGCGCAGGGCTTGGAGTGGGCCGATGGATGGGTTGAAAAGCCCATAGAAGGTCTGGCTCAGGGCTGCGCGGGTGGAGAAGCGGTCCCTGCGCCGACTGCGGGTTGCGCCTTCGCGCAGGTCTTGGTCGCTCCAGTCTTGGTTGAGCGCTGGGCTAAGGTTGAGCCAAGAGAAAGGGCGGTACTGTGCGCTGACGCGCCAGAACACTTGGGCCCTGGTTTTGCTGGTCGTGTCCGTGCGGGTGCCGCGCCGAGTGTTGCGCAGACTGGCGTTGCCGTCGTAGTAGATGCGGCTGTACCAAGGGAGGTTTTGGCGACTTTGGCGGCTTTGGCCCTCTTGGCCCCAAATCGGCTTGCGGCTCTTGCGCAGGCTGAGTTCGGGCAGGACGGTGGAGGACGTTTCGGTGTCGAGGTTTTTGGTCTGGCTCGCTTTCAGGCTCAAGCTGTTGCCCGAGCCGCGCCAGCGCCGGGTGTAGCTGAAGTTGGAGCGCAGGGTGCGGTTGAGGCGGTCTTGGAGGCTGGTGCTGTTGTCTTGGGCAAAGCTGTTGTTGCTCTGGAAGGTGCCGTTGGCCCGCAGGCTCGCGTCGCGCCCCAACTCTTGGCTGTGCCTGAATTCAAGTCGCCAGTTGCGCGAGGCCGTGCGGCCCTCTTGGCGGTTTTCGAACTGGGTGCTCACATGCCCTCGGAATCGGTAGCGCGCGGAGTAGTTGAGGCGGGCGCGCCCTAGCCAGCCCGAGCGCTGCCGCAGGTCGGTCGCGAGGGACAGGTCCCAATAGTCGTTGGGCGCGAGGTAGTAGCCCAAGTTGCGTAGCTCCCACTCGCTTTGCCGCGCCCCAAATCTAAGGGAGCGCTGCCCAAAACTCGGCGTCAAAATCCCGGATTGGCGATCTTCGCGCAGCGAAAATACGTAAAAGGGAATCCACAACAGCCGCCGCTCCTTGATGCGGAAATACACGGGGCGCGCCACGGCCATGTCGTCGGCTATGACCTTGATGCGTGGGCTGTAGAAGTCAAAGTGCGGGGGGTCGGCGTCGCACGTGGTGTACGAGCCTTGGTGGACGTGGAACTCAGTGCTGCTGCGGGTCTGGATCAAGTGTCCGGCGTAAAATCCCTTGTCGCGGTGGATCTTACCTTTGAGGATGGTTCCTTGCTCGGTGGAGAGGTTGTAGAGAATGCGCTCGCCGCGCAGGGTTTGGTCGCCTTGGCGCAACACTGGGCGGCCGACGACCCGCCCAAGCGAATCGAGGGCTGCCCGCGCTTCGACTTGGTCGAGGTCGCGGCGGAAGACGATCTCGGCGGCCTCTAGCTCAGCACCTTTGTGCGAGATACGGGCCTGCCCCTGCAACAGGAGCGAGTCGCCGACCTCGTAGTAGCGCATATAGGTGGCTTGGTATGCAAAGCCCTGATTTTTGTCTTGGCCCTTGGCTTGGGTCAACAGGGCGCGGGCCTTTTGCAGTTGGGTGTCGGACGCCTCGCTGCCGTGCGGATAGGCGAGGGCAAGGCAGAGGAGCAATAGGACGATCATGGCTGGCGTTGGCGCAGCACTTCGTACAGGGCGATGCCAGCGGCCACCGAGGCGTTGAGCGAGCCGATGGCCTCGTGCTGCATGGGGATGTGCAAGAGCGCGTCGCAGCGCTTTTGTACCATGCGCCGCAGTCCTTTGCCTTCGCTGCCGATGACTAGGGCGCAGGGCTGGGTAAAGTCCGCGGTCGTCAGGGGAAGCTCGCCTTGGGCGTCGAGTCCGGCGATGAAAAGCCCGCAGGCTGCGGCTTTTTGCAGGGCCTTTTGCAAGTTGTCAACTCGGCAGACGGGCAAGTGCTGGGTTGCACCGGCGGCGGCTTTGAGTGAGGCTGGAGAGAGACCGGCGGCTTCGCGGGCGGGCACGACTACGCCTTGCGCGCCGAGTGCGTGGGCGCTGCGGATTATGGCACCGAGGTTGTGGGGATCTTGCACTTGGTCGAGAAAGATGAGTAGGGCTTGATTCGGTAGGTGGTCGAGCACGTGGTCAAAGTCCGCGTACGTTGCGGCGGCCGCGTACGCGACGACGCTTTGGTGACGGGGGCCGGCGAGGCGGTCGAGTTGGGTTTTGTCGCGCAGGTCATAGGGGATGTGAGCCTGCCGCGCGCGGGCGAAAATTTCGTCGATGACTGGGCCGTGTGCGCCCTTGGCGATGAGCAGACGGCGCAGGGGGCGCTCGGCGCGGAGGGCTTCGAGTACGGGGTGGCGGCCCCAGATTAGGTCGTCGGGTGTTTGTTTGTCGGGCATGTGGTGACTGGTGCAGGTATAATCAGGCTAATTGTAAATGTTGAGACGGCTGATTGTACGTTTAGGATTCGGCTAATTGAAAATTTAGAGCTAAAAGGAGGGTAGTCTTCCTCCACTGTCGTCTCAACGTAATTGATTAAAAATACTCGATATGCAGGTTAGATGGTAGAGATGTTGTCGGCGCGTTTGCACAAATGCCGATGGTCGGAAGATTGATTTAGCTCTGTTTCTTCTTATTTTCAGTTTAATAAGAATATCTGCAAATTAAGCAAATGGAACTCGCCAAAATTACATCACGTGGGCAGACGACGATCCCCAAGCGCATCCGCGAGGCGGCCAACCTGCGGGAAGGGGACGTGATCGCCTTTGAGATTGAGGGCAGTCATCTGGTGGTGCACAAGGTGACGCCGAGTCGGGACGACTACCTGCAGGGCCTCTCCGAGGTTATGAGTGAATGGGCCTCGCCCGAGGACGAGGAAGCGTGGCGTGACCTTTGAGCCGCTCGATGTCGTCGTCCTTCCCTTTCCCTTCACTGACCAGAGCGCTGCCAAGCGCCGACCGGCTCTGATCGTCTCATCGGCGAGCTTTAATAAGACTCACGAACAATCGACCTTGGCCATGATCACCTCTGCCGGAAGCGATTGGCCGAGCGACGTGACGATCCAAGACTGGCGGGAAGCAGGTCTCACCGTCCCCTGCAAGGTTCGTTTCAAGCTTTTCACCCTCGATAATACCCTGATTGTCCGCAAGGTCGGCACGTTGTCGAAACGAGATGGCCAAGCGGTGAAAAACGCTCTTTCCCGCTTCTTGGCAATCGACTGATACTGCACTGCGACGCCGAATTCGGCTGATTGTAAGTTTAGGGTGCGGCTAATTGAAAATCAGGGGGTGCGGTAATGTGGCGAAGCGCAATTAGCATGTCGTTCCGCACGTCGGTGGATGGGCCGTTGCGTCATGGCCTCGCCAATGATCTCGAATTTGCGCTCTACGGCGGCTCGCAGCATGGCATCGCGCTGGTAATCGGCAAAAGTTTTCCCAGTAACGAATTCATCCAGTAAGCCCGCAGCTTGCTGGATGTCATACAGATATTTCCGCACTTCAAGCTGCATAGAGCAGCGTCCTAGTCTCGTCAACGCGTTGCCGGAAGAAGGGGTTCTTGATGGCCGAATCGACGACGAGATCCACAGGGTGTTCAAAGAGCAGTTCCAGCGCTTCCAGCAGCCCGAAGTAGGCGTCGGCGTATTCTCCCGAAGGCAGCGTTTGGAATTCAACTAAAAAATCCAAGTCGCTTTCGCGCCCATGGTAGTTGCCAGTGGCAGCCGAGCCGAACAGGTCAAGTCGCAGAACGCGGTAACGAATGCAGAGTTGCTGTAACTCGCCGCTCCGTTTCTCGACAATAGGTATCATCGGATGCGCTCCTGTTGATCTTCCCAAGGTTTACTATACAGAAACTCAGCCTCATTCCCCATTCTCAATGTTCTCTTTCCACTCATTCAGCTTGAGCAACGCCTGCAGCGGCGTAATCTGGCTGAGGTCCATGTCCCGCAACTCCGCTACCCACGGCGCATCCGGTGCGGTGGAGAAAAGGGGGAGTTGCTGCTGGAAGGGTGGAGGAGGGGTCTCGCGGACGAGATGGATGTCCTTGGTGTCGATCTGGTCTTTTTCGAGGCGGGCGAGAATTTCTTGGGCGCGGGCTACGACTTGGTCCGGCATTCCCGCCATCTGTGCGACGTTGATGCCGTAGCTTTGGTCGGCTGACCCCGGAGCTAGGCGGTGGAGGAACACCACGCGGTCGCCTTCTTCGCGCACTTGGACGTTGAAGTTGACGACGCGCTCTAAGTGGCTTTCGAGTTCGGTCATCTCGTGGTAGTGCGTGGCAAAAAGGGTGCGCGGGTGGATCTCGCGGTGCTGGTGCAGGTATTCGACAATGGCCCAGGCAATGCTCAGGCCGTCGAAGGTGCTGGTGCCGCGGCCAAGCTCGTCGATGAGGAGCAGGCTGCGGCTGGTGGCGTTGTTGAGGATATTGGCGGCCTCGTGCATTTCCACCATGAAGGTGCTCTCGCCACCGGCGAGGTTGTCGGACGCGCCCACGCGGGTGAAAATGCGATCGACCACGCCGATGGTGGCTTGGCGTGCGGGCACGAAGCTGCCCATCTGCGCCATCAGCGCGATGAGACCCACTTGGCGGATGATGGTGCTCTTGCCGGCCATATTCGGGCCGGTGATGAGCATGATCTGCGCGCCGTTGGCGTCGAGGCGCACGTCGTTGGGCACGAAGCGGCCCGTGCGGAGTTGGCGCTCGACGACTGGGTGGCGGCCGTCGCGGATGTTGATTAGCTGGCCGTCATCTACTTGGGGCCGGGTGTAGGACTCGCTCGCGGCGACTTCGGCGAGGGAATACAGCACGTCGATGCGGGCGATGGCGCGGGCGATCTGCTGGACTTGGGGTGTCCAGCGGGCGGAGCGATCGCGCAGGGCTAAGAACAGCTCGTTCTCCAGCTCTTTGAGGCGGTCCTCGGCTCCTAGGACCTTTTCTTCGTACTCCTTTAGCTCGGGCGTGATGAAGCGCTCGGCGTTGGTTAAGGTTTGTTTGCGATGGTATTCGGCGGGGGCTTTGTCGAGGTTGGCCTTGCTGATTTCGATGTAGTAACCAAAGACTTGGTTGTAGCCGATCTTGAGCGAGGCAATGCCGGTGCGCTCGCGCTCGGTGGCTTGTAGGCGGGCGATGTAGTCCTTGCCACCGCGGGCGATCTGCCGCAACTGATCGACGTCTGGGTGATAGCCGTCGCGGATTAGGCCGCCGTCGGTTAGGGTCGCCGGGGGGGCATCGACTAGGGCACCGAGGATTTCGGCGACTAACTCGCTGACGTCGGGCAGCCCCTTGGAGCATAGCTCTTGCAGGAGTGCGCTCTGCGCGGGGGACAGCGCGGTGCCGATGGCGGGCGCGATGTCGAGCGAGCGGGCGAGGGCCACCATGTCGCGGGCGTTGGCCCGCAGGCAGCAAATCCGCGCGATTAGCCGCTCTAGGTCGCCGACCTGCTCTAGGCATTGGCCGAGGGTGCGGCGGATCTCGCGCTGGTTTAGGAGTTCGTCAACAGCTTCTAAGCGGGCGTTGATTAAGGGCGGGGACTTGAGCGGCTGGGCGACCCATTGGCGCAACAGACGCGCACCCATAGGGGTGCGGGTGCGGTCGAGGATTTCGAGTAAGGTGTTGGCGCGGCCTCCGTCTTGGCGATTGGCGAGCAGCTCTAGGTTGCGCTGAGCCGTGGCATCGATGAGGGCAAAGTGCTCGCGGTACTTGCGCTGGAGGCGGTTGATGTGTTCGACTGCACCGCGCTGGTTTTCGCGCAAATAGGCCACCGTCGCCCCACCGGCGCGGATGGCGGCCTCCATGTCGTCGCAGCCAAAGCCCTTCAGCGTCTGGACGCGGAGCTGGCTGGTGAGGGTTTCGTACGCGGTGTCGGCGGCGAAGTGCCAGTCTGCGAGGCGGCTGAGCGCTACGTGCGGCAGGGCGTTTTGCAGACTGGCGACCCACTGTTCGTCGGCTTCTTCGGCGATGAGCAACTCGGCCGGTCCCAAGCTCTCCAACTCGTCGGCGAGATCGGGGGCGGGAACCTCGTCGAGCGCGAAGTCGCCGGTTGACAAATCGACGCTGGCAAGGCCGACGTGGTTGGAGTGGGGCCAGAGGCCGACGAGGAAGTTGTTGCGCTGTTGGTCGAGCATGGCGTCGGAAAGTGCCGTGCCCGGAGAGACGACTTCGACTACGTCGCGCTTGACCACGCCCTTGGCCTTTTTGGGATCTTCGACCTGCTCGCAGATGGCGACCTTGCGCCCGAGTTGGATGAGTTTGGCCAGATAGCCTTCCATGGCGTGATGGGGCACGCCCGCTAAGGGCACATCGCCGGAAGCCTTGCCGTGGTTGCGCGCCGTCAAGGTAAGGCCCAAAAGGTGGGCGGCCTCTTTGGCGTCGTCGAAAAACATCTCGTAGAAATCGCCCATGCGGAAGAAGAGAATCGCGTCGGGGTGCTGACGCTTAAAGTGCAGGTACTGCTCCATCGCCGGCGTGAGTTTGCCGCCCGGCGTGCGTTTGGCTCTCGGTGACATGATTGGGGGGTAGGGAATAGGGGTGGGAAAATAAAAACGCGGTGGAACGATTGTTCGTCCCACCGCGCTTGGTTGTTGCTGCGGAGCTTACGACTCGTCTTGCTCTTCGTCGTGGACGTCGCCCCAGCTCTCCATCTCATCGTCCTTGTCCTCGTCGGTCTCCTCGGCGACGACCTCTTGGACGGGATGCTCGGCTAAGTAGGCTTCGTACTCGGCCTGATCCTTATCCTTGAAGTACTCGCGCACGCTGAGGACGATCTTTTTTTGGTTCTTGTCGAACTCGATGACCTCTAGCGGAAGCTCCTGCCCTTCGGCAAAGCTCTGACGCGGGGTTTGCAATCCCTCGATGGCCAAATGCGACAGCGGCACGAAGCCATCGACTTCATCGACGAGCGAGACGACCACGCCGCGCTCGAGCAGCCGCGAGATCGCGCCCCGCATCTCGACACCTACGGCGTATTGCTCGGCAAAGCGAGGCCAGGGATTTTCAAAGGCATCCTTATGGCTGAGCGAAATGCGACGGCGCTTGATGTCGATTTCGGTGACGACCACGGGGATCACGTCGCCCTTTTTGAACATCTCGCTGGCTTGGCGAATGCGCTTGGTCCAAGACATATCCGAAATGTGGACCAGCCCGTCGATGTTTTCTTCCAACTCGACGAAAGCTCCGAAGTTAGTCAGGCTACATACCGTGCCCTCGATTTTGGTGCCAGGGGGATACTTGGTTTCGAGGGTATCCCACGGATCGTCCTCGGTTTGCTTCATGCCCAGAGAGATCTTCTGATTCTCGCTGTCGATCTTGAGCACCTTGACCTCGACGATGTCGCCGATGTTGACCAGCTTGGAAGGATGGCGCACGTGCTGGGTCCAAGACATCTCGGAGATGTGGACTAGACCCTCGATGCCCTCTTCTAGCTCGACGAAGGCCCCGTAGTCGGTGATGGAGACCACCTTGCCGCGCACTTGGCTCTCAATCGGGTACTTCTTCTCGATGTTTTCCCACGGATGAGCCGTTAGCTGCTTCAGCCCCAAGGAGATGCGCTCGCGTTTGCGGTCGTAGCTGAGCACCTTGACCTTGATGCGGTCGCCGATGGAGACCAACTCCGAGGGGTGGTTGACGCGCCCCCACGACATGTCGGTGATGTGGAGCAGGCCATCGACGCCGCCCAAGTCAATGAAAGCGCCGAAGTCGGTGATGTTTTTGACGACGCCCTCGCGGATCTGGCCTTCTTCCAACACCTTGACGATCTCCTCGCGCATCCGCGCGCGCTCTTCTTCTAGTACGGCGCGGCGCGAGACGACGATGTTGCGCCGCGCCTTGTTGAGCTTGATGATCTTGAAGGGAAACTCGTGGCCGATGAACTGGTCGAAGTTTTTGACTTGGCGGATGTCGATCTGCGAGCCGGGCAGAAAGGCCTCGACGCCAAAGAGATTGACGACGATGCCGCCCTTGATGCGCCGCATCAGTCGGCCCTCGACCGTGTTGCCGGTGTCGTGGGCATCCTTGATCAAATCCCAGACCCGCATGAAGTCGGCCTTTTGCTTGGAGAGCACAACTTGGCCCTCTTGGTCTTCGACGTCCTCTAAGAAGACCTCGATTTCTTGGCCTTGCTCAATGGACTCGGAGTCGGAAAACTCCTTGATCGACACCGCGCCTTCGGACTTGAAGCCGATATCGACCATCACTTCACTGGGGCCGATGGAGACGACTGTGCCCTTGACGATCTGGCCCTCTTTGATGCCGGAGATGCTCTCCTCGTAGAGGGCCATAAGTTCGTCGTATTGGTCCTGATCGTACTCGGGTTTTTCCAGCTCTTCGACGCTGACGTTGCCGTACACAGGAGTTTCCTGCGGCTCTGCTGTTACTGTGGTTTCTTCGGTCATGTTGCACAGATCCTCAAAAAGGTTAAGGCGAAGCGCACACTTCGCTTAGTGTGATACTGGCGCGGGCTTTCCGCACCAGCGTTAGGCTCCGCGTTGGCGGGCCAATGCGACGACGCAATCGACTTGGTCTGCCAAAGTCATGCGAGTCGTGTCGATTGCGACGATCTCGTCTGCCGCGCTCGTACCTCCGTAGTCGCGCGCGGCGTCTTGCCGATCCCGGGTTTGAATGTCGGAACGGACCTGTTCCAATGTGATGCATACTCCTTTAGTAGTCAATTCCCGATGCCGCCGCCGGGCGCGCTCATCGAGGTCGGCGACCAAGGCGATTTTTAGCTCGGCGTCGGGAAAAACCACCGAGGCTATGTCGCGCCCTTCGGCGACCACCCCGCCTTCTCGACCCAACTGCTGTTGCTGGGCGACTAGGGAGTGGCGCACCAAGGGCGCGTTGGCGTATGAGACCACTCGGCGGGTGATGTCGGGCTGGCGGATGGCCTCGCTGATGTCCTGTCCGTCGAGCAGGACGCGCCCCCGGCCAGAGTCCAAATCTATGGTCGCAGTCGCCAATAGGGCCTCTAGCGCGTCCTCGTCCTCGGGTGCCACCCCACGATGGGTCGCCGCTAAGGTCACGGCTCGGTACATGGCTCCGGTGTCGAGGTGGCGATAGCCCAGCCGCTCGGCCACCCGCCGGGCCGTAGTGGTCTTACCGGTGCCGACAGTGCCGTCGATGGCGATGACTAGCCCGCGCTGTTTCACAAGCCGACCTCGGCTTTGAGCTGGCGGACCTCCTCGGGGCTGAGCCGACGGTGCTGGCCGGCGGCGAGCGGGCCGAGAGTCAGCCCGGCAAATTCGACCCGCGTCAATTGCCGCACCGGATAGCCGACGGCGCGGAGCATGCGGCGCACTTGGCGCTTGCGCCCCTCGTGAATGCACAAGCTCAGCCGCGCCCGCTTGTGCCAACCGCTGCTCCAGCGCTCCTCGACTTGCACCTGAGCCGGTGCTGTGGGCCCGTCGCCGAGCGCGATGCCTTTGCGCAGCCGGTCGAGTTGGTCTTCGTGCGGGTCGCCGCTGACGATGGCCTCGTAGCGCTTGGCGACGACAAAGCGCGGGTGCAGCAGCCGATGGCCGAGGCCGCCGTCGTCGGTCAGCAGCAAAAGCCCGGTGGTGTCGAGGTCGAGACGGCCTACGGGCACGGTGCCTGGGTGGAGGTTGGGCAAAAGGTCGAAGACCGTGGGCCGGTCGCGTGGGTCGGTGCGGGTGACTAGATATCCGGCCGGCTTGTGCAAAAGCACGTATTCATACTGGTCGGGCAGGGTGAGGACCCGACCGCGGCACTCGACTCGGTCGGTACTCACTGCAACTACTCGGCCCGGCTCGGCGACGATCTCGCCGTTGACGCACACGGCACCACTTTGTATCAGCGCATCGCTGTGGCGGCGCGAGGCCACGCCGCAGCGAGCCAAGAAGCGATTGAGGCGCATTTGCGGCTCAGGAGCGTTCATCGTCGTCGTCCTCTGCCTGCTTTTGCAACTCGTCTAGCTCGGAGGCGAGCTGACGGGCGGCAGTCGGCTGCTGGCCCTCGGCGAGCAGTTCTGCTAATTCCTTGGGCTTGGGCAACTCGCCCAGCCCTCGCAGCCCAAAGTGGACCAAAAATTCTCGGGTCGTGCCAAAGAGCATGGGCTTGCCAATGCCCTCGGAGCGGCCGGCGAGGCGGACCATGTTGAGTTCCATCAGCGTTTGCAACACGCTGGCCGAGCTAACGCCACGGATGTTGTCGATCTCGACGCGGGTGACCGGCTGCTTGAAGGCGACGATGGCGAGGACTTCGAGGCCCGCTGGCGTGAGGCGCACTTGGCGCGAGGTCTTGTGGTACTTGCGCAGCCAAGGCCCGTGTTCTTGGCGCGAGGCGAGTTGATAGCCACCGGCCAATTCGACGACTTCGATCCCGTGCCCGGCCGCTTCGTACTGGGCGTTGAGCGCGTCGATGGCCTCGCGGATATGGCGGCCGTTGTACCCGGCGAGCAGATCGACGAGGCGACCCGGGGTTACTGGCTCGGTTGCCGTCAGCAGAATGGCCTCAATGATCGCCCGAGCCTGCGCAGGGTTGACGTCGCGCGAGGCCGTTGTGGGTTCACGGCTCACGGGTCTAAATAGCCCCCGCTGCGGTTGGCTTCGACGACTCGACTGAGCTCGCCGAAGTCCTGAGCTCAGCCGAAGGTTGGGATGGCGATTGCTCGATCCAGATCTCGTCGAAGGGCCGTGCCTGCTGCACGCGGACGCGCTGCGTCTTGAGCAGTTCTAGGACCCCGACGAAGGTGGCGATTAGGGCTTGGCGGTCGCGGCCTTGAAGCAGGTCCATGAAGCTGATGCGCGAGTTGCGCTCGAGCACCGCCAGCAGGTAGTTGATGCACTCGGCGACTGAGACTTCTTCTTCGACGATTTGGTGAACCAAGTTTTCGGGCACCGTGTCGAGCACGTGCTTGTACACGGCCAATAGGTCGAAGAGCGATACGGGCTGGAGCTGGGCTGACTCCTCGACGCTGTCGCCCGGACCTTGGCGGCGCAGGTACACGTCGCGGCGCTCGTCTTTGCGCACGCCTAGCCAGTCGGCAATGTCCTTAAACTGCTGGTACTCTAGCAGGCGGCGGATCAACTCGGCCTGTGGGTCTTCTTCGCCGTCGCCGTCGAGACCGAGGTCTTCGCGGGGCAGCATCATCTGCGACTTGATTCGCAGCAGGGTGGCGGCCATGAGGATAAAATCGCTGGCCTGTGCGATGTCGAGTTGGTGGAGGTGTTGCAAGAAGCCCAAGTACTGGGTAGTGATGTGGGCGATGGGAATGTCGTAGATGTCCAGCTCGTCTTTGCGGATCAGATAGAGCAACAGGTCCATCGGACCTTCAAAGACGTCGAGCTTGACTTCGTAGAGAGCCGTTTCTTCCTGTTCGATTGCGTCGCGTTCCATGAGAGCGCCTGCCTTAGTCGATAAAAAGATACGGTTTCCAGCGCTGATCGTCGATGCCGACGAAATTGCGGATGAAGCTCACGTTATTGGGGCGCTTGGGTTTGCTGCGCAGCTCGAGGCCGACCTGCTCGGGCCGGTGTTCGCCTTTCTTGTTGTTGCACAGGGCGCAGGCGCAGACGAGGTTTTCCCAAGTCCCTTGGCCTCCTTTGGTGCGCGGCACGATGTGATCGACCGTTAGCTTGCCTTCTTTGCTGCCGCAGTACTGGCATTGGTGATTGTCGCGCTTGAGGATGTTGCGCTTGGAAAGCACGACCCGTCGGCGCGGTGCGCGGATGTAGCGCCCGAGGCGGACGACGCTGGGCACCGGAAAGTCTTGGGAGACCGAATGAATCACCTCGTTCATTCTTTCGATGGCTTCGGCTTTGCCGCGCAAAATCAGCAGCAAGGCCCGGCGCACGCTGCATACGCTTAGCGGCTCGTAATTTTGGTTGAGGACCAGTACGGTTCTTTCCAGCAAGAGTCTATCCACAGCTAATTAAATTAGGAATTAGGAATTAAGCGCAATTCCTAATTCCTAATTCTTAATTTTTAATTCTTATAGTGAATAAATGCAAGGTCAGTGGTTGGCGATCAGGTCGGCGTAGTCTTGGGCGCTGAGCAAGTCCTCCAAGTCCGCAGCGTCGTCGATGCGGATCTTGAGCAGCCAACCGCCGCCATACGGGTCTTCGTTGATTTGTTCGGCTTCTTCGGCGAGGCTGTCGTTGACTTCTAGCACCTCGCCGGAAGCCGGAGCGATCAGGTCGGCGACGGTCTTAACCGCCTCAAGCGTACCAAAGGCCTCGCCTCGTTCGAGGTGCTCGCCCACCTCGGGCAACTCGGCGAATACGATGTCGCCCAACTCGGTTTGCGCGAAATCCGTAATGCCGATAGTGGCGATGTCGCTTTCTAGCTGAAGCCATTCGTGGCTTTCCGAGTAGATCAGGTGCTCGGGAATCTGGGTCTGGCTCATAATTGCCTCTCGTGCTTGCTTAAGACGACCACTTCGAGTTGGCTACGTAGTTGGTGTCGAATTGCCCGGCGATAAAGTCGGGTTCGGTGAGTAGGGTTTGGTGAAAAGGCAAGGTGGTGGACACGCCTTCTATGGTGCATTCGCCTAAGATGCGCCGCATCCGCGCTATGGCACTTGGGCGATCGGAGCCGTAGGCGATGATTTTGGCCAGCAGGGAATCGTAGTAAGGAGGAATCTCGTAGCCTTGGTAGATGTGGCTGTCGATGCGGACGCCGGGGCCGCCCGGCAGGTGGAGCGCTTCGATGATGCCCGAAGAGGGGATGAAGTTGCGCGCGGGATCTTCGGCGTTGATCCGGCATTCAATGGCGTGCCCGGTGAGTTGGATGTCTTCTTGGCTAAAGCGAAGGGCCTCGCCGGCCGCGATGCGGATCTGTTCCCTGACTAAATCGATGCCGGTGACCATCTCAGTAACCGGATGTTCGACTTGGATGCGGGTATTCATCTCCATGAAGTAGAAGTTGTGGTCTGCATCGACGAGGAGTTCAATGGTGCCCGCGCTGTAGTAGCCGACCGCGGCTGCACCGGCAAGGGCGGCCGCGCCGAGCTGCTGGCGCAAGTCGGGGTCAACTACTGGCGAGGGGCTTTCTTCGAGCAACTTTTGGTGCCGTCGCTGAATGGAGCACTCGCGCTCGCCGAGGTGGACGATGTTCCCGTGTTGGTCGCCGAGAACTTGGATTTCGATGTGGCGCGCTTCTTCGATGGAGCGCTCCATGTACACGGCGTCGCTGGTAAAGGCGGTGCGCGCTTCGCGGCGCGCCATCTGATAGGCTTCCTCCAATTCATCCATCGCGCGAACGACCCGCATCCCGCGCCCACCGCCGCCAGCCGAGGCCTTGAGACGCAGCGGGAAGCCGATCTTTGCTGCCCATTGACGGGCGTCGTCTAGCGAGTGGAGCGCGCCCTCACTGCCCGGCACGACGGGTACGCCGGCCTCCTGCATGGTGTGGCGAGCGACGGCCTTGTCGCCCATTTTGCGGATGGCCGCAGTTGGCGGGCCGATGAACTGGATGCCGCAATCGGCGCAGATTTCGGAAAAGTCGGCGTTTTCGGCTAAGGGGCCATAGCCGGGGTGGATCGCGTCGGCGTTGGTCAGTTGGGCGGCGCTGATGATATTGACGATGTTGCGGTAGCTGTCCTTGCCAGCCGCCGGCCCGATGCAGACGTCCTCGTCGGCAAAAGATACGTGCAAGGAGCGGGTGTCGGCTTGGGAGTGGACAGCCACCGTCGCGATACCCATTTCCTTGCAGGCGCGGATGACGCGCAGCGCGATTTCGCCGCGGTCGGCAATGAGGATTTTCTCGAACACAGCCGCTTAGTCGGGGCGAATTTTGAACAGTGCTTGGTTGTATTCAACGGGCTGGGCGTCGCCGACGAGAATCTCTACGACTTCGCCTTGGACATCCGCGGGAATCTCGTTCATGATCTTCATGGCCTCGATGATGCAGAGGGTCTGGCCGCTTTCGATGCGCTCGCCCTCGCGCACAAAGGGATCGGCTTCGGGCGAGGCGGCCCGGTAAAACGTGCCGACCATGGGCGATAGCACTTCGTGGAGGCCGTCGTCGGTTTTTTCGGCAGGTGCTGGAGCCGCAGACTCAGGGGGCGCGGTGGACACAATCGGCGCAACGGGCATGGAAGCAGCAGGGGCCACAGGGGAGGGTGCACGACTGCGAGTTAAGCGGATGCGCGTGCCGTGCCAGAAGCTGTGTTGGACCTCTATCTCTTCTAGATCGCTAGCGCGAAAAAGCTCTAGCAGTTTGCGGAGCTTGTCTTCGTTCACAGGAGGTGTCGTCCTTTCTCAAACGCGCTCTACGTATTCGCCCGTGCGGGTATCGACCTTGAGCTGGTCGCCCTTGTTGATAAAGAGCGGCACTTGCACCACGTAGCCTGTTTCTAGGGTGGCTGGCTTGACCGCGCCGGTGGCGGTGTCGCCTTTGATGCCCGGTTCGGTGTGGGTGACGGCAAGGGAGACGAAGTTGGGTAGCTCGACGGAGACGACCTCCTCACCCGCTATGAGGAGGAAGGCGTTCTCGCTTTCTTTGAGGAGGTTGCTGGCCGTGCCGACGAGCACTGCGGACACCTGGAGCTGATCGTAGGTGTCCAAGTCCATGAAGTAGTATAGCCCTTGGTCGGAATATAGGTACTGCATCTGGCGCTTTTCGAGCCGGACTTGCTCGACTTTGTCGCCCGAGCGGAAGGTGCGGTCGAGCACGGCACCGGTTTTGGTGTTTTTGAGCTTGGTGCGCACGAAGGCGCTGCCCTTGCCCGGTTTGACATGCTGAAATTCGACGATGGAGAAGAGCTCGCCGTCGAGGGACATGGTAAAGCCGTTTCTAAAATCCGTGGTGTCTGCCATATCTTTCCCGTTAGTGTGCGTTATTGTTTTTGTTCTAGTGAAGATAGCTTGCTGCGGATGATGGTGTTGTTCGGCTCTTGTTCGAGCAGCTCGCGATACGTTTCGATCGCCTTCTGGGTCAAACCCTGCGTGGTATAGATCTCGGCCAGCGTCATGGTGGCAATGCGCTTGTTTTTCGGTGCGCTTGGCTCGCTGTCGGCCGGGGTGGGTGGCTCTTCTGGTGCGGGCGCTGGTTCGGCGGCATCCTCCTCTTCGATCTCCTGCAAGAGGCGGAGCAGTTCGCGGTCGTCGGTGTCGCCGTACAGGTCGTCGCGGTCGTCATCGGGAGGCTGGTTTGGCGGCAGCGCTTGGGGCTGAGTGGATTCGACCGGGGCCGCGCTAGGGACGGTCGCGACCTCTTCGGGTTTAGGTTCAGCTTCGGGCTTGGCTTCGGCTTCGGGTTTAGGTTTGGCTTCGGGTTTGGGTTCGGGTTTAGGTTCGGCTTCGGGTTTGGCTTCGGGCTTGGCTTCGGCTTCGGGTTCAGGTTCGGGTTTGGCTTCGGATTTGGGTTTGGGTTCGGATTTGGGTTTGGGTTCGGGTTTAGGTTCGGCTTCGGGTTTGGCTTCGGGTTTAGGTTCGGGTTCGGGTTTGGCTTCGGGTTTGGCTTCGGGTGCCTCTTGGTGGGTTTGGCGGGCGAAGCGGTTGATCTGTTCGGCTAACGAGGTGTCGAAAGGGTCAAAATACGCGGCTTGGCGCAGGCTTTGCAAAGCCTGCGGCGCGATGTCGAGTTGCTCAAAAAGGTGGGCGAGGCGCTTGTACCCGCTGGGGTTTTCTGGGTCGATCCGCAGAGCTTGTTCCATGGCTTTGCGCGCTTCTTCTAAGTTCCCCCGTTTTTCATAGCACTTGCTGAGGACGATAAAGCCAGTGGCGTAACCGGGAAAACTCGCACAACCCTTTTGGCACAGTTCGATGGCGCGCTCGATGTGCCCGCGTTTGAGATAGAGATCAGCGAGGCGAGCGAAGCGCGGGGAATCCGGGTCGCGGCGAAGTGCCTTTTCTAGTTTGGCGATGGAGTCGGCCATGACGCTAGGGATGGGGTGCTAAGGCGACTAAAACGCGAGGCTATTTTATGCTTTGAACTGCGAAATGTCAAGGATGGGGCAAGGCGATGGGAAGGCGAGAATTCACCACCAAAGGGGGTGTGGAAATGGCCATGTAAGCCGTCTAAGGCTCCGTAGGCTTCCATTTTGCCCGCACACGAGTCAGGCGTCCGGGACGGTGGGCAACCGTCTGCCGGTGTATTAATTTGTTCTGCTGGCTTTTATGATCGTCCCACAGGATACTATTTAGAAGTGGAATACAATGACGACAACGCGACAGAGACGGACATCCTCCAGCACAGAGCGTGAGCAGACCGGCAACGGGGCCACCACCGGCTACGAGGCCGAGCTGTGGCAGATGGCTGATGCCCTGCGGGGTAGCATGGACGCGGCTGAGTACAAGCACGTCGTCCTCGGCCTGATCTTCCTCAAGTACATCTCCGACGCCTTTGAGGAAGTCTATACCCGGCTGGAGGGGGAGCGGAGTGCAGGGGCTGATCCCGAGGACCCAGACGAGTACCGCGCCGAGAACATTTTTTGGGTGCCGGTGGAGGCCCGCTGGTCGCGTCTCAAACAGCAGGCGCGGCAGCCCACCATCGGCCAAGTCGTAGATGAGGCTATGGCCGGTATCGAGCGCGACAACCCTGCCCTCAAGGATGTGCTGCCCAAGGACTACGCCCGGCCCATCTTGGACCAGCAGCGGCTTGGACAACTCATAGACCTCGTGAGCAATATCACCGTCGGCGACGCCGAGGCCCGCTCCAAGGACGTGTTGGGCCGGGTATATGAGTACTTCCTTTCTCAGTTTGCCAGCGCCGAAGGCAAGCGAGGGGGCGAGTTTTACACCCCGCGCAGCGTGGTCAAGCTCCTTGTCGAGATGCTAGAGCCGTACCAAGGCCGGGTCTATGATCCCTGCTGCGGCTCTTCAGGCATGTTCGTCCAGTCGGTGGAATTCATCGACGCCCATACCTCGGGTAGTGCTCGCTCTGACATCTCCATCTACGGTCAGGAGTCCAATTACACTACGTGGCGGCTGGCTAAGATGAACTTGGCGATCCGGGGCATTGAGGGCCAAATCGCCCACGGCGACAGCTTTCACAACGACCGCCATCCCGACTTGAAGGCCGACTTCATTCTCGCCAATCCGCCGTTCAACATCTCCGATTGGGGCGGCGAGCGGCTGCAAGAGGACCAGCGTTGGCAGTTCGGGGCACCGCCGAAGGGCAATGCCAATTTCGCTTGGGTGCAGCACATCGTCCACCACCTTGCGCCCACGGGTGCGGCGGGTTTCGTGTTGGCCAACGGCTCTATGTCGTCCAACCAGTCGAGAGAGGGCGACATCAGAAAGAGTCTGATAGAAGCCGACTTGGTAGATTGCATGGTTGCGCTGCCCGGCCAGCTTTTCTATTCGACCCAGATACCGGCCTGCCTCTGGTTTTTGTCGCGCAATCGGCGCAATGGCAAATACCGCGATCGCCAAGGCGAGATTCTGTTTATCGACGCGAGGAAGCTGGGGTTTATGGTGGACCGCACCCACCGCGATTTTGCACCAGAGGACATCGCTCGCATCGCCCGTGCGTATCACGCTTGGAGAGGCGAGGAGGGGGCGGGCGACTACGAAGATATTCCCGGCTTTTGCAAGAGCGCGTCGCTGGAAGAGGTTCGCAAGCACGGGTATGTCCTCACGCCGGGGCGCTATGTTGGTGCCGAGGTGCAGGAGGACGATGGCGAGCCTTTTGCGGAGAAGATGCAGCGGCTGACGGCGCAGTGGCGGGAGCAGCAGGCCGAGGGGCAAAGGCTGGACGCGGCTATTGCGGCGAACTTGGCGAAGCTGGGGTTTGGAGACAAGCAATGAATTACACTGACCAAGAAATCGCGCGCCAACTTCGCTTAGGCGAGGATAGCCAATGGGAATTTAAGCAGGTCGAGTTTTCTGGAAGCCGTCCAAAAAGTCCGAGCCGCGATGATTGGGCCGACGAGATCGCCGCTTTTGCCAACACGGCCGGCGGCGTACTACTCTGTGGCGTCACCGACGCCGGCGAAGTTCAGGGCATGTCGCGTGAACAGATCGTCGAACTAGATTCTGTGCTGGTCGAGGTTAGCTCTGACGCTATCAGGCCAGCCGTTCGCATCAGCACCTATCACAGAGAGCTGGATGGCAAGCGGTTGCTCCTAGTCGAAGTCCCCCAGAGCGACTCGCAGCATGATAGTCCAGGCGGCAGCTATGTTCGGGTAGGCGGCTCAAAACGCCGCATGACAAGCGATGAGCGGCTGCGTTTGGCGCAACGACGGGGACAAGCGCGGTTCCTTTGGTTCGATAAGCAGCCCGTGCCCAACACCGGATTGGGAACGCTGGACGAAGCGCTTTGGAGACCGTTGTTGAGTGCGGAAGGAAGGGCTGATCCGGAAACGGCCTTGGAAAAAATGGGCCTTATCGGACGCGACGAACACGATACGATGCGAGCGACCGTCGCCGGCCTCCTCTTTTGCAGCCATACACCGGAAGAATGGCTGCCCAATGCCTGCATTACGGCCACCCACTACCGCGGTATGGATCGGGCCTCCGGCCAACTCGACACCCAGACAATCACCGGCCCTCTCAACCGACAAATTGCCGAGGCGGTCGCCTTTGCCGTGCGCAACATGCGCGTCGGAGCCTACAAAGACCCGGCACGCATGGATTTGCCGCAGTACAGCGCAGAAGCCCTGTTTGAGACTATCGCCAATGCTGTGGCCCACCGCGATTATTCGATGCGCGGTAGCCGGATTCGCCTGTCCATGTTCGCCGACCGGGTGGAAATTCAGTCGCCCGGTGCCTTGGCCAATAGTCTGACGGTGGATGAGTTGGAGTATCGGCAGGCGACGCGCAACGAGGTGCTTGCCTCGGTCTTTGGCCGGATGCCGACCAGCGGTATCCAAGGGGCCGGTGGCCGACTTTTCATCATGGAGCGGCGCGGTGATGGCGTCCCCGCCATCCGGCGAGAAACCCGCGAACTCGCCGGGCGTCTGCCGCGGTTTGATTTGGTCGGGGGTGCGGACCTTCGCGTCACTCTACCGGCGGCCTCCACCGAGCCGAGCCCGGCCCGCGTGCTCATTACCGTGTGCGCTGGCGATCAGCCGCTTGCCAAGGCGGAGGTACTGGTGCTGTTCCCGAACAAGACTTGGAAACAGGCCACGACGGATGCGCTGGGCCAGGCTACCATTGGTCTGCATACGGTTGATCTGCCGATGACGGTGTTCGCCGCGGCCCACGGCTTTGCCGCGCACTGCGAACGCGAGTGGGTGCCCGCAGAAGGTATGCTCACTATTGAACTTGAGCCGCTTCCCGGCGGCGGTGCCGTCATTTTTTTCGAAGACAGCGGCCAAATTCCGGGGCTGAAAGGGTCGCTGAATCCGATTCGAGACAACCTTGATCGGACCTATCTCTATGCCTCTAACATCGCCATCAACCAAGGCCAGCAGCAGCCGGTGCATTTTGTGCCCGGCGAAGACCTGCGACTTACCGATGTCAATGGTGTCGAGATGACCGGGCGGATCGTAGAGATTGTGGGGCGGTCGGCTCTGGTGGAATATCGCGCAATAGAGCCGTGATTGTGGGCACGGGCGACTAAGCCGACGATGCTCTGTACATAGAACTCACAGGCAAACCTGTTTCAGGAAATAGACTGATGATTGATTATGGGAATTTTAGCAAGGCTCTGAAGAATCTTGAGTTGCAGTATGACAATTACAAAAACCTGGACGATGAACTCCCGGAACTTATGAAGGAGGCTGTCTCCGAGTCGGTGATTCAGCGATTTGAAATTTGCTACGATTGCTTGTGGAAGGATTTGAAACGATACCTGACTGAAGAACTGGGCATTCCGAACGTGCGCAACAGTCCAAAGCCTGTCCTCAAGCTGGCCGACGAGAACGATCTCTTCGCCACTCCGCTGGAACAATGGCTGGTTTATGCAGACACCCGGACTGATACCGTGCATGACTACAGCGGCGAAAAAGCGCAAGCCTGTTTGGAGATCACAGGCAATTTCATTGACGACGCCATTGGGCTTTATCAGACCATGAGCGGCAAGACATGGGAATAGAACCTGCTATTGACATTACCGCTGAGCAGCGCAAGACGGTTCTTTCGCTCTTGGAAAAGCACCTGCCAAACACGACTGCTTGGGTGTACGGCTCTCGCGCCAAATGGACCGCACGCCCTCAATCCGACCTTGACATGGTGGTATTCGCAACACCGGAGCAAAGCAGTCGGGTTTTCGATCTCAGGGAAGCCTTTGAGGAAAGCAATCTGCCGTTTCGGGTGGACTTGTTCGTATGGAACGATGTGCCTGAGCGGTTCCGAAAGCACATCAAGCAGGATTATGTGGTGTTTTCGGATAACGCGAATGATGATCCGGCAGGAAGGAACTGGCTTTACCAGCCCCATTTCCCAAAACATTGGAAACGGAAGCCGTTATATTCCATGGCACAGTGGGTGAATGGCCTCGCCTTTCGGAAAATCCAGTTTAGCACTACCGGCAAACCGGTCATCAAAATCGCCGAAATCAAGGGAGGTATTTCTGGCCAGACCAAGTTCACAGAGCAGACTTTTGATGAGTCCGTTCGCATTCGTTCCGGGGACTTGCTGTTTTCATGGTCCGGCCAGCCGGAGACTTCCATTGATGCTTTCTGGTGGCGTGGCCCGGAGGGTTGGCTGAATCAGCACGTTTTTCGCGTTACGCCGATCAATGACGTCGATTCCACCTTTTTCTTTTACCTCTTGCGATACCTGAAGCCTAATTTTGTTGCTATTGCACGGAACAAGCAGACAACCGGCTTAGGGCATGTCACGAAGCGTGATTTGGAAAACATTGAAGCGGCACTCCCCGATCTTTCCGAACAACGCGCCATCGCCCACATCCTCGGCACCCTCGACGACAAGATTGAACTCAACCGGCACATGAATGAGACGCTGGAGGAGATGGCGCGAGCACTGTTCAAGTCGTGGTTCGTCGATTTTGACCCGGTTCGTGCCAAGATGGAAGGGCGGGATACTGGGCTGCTACCGGATGTGGCCGATCTTTTTCCTGACCGGCTGGTGGACTCGGAATTGGGGGAGATACCGGAGGGGTGGGAAGTTGGAGTTCTAGATGATGCCATAGAGCTACTCAGTGGCGGAACCCCTCGCACATCGGTAGCCAGCTACTGGAATGGAGACATCCCTTGGTACACTGCAAAGGATGCCCCATCCTTGAGCGATATTTTTGCTTTGGACACCGAGAGATCCATTACACAAGCGGGAGTTGAGAACAGTAGTACCAAAATCCTTCCCGTTGGAACAACTATCATCACTGCGAGAGGTACAGTAGGAAGTCTAGCCTGCCTTGGAATACCAATGGCCATGAATCAGACCTGTTACGGTATCCAAGGTGCCCGAGGCTACTCAGACTTCTTTACCTATTGGACAATCAGAAAGGCAGTGGATGAACTACAAAGCCGAACCCATGGTACAATCTTCGACACGATCACGCGCCAGACGTTCAAAATTGTTGATATGGTACTGCCGCCTGTGAATGTGACTGAGGCATTTGAATGTACTATAAATCCAATTATGGAACGCATTCTCAATAATCTACACGAATCCCAAACTCTTACCGTCCAGCGTGACGCGTTACTGCCGAAGTTAGTGTCGGGAGAGGTGCGGGTAGATCATAAGTTTTACGACTCTATTTCCTTGTGGAGATAAAAATGCCATTTGAAATTGACCTTGGGGCCCCGCCTGGTGGTTATGTTTTTACATCTGCTAGAGCTGGCGACGATTGTCAGGTGGTTCACCGTGAATTCACCTCAACGGAGGATGGGCAACACTTCATTCAGCGACTCGAAGTTCATCCCAGCGATATTTTGCAACGGTTGCCGTCTCAGATCTCTCCATCGCAAGTAGATCACATGCTTGCTATTTGCCGTCGTGACGGTAAAGCAGATGTTTATGTGAATGAACTAGATTTACGCCTGAATGTTCGTTCTGCAAGGTCAATTGAAGCAGGAGAATACATCTCTAAAGATGACATCGCTGATATGGAGAGTGTCGAACTTGGTGTACAAATACCTGACGATGCTGGCTTCTTGTTTGTCTTCTCCATTGGCTGGCGAAAGGGCCTTTTTTTCGATTTTGGCCCCACACTTCCAGAGCCACAGCCGCGCCAGTATGACATAGCCGCAGTTTTGGACCAGATGTATGGACAGGTGCTATTTCAAGAAAGGCTTAGCATCTCTGATGCTGAATGGGATGCCTTGTTTTCCACAAAATGGTTTCCATTTGTGGGTCTTAGCAATGAAAAGATCGATGCCTTAATAAGCCATATCCGATCAGGTTGGGATCCAGACGAAAATCTCGATGATATTGTTACTGAAACCAAGAGCCGTGTTCCACAAATGCTGGAGAGTTGGCGTAAACACCCTTCATTCCTGCCTCACTTTGATCTTCTTGAACGTGCTGTCGAAAGGTTCCAAAACGATGATCCTGTGAGTTGCACCGCGTTATTGTTCCCCCGGATAGAGGGAATCTTACGCACTCATCATAGCATTTTTGACACTCAACAGCCTCCTAGGCCCGAAAATTTGACGGAGTTAGCAGTGGCTACCAAAATAGAAAACGATAAATGCTTACTCTTACCCCGTCGTTTTGCTGCCTATCTCCGGGACGTCTATTTTGCAAATTTCGATCCTGATGCAGAGAATATCGAAGTTTCTAGACATAGTATCGCACATGGTGTTGCGAATCCGTCTAAGTTCGATTATAAATCTGCATTGATTGGAATACTGACGGCTCACCAGTTGTTTTACTTTCTCGAAAGAAAGCAGGAACGCTCGGGGGGCTAACCTCGAAGTTCCATATCACCGCGAATCTGACTGCGAGACCTAAGTACACGACAGTAATCTAAGTTGTGGTACGGCCCTGCTTTAGGTTTTATTTGTAATCGCCGAAGATTGCATCTAAAACCTAAATACAGGAGCCGCACCATGCTTATTCATATGCTAAAGAAAGCCCTCATGCAAGG
>JAJDVZ010000117.1:0-25908 GCA_022825835.1 Candidatus Latescibacterota bacterium
TGCGCGACAACAGCGCAAGTTGCTCGTCGTCGGCCAAGGGCGCGAACTGCCGGGCTATGGCCGCATTCTGCCGCAGCTTTTCCAGCGAATCCATCCCGGAACACACAGTAGCCACCGGCAGGCTCATGGCGTAGCCCAAGCACTCTGCCACCGTCGCCACACCTGTTGAGAGGATCGCTTCGGGCCTACCCCCCAAGGTCTTCATGGCAATGACCCCGATGTTCTTTTCCACTGCGAGCGGCAGCACCTGCTTGACAAAGCTGAGGTAGTGTGGGTCGAACACGTTGATCGGCATTTGCGTGGCATCCCAAGCAAAGCCGCGCTCGATCATCTCCACGTGCAGAGCGGGCAACGTATGGCCGGTGAAGCCGATGTAGCGGATCTTGCCCTCCTCTTTGGCTTTGAGTACAGCCTCCAGTAAGCCCCGCTCGTAAATCCGCTCTATATCGTCGGGCTGTCTGATACTGTGAAACTGCCACAGATCAATCACGTCGGCTTGCAGCCGGCGCAAGCTCTCTTCGAGATGGGCAATCGCCCGCTTGGGATGGCGGCTCGCGTCTTTGGTCATTAGAAATACGCGGTCGCGATAGCCGCCGCGCAGCGCCTTGCCCATGCGTATCTCGCTCGCGCCGTTGGAATAGCCCCAAGCATTGTCAAAGAAGTTGATCCCCTCGTCGATGGCCGCGTGCATCAAGGCGATGGCCGCTTTCTCCTCCATATTGCCGTGGCTGGCCATGTGCGCGCCGCCCAAACCGAGCAAGGAAACGGATTCGCCAGTGCGGCCCAAGATCCGCTGGGGCATGTCGCGGTGGTTCGGAGCGGCACTTATGGAAAGGCCAGCGGCGGCCGCGGTCGAGAGCTTGAGGAAGGTGCGGCGGGAGTAAGGTCTATCGTCCATTGAACATAGTCTCCAGTAGATTGTCTCCAGTAATCAACTGCAACGCCGTCGCCAGCAACATCCCATACACTATCCTATTAAACCACAAATCGCTAAATCGCTGGAGCAAAAACACGCCCAACTTCACCCCGACGTACGCCAGCGGTGCCAGCAGCAACGTCGTCTTAAAAATGTCGGCGTGAAAAAGCCCCAAGCCCCAGTAAGGCGGCAGTTTGAGCAAGTTGAGTGTGGCGAAGAAGATGACCGTGGTGCCGACGAACACGTGGCGCGGTAGCTGCTGCGGCAGCAGGTAGATGACCACCGGCGGTGCCCCGGCGTGGGCAATTGTCGAGGTAAAGCCCGAGGCCGCGCCCATCAGCACGCCGGTGAACGGCCCCGGACGCTGCTTCCGCACGGCCCCGACAATCGCCGCCCGCCCGAACTGGAAAGCGACAAACAGCAAGGCCAAGCAGCCCAAGCCCACTTCTAGAACGCGCTCGTGCTGACTAAAGTACCCGAAAAAAAAGGCCCCCGCGCCGATCCCCAAGGCGGAACCGGGCAGGAGCCGTTTGACGCTCGTTTTGTCGAAGGTGCGGCGGTAGTGCCGGACGGCGAACACATCGCAGGCGATCAACAAAGGCAACAACAGGGCCGCCGCATCCGCCACCGAAACCGTCAGGGCCAAAAGCGGGGTGGCCAAAATGCCGATCCCACCGCCAAAACCGGCCTTGGCCACCCCCATCAATAACACTGCCCCCACCGCGCAGACCCAGAAGGCGGCCGGGTAAGTTGGCAGCACTACTCGCCTTCTACGTGGGTTACTTCGATATCTAGGTCTTCGCGATTGCGTATGTGATCGACTTGGCCATCTTTGACCCACACCACGCGGTCGGAGACGCTGAGCATCTTGTGGTCGTGGGTCGCCGAGATCACGGTCACACCGGAGTTCTCGTTCATTTCTTTGAGCAATTCGATGATTTCAGTGCCCGTGCGCAGGTCCAGATTCCCCGTCGGCTCGTCGGCGAGGACGACGGCTGGGTCGTTGGCCAAGGCGCGGGCGACGGCCACGCGCTGCTGCTGGCCACCGGAAAGCTCGTTGGGCTTGTGCGAATGCCGCTCGCCAAGGCCCACCTTGACCAAAAGCTCCATGCCCTTATCGCGAGCCTCGTCGCTGGTCAGACCGGCGAAGACCATCGGCAAGGTGACGTTTTCGAGCGCGGTCATCACTGGGATCAAGTTAAACGACTGGAAGATGTAGCCGATTTTGCGGCAGCGCAGCCAAGCCAGTTCATACGCGTCGAGCTGGGCGACATCCACCTCGTCGATGTACACCTTGCCCTCCGAGGGCTTATCGAGACCACCGACCATATTAAAGAAGGTGCTCTTGCCCGAGCCTGAAGGCCCCATGATCGACAGGTACTCACCAGTGTAGATCTCCATATCGACGCCGCGCAGGGCGTGAACCTCAATCTCACCCATCAAGTAAGTTTTCTTTACCTGTTGGGTCCGTACTACCGTGCGTTTTTCCGCTTCTTGTTCTTGGACAGCGACCTCGCCCGGGGCGGTTTCGGTCATTTCAGATCTCCTCTAAGGAATCAAGTGTCGGAGCGCATGGCCTCGACCGGCTCCATCTTGGCCGCGCGGTACGCTGGCAACATAGCACCGACTAGCGAAAGCAAGGTTCCCACCACCAAGGCGTAACCGGCCGATTCGGCGATGCCACTCAGTGGAAAATAGGTGAACGTGTAACCACCATAATCGAGCAGAGCCAACCCCAGCGTCAGCGCAAAACCAATGACGATCCCGGCCGAAGTCCCTGCCAACCCCTGAAAGGTCGATTCGAGCAGGAAGAGCTTGACGATAAAGGTGTCCAAGGCCCCGAGACACTTCATGGTGCCGATCTCGCGGAACCGCTCGGTCACCGACATCAACATGGCGTTGGCAATGCCAACCACGCAGACCAACAGCGAGAGACTGATAAGCCAAGTTTGCTTGGATTGCTCTTCCTCCATGCGGGCCTTGGCCTCTGCAGAAGCGTCGCCAGCCTCGGTGACGCCGGTCTCAATGCCGTTTTTTTGCAACAGCAAGTTGATCTCGCTTTTATCCGCGTTCCGCAGGCTGCTGATGATTTCGTTGTTGCTCCATACCGACATTAAAAAGGCTATGGCCAAAATCACGCCGCTAGTGGTGATCAGCGAGCGGCCAAAGCGAATTTTCAGGCTGCGAAAACTAATTTCGACTGCTTTACTCATCGGCAGTACGATCTCCCGACCGCCTGCCAAACGCCTCTCAGACATAGTTATTCTCCCAGCGTATGCTCGCGTTCACAATACGTAAATAAAAGTAAAAAATCAACACTGCCCCACTCAACTGCCCGTCCTAATTTCCACGAGAGGTAGAGACGCGGAGTCGTGTGCGCCGCGATCGGCAACCATCTCGGCAAAAGCGACCGGCACCATGCTAACGCGCAAATCCCGCGCCCCCCGCGACTGCACCGGCTGCTCCAAGAACGACGCCATGGCACTCGGAGTGAACACGAGGTGATCAATGGCAAAGTCGTCCACCAATGCCTCCAGCTCGCCAACGTGGCCGACCACCGGGCGACCAGCCAGCGGACAGTCCCACTGCTGGGAGCTATCTCCCACCACGCCGATCAGATTGCAGTGGGCCATACCCGTGCGCTCTAACTGCTCGACGAAATGCACGGCAACCGCATCCGTTCCCACCAACAGGGTTCGCAACCGACCCTCGCGGCCGCGCTGGTACAGGAACCAACGCGCGGCCAAGCGCCAACCGGCGATTAACAGCAAGTTGCAAAACCAAGCCGCGACCACAGCTAGCCGCGAGAAATTGTACGCCTTAAAGAAGAACACCAGCATTACGATGCAGGCAAACCCCAACGTCACCCCCACTACTGACCACGCCACCGAGTAGCGGCGGCGGTCGTACAGGCCCGACGCGTAAAACGCCAATAGCCAGACCAAGGTCGAAGCGCCGTACACAGCAGCCCATTGCAAATCCGAATACGGAGGCGGCACCAGCCAGCGCGTCGGCTGGACGTCGAGGCCGAAGAGATTGCTGACTTGCTCGATGCGGTAGATAAAAGGCACCAACTCTTGGTGGTAGCGCACCGCTAATCCCAGCTTTAAGCCGCAGAGCACTAAGCCAGCGTCGATCAGCGGCATGGCCAAGGCGCGACCCGCCCGGGCGAGGAGGCGGAACGTTCCGTACAGAGCAATGCCCACCTGCAAAAGCCACAGTGGGAAGAAGCGAAAGCGCCGCGCCATGTGTTTGTTGACAAAAATCGACATGGCACGGCTCTTGCGATAGAGAATTCGCAGAGGCACCCCCCGGCCACTCTCGCCGCGAAAGTGAATGATCGAGGTTGTCGGCACGTAGTAAATTTTCCAGCCGGCTTGGTGGAAGCGATAGCACCAGTCGATGTCCTCGCCGTACATGAAATAGTCCTCGTCGAGCAGGCCGACTTGGTCCATGGCCGCCTTGCGCACCATCATGCAGGATCCAGATAGCACCTCGACCTCAGCCGTCTGCTCGGGGTCGAGATACGTCATGTGGTAGTGGGCGATGAGCGGGTGCTTGGGAAAGAAGCGGCTCAGGCCCGACATCTTGCAGAAGGCAGCCAACGGCGTCGGAAAGCCGCGGCGGCTGTCGAGCTGCAAGGTGCCGTCCGGGTCGAGGATTTTGCACCCGCAGGCACCGGCTTCCGGGTGCGCGTCCAAGAACTCTACCATTGTGCGCAACGCATCTCGGCGCACAATGGTATCAGTATTGATCAGCAGTACGTATTCCCCGGTCACCTGCCGCAGAGCCACGTTGTTGCCAGCCGCGAAACCCACATTGGCCTCATTACAGATGAGCTTCACTTGCGGGAACTCCTCGGCTACCATGTCGGCGCTGCCATCTACCGAGGCATTGTCAACGACGAATATCTCCACCGCTAGCCCTTCGGCTGCTGCGAGCACAGAACTCAGGGCTTGGCGAGTCAAGTCGCGAGTGTTGTAGTTGAGGAAGACGACGCTCAGTCGCACGATCTATCACCTCGGTGGCGGCCCATGAGCTTGTAGCCGCTGAAGTAGAGGATCTGTTTGGCAAAGAGCAGATGCTCGCGCAGGTCCAGCTTGCTGGCGCTGAACTGGCGGTTGCGAAAGACAAAAGGCACGGACCGATGCTGCTGATAGCGGCCCTTAACCAAAATTTCGAGCAAAATTTTGTAGCCCGAAGACGTGAGCACTAGATCCCGTATCACTTGGCGGTGCAGACAGAAATAACCCGACAGCGGGTCCTCGACCCCGGTCAATAGTCGGGCTGCGCCCACGCCGATTCGCGAAATCAACTTGCGGTGCCAAGCCCACCGTTCGACTCGGCTGGTCTCCCCAAAGCGGCTGCCTATGGCAATGTCGCATTCGCGCAGGCTGCGGATGAGTTCGGGCAGGATCGCCGGGTCGTGGCTCAAGTCGGCGTCTATCACTCCGAGGTATGGCCGCGCCGATTGCGCGAAACCCGCCATCACTGCCGACCCCAAACCGAGCTTGCCCGCCCGATGTATCACCTGCACGGGATAGCAAGCCTTCAGCGATTCAGCCACCTCGCCGGTGCCGTCGGGCGAGTTGTCATCTACCACGATGAGCTCCAAATCGATATCCGGCTCTTGGCCGACGACCGCGAAAATTTCTTCCGCCAAAAGCGGCAGATTTTCCCGCTCGTTGTACGTGGGCGTTATCAGCGAAATTTGCACGGGGTCCATGAGGATAGGCTAGCGGGCAAATTGGGGAAAGTCGCGGCGAAAAAGCGGGTCCGCAGCAAGGCACTGAAGCCCCTCGGCAAAGCTCATGGGGCGGCGACCGAGCGCGGCTTCCAGCGCGTCGGTGCGCAAACCAGAGCGCAAGGGACGTTCGGCTGGCAGCGCGACCGCACAGGTCGGCACCGGTTCGATCAACGCGCCATCAATGTCGAAAAAACAAGCCAGTTCCCGCGCCATCTCCCAGCGCGTCATAAAGGTCGCGCCGCCTACGTGGAACAAGCCCCGTGCCTCTTGGCCGCACAGGGCCACTAAGGCGCGGGCCAGATCGCGGATATAAGTCGGATTGCCCCATTGATCGGCAAAGACCCGCAGGGGCTGGCCGCTAGACAGCGACCGCAGCACCCAAGTGAGAAAGTTGGATCCGGCCTGCGGAACATAGCCGTACAGCCACAGGGTCCGCACGACTAGCACCCGCTCCATCTTTTGCAATATGCCCTCGCTTTCGAGTTTGAGTTGACCGTAGCAAGACAGCGGATTGGCCGCATCCCCTTCGCCGTAAGGACCGCACTTGCCGTCGAAGACATAATCTGTAGAAACATGGACCAAGCCAGCGCCAATCGCGCCGCAAGCCGCAGCCAAGTTTTCGGGGATATCGACGTTGGCTTGCCGCGCGGCCCGCGCATCTTTTTCGCAGCCATCAACATCGGTCATGGCCGCGGCGTTAATCACCCAATCTGGAGCCAGTTCGGCGACGAGTGCGGCCACAGCTTTGCGGTCGGCTAGATCGACTTGACGATAGGGAATGCCCTCGGCAGCGGGCCGGCGGCCACAGCCCATCCATTCAGCTTCCCCTGCCAAGGAGAGCAAAGTACGGCCCAAAAAGCCAGTGGCACCTGTCACCAAAATCCTCATAGCGGAGGGCCGTACAGCAATAAGGCTCGCGCCCACGAGCTATGCACTCGGTCGGATGCCTGCGCCAAGCGCGGCTCGGCGGCCAAGGCGACCACCTGCTCAGCGCGGCCCTGTCGCCCGTAAAACTGGAGAGCGAGAGCTTTGCCGTGATGCGATAGCGGATCGAGGGCAGCGGGACGATCGTACGATTGCTCCATAAAGCGCGCGACCTGGGCGGCTACGGTGGCAAACCGCGCCTCTCCACTCCACTGGCCCAACTCCCACAGAGCCAATGCCGCCAAGGCTTGATCGGCGAGCAGACCCGCGCTGCCTTCGGCTTCTGAGTCGCAGACGTGCTGCACCCGACCGCGGCCGTCGATACAGTGGCTGACGAGCGCGTCGCCAGCTTGCATAGCCACCTGAGCGGCGCGGTCGTCCCCTAGCGTGGTGGCTGCGGCCAAATAAGCCCGTATCAAGGCCGCTTGGCGGTCGGCGTAGAGCACGGGATCGGTCCACCAAGTGTCGGCCATGACTTGGCGACCGCGGAACACACCTTCGGCTTTGTCAAAGAGTGTACCCTCGACAAAGCCGAGCAACGCTCTGGCCGACTCGGCGTAGCGGGGCTGGCCAGCCTCCAGCAACAGGTGCAGCATAGCCGCCTGATCGAGTGCATCTCGCTCGCCCGCAGGCGCGCTCCAATCCGGCGCATACGAGTACGCGCGAAAACCACCGCTGTCGCCAAGCGGCGAGGCGAGCACTGCATCCAAGCTAGCCAAGGCCATCTGCCGCGCCGGTGCTGCACCCCGTGCCTCGGCATAGGTGAGCAGGAAGCGCAACGTCGAAGTTTCGAGAAACTTGGTCGGGCCACCGAAGCCGCCGTGGGTCGAGTCAAAGGCAGCCGCGCACGCGCGGTAAACAGCATCTATTGCAACGGGTTTCTCAACCTTTGGACGGGTGGCGCGCTGCACCTTGGCGACGAGTGCCTCGCGCTTTTCCTCGTAGGCCGTGCGCAACCGACGCAAATAAGGCTCGACGTTGGCCGACGGAATATCCACAGCCCGCGCGAAAACCTGTCCGTCCGGCAAGGCTATCACTAGAGCCGGCCAACCGCCGCTGTCGTAGCGCCGAGCAATATCCGGCCGCTTGAATGGATCGACCCGCACGCTGACAAATTTCTCCGCGACCAATTGGCGCAACGCCGGTGTCGGCGCGGGAAACAGGCCCTCGCATCCCGGGGCAGCCAAATACACCAATATGGGATTATCTTCGCTTTGGGCACGCACGAATAAAGACTCGTCCCAAGTTCCCCAAGGCAACTCGCCATCGACCCACTGCCATTCGGCCAAAGCAGGCCGCTCGCTGCGAACCACTTCTTCTTGCGGCGGCTCCTCGGGGACGGCACACCCAGCCAACACTAGCAGCGCCAGCAGCTTGGCCTTAGATTGACACATCTCTTTTATATTCAATGAGTTCGGGGCAATTTACAAAGGCCGTTTAATGTACGGCATGCCCCTGTGAACGTCAAGCAAGTCCCAAGGGGCGGGCTTTTTGTCGCGGGTGGTTTGGCCTATGTTTTGCTCTCTACATCTATAAACTATAAGGAAGGAGTACGCCATGAATCCACTCGAAAAAGCCACCCTCGGCAGCAGCGGCCTGCGCGTCACGCGCCTCGGCTTGGGTTGCGCCTCCATCGGCGGCCTATACGGCGACATACCAGACGACCAAGCCGTCTCCGTCGTGCACCGCGCCCTGTCTTTGGGCCTCAACCTCTTAGACACCGCACCACTGTACGGAGCGGGCAAAAGCGAACTCCGCCTCGGACAGGCCCTCGTGGGCGTGCCGCGCGACAGCTATGTGCTCGCGTCCAAAGTGGGGCGCGTCTTGGTCCCAACCGAACAAGATCAACAGATCGGCGCGTTCAAGGACTCGGCCCCGTACCAACCCGTGTTCGACTTCAGCTACGACGGCGTCATGCGCTCTTTTGAAGACAGCCTCAAACGCCTAGGCGTAGAGCGCATCGACATTCTCCACATCCACGACCCGGACAACCACTATCAGGAAGCCATCGACGGAGCTTATCCCGCGCTCGACAAGCTGCGCAGCGAGGGCGTCATCCGCGCCGTCAGTGCGGGCATGAACCAATGGGAAATGCTGGCCCGCTTTGCCCGCGAGGGCGATTTCGACTGCTTCCTCCTCGCCGGACGCTACAGCTTGCTCGACCAAGGTGCGCTCGACGAACTCTTGCCGCTGTGTGTGGAAAAGAATATCGGCATCATGGCCGGCGGCACGTACAACAGCGGCATCTTGGCCAAAGGCGCGCGCCCGGGCGCGACGTACAACTACCGGGAAGCTCCGCCCGAAATCGCGGCTAAGGCCGAATCGCTAGAAGCCGTGGCCGCTCGCCACCACGTCGATCTCAAAGCAGCGGCCTCGCAATTCGTCTTCGCCCATCCGGCCATCACCTGCATCATCCCTGGGACGCGGCAGCCCGAGCGGGTGCAGGAGAATTTCGACTTGCTCACGCAGGAGATTCCCGCCTCGTTTTGGGCCGAGCTCCGCGACGAAGGTCTAGTCCGCGACGACGCCCCGCTGCCGTGAGCTTGTGCATTGCCAGCGGCTAAGGCCGGAGAAAGCGCAGCACAAACGTCGGCACCACCGGATCGTGCCACACCACGTTGAAACGGTCGCGGTACTCCTCGATAGCCGGAACCAAGTACTGCCCCGTCTGCGGAAAACCGAGGCTTTCCAACACTGTGTAATCTACCTTTTCGCGCTCCATGTGGGCCAGCACTTTCGCTGGCTCGTCAAAGGGGAAACCGACGCAGCGTCGCCCCGAGACGATGTACATCCAGTAACCCTTGCGGCATAGCACGATGGCGTCTTCCGGGGCGTTGGCTTTGAGCCATTGACCGGCTTGGTAGTAGCGAAGCCAAGGCGGAGGATAGTCAGCGGCCGCGTAGTCGGCTAGGCGCTTGACGCCGCCAATTTGGCCGCTGACGCAGGCGAGGAAGCAACCCCATACCACGAATTTGCCCATCTGGCCCCCGGCTAGTCTGTCGCGAATTTGCAAAACGGCCCAGACTCCCAACAAGACGAACACCGGCACAATCGGCACCAAAAAGCGGTCTCCCGGCCAAGGCCAGAGCAACACGATCCCCATGAAGAAGGCCGCGTATAGCAGGAACAGCAGGTGTTCGCCGCGCTTGATACAGAGCACCGTCCCCGCAACGGCGAGCGCGATTAGCAACAACGGTGCGGGGTGGAAAATCGTCTCACTGCCGCCAAAAAAAGGCACCAAAATATTGGGCAATTCCCCCGTCAGGTAGCGATGCGCATGGCCGATAAAGCGCTCGACAAAGCCGCCCATGTCGAGCAGGCCTCGCTCTGGGTGGTAGGGATTGACCATGAAAAGCTGTTTGATATAGACGCTGCCGCCACCTACCGCTTGATTGCGCAATGTCCACGGCAGCCAGCAGACAAACGCCGCGCCGCTAAAAAACAAACACCGCCGAAAATCGCGCCGAAGCAACAGATAGACCACCACAGCCGCCACCAGCGCAATCCCAGCCGTGCGGATGTAGTACGCCCAAATGGTGCAGGCGAATCCGCCGACGAGCCACCAATTTCCCTTGAAACCCTCGCGTCCAACGCCCCGTTCGACGAGCCACAGCGCCAAAAGCGAAAAGGTCAGATAGGGCACTTCGGACATGACTTGGTGTGCGTAGTGCAAAAGCAGCGGGCCGTAGGCTGCGCCGGTCGGCCCGTGCGTCAAATAGCTCTTGCCGAGCACGACACTTAGCGTCACCACCGCTAGGCCGGGCAAGACACCCACCCGCTCCTTGGCCAGTTGGTAAAGCACCCCCATCCCCAGTGCAAAAAGCACCAGCACCCAAACCTTCATCGGCACCCAATCGCCGGGAAAAGCCCACGCCAAAGGAGCCAGCAAAAGGGGAAAGCCAAAAGGGTACTTGGTCGCCGGCTGGGGATCGGGCGAGTTGATGTGCAAAAGCCCCTCGCCTTGGGCCAGACTGCGCGCCAGTGTGATGAACTCGGCGTTGTCGCCGCTGAGGGAAAGTTTGGCGTCGAAGGTCCAGATCCCTAGGAGGAATGTCGCCGCGACAATGGAGAAAGGAGCCCAAGGCGTTTCCAATAATCCAACTACGCGCCTACCTAGGTCCGCTTTGCGAATCTGGGACTCGGACTTTTGGGACGTAGCCTTCTTTTTCTTCCGAGATGCTTTCATGGAATAGTAGGTATCCGCGAACCATCTACTCTGCGCCCGATCTTAAAAGGTAGGAGCAGCAAGTAAAACAAAACGAGCGCCACGCCGTCGAGAATTGGGATATACCACGGCCATGGAGCAAAGAAAAACGGCGACTGGGTAACGGGCGGCCGGCTGAGGAACATGTAGTTGCTCCCGAGCGCCCAATTGACGCCGAACGCGACAATGGCCAAGAGATTGAGCAGCACAAAGACGCGGATGACGGACTTGGACGTCGGTCTCATGCCGAGTCCCCAAGTTGCGAACAGCGCACCGGCGACGATGCCGCCGTGGGCGATGAAATACTGAAAGAAGCGATACGCTGGATAGTCAGCTATGAGCGGCGGCGTGACAACGGCATTGGTCGCGCCGGCGAGTCCCCAGAAGTAAGCGATTTCATACGCCGTCTGGCAGCGGAATATGAGCGCGGCAGCGACGGCAAAGACGGTAATGCTACAGACGTGCAACGGCAGGTACCACCGCACAAACTCGTACGCTCCGACCATCGCCAAGCGCTGGCCCCAAGGCAGAATCTCGTTGAGCAAGAGCACGCCCGCGAACGCACCGCAGATGGCTTGAGTCGCCTTGGCCGAATTGAGCCACTTGACGACGATGGTCAAGAGAATCGGCAAGGCCAGCGTCGCACTCATCGCGGCGATGTGGGAAAAGCCGAGAAACTCGAACTGGCTGGACATGGCGTCTCATCGCTGGCGCTCGGGCAAGTTGCAAAACCGCTTTTCAGTACTTCTCATCGACAAAGTGCAACTTGCTGTGCGGCGGGCGCTGGTACTCGCCGTGGGGCGGGCGCGGCGGCAGCTTGATCTTTTTTGGCATCACATCCTCATAGGGCAGTTGCCTGAGGATGTGGGCGATGCAGTTGAGACGCGCCCGGCGCTTGTCGTCGGCCTCCACTGTGTACCAAGGCGCTTCGGGAATGTCCGTGTAGAAAAACGCCTCGTCTTTGGCTTTGGAGTAATCGACCCACATATCCCGCGATTTGAGGTCTATATCGCTGAGCTTCCAGTGCTTGAGCGGATTCCGAGCGCGCTCCTGAAAGCGGTTTTCTTGCTCTTCCTCGCTTACCGACAGCCAGTACTTGAGTAGGATGATCCCCGAGCGCACTAACATGCGCTCGAACTCCGGGCACGAATGGAGGAATTCCCAATACTCCTCCTCGGTACAAAAGCCCATCACCCGCTCGACGCCGCTGCGGTTGTACCAACTGCGGTCGAAAATCGCGATCTCACCCGCGGCCGGTAGGTGGGCTACGTAGCGCTGGAAGTACCACTGGGTGCGCTCGCGGTCCGACGGCGTGCCCAAGGCCACCACGCGCGCACCGCGCGGATTGAGCGGCTCAGTGATGCGCTTGATAGTCCCGCCTTTGCCGGCCGTGTCGCGCCCCTCAAAGACGATCACGACCCGTAAGCCCTGGTCCTTAATCCAGTGCTGCAACTTGACCAACTCGTGGTGCAACTTGGCCAATTCGCGCTCGTAGTCTTTCCGCTTCATCTTCTCCGGCTTGGCGTTCTTTTTAGTTTTCATACCCAATCTCCATCGCTCGCGGTTCGCCGTTCAAAAAAACGTACACAAGGCCGTAGCGCGAGAAAAATCGGCCCCACCCCATCTTGCTCGACCCCGACCAGCCGCGTACCTTGTCGCGCACACTACACAACCGACAAGGACCCTTATGAGCCAATCACCCCGCCCCAACCTGCTTTACATCCACTCCGACCAACACAGCCCCTATGTCGCTGGCTGCTATGGCGATCCCTTAGTCGAGACCCCCCACCTCGACGCCCTCGCCGCACGCGGCGTAGTATTCGACAACACCTATTGCCCCTCGCCGATTTGCGTACCCTCGCGAATGTCTATGCTCTCGGGCCGCTATCCCTGCGACAACCAAGTCTGGACCAACAGCCACATCCTCGACTCCGGCATACCCACCTTTGCCCACGCCATGGGTGCCGGCGGCTACCGCCCGGTGCTCATCGGTCGCATGCACTCGGTTGGGCCGGACCAACTGCACGGGTACGCCGAGCGGCTCGTCGGCGACCACGGCCCCAACCAACCTGGAGGCAAGGGCGTCGATCACGGCCAACTCTCGGGCACGGCCGGGCCGGGCCGCGTCAGCCTGCGCCTGTCCGGGCACGGCCAGAGCGCCTACCAAGTCCACGACGAAGACGTCACCGCCGCGACCGTTGACTACCTCAACCGCCTCGGCGTCGCCAAGCGCGCCGGCCAAGTCGCGGAGCCGTTTTCACTCTCGGTCGGTTTCATGCTGCCGCACCAGCCTTTTGTCGCCCGCCTGCAAGATTATCGCTACTACTACGAAAACATCACCCCGCCGCAAACCCCCGAACCCTTCGGCGACCACCTCCATCCCCACATCAAGCGCTGGCGTCAAGCCTGCGAGATTGAGGAGGTCAGCGCGGAAGAAACCCGCCGCGCCCGCGCCGCCTATTGGGCGTTAGTCCACCGCATGGACGCGCTAATCGGCCAGATCATGGCCGCGCTGCGGGAAAACGACTTAGAGGAAAACACCCTCATCCTCTACACGTCGGACCACGGCGAACAGGTCGGCGAGCACGGGCTGTGGTGGAAGCAGACCTTTTACGAGGACTCGGTTAAGGTGCCAGCCATACTCGCTTGGCCCGGGCGCTTGCCCGCCGGTACCCGTTGCGACCGAGTGATTTCTTCACTCGACCTCAACGCCACCATGCTCGACGCCTTGGGCTGTCCGGCCTTGCCCCACTCGCGAGGCCGCAGCCTACTGCCCTTGCTCGCGGATCCCCAAAACGCCGCGTGGGACGACGTCGCCTTCTCCGAGTTCTGCCAAGACGCGGCCGGGGCCGGCGGGCCCTTCCCTGAGGTGGGCATTTTTCAGCGCATGATTCGGCGCGGTCCGTGGAAACTCAACTACTACCACGATCAGCCCTGCCAGCTTTTTAACCTCCAGGACGACCCGCTCGAATGCCAAGATCTAGCAGCTAACCCGGCCCACCAAGAAACGCTGGCCGCGCTCAAAGCCGAAGTCTTAGACGAGTGGGATCCAGAGTGGATCGCCGCGCGCATGGCCGCGCTCCGCACCGACCGATCCATCCTAGCCGCGTGGGGCCACACCGTACAGCCCCCCGACCAGTGCCGCTGGAAACTCGATCCGGCCATGGATTACCTCGACCCAGAGCAACTCGACAACAGCCAGCGCAGTACCAACAAATGACCCAATAGGGCGGCCGGTGCCAAGACCGTCGGCAGCCAGATGTAAGGCGCATAGGTTGCAAACGCGCTATGCGGCTCGTTGGTGAAGACGCGGAATTCCGTCGGCATGGAGAGAACCGCGATGACAATCGCCTCGGCCAGTAGAACCAGCCCAATCGCATTCCAAGCCCATATCGCGTAGAATCCCACCTTGCCGCGCCAGACCAGCCAAGCCATAGCCGGCGCGGTCAAGCCGACGAAGATGTCGAAATTGAGTCCCTCGTAGGTGATCTGCACCGGAGCCTGCCCGGCCTGGTGCATTCCTCGTAAGAACACGGCGACCGGCACGCGGAAAAACTGGAAGCCAATCAGCGCCACCGGACCGACCGCAGCCACCAGCGCGGCCCCCATCCGCGAAAAGGCCGCCCCACCCGTTAGGATCATCAAAGCCGTGAAAAGGGATAGCGAAAAGCCGCGTAGCACATCCGAGAGCGCAGCTAGCCCGGTCGCCACCAACCAGAGCAGCGCACCCATAGCCGCCCTCCTCGTCCACAAGTCGGCAGCCGGCCCGGCCCGTTGAACCGCGACGCGCATGGCCAGTACGGCAAGCGCCAAAACGCCCAAGACCGTGGCGAAAAAGAGCGCGTCAACGCGGAAGGGAACCTTGTCAAGTGCTAGTTCCATATCACCTGCTTATTCTTCGCCCCTTTCGCGTACTTTCACCTCGTCCCAGATCTCGTCTAGGGCCGCTAGCGAGAGCGTGGCGACTTCCTCGCCCCGCGCCTGCACGATCTCCTCTAGGGCGCGAAAGCGTCGCTCAAACTTGGCGACTGCACGCCTGAGCGCCTGCTCGGGATCTACTTTGAGGAATCGGCTGGCGTTGACTAACGAAAAAAGCAAGTCGCCAAACTCCTCCTCGACCGCCGCAGCCCTACCCGTCTCCCAAGCCTTGCGCACTTCGGCAAATTCCTCTTCGACCTTGTCGAGTGCACCATCAATCTCGTCCCAATCAAACCCCTGCTGTGCAACTCGCGCTTGGATACGATGGGCACGCATTAGGGCGGGGAGGTGCTTGGGAATGCCCTCCAGCAACGACGGCGCAGATTCCCCTTGCTCTCGGCGCTCCTGCTTTTTGATCTGCTCCCAGCGGAGCAAGACCTCGTCAGCCCCGTCCGCACTCGCATCGCCAAAGACGTGAGGATGGCGACGAATCAGCTTATCGACGATGGCTTGGCCGACCGCCTCAATGTCGAAGCGACCCTCCTCGGCCGCGATCTGGGCATGGAACACCACCTGCAGCAACACATCGCCCAGTTCCTTGCATAGCTCGGCGTCGTCTGCTGCGTCAATGGCTTCAAGGGCCTCGTACACTTCCTCTAATAGGTATGGTTTGAGCGTGGCATGCGTCTGCTGGCGGTCCCAAGGGCAGCCAGCGGGGCCGCGCAGACGCGCCATGATAGCAACTAATTCTGAAAAGGAGGAATCGTTTTGCATTGTCTTTCACTTCCGCGATCTTAATTATGGGAAAAATAATAATAAGAAACCGCTCATCACCAGCCCAAAAAACCGCGTGGTACAGGGGCTGTAGTTCATTTGTTATGAATTTATAACATATTATTTTATATACACTTATGCATTATTTAATATCCAGATGTAACCAAATTGGCACAAACCCTTGACAAGCCATTGCCCCGATTTATATTGAATTGAAGGCGGTGATTAGGGTCTTCTGTATAACTCCCCTGAACGCGCTCCCTTGGCTATGGGAGCAGTCAGTTGGCCCTTTTAATTTGTTGCTCATTAAATAGCACGGAGTCGCGCTTGGGTGCGCTCCGATTAGCTGATCGAGCCTTTTTGTAGGCTTTAATATCGCTATGGGCAAAATCATCGCTATCGCCAATCAAAAAGGCGGGGTGGGCAAGACCACTACGGCTGTCAACCTTGCCGCCGGTCTAGCCATTTTCGGGTACCGAACCCTACTCATCGACTTAGACCCACAGGCCAATGCCACCAGTAGTTGCGACGCCGAACTCGGCAGCGACTATGCCTCGACCTACGAGGTCTTGATAGGCCAGCTCAGCACCTCCTCAGCGACCTTTCCCACCTATATAAAGGACCTATTCGTAGTGCCCGGGCACGTCCGCCTCGCAGGTGCCGAAGTGGAAATGGCCGCGATGGTCGGGCGCGACAAGCGGCTGGCCGAAGCGCTGGAGCCGATAAAACGACAGTACGAATTCATACTCATTGATTGCCCGCCGTCCTTGGGCTTGCTGACCATCAACGCGCTGAGCGCGGCCGATTCCGTGCTCATTCCGGTGCAGTGTGAGTACTACGCCTTAGAAGGCGTGAGCAAACTCAACGATACCATCCGCGTGGTGCGGCGTTACCTCAATCCCGATCTCGAAATCGAGGGCGTTTTACTTACCCTGTACGACAACCGCTTGCAGCTTTGTCGCCACGTGGCCCAAGAAGTGCGCAACCACTTCGGCGACAAGGTCTATCAGACGATCATCAGCCGCAACATTAGCTTGGCCGAGGCCCCGGGTTTTAGCCAGCCCATCGCGCTCTACGACGCAGAATCGAGAGGCTCTAGCAACTACAGCAGCTTAGTTGCCGAAATCTGTGCCCATAGGCCCTCTGTCTTAGCTTAATCCCCCATCTACATTTCTATATTGTTTTTTCTTGACAATCGTTTGCACTGACATATTATATTCACTTTTGCATTAAATATCCAAAAGGAAGGAAGGTTGCCTGTGTATTCTTGTACGTCTGCGAACTCGGACGCGGCTACGCGAGTAGGCGCGTCCTCCCCCCGCTCTGCCGACCATCCCGAATTTATCACCCAAAACACCCAAGTCCGCCGCCTGCTAGCCCAAGCCGACCGGGTCGCTGAGTCCCCAGCGACCGTGCTCCTCACCGGAGAAAGCGGCACCGGCAAAGAAGTGTTGGCGCGGCGTTTACACGGGCGCAGCCCAAGGCGCAGAGCCTCGTTTGTGCGACTCAACTGCGCCGCGCTGCCCGAAGGCGTCTTGGAGAGTGAGTTGTTCGGGCACGAGAAAGGAGCCTTTACGGGTGCGGTCCGCCAGCACTTAGGCCGCTTTGAACTAGCCGATCGCGGGACCTTGTTTCTCGACGAGATTGGCGCAGCGGATATGCGCGTGCAACTGCGCCTGTTGCGCGTCCTGCAAGAACGCGAGTTCGAGCGCGTCGGAGGCGCTGAAACCTTGCGGGTAGATGTGCGGGTCATCGCCGCCACCAACGTCGATTTGCGGGAAGAGGTCCGCAAAAGAACCTTCCGCGAGGATCTCTTCTACCGGCTCAACGTCGTACCGCTCAAGCTGCCGCCGCTGCGCCAGCGCAAGGGAGACATTCCCCTACTAGTCGAACACTTTATCCGCCGATTGGCGGCGCAAAACGGGTGCAAAATTCGCGGGATTGAGGCCGCGGCCTTAAACCACTTCTTGGCCTATCCATGGCCGGGCAATGTGCGACAGTTGGCAAACGCGCTTGAGCGCATGGTCCTCCTCGCAAGCGACAGCTTGTTGCGGGAAGAAGACGTGCCCGAAGAGATCATCTACTGGCAGGACGAAGAAGAGCCCGATCTAAGCCAGCGCGATTTTAAGGAAGCGCGGAACTCGTTTGAGCGGCACTTCCTCTGCGAGGCTCTGCACCGACATCGCGGGGTAATTTCGCAAGTAGCCGAAGACGTGGGCCTGTCGCGCAAGAGCCTGTACGCAAAGCTAGAACACCTCGACATCGACTACCAACACTACCGCACCTAGCTCACAGGCGCGTGGCGAGTGCACGGTGGAATTTCGCCATCTGGCCTTCGAGATAGGCCCGGTGCTCGCCAGCGGTCGGCTCGAGCGCGAGGGCTTGGCGCATAATGGCCATTGCGTGGGCATGCCGCCCCAACAGGTGCAGCAATTCCGCATAGGTATCCAGATAGACCGAGCTTTCCGCGTCGAGCTTGACCGCGCGCATCGACAGATTTAGGGCATAGCTAAGACGCAGGCCCTCTTCTGCATAGGTCCAAGCCAAGTTGTTGAGGATCAGAGGATCGTCTGGAGCACCGGCCAAGGCGCGCTCGTAGTATTCAATAGCGCCGTCGGGCCGCTCGCGCTCGTAGTAGATGCGGGCGATATCAACCGCCCTAACGACCCCGGCCGTCAGCGCTTGATCAAAAGTGCGAGCGGCCCGTTCCGCAAGCCCTTGGCGGAGCTGGCAATCTCCCAAGGCGAGGACGAGTTGCTGGTCATCGGGTTGAATGCGCACGGCCTCGGCGAGCGCGACTTCGGCCTCGGCGAATCGCCTCTCGGCAATCAAAACGCGGCCGAGTTCAATGTGGGCGAAGAGGTAGTGCTCGTCGAGTCGGGTGGCTTGGCGCAGCGCTTCTACGGCTGCGTCGGGCCGCTCTTGACGGGCGTGGAGCCAGCCCTCGGTTGCCCACAGCGACGCACTCTCCCCGTAGTCTGCGCGCAATTGCGCGAGGAGTTTTTCGGTTTGGGCGAAGCGCTCCTCTTTTTCGCAAATGTCGCGCAAAGCCCTGTACAGGTCGTCGTTGTCCGGTGCCAAGGCAACGGCTTGGCCGATCAACTCTAGGGCGGCATCCACTTCGTCTAGGCCCAGCCGGGCGAGGGCGGCGATGAGCAGCAAGCGGTCATCCGGCCCGTCTTGGCGAATGGCCCGGCGGGTTTCGGCCAAGGCTTGGTCGTAGAGGCCGTCGCGCAAATAGGCGTGCGCTAGCTGAGCGTGTCCGGCTCGATAGGCACCGCATTGTGGATTACTGATGACGAACGCGCCGAGCAGGGCGCAGCAAACGGCCTGTCTAGCAAGGCGCATTCAGAACTCGTGGCGGTAGGTGCCGATGTGGAGGAGTAAGCCGATAGCGAGGAGGTTGGACAGCAGCGAAGAGCCTCCCGAGCTGAGAAAGGGCAGCGGTAGGCCGGTGATAGGCATGACGCCGATGGTCATGCCAACGTTGATAAACACATGAAAGGTCAGCATCGCAGCCAAGCCGAGGGCTGTTAGGCCGTAAAAGGCATTATTGGCCATGGAGGCGATGTGCAGTGCCCGATAGATAAGAAAAAAGAACAGGCCCAGCACGATCAGGGCCATGACAAACCCCCCCTCCTCGGCGATGACCGAGAAGATGAAATCGGTATGAGCCGCCGGCAGGAACTGGTGCTTAGTCTGCGTGCCTTCTAGCAGGCCCTTACCCGTCAGCCCTCCAGAGCCAATGGCGATCTTGGATTGGATGATGTTCCACCCGTCTCCGAGCGGATCGCTGGCTGGATCGAAGAAAGTCATAATGCGGGCCTTCTGGTATGGACGCAGAAAATTCTCCAAAAAGTACACCATGAGCAAACCCGCCGAGATGTTGACGACGGCCATGGAAATGGTCAGCCAGAGCCGGCGCATAAAACGGTGAATCAAGAAGGTGCTGCCGATGATAAAGATAGCAAAGACGTACGGAGTACCCCATTGCCACAGTAGATTTAAGGAACATAAGACACTGATGAGCGGTGAGATGACGAGGAAGATCAAGAATTTGCGCATCCCCGCCCAATAAAGCATGGGGAAAAACGGCGCACCAAAAGAAATCGCGGTCCCCAAGTCGGGCTGGCGCACAATCAAGGCGATCGGCACCAATACGAGGAACAAGGCTCCGAGAAAGCCTTCGATGGAGTTGATGCGTTCGGTGTTGCGATCGCTCAGGTAGCGCGCTAGCGCTATGATGGTGGCGATCTTGGCCAGTTCTGAAGGCTGCAAAATCACCGGCCCCAAGCGCAACCAACGAGTAGCGTCGCCCGTACCCCACATCAACACCGCGACTAAGCTCACAAGGCTGACCAGGTACAGCAGATACGCCACGCTGTAAATGACCTTTTCCGGGATATAGACGATGGCTATGGCCACGGCAAAAGCCAAAAACGCGAATTGGCCCTGCTTAATCCAAGCGTTCTGCACCGAGATAGAGTCGTTGTGATACGTAGCACTGTAGATCGCGATGATACCGATCAGTACGGTCGCCAAAGTCGCAATCAGGAGCGGAACATCGAGTCTGCGGAGCAAGCGCATGAGTTAAGGCATTCCTTGGTTAGCCAAAAGCGTGTCCATCTCGGTCACTTCTGGCTCAATGATACCTTCTTGAATGCAAAAGGCTTTGACGACCTCGCGCACAACCGGGCCGACTCGCGCCCCGCCACTGCCACCCCCTTCGACCACGGCCGCGATGGCAATAGCGGGTTTCTCGTACGGAGCAAAGGCCACCATCCAAGCGTCATCGTCTCGACTAGGCACTTGTGCAGTACCCGTCTTGGCCGCAATCGCGACGCCGTCAACCCGCGCTTGGCGGCCGGTACCAGTATCGCTGGCCACCACCCGGCGCATAGTCTTTCTCACGATGCTGAGGGTCCGCGACGAAATGCCGTCAATGCGTTGGCGACGAGGGGGATTGCCGCTGACGTATGGCGTGACCAAATAACCGCCGTTGGCAATGGCGGCTACGTAGCGGGCCATCTGCATGGGCGTGACCAATAAAGAACCTTGACCAATGGAGAGGTTGATCAAGTGCCCAAAGGACCAGCCGTCGCGCTCCTTGTAGTATTGGCGCGAGGGCAGGAGACCAGCAGCTTCTCCGGGATAGGTGATCCCAGTCGGCTGGCCGAAGCCTAATTTGGCCCCGTACTTGTGCCACGTTTCAATGCTCATCAACCGGGCCAAATGGTAGAAGTACACATTACAGGAGACCGCGATCGCCCCTGGCAGGGTCAGACTACCGTGGCCTGTTCGCTTGTGGCAGCGAAACGTGCTCCTACCCACCCGCAGTGCACCATAGCAAGGCTCAAACAGGCTCAGCGTATCGGTGACGCCCGTTTCGAGTGCGGCTATGGCACTGACCATCTTGAACGTCGAGCCAGGTGGATAATGCCCTTGCAAAGCGCGGTTGAGTAGCACAGTCTCGCTCTGCAACACCCGCCGCCGCTCCTTTTGGGCTTGGAACGACACGAAAATGTTGGGATCAAAGGTCGGCTTACTGACCCAAGCTAGCACGGCCCCAGTGCGCGGGTCAAGGGCGACCAGCGCACTAGCAAAACTATCGGGCAGGGCGCGCTCGGCCGCTAGCTGCACTTCCAAGTCAAGGGTCAGGTGCAGAGGGTCGCCGGGCACGGGAAGCCGATCGCGCTCTGGAAACTCCCGCCCCGTGCGTCCGGTCGCGTCAATCTCGACGTACATCATGCCGTCGCGGCCGCGCAGGCTGTTTTCGTACACCTTCTCAAGCCCGGTCTTGCCGATAAAATCGCCGAGCACGTAGGCGTTTTCATTGTTCCCCTGGAGATCTTGGTCGCGGATGATGCCGATATAGCCGAGCAAATGAGCGGCGGCCGTACCGTAGGGATAGTAGCGCTGGGTCTCGATTTCAATGTCGAGCAGGGGCCAATCCGCCTTGAGCCGCTCTTCTACGATCGATACCGTGCGAAAATCAACATCGCGCTTGAGGCGAATGGTGCGGTATTTGCGACTGTATTCGCCGTCTAGTTCTATATCCCCGATGGCCCTTGTAAACGCTGCGGTGGCTGCCTCAAAGTCCTTGCGCGTGGTGCGTTCTAACGCGACAGTGTAAAATGGCCGGGTGCGGGCCAATATGCGTCCATCGCGGTCGTAGATTAGCCCGCGGGGGGCTTTGACGCGCCGCTGAGCAATGCGGTTTTCCTCGGACTCGCGAGCGTAGTCGGCCGAGGTGACGACCTGCAAATAGAACAGACGCAGGAGCAAAATCGCGAACAGCAAGATGACGGGCGCGAGGAGGAGTTTGAGGGTCAGGCGCTCATCTTGTGGCAGTGGATGTTGCATAATCAAGCGGGGAAGAGATAGCGTTTGATGAGCAAGCCAGTTAAGAAAACCGCACTTATCAGGCCCGTGTACGCAGCGCGGCCCAAGATCCCAACCACGTCAAAGGGCACATCGGCGCTGGTACCTACGTAGTAGATAAGATCATTGAAGATCACAGCACCGAAAATCAGTGCGGCCTGAACTTGAATGCTGTCGGAGACCATGTGAGTATGGCTGTAGCCAAAGCCCGCGCCGATGAGCGACTTGGCGAGCGCATTGACCCCGAGGTCGGCGGGCATATAGAGGTCTTGGAAGATGCCAAGCCCCAGCCCTGTATAGGCCCCGACCACCGGCCCGCTGCGCTGCGCGACGAAACTCAACGCCACAATCAATAGATCGGGTTTGACTGACCCTATCTTGATAGAATCAACCCAAGTAGTTTGCAGGACGAAGGCCAGTGCTAACAAGAGAATATAGCGGACCGCAATCATGTCACCTCGGGATTTGCAAAGTCGTGCCCGCCAGCAGCGTCTCCGAGAGGTCGATGTTGTTCTGGAGGGCAATAGCGCTGGGAGCGAGGCCGAACTTGCGGGCGATACTGTGCAGCGTATCACCCGAGACCACGGTGTACATCTGCGTTTGCTCGTTGGTCACGGTTAGCTGTTGGCCGGGTTTGATCCGCGCGGTTTCAAGACCGTTCCACGCCTGTAAGTCGGCGACGCTGACCGCAAAGCGCCGGGCCAACTCCCACAGTGTATCGCCCGACTGCACCGTGTACATTTCGCCGCTTTTTGAGGCCCTTCCTTGCTTAGCCCTCGGAGCGGCCGAGATCGGAATATAGAGAATTTGCCGCGGCCGGATGAAATTGGGGTTTTTGAGGCTATTGGCCGCGGCAATGACCCGCGTAGAAACGCCAAAGGTCTGGGCGACCCCAGAGATCGTGTCGCCGCGTTGCACCTGATATTGATGGACCGCTACCCCCGGCGAGACCGGCAGGCTAGCGTACTGGTCGAGCAAAATTTGGCCCTTGCCGGGTGGCACCCGTAGAACATAAGGCGGGCGACTCCCCGGCGGCGTGATGTCTTGGCGCAACTCGGGATTGAGGTCGTGTAACACCTGACGTTCGATGCCCAGCAGTTGGGCTGCCGATTTCAGATCGACATACTGCCAATCTTTGGGCAGTTCAACTGCCTCGTATGCAAAGGGTGGCTCTTCGGCTTGGGGCTTAAAACCAAAAAGTTGTGGCTCCTTGGCGATGACGGCCGCGGCCATAAAGAGCGGCACGTAGTTTTTTGTTTCGCGGGGCAGGTCAAGCTGCCAATAATCGTTGGTGCCGGCGCGGGCGATGGTTCGGCGGACTCGCCCTGGCCCGGCGTTGTACGCGGCCAACGCTAAGCGCCAGTCGCCGAACTCGGCGAAAAGGTCCTTTAGATACCGGGCAGCGGCCTCGGTCGCCTTGATCGGGTCGCGCCGCTCGTCAATCCAGTGGGTGCGCTTGAGGCCCATCATGCGACCGGTGTGCGCCATAAACTGCCACAACCCCACTGCTCGCGACCGCGAATAGGCCCTTGGATTGAGGCCGCTTTCGATAACCGCTAAATAGAAAAGGTCGCTGGGCATCCCCTCGCGCTGGAGAATATCGGTGATCAGCGTGCGATAGCGCCCGGCGCGCTGTAACCAAATGGCAAAGGTCTTGCGACCTCGCGTCTGGAAAAAGTGGAGACTGGCAACGACGCGGTCATTGGCGTCGATGGGCATGTCACAGCGGCGACCGAGCCGGTGGATGAGGACCAACGGTTCGGCGTCGGCTGGCAGAGTCTCGATTTTTTCTTTGGATAGTCCTTCGAGCAGAAGGGGTAAATGGCTGTCGGGGGGAAGGTGCTCCAAGTGCGGCAACAAGCTGAGGTAGGCCTGCTCAATCTCCAAACCGAGGCGCATGGCCTGCGTGGTATCGCTCAGCGCGTCGTGCTCGTCGAGGTCGGCGAGAATGCCGATGGCCGCATCGAGCGACTCTTGCGCCTGTTGAGTCTGACCGAGAGCGTGGCTTTCGATAGCGAACAGCAAGTGCCAGCGAACAGCGCGTAGGTCGGCCGTATCTGGCGGTGGATCCTCAACAGACACGACAGGGACAGCCCCATCGTCGAAGACCATCGGTCCGGTGCTTTTGCCACGGGCACAGGCCATGAGCAGCAATGCGATGATACAGCAGCACAAGCGCATGGCGCGTTACTCCTCCTGCGAGACGAGGATCTGGGAGCGGACCTTGAGAGCGTTGGGGTAATACCTCCCGATTCGTTCGGCCGCGGCTTGGGCTTGCGCCTCAGTGCGATAGTTGCCGACTTCGATCTTGTAATAAGGTCCCTTAAGGGTCACATTGATGTCTTCGCGCTTCAGGCGCTTTTTTGCCTCTTCCGCGAGGTGGATGGCCTTGTCGTGATCGTGCGATAGGAACTGGTCAATCAGCACCCGCCAGCCAGTGATACTCACCAACTCGGGCGCAGCCTCCTCTGGAGCGGAATCGGGCATCGCGCTCGCCGGGAGCTCGACGACATAGGCATCGGCATAGTCCGGGCCAAGTGCGACGATCTGTTCCTTGAGGGCCGCGGCTGCGGCGTGGGTAGCGTATTGGCCAGCTTGCAGCACCGAGTGCGCGTTGCGGGCCACTAGATAAACCTTCACGCCGAGAGCGCGTTCTAGTTCGGCGCGGAGCTGGCGGGCCATGGCTTCATTACTCAGGGCCGCTAGCTGGAGGCGATAGACCGAAGCGCTTGCTGCCGGGGCGTGCTCTTGCACGGGAGCCGTCGGCTCCGCTGGGGTTTGGGCCTGATCGCGGTTCTCGCGTTGAACTGGCTCAATTAGCAAATCTTCGTCGAGGGTACGCGGATCAAATTCTTCGCGGCTGGCGGGCGCGGCATCGCCCGAATCGCTGCGCCAGCGCGGTGCGCTCGCGCAGTGGGCCGTGCCGAGCAAGACCAGCAAGAAGAGGAAAGAGTACGTTCTCATGGCTCGATCCAAGCGCGCAGGGCGGGTTCGTACGGAGCGCGGGCGACGCCCTTTTCCGAAATGATCGCCGACACCAAGTCGCAGGGCGTGACGTCAAAGGCCGGATTGTAAACCGGCACCGCGTCCGGGGCCGTGGGCTTGCCCATGCCTTGGCGAACCTCGGCTCCATCGCGTTTTTCAATGGGTATTTCCGCACCCGAGGTCAATTTCATGTCGAGGGTCGAGACCGGCGCGGCCACGTAGAAAGGCACGTCGTGTTCGCGGGCGAGGATAGCCAGTCCATAGGTGCCAATTTTGTTGGCCACATCGCCGTTGCTAGCGATGCGGTCAGCACCCACGATACAGCAGTCAATCGCCTCATTGCGCAGCACGACCGCGGCCGCATTGTCGCAGATGACCTTGACGTCGATGCCGCTCTGCATCAGCTCCCACGCCGTCAGCCGCGAACCTTGGAGCAAGGGGCGAGTTTCGTCGGCAAACACGGCAACTTTCTTACCTACCTCTTGGGCTGCATAGACTACCCCCAAGGCCGTGCCGTAGTCTGCCGTAGCCAAGCCGCCGGCGTTGCAGTGCGTGATAACTTGGCTGCCATCGCGCAGGAGTGCCGCGCCGTGTGCGCCGATCTGGCGACAGATTTGACGGTCTTCCTCAAAAAGGCGGTGAGCAGCCGCTAGCAGGGCGTCGCAGATGGAGTGGTTGTCACGATCCCGATTCGCCGCCAACACCTCCTGCATTTGATCCAAGGCCCAGAACAAATTGACCGCGGTGGGCCGGGTGCGGGCGAGGCGGGCGATGGCCGCTTCTACGCAGCGACAAAAAGACTCGGAGGCGCAATCAACCGCGGCACGCGCACCCACCACCACTCCATACGCAGCCGCCAAGCCAATGGCCGGGGCACCGCGCACCACCAGCCCTTCAATAGCGCGGGCGATGGCCTCGACATCGCGATAGGTTGTGTACACCAGCTCCTCGGGCAAGCGAGTCTGGTCGAGCAGGCTCAGCGCGTCGTCCTGCCATTTGAGCGTTTGCATCGGCATTAGAAAGTCGAAAATTCAAAGGGCTTTTCTGGGGCTTCCTCAG
>JAJDVZ010000040.1:0-58184 GCA_022825835.1 Candidatus Latescibacterota bacterium
TGCATGAGGGCTTTCTTTAGCATATGAATAAGCATGGTGCGGCTCCTGTATTTAGGATTTAGATGCAATCTTGAGCGATTACAAATAAAACCTAAAGCAGGGCCGTACCACAACTTAGATTACTGTCGTGTACTTAGCAACTCCAGTTACGTCCAACAGAATCTTTCTAACATCCAAACCTTATCCCAAAAGCTGTCCATACGACCTTTTAATGACAAAGCCGCTAATCACTTTGGCCGAATCAAATCCGAGCTGAAAAAGAGAGGCGAAATTCTTTCTGATGCGGACATAATGATCGTTTCTATTGCATTCGCCAATAACTTCACGCTGGTGACGAACAACCTGAAGCACTTTGCAAGGATTCGCGAGCTTGCGACTGAAAACTGGATTTGATTTTCGCCGATCGCTTCGCTCTTCGCTCACTGTCGATTCGTCAATCCACAATTAACAAAGGAACCATCCATGAGCTATCTAAATCCCCGCGCCATCGCCATTGACACGCCAATGCCGCCGCCTGCTTGGGCGCTACTGGAGTGGGAACTGATTCGGGCGCAAACCAGAGGATGCACAGAATTTTTCGCCAAGTACTTCGACGAGCGGGGCTATTTGGAGTGCATCCCGCGCTGGGGCGGCAACGACGGGCCGGACGACGCCATCGAGAATCTGGTCCACTGGCCGGTTCTCTACGTACTGGGAGGTGGGGCCCATCTGTACGATATGTGCCAGTTGGCATGGGAGGGGCATCTCAAGCAATACACCGAGGCCAAAACCACGGAAGTCCCCTTTACCCGGGACGGGATGTACTACCGCGAATTTCCAGTGATGTTCGACTGGGTCCACAACGGGGAAGGACTGACGACGTTCAACCTGCACGGGCTGATGAACCCACGCGAGCAAGCCTTTGAGCAACGGGTGCGGCGCTTCGCCGGATTTTACATGGGCGACGATCCCCAGGCTCCCAACTACGATCCCGAACGCAAAATCATCAAGAGCCTGTTCAACGGCAGCCGCGGACCGCTGCTGCGCAAGGCCACGGCGCTCGATTGGGCCGGCGATCCGCTCGACGAGGTGCAGGAGCGCTTCATTCCCCTGCACGGAGAGCGCAACTTCGAGGAGATGCTGGCCCACTTCAAAGACTATACCGATGTCGTCGGCGACCATCCGCAGAACATGGTGGCAACGGCCTTGGGGCTGAACGCGTACGCGCTGACGGGCGAGGACCAATACAAGGACTGGGTGCTCGAATACGTCGAAGCCTGGCGGCAGCGCACCCTCGCCAACGACGGGATCATTCCCACCAATATCGGACTCGATGGGACCATCGGCGGCGAGTGCGACGGCAAGTGGTACGGAGGGTGTTACGGCTGGGCCTTTACCGTCGAGGTACCCCAGACTGGGGCGATGTCCAGCCGCAACACGCACGGGTTGGGGATTTCGGGCTTTGGCAATGCGCTGTTGCTGTCGGGTGAGCAGCAGTTCGTCGATGTGTGGCGGCAGATGATCGACAGAGTCAACGCCAACGGAAAAGAAATCGACGGGCAAATGATGTACCCGCATATGCACGGAGACGAGGGCTGGTACGAGTTTCAGCCAAGCCGCTACGCGCAGGGAGCACAAGAGGTGTACTACTGGTCGATGGACCGAGCCGATCTAAGCCGACTAAACGCAGAAAGCGGCTGGTTCGGCTTCTTGGAGGGACGCGACTCCACCTATCCAGAAGCGGCGCTACAGGCCGACTTTGCCCGCCTCCGCACGCAAATGGAGAAGGTGCGCCGCGATCCAACGACGCCAGACACCCGGCTCTCGGACAATCCCAACCCATTCAACCCAGCCATCCCCGGCGGACTAACCCAACTCATGTTGGGCGGGCTGACGCCGCGCCACGGCTCGCCGCTGCACTGCCGGGTGCGCTACTTCGATCCGCAAGCCGGGCGGGCGGGAATGCCCGAAGGCGTAGGGGCGCTGGTGGAACGGCTCGGCGCGGACTCCATGACGCTGACGCTGGTAAACACAGATCCAGTGGCCGGGCGCGAAGTAATCGTGCAGGGCGGAGCCTACGCCGAGCACCAGTTCACCAGCGTGCGCGTGGGGAGAAAGGAAACTGCAATAGATGACTCGTCCTTTGCAGTGGAGCTAGCGCCGGGGGCTGGGGAGACCTTGGAGATCGGGATGCGGCGCTATGCCAATGGGCCGACGTTTGCGTTTCCGTGGGACCGGTAGTACTTGCAAGCTGGCCTTGCTTTCGTCTATGTTCCTTAAAAGCAAGGAGACATAGATGGCGCACATTCATACTGCCAAAATCGAGGACCCGGACTTTGCCGAAACCTATACGGCCTGCATCCAACAAAACGGCGATGGTTGGATAGGATGGATACGGGATGTCCCAGAGGTAAAGTGCGAAGAAAGGACGAGAGAGGGTCTGCTGAAAACCCTCGAACACGAGCTTCACAAAATCTTGGTCGCCGAGTGGGAAGCATGGAGTACGCAGTTTGAGCAAGACGTGAAGGCAGGCAAGCTCAATTCGCTGCGCGATGAAGCCCTTGATGATTTGCGGGCAGGCAGGTGCAGCGATTTATAAAGCTAGCCACACATTTTGGGCCTGCTATCGAAAACTTCCACGAGAAATTCAACAACTCGCCGACAAGAAATTTGTACTACTAAAGCAAAATCCACGACACCCATCCCTGCGCTTGAAAAAGACCGGCTCGCATTGGGCTGCCCGCATCAACAGAGACTATCGAGCATTGGCAATCGAAGATGGGAACGTGTTAATCTGGGTGTGGATTGGCAAACACGACGAATACACAAGACGACTCGGCTGAGATCGTGCCCCTCGCACCATGCCTTATGTACTGCCCTTTCTGTTCTTACTCGCGATTTCGGCTAGCCACGCCGCCTCGCTCTCGCAACAGGAAAGCCATCAAAAAATGGTGGCCCTCTTGGCAGAGGTTCGCGCGCAAAATCTCGACGAGAATCCCTATCAAGGCGAAGGTCAGCTACGACAGTTAGAAGATCAGTTGCAGGCGCTACCCGATGCAGCCCCCGTCCAAGACCGAATTCGCCTCCATTTTCGCTTGGGGATCGCCGAACTTTTCTTGGGGCGAGAACGCCGCGCCATAGACCATCTCACCGCAGCCGAAGATATGCTCGCGGGCCAACATTCGGTCCCTGCTCAGGTAGTAAATGAGATACACTTTCGCCTAGGGCTGGCGTGGCTGCGCTTGGGGGAAACCCAAAACTGCGTCCTCAACCCCAGCGCCGAGCACTGCATCCTGCCCATTCGCCCCGGCGGCTTCCATACCCTCCCCGAAGGATCGCGCCAAGCCATCCCCTATTTTCAAGCCGTGCTCGATAACACCGCCGCAGAGGAACGCCAACGCCTAAGCGCCCGCTGGCTGCTCAACATCGCCTATATGACCTTGGGGCAGTATCCCGAGGAGGTGCCGCCCGCTCACCGGATTCCTCCCGCAGCCTTTGAATCCCAAACAGCGTTCCCGCGCTGGGTCAATGTGGCTCCTGCGCTCGGACTGGACACCTTCAGCCTTTCTGGTGGGGCCGTGGCCGACGACTTCGACGGCGACGGGTATCTCGATTTCTTCGTCTCGACATCGGACTTGGCTGGACAACTGCGCTTTTTCCGCAATGGGGGAGACGGCACCTTTGCGGATCGCACCGAGGAGGCCAACCTCAACGGGCTGTTGGGCGGACTCAACTTGGTGCAAGCCGACTACGACAACGACGGCCACCTCGATCTGCTCGTCCTGCGCGGGGCTTGGTTCGGCGAACACGGCCAGCACCCCAATTCGCTGCTGCGGAATGCAGGCGATGGCACCTTCTTCGACGCGACCTTTGCCGCCGGTCTGGGACAGGACCATTACCCGACCCAAACCGCCGCTTGGGCCGACTACGACCTCGACGGCGATCTCGACCTCTACATCGGCAATGAAACCACTGACACCTTTGTCGCCCCCGGCCAACTCTTTCAAAACCAAGGCGACGGCACCTTCGCCGATGTGGCTCCCGCCGCTGGCGTTGACCAATACGCCCACGCTAAAGCCGTCGTCTGGGGCGACTACGACGGGGACCGCTGGCCCGATCTATACGTGTCCAATCTCGGGCAGCCCAACCGGCTCTACCGCAATCAAGGCGACGGCACCTTCGCCGATGTGGCTCCCACCCTCGGCGTCGTCTCCCCCCGGGCCAGCTTCCCAGCTTGGTTCTGGGACTTCGACAACGACGGCCACCTCGACCTATTCGTCGCCGCATACTCGGCCACCATCGCCGACATCGCCGCCGCGCATTTGGGCCACTCAGTATCCGTAGAACAGGCGCGGCTGTATCGCGGCGATGGCCAAGGCGGCTTTGCGGACGTGTCCCAAGACCGCCATCTCGCGCAGCCGACCAAACCTATGGGAGCCAACTTTGGCGATTTAGACCACGATGGTTTTTTGGATTTCTACTTGGGCACCGGCGACACCGATTACGCCGAGCTGATGCCCAATGTGCTGTATTGGAACCAAGCGGGTCAGCGCTTTGTCGATGTGACTTTTGCCAGCGGATTGGGGCATCTGCAAAAGGGGCATGGAGTCGTATTTGCCGATGTGGATCACGATGGCGATGTGGATATATTCGAGCAGATGGGCGGGGCCTATCGCGGCGACGGGTTCGCCGATGTGCTATATGAGAACCCAGGGTTTGGTTACGGCTGGCTAGCTATTGAGGTGGTGGGGGTGGAGTCGAATCGGTCGGGAATTGGGACGCAGCTACGGGTCGATGTGGTGGAGGGAGGCCAAAGGCGGTCGCTGTACCGGTGGGTCGGCAGCGGTGGCAGTTTTGGCGGCAATCCGCTGCGTCAGTACGTGGGGTTGGGTTCAGCCGAGCGGGTGGCGCAGCTAGCGGTTTTTTGGCCGAAAAGTGGCCAGGAGCAGGTGTTCGCTGAAGTGCCAGCGAACGCGATCATCCGGGTCACCGAGGGACGAGGCCAACTGGAAATTTTAGCGCGGCCCTCTTTTAAATTCGCGGTCGAACATCCCAAACGGGCCGAGCACCATCTGCACAAGTGATGTTACGCAGCTATCGTTATCTGCGGTTTCCTACCGCCTCGCCCGGTGTCATTCCCGCGCAAGCGGGAATCCAGTCTGGTACGCGATGCGGATTGGGCGCGACCCCTTGTAGGGGGCGGTTTGAAACCGCCCCCTACGTGCGCCAGCATGACAAACGCTGCGTAACGTCAGTGATCTAAGGCGTGCGCTCGACCTGCACCGCAATGATATCTAGGTCGTGGTATTTCTGGTGCCGCACCGCAGCGGCGTAGTGCCGCAGCAGACGAAACGAAATCTCGTGTTCGTCTATTATCTCGGGCTGTTCGCTCAGATACGCCAGCCGGTCTTCGAGATTTTCTCCGGCGACCGCCGCCAAAAACTCCAACTCCACCGTTCCTTCGGTAGGCCGTGCTGTAAGGATCAAGTGCCGTCCGTTGGTCGCATCGTCCTCGGCTTGTTGGGTCAGAATCGCCAAGGTCTCTTCCCCGGCGGCGCGCAGCCGCTCGGTCGCCGCATCGTCCCAGCCGACTTTCGCGGCAACGGCGCGGAGGAATTCGTCGATCTTGGGCATTGAGTCAGTGGCTAACTCGACCTCTAAGCGGCGGCGGCGCACAGCCGTCAGTTCCATGAATACGGTCAGCACAATCGCCGTGAGGCAACCAGCGGTCATGCCGTTGCCGAGCAGGGTGCCCCACGTCCCGCCCAGCAAGTCGGCGAAGATCACCTGATTTTGAAAGCCCACGCCAAGCCAGAACGATATCCCCACCACCGCAGCCTTGCGATGATCGAGGCCATCGTTGACCACCATCCTCATACCTTGCACGAAAAGCAGGCCGATTAGCAAGGTGATATACGCCGCGGCCACCGGGTTGGGAATGGCAACTAGCAGGGCTGTCACTTTGGGCGATAAGGCCAGCAACACAAAGAAGACCCCGATGTACACCCCGACGCGGCGGGCGGCCACGCCCGTGAGCTCGGCCAGCGATATGCTCGTCGAGTAGGTCGTGTTGGGAGGCGTCCCGATGAGACCGGACAATAGGTTGCCCACCCCATCGGCGTTGAGTGCGCCCTGCACCAAGCGAAAATCCGTGGCCTGCGGCTGCCGCCGCGAGACCCGTTGAATGGCAACGCCATCGCCAATGGTCTCAATCGCGCCGACTAAGGTCACGACCACAAACGCCGGCAGCAGGGCCCAGAACTCGGCCCTGAACGTCAGGTCCAACCCCGGCCACACATTATCGGGCAGGCCAATCCAACGGGCTTCGAGGACGGGGCGAATGTCGTACAGACCGAAGAGCGCGGCCACCGCGCAGCCCACGACAACGCCGATGAGCGGAGCCCATAGCCGCCAAGCCACCGGGGCGCGCAACGCCAAAACCAAGAGCACAGCAAGGGTTGCCGCGGCCGCCCCTGGTGCCGCGCCTGATCGCGTGCCCTCGGGCACATCGGCTAACAAGTCAAAAACAATCGGCATGACCGTGACGGCAATCAGCATGATCACCGTGCCGGAGACGACCGGCGTGATGATCCGGCGCAGCAGCGAAAGCCGCGCCGCAAGGGCAAACTGAAACAGCGACGACGCCACGACTAGGCTCGCCATCAGGGGCGGGCCGCCCTTGACCAGTGCTGTGATGCAGACCGCGATGAAGGCTCCCGAGGTGCCCATGACGAGCACATGCCCGGCTCCAATCCGCCCGACCCGCACCGCTTGCAGCATCGTGCTTACGCCGCTGATCAGCAGCGCCGCAAAGGCGATCCAAGTTAGGTAACTCTCTGGCTGGTTGGCCGCCCGGCCAATAATGACCGCGCCGAGCACCACCCCGGCCACGACAACCACCGCGGCCTGAAAGCCGACGCCAGCGGCAACCGAATGGGGGGGACGCTCGTCCGGCTCGTAGCGGATGTTTTCATTTGTTTGCGCCATTGTAAACTCACTCTCTCAGTCAGGTTGCACTGCAAAACCTGCGAGTTCTATATCATTGCCCGGAGAATATGCGACGATTGGCAACTCGCGCCAAAAGCCCCGTCATCTTCACAAACGCCATACCACCAACAACTGGGCCGTACTCTCGTCCTCATCCGTTCCGAGCTTGTTGAGCCAGTACTGGTACTCGATGCCGACCATGAGTTGATTGGGCGCTCCGACCACTTTGCCCAGATCCCAAGTAAACTGCGGCTGAGAGAGAATGGAACTTTTGACCTCTTCACCGAATTCGTTGGTGCGACCGCCCAAGTACTCGGCATGACCGACAATCGCCAGAGACAGACTGCCAACATTGATGGGCAAGGCCCAATTGACGTTCAGTAAGAAGCTGTTGTCAGTTTTGGGGGCACCGCCTTCGCCACCGATGTTGTCGTCGATATAGGCCGTCAGGTCCGTATTCAAGAACAGGAATCCCGGCAGGTCCCAAGAGGCCCGCAGACCGGGCAGGTATTTCACGACGTTGTCGTCGCCGCTGACGTTGATCCCGGCAATCAGGGCAAAATCCCGAATGGGGCCGACGCGCAATTCCCTGTTGGCCAGCTTGCCAAAACTCAGGGTTGGAGACCACTCGCCGTAGAAATCTCGATCGTTGAAACCGTCGCGCTCGTCGTCATCGAGGTAGTCGATGAAGAAGAAGCTGTCGCCCAATTTCCATCCCGCAGCCTGTTGCACGGTAAAGACAAGAGTCTGTTGCTCGGCTGACGAGAATGGATTCTTGTGTTTGCCGTACTGCAGGTGAAACTCGGTTTGCGAAAACGCTGCACTTTGGGTGGCTAGCAGTGCGACCAAGAAAATACCGGCGAATGCTGTTTTCATTGTTATCCTCATTTCTCTTCGTTGCAACAATGTAGCGCGGTCGTGGAATGACCGCTATCTATGGACCTGCTCTACTCGGAATCTGCCAGTCGTGCTAACGCCTCTTGGGCAGCTTGGGTTAGGCGGGGATCGCCCCGCCACTGCGCGAGAAAATGCTTGTACGCGCGGATGGCTTGGCGGGGTTGCGCCGCCTCTTGGTAGAGAACACCAAGTGCATAATGCGCTCTGGCATAGGTAGAATCCGCACGCAGCGCGGCTTGGTACTGACGCTCGGCTTTGGCATGGGCCTTCTGTTGGGCATAAAGGTGGCCCAAGTTGTAATGGGCTTCGGCAAAGTCGGGCGCTACCTCAAGCGCCTTTTGGTAGGCCGTCGCCGCCTGTTGAAGATCGTTCTTTGCTAGGTAAACATTGCCTAGATTGTTATAGGCTTGGGCGTGAGTAGGCGCTAGGGCCAACGTGCGCTCTAAGGCGGCCTCGGCCTCCTCGATACGGCCCTGTGCGTGGTAGAGATGACCGAGCGCAAAGTAAATTTTATAGAGGGCCGAATCCGGGGGACTGTGCGCTAGGGCCTCTTGGCACACCCTCATTGCTCTAGCGAGCTTGCCGTGCTGGGCATAGAGGCCGCTTAACTGGAGGCGCGCCTCCAAATGGGTGGGCACAATAGAAAGCAGCGACCGGTACTGGGCTTCGGCCTTTTCCCACTGCCGGAGCGCGAGATAAGCACGCGCCAGCCGCAAGCGAGCTGCGACGTTGGCCGGAGTAGCGTCGAGCGTCTGCTGTAGCTGATTGATGTGGTCGTGGAGACGTCCGAGGCGTTCAAAGCGGTTTTGTAGGCGCTCGGCCTCGGTCGTTTGGCCAAGCGCGAGGAGAACGTTAGCTAAGTTGTAGAGAGCTTCCGGATGCAAGGGATTAATGGCGAGAACTTGGCGCAGCATCTTGGCCGCTTCCTCGGGACGATTCAATTCGCTATAGAGCAGACCCAACTGACGCCAAGATTCGCCGTGCTGTGGATCCTTTTCCACGGCTTCTTTTAAGATAGCTTCGGCTTTTTGGTACTGGGTTTGGCGGATGTAGAGCGCCCCTAGTCCGCTGCGGGCTTCCATCAAGCTGGGGTCCGTTTCAATAGCTTTCAGCAGTGCTCTTTCGGCTTTGTCGTAAAAACCTTGATTGACATACAGTCGCGCCAAAAGCTGCAGAGCCGCTGTCTGGGTCGAATCTAGTGCGACCGCTTTTTCAGCTAAAGCCACTGCTTCGGGAATGCGCTGCTGGGTGGCATAGATAGCCCCCAACTTGTAACGAGCTTCGGCATTATCTTGGTCCAACTCCAAGGCACTTTCGTATTCGCGCACCGCCTCGGCCAATTTTTCAACGCGGGTATAGACATCCCCCAAGCGGACGTGGAGGTCGGCACTGGGCGCGATGCGGAGGGCCTCGCCGTAGGCGGTCACCGCATCTTCAACGCGCAAATCTTCGGCGTAAAGATGACCCAAGGCCGCGTGGACTTCCCGGGAAAATGGGTCGCGATCAACGGCCTGCAACAGAACGGCCACCGCTTGGTCGAGTTCCCGCAGATCGCGCAGGGCGCGGGCGAGATTGATGTAGAACGCGATATCCTCTGGGGCTTGGCGCACGGCCGCTTGATACGCGGCAACGGCTTTTTCCAAGGCTCCATCCTCGTAGTGAATATTGCCCAGATTATTGCTCGCCGCAGCCAAGGTGGAGTCGAGGTCAATAGCTTTTTGAAAGTGGGCGGCGGCTTCGTCCAAGGCTCCGCGCCGTTGGGCCAACAGCCCCAAGCCATCGTGGGCGAGGGCGTAGTTTGGATCGAGGTCGAGGGCTTTGGCATAGTTTTGCTGGGCTTCGTCGTAGCGGCCGGCTTGGGTATAGGCCACGGCCAAGTTGTAGTACGCGGGTGGCGCGGTGGGATTTTGGCGGGTGAGGCGGAGGTGCTTTTCTAGGGAGTCGTCATCGGGGTCTTGAGAGCAGGCCGCGCCCAAGATTAGCAGGGCAGCGGTCATCTTCAACATAGCAAAACGGCCTTTCTCGGGGTTTTTCATAGATCCGCAGATGGACGCAGATAGAATCATCATATTATTCAGCATCTCGAATCGTTCAAATCATTCAGGATGGCCATAGCAAGTTGGGGTTAGGGTTTGGATTGAATTATGTGCAAAATCTGATTGGCCGCCACCGCTTCTATTTTTTGCAACGCACCGTCGGGCCAGCGGATTTCAACTGTGGCCTCGGTGGCCTCTCCTAGCCCAAAGTGGAGACGGGGGTCGCTGCTCGCAAGATAACTACCGCCCGACTGACGCTCCTTGACTTGGCGTTGCCCACCGGCCGTCACGGCGACGCGGGCGTGCTGCGCGGTGTCCCCCAACTGAATCGTCAGCCAGTGCTGCCGGTTGCCCCCGTCGTTGCGCAGCAGGTTGGGGACGGCGGCAACATTAGTCACTAGCAGGTCTAGGTCGCCATCGTTGTCGTAGTCGGCTGTGGCCGACGCGCGGCTTACCGCCGCCACCGCGAGCGCGGAGCCTAGCCCAGCAGAGACATCGATAAAACGGGTCCCCCGCTGGTTGCAGAGCACCTGATTGGGTTGCGGATAGGCATGGTCGGGGTGTACTTGGGTGATTTTGTCCATGACGTGGCCATTGGCGACAAAGAGGTCTAGATCGCCGTCGTTGTCGTAATCGAAAAAATTGGTGCCAAAACCCAGCGGTTTGTAGCTGTACTCAGCCAAGCCGGCGCGTTGGGTGATGTCGTAGAATTGCCCCTGCCCATCGTTGCCGTATAAGGTGTTGGTCTCTTGGGCGAAATTGGTCACAAAAATATCTTGCAACCCATCATTGTCCCAATCCCCGAACTCCACTCCCATGCCAGCTTCGGCTATACCGTCCTCGTTGTAGCGCCCTCCGGCGTAGAGGCCGACCTCGGCAAAGCCATTCCCTTGGTTTTGGTAGAGGAAGTTCATCGTGCCGTCGTTGGCCACGTACATGTCGGTGTCGCCGTCGAGGTCGTAATCCGCGAAGGCCACGCCCAAGCCGCGCCCTTTGTGAATGATTCCCGTCTCCAACGTCACATCGCGGAATTGGCCGTCTTCGTTGCGGTAGAGTACATCTCCTACCGGCTCGTAGAACTTCGGCTCGCAATAGGAGCGAATGCCTCCCTCGGCACAGACGATATTGTTCTGCGGGTCAAACTCTACGTAATTGGTCGCGTAGAGATCCAAATCGCCGTCGAGGTCGTAGTCTAGAAAGCCGCAACTAGTGCCCCACCGGGCATCGGCCCCACCCACAGCGGCAGTCGCGTCGGCAAAGCGCCCGCCACCCTCGTTGCGCAACAAGAGGTTGGGGCCAACGTTGGTCACGTAGAGATCCACGTCTCCATCCGCATCGTAGTCAGCAGCCGCACAGCCCATGCCGTAGCCAGTGTGCCCAGTCCCCGAGACAGCCGTCGCATCGGTGAAGCCGTCAGCGCCGGTGTTGTGGTACAGGCGATTGGTGGGAATTGGATCGGGGCGCTCGCCAATTAGGGGTGCGCCATTGACCAGATAGAGATCGAGCCAGCCATCGCCGTCAACATCGAGGAAGGCCGCCCCAGACCCAAAGGTTTCGACGTAGTAGTATTCGCCCGAAAAGCCGTTGTAGTGCTCAAAATCGAGACCAGCCGCTTGGGTTATATCCACCAATTGAATGGGGTTGCAGCTAGGGTCGGTGGTGTCTGGCGGTGGTACCGAGCGGGCCGTGGCCTTGGGTTTTAGGTCTATGGAAGGAGCGGTCACATCGGCTAAGTCAGGAACAACGCTAAAGTAAGCATTGGGTCGAAAAGGCTGGGCAAAGGTCGCGCCAGCAAAGGTCGCCTCCCGTTTGAACCGACTGTCGACGAAGAACGCTGACGTGCGAAAGCGGGCACCGACAAAGCGGGCCGGACCGGCAAAGACGATGCGGCGAAAGGAAGCCGCAGCGAAGAAATCGGCTCGCTCGAAATGCGCTGTGCCGCGGAAGTAGGCCGCAGTGAACGCAGCGGCTCCCGCAAAGCGACTTTGCGCGAATAAGGCGTCCTCGCCAAAGCGAGCGCCAGCAAAGGAAACGGTCGATTGCCACCCTGCTTCTTTGAAGGAGGCCAAATCCGCAAAGGAAGCATCCTGAAAAGAGGTGGAGCGGGCGAACACAGTCTGATCGAAATAGGTCGCGTCCTCAAATTGCGTACGTTCAAAGGTAGTTTCGCCGCTAAAGTCGCTCTGCTGAAAAAAGGCCGCGCCGGAAAACTGGGTGGCCGAAAGATCTACTTTGTCAGCAAACAAAGTCCGTTTGCAATTAGCCGTGTCCACTACGCGGCAGTCGCGGCAGGAAAATTCACTTTCGAGGCGGGCTCCCAGCAGGGAGATCCCCTGTTGGAAATGGGTGCGAACAAAGTGCACCGGTTGCAGAAAAACGACGCGTTCTAATACTACGGGATTGATAAAGCGCACATCCTCAAAGGCGAGCGCCGCGCGCAGAGTGTCACCGGTCAATTCAAGCGGCCCCTGCACCACAATGCGGTTGTATTCGAGTGCGGTGTCGGCAGTGGCTCGCTGGATTGCTGCGGCAAGGTCGCGGGCGAGGATGAGTTGGTAGGCTTCGCCTTCTATGGTCACTTCGTATTGGGCTATCGCGGGCAGAGGGACTATCAGGAATAGCAAGAGAAGACGATAGACGGATGAGTAGAAGACCATGGTTTGCGCAGCTTTGGACTTTGGCTTTTTGAAAGAGTTCATAATATCCAACACAAGGGCGGGACGGCAAGACTCATTCTCTTGACATGAAAGGGACATGCTGCTTGTTTAACGCCCATCTCAACGCAAAATCACTCTCATAAACGCCAACATACGTCGAAAAGTATAGACCATGCCGAACTGTCAGGCGGCTTTCCTCTCTGCACTGTGTATTTTTGCGTTCACTTCCGTAAAAACCGTCCACGCTGAATCTGACACCTCAAGACCGGCGAAAATTCTCAAGCCCTTTCCCGAGCCAGCCGCAATCATCGACCCACCGTGGATGGTGCCCCGCCAGCAAGCCCAATTGGAGGCGGCCCAAGCCTATGAGGTCTTTTGCGATTTCTCCTTTACCGACCAACTCAAAGCCAGCGGCATTACATTTCGCAATAGGGTGGTAGAGGATTCCGCCAAGGACCATATCCCGGTTCACTACGACCACGGCAATGGGCTGGCGGTGGGGGACGTGGACGGCGACGGACTCTACGACCTCTACTTTACGACCCAAGTGGGAGGCAATCAGCTATGGCGCAATCGCGGCGGAGCGCGCTTTGAGAATTACACCACGCCGAGTCTGGAGTTAGCCGATAGGATCGGGGTGAGCGCGTCGTTTGGCGACATTGACAACGACGGCGATGTCGATCTGTACGCCACGGCGGTGCGGCTGGGCAACCAGCTCCTGGTCAACGACGGGGCTGGCCGATTCGAGGATATAACGGAGCATTCGGGCACGGGCTGGCAGGCGCACTCGTCGTCCGGCGAATTCTTCGACTACAATAACGATGGGTTGCTGGATCTGTTTGTGACCAATGTGGGGATCTATACCAAAGATGAAACGGGGACGGCAGCGGTCGATCCGACGCGCTTAGAGGAGGGGGCGACCTATCAGTACTACCGAGGTTTTAAAGATGCCTTCTCCGGGCATTTGAAACCCGAACGCGCCGAGCAGAGCACACTGTTCAAGAATCTGGGGCAGCGGGTTTTCGCCAACGTCTCGCGCGAAGTGGGGCTGTTGGATTCAAGCTGGTCGGGCGATGCCAGTCCGGTAGATTTCAACGGGGATGGCTGGCAGGACCTCTACGTGCTCAACATGCAGGGGCATGACTCCTACTACGAGAATGTGGCAGGGCAGCATTTCGTTAAAAAGAGCCGCGAAGTGTTCCCCAAAACGCCGTGGGGTTCGATGGGGATCAAGGCTTTCGACTACGACAATGACGGCCGACTGGATCTCTTCGTCTCCGATATGCACTCCGATATGAGCCAGCCGGCAGGGCCTTGGGACGAAAAACTCAAGTCGTATATCCAATATCCAGACGATTTTTTGCGTAGCGAGGGATTAAGTATCTTCGGCAATGCCTTTTACCACCACCTAGACGAGGGGCAGTTCGAAGAAATCTCCGACCTAATCGGTGCTGAAAATTATTGGCCGTGGGGGTTGAGCAGCGGCGATCTCAACGCCGATGGCTGGCAGGACGTGTTCGTGGCTTCGAGCATGAATTACCCCTTTCGCTATGGGATCAACACTGTCCTGCTCAACGACCAAGGGCGCGGCTTCCTCGACAGCGAGTTTGTGTTAGGAGTAGAACCGCGACGCGACGGTCGCACCGCGCAGCCGTGGTTTGCCCTCGACTGCGACGAGGCGGATTTAAAGCACAAGCGCTGCGAGGGGCAGGAAGGGGGCTTGCTGGTGTACGGTGCTTTGGGGACGCGCTCGTCGGCGCTGTTCGATGTGGAGGGCGATGGCGATCTCGACATTGTGACCAATGAATTCAATGGGGTGCCGCTGGTCTTGCTCAGCGACCTGAGTCAGCGTCGAACGGTGCGCTATGTGGAAGTGGTCCTAGTGGGAAAATCGTCGAATCGGGATGGATTGGGCGCAGTGGTCGCAGTGGAAGCAGGCGATCAGGTATATACCCAAGCGCAGGATGGGCAGTCGGGGTATCTGTCGCAGAGTGTTTATGGACTCTACTTTGGCTTGGGAGAGGCGGCGACGGTGGATCGCCTAACAGTGCGCTGGCCTTCGGGTCAGGAGCAGACTTTGGACGGCCCCATCCAGACCAATCAGCGACTCACCATAGAGGAACCTTGGTAGGGGGCGGTTTGAAACCGCCCCCTACTGGATATCGCGCCTAACGGCATGGTGAAGCGGTTCGCGCTGCGTTTTGGACCCCTCCCCCGATGCGTAACATTACTTCTTAAAAAGAGCATTCAGTGTGGAAGAACGCGATCGGGACCTAGAGCAGTCTGAACAAAAGGCGCTCTTGGTCCTATTCTTTTTTTCGGGGGTCAGCAGCTTAGTCTATCAGGTCGTGTGGGCGCGGATGCTGACCGTGGTCTTCGGCACCACCCTGCTGGCTACTAGCACCGTGCTCAGCGCCTTCATGGCTGGCCTAGCCTTGGGCAGCTATGTTTTGGGGCGGTACATCGACCGCTGCAAACACCCCCTGCGGATTTTTGCCGCGCTAGAAGTCGGCATCGGTCTTTTTGCCCTTTTCTTTCCCACTATCAGTGCGAATTTGGGTAATGCCTACGGTGCTCTAGTGGGTTTACAGGGGAACTTCTATCTCTTTTCCCTCGCCCGCTTCGGCCTTTGCTTTGCCTTGCTCCTGATCCCCACGGCGCTGATGGGTGGAACCCTACCAGTCATGGCCAAGTTTGCGGTGCGGCGGCTGGGCAGGTTAGGCGGTCGGGTCGGCCAACTCTATGCGATCAACACGCTGGGCGCAGTCGTCGGGGTGTTGGCGGCGACCTTCGGATTGATGGAAGGGCTGGGTTTGCAGGGGACGACGCAAGCCATCGCTGTGGTGAATTTCTTGGTCGCGGGCGCGGCTTGGCTGTGGGGAAGGCAACGAGCCGTCGACGTCGATGAAGGGGCGGCAACAAAAGAAACCGCGCACTCGGACCTCATCCTGCGGGGCGTGCTGGCCGGCTTTGCTATCTCCGGTTTTGCCGCCCTAGGCTATGAAGTGGCGTGGATGCGGCTGTTGATGGTGAGTTTCTCCTTCAATTCACACTACGAGTTCAGCATTGTCTTGGTGGCCTTTTTGAGCGGACTGTCCTTGGGGGGATGGCTGGGCAGCCGGCTCCTCACGCGGCGGGCAGATTTGCTCTCGACTTTTGTCGGGATCCAGTTTTTGATCGGCGCGTGTGGTGCCCTGTCCGTGTTGGCCTTTGCCCATTTATCCGTCCTCGTGGCACCAATCCAACAGGCGGATTCGTGGTGGATGTCGCGAACCGGCGTGTTTTTTACGGCCGTCGCCATCATGTTGCTGCCGACCGTGGCGATAGGCGTTATCTTTCCGCTGGTCGGCCAAATCTACACGCGACAACTAGCGCGTCTGGGACGCGGTATAGGAGACATCGGCGCTGTCAACAGCTTGGGCGCGGTTGGGGGAGCCTTTGTGACGGGATTTGTGCTGATTCCGCTGCTGGGGACCGAGTGGAGCGTCAAAGTGCTGGCGGCGTTGAATGGCTTGGTTGGCCTGACGCTCGCCTTAGTTAGCCAGCAACGCAAGCGGCTAGTCTGGGGCGGAGCAACGGGTTTGGCACTCCTGCTAGTCCTAGTACCCTCGGATGTGCTGCGGCGCATTGCGGAACCAGCGGCCGTCAACCGGGAACTGGTATTTTACCAAGAGGGGGCCGAGGGCGTCATCACCGTCGAACAACAAACCGATGGTTTCCGCAAAATGGCGCTCAATGGGGGCGGGCAGGTGCCGACCGACTACAGCTCGCTGCAAATTTTTCGCCTCCTGGGCCATTTGCCCCTGCTCCTGCATCCCGATCCGCAAGAGGTGTTGGTCGTCTCCTTGGGCGGCGGTATCGCCTTGGGCGGCGCGGCCCAGTACGAGCCGCGCCGCATCACTTGCATTGAATTGGTGCCGGAGGTGATAGACGCGGCCCGGTTGCACTTTGGCGAATTCAATCACCACGTGCTTGAGAATCCGACTGCGTGGAATATCGAGTTAGTTATCGACGACGGCCGCAATTTTCTCCTCTCCAGCCGCGACACCTACCAAATCATTACTGGGGACGCCACCCATCCGACGAGCGCCGATAGCTGGGTACTCTACACCAAGGAATTTTACGAACTGTGCCGGGCACACCTGAGCACCGACGGGATCATGGCCCAGTGGCTGCCCTTTCACGGCCTGCCGCCAGACGACTACCAGACCATCGTGCGGACCTTTCAGCACGTCTTTCCCCACGCCACCTTGTGGCGCTCGAACAACTATTCGATCATGGTGGGGACCATGCAGCCATTGGCGATTGATTGGGAGCGGCTCAACGAGAAGATGACACCGCCGCGAGTGCATCGCAGTCTGGAGGGCATTGATCTGGGAAACGCATTTGCGCTCTTGAACACCTTGGTGATGGACGAGGTCGCCCTGCGGCGCTATGTGGGGGAAGGCCCGCTCAACACCGACGACCATCCCTACATCAGCTTTGTCAGCCCAAAGGGCTACAGCAGCGGCTCGTGGGAGGTGTTGGAGCATTTGACTCCATACCGCACCTCGGCCCTGTCACTGCTGACGGCACCCTCTGCTACAGTGCGAGAAAAAATTGAGGTCTATTTCAAGGCTGGCGAGTACGCGCTAGAGGGCGATATCATGCGGCTGCAAAACCGCGACCGAGCTGCGGCAAGAGCTTATCAGCGCGCGCTCCAGGTGAATCCCGAGGATAGATCGTCGGCCTATTTCCTCAACCTACTGGCCGAGCAACTCAGCCGGCGACCGCCCCAAGACGAATAGGGTCTATGAGTCAATTTGTCGTCAACGACAAAGGATGGATGCCGTATCGGGCCTTGCTCGTCGGCGCTTTGATGGCCGTGGTGATCAACACGGTTTTTCCCTATGGCCTTCTGGTCATGGGAACTCTCGATTGGACCGGTGATTTCATCGCCCTCAGCGCGATTTTCCTCCTCTTCCTCCTCCTGTTAATCAACATTCCGCTCAAGTGGGTCGGGCGCAAATGGAGCTTATCGGCCCAAGAGCTAGTGGTAATCTACGCCATGATGGTTGCGGCTTCGGCGATTCCCTCCACGGGAGTCACGGCGCAATTGGTCCCCTTTTTGGCCGGAGTCTATTACTATGCCACGCCCGAAAACAACTGGGCCGAACTCCTCCACCCCTATATCCAGCCGTGGCTGGCACCGCAAGACCCGATGGCGGTCAAGTACTTCTATGAAGGGTTGCCCCAAGAGGTAGCTATCCCTTGGGGAGCATGGTTGGTGCCCCTGTTGGCGTGGGCTTCTTTTTTGGGCGCGCTCTATTTGATGATGATCGCCCTGTCGGCCCTGCTCCACGAACAATGGGCACGCAATGAGCGCTTGATCTTCCCCCTCGTCCAGTTGCCGCTGTACATGATCCACGAGGACGACAGACCCTCGGCAGTCAATCCCTTTCTGAAGGAACCACTGATGTGGTTGGGATTTGCCATTCCCTTCGTCCTCTTGGGAATCAATGCCCTGCACAAGTACTATCCCTTTATTTCCCCCATCGAGTTGTCAACCCAATTGGCCATCTTCCACGATATGCGGGGCGTCTTGTTCAACTTGTGGTTTATCGTCCTCGGCCTGACGTACTTCCTGAGTCTGGAGATATCCTTTAGTCTGTGGTTTTTCTACTTGCTCAACTTCTTCCAGTTGGGCCTTTTCAACACCCTCGGGTTCAGCATTCCAGAGATCCGGCTGATGCACACCGAAGGGTCCATCGCCACCGCCCAGCAGGCCATTGGGGCGTTGATTGCCCTCGTGGCAGCCAGTTTGTGGACCGCCCGTCGGCACCTCAAAGAAGTAGTCGTCGGAGCCTGGAAAAAAAAGGACCCGAAAGAGGGCTCAGGGCAGATACTCTCCTACCGCAAAGCCGTGTGGATCCTGATCGGGGCCTTTCTCTACGCGGTCTTATGGTTGAAAAGTGCGGGACTGCCCCTGGGGGCGGCGCTGCTGTTGCTCGTTATCGCCTTTGTGGTATTCGTCGGTTTAACGCGGATCGTCGCCGAAGGGGGGATGGGGTATGGCCGGACGCAGATGACGCCGCCAGCCTTTGTGATCAATGCGCTGGGCACGGCACCCATTGGGCCGCACGGCTTGATGGTGCTCGGGTTTGCCAATGGTTGGGCCGGGGATATCCGCACGACCATGATGGCCACAGCTTCCAATAGCACCCGGCTGGCCGAGGTAGTAGGGACGCGCCGACCGCCGCTGTTTTGGGCTTTGCTCATAGCCATCGCCGTGAGTCTGGTCGCCTCGGCTTGGACAGTACTTTCCATCGCCTATACCTACGGCGGAGTCAATCTCCACTACTGGTTTTACAGCATTATGGGCCGCTGGACGTTCAACGATATGGCGGCGAATCAGCTCAATCCGGTAGCCGCGTGGAATTTCTGGGGCCCGCGTGGCGCGTTCACCGGCTTGGGGGCCGGACTGATGTTTCTGTTGTTGTACCTGCGCCACCGCTTCTTGTGGTGGCCCATCCACCCAATCGGCCTGCCGGTGGGGGGGACCTACGTGATGTTTTTCGCTTGGTCAAGTATGGCGCTGGGCTGGCTGGCGAAATGGATCGTATTGCGGTACGGCGGAATCACACTCTTTCGCCGGCTGCGGCCCTTCTTCCTCGGCATGGTATTGGGCCAAGTCAGCAGTGCGGGGTTGTGGATGGCGGTGGATCTGATTGTGGGGTGGGATGCCGTGGTGACGCGATGGTAGGTTGTTTGCTTACTGAGAGTCCCTAACAAGAGGGGCCGTGTCTGCCCTGCCTGTCGGTACGTAGGGCAGACCCGGTCGGCGACAGGCAGGGGTCTGATCCCAATAAGAGAACGCCTGAGGGGACCAGCCTCCCCGAGTTGCACGGCCGCGCTTGTAAGAACCGCGCCCTCGGGTTTTGATGGGAGGCTCTAAGAACTCATGGCAGCATCCTGAAGATATAAGTTCCGAGCATGGGCAGTGAGTGACACCGCATCGAGGCCGCCGAGGCGGAGAGCAAATTTAGCCCGCTCGTCGCCCGCCATAATAAAAAATTCGGGATGGCTTTTGACGATTTTGCTCACTGTTTTAGGAGAGATTTTGAGATCTCTTGCGATGCCCCCCGGTGTCCGCCATCCTCCCTGGGCGCGATAGAGCACTCTGACAATGTCCTCTATCGTCCCTCGTTTACTCAGATCCATTTTCTTCCTCCTCTGACTGTGGCCGCTGGTCAATATAACCAGCTACGATGTCAATAACAGCATCTCTAAACATGTCACTTTCAAGGAGATTTCGCATTTCTTCATTGCGATTCAAATTTTCATCAACTTTATCCATTAAGTTCAAAGGATATTTGACAGTAATCCATGCAACGAGGCCAACAACAGCCAAAAATAGAAAGGCCATAACGAGAATCATATAGAACTGCTGCGTGGCGTCAAGTTTAGATTTAACGACTGTAATTCCAATGATTCCTTCAATGACCAGAAGTGCTAAGGCAAAAAATACTAGGGGTGTAGTGACCTGTCCCAGAATGCCTCTATATTCTCTGATTGGATTAGTGCCGTCTGGCATTCAGGTTTCCTTTGCGTTCACAAGGTGGAAGAAAGATCGCCATCTCTTAGCTTTAACAATAGCCAGCATTCTATAAAAGTCTCTACCAAAAAGAAGACAGCAGGACCGTCTCTATCAAGGGGCCCCACTGAGTCCCCTCATGGGATGGGAGGGAGAACCCGTCAACCGCGCCGCCAACGGAATCCCCTATCCATCGGTAAGCACGGGATGCTTACTCGCCTGTCAACTCATTTCGTTAGGATCTCAAGTTCCCGTCGGCAATCTTCAGAGGCTTTTAACAAGAGGGAATTTCTCCAAGGGTTGTCTAGAACATAGCCCTTTGATCGCGTACGCCAAGAATTGCCACGATCAAGCCAGTCATACTACTCAGCCGTCTCCTGCAAAGCAGCAGGCTCGCGCACAGTCAGCACCTGATTGACCGCCACATCGCGCAGCGTCTGAACTGTGCCGCTAGGCCAGTAGAGGACGACGCTTTCGACACTGGAGGCAGAGCCCAAGCCAAAGTGTACCTTGAGATCGCTGTGAGAGAGAAAGCTGGTGCCACTGCGCACCTCGGCGATCTGGCGTTTACCTTGGGCGCTTATTTCGATCCGGGTGCCGATTCCGTCGCGGTTGCTGCGGGTGCCTACGGTGGCGATTTGCAAGTAGTTGCCCTCGTTACCGCCATCGTTGCGCAGGAGATTGGGCGTGCTGTTGAGATTTAAGATGAAGAGGTCGATATCGCCGTCGCGGTCGTAGTCGGCAAAGCTGGCACCTCGGCTCACCTCGACTAAGGCAAAGCCCGGCCCGGCGCGTTCGGATACCTCGGCAAAGGTGCCGTCGCCCAAGTTTTGGTAGAGGAAATTAGGCTCGGCATAGCTGCTATTGGTGTGGGGCAAGTCGGCTTGGGGATAGGTGTGGCCATTGGCCGCAAAAAGGTCTTGATCGCCGTCGTTATCAAAGTCGAAAAACCCCGTGCCCCATCCCACCTCGGGAGTGCCCCGCGCCGCAACGCGGGATACGAAGGATACGTCGAGGAAAAATCCACCGCGCTGATTTTTGTACAGGGTATTGTACTCGCCTTCAAAGTTAGTGACAAAGATATCGAAGTACCCATCGTTGTCGTAATCGCCGACCGCCGCGCCCATGCACCCCTGTTCGGTGCCGTCGCCGCTATAGGCCACGCCCGCGCTGAGGCCCTCATCGACAAAGGTGCCGTCGCCTTGGTTCTGGTACAGATTGTTGGGAGCCGAGTCATTGGCGACGAAAACATCGGGCCAGCCATTGCGGTCGAAATCGCCGAATACTACTCCGTACCCATAGTACTTTGCGCCAGCAATACCGGCTTCCTCGCTGCGGTCAGCCAAGGTGCCGTCACCATTGTTGCGGTAGAATACATCTTCGGCGGGAAGCAAACCGCGCGGACCACAAAAAATATCGACGTTCTTCCATACGCAGGGGACCGTAGAAGTATAGTCCCGCGAAAAGTCGATATAATTGGCCACGTACAGATCGACATAGCCGTCTAAATCGGCATCGCCGAAAGCGCAGCCGACGCCCCATCTTTCGTCTCCGACGCCCGCTTTTTCAGTAACATCCTCAAACGTGCCATCGCCCCGATTTTGGTAGAAGGTATTGCGGCCGAAATTGGTCACATACAGGTCCAGATCGCCATCGTTGTCGTAGTCCGCAGCAGCACATCCCATGGACCAACTCGTGTCGCCCACCCCAGCGGCGGTAGTGACATCGACAAAGCGATCCCCCTCGTTGCGGTAGAGGCGATTGGTCGGCTCCTGGCCTGTTGGAAAGCCTTCAAAGCGGGAGCCGTTGGCCACGTATAAATCGACATCGCCGTCGCTGTCGTAGTCGAAAAAGGCCGTGCCCCCCACAGCGGTTTCAACGATGTATTCTTGGGTGCTACCCGAGACGTTCTGTGCCGTGATCCCGAGTGCGGCGGCTTGGTCGGTAAACTGAGTACGCAGGGGTTGGGCTGCTAGGAGAGCCGTACACAGGAGGATGAAGACCCCGCTTACCAGCGCGTGCATCGCTTTTGCTGTGGGGTCAAAGACGAGAGCAGTATAGCCGTCATATAGCAATCCTAAATGATTGAACGATTCGAACTGCGGCTCGTCTTGTCTCTACTATTCTGCGTCCATCTGCGTCCATCTGCGGATTATCTTGTAAGTGATGTAGAATTGCTATAGCTAGGGAGCGGGAATCTTTTCAGCAAAAAACTGGAGATCGAAATAGTTCAAAGACCCATCGTCCACTTCCACGGTGGGTTGTAGAGCATCGCCCCGGTACTGGGTGAGAAAAATATAGGACTTGTACCCCCGGTCTGAAAGACGTTGCAACAGGCGCTCGTAGTGTCCGGGGGTGGCAACGTAAAAGAAAGGTCTTTGGTAAAATTCACTACAGAGGGCATGGGGAACCCAGCGCTGGTTGGTGATGACGACCTCTTCGCTGCGCTGGCGCATCTCGCTATTGAGGCGATAGGAGAACGCTTTCTTCTCCGCGAGAATCGAAACCCCGTACACTTGGGCGGCAAAGCTAAGCAATAGAACAGCACCCACCGCGAGGACACCTCCGCTGAAGTAGGACCGCTGGCTTTCTAGCCAGTCAATCGCGTTTCCAGCCGCTAAGACCGCGAAGAGCGGGTAGAGCATCAGAAAGTAGCGGTTGCCCCAGTGAATCCCCATGGAACCCACCTTGGGCGCGGCCAAGGCATAGAGGGCAGCAAAGCTCAAGGCGACCAGCCAAATCCAGCGTCTAACAGGAGACGTTTCGGAATCGGCCGAACGCAAGAAGGCGATAGCTACAAAGGGGGCTGAAGCAAAGAAAGCATTGGACGATCTGAGCATGTAGTCGATGGGGCTCGCAGAAAAGAAATAGCCCCCAAGCGATAAACCGGCGCTCATCAGGGCCACCACGCTGTACACGGGCACGGCCTTTTGCAAAGCCGAGGGAGCAAAGCGCGGATTAATTACAAAGACAATGACGAATGGCAGAGCGAGAACGAGAGATAGCGAGGGTATCGGATTGGACGCTATGAACAGGTTGTAAAACACCCGCGGCCGCGCCGCGAGATGGTGGACCCAGTCGGCGGCAGTGGCTAGGTGCGTATTCAAATGGTAGCCGAAGGGATGGCCGATGGTCAGCCATTGGAAGAGCCAGAGCGGCAGGAGGGAAACCAAGAGAATCAGCGCCGACGAGACGAGGATTTTCAATCTGCCTGCGCTGGCATAATAGGCGGTACATAGGGCCAGTACTAGGCAAAGCAAATAGAACTCGTCTCTGAAATAGACCGATAATCCGGCGGCAGCCATGCCCAAGAATAGGTGCCTGGGAACAGAGTCTGCGAGGAACTGCAACAGATAGCGCACACTCCAAATCCCCAAGCAAATCGCCGGGGTGTGTTCCCAGAAAACGAGACTGTAGAAGAACACTGGCGTGCAGAGTCCGGCGGTGAGGACGGCGACATGCGCGACTGCGATTTGCGGAGATAATAAACGCGCCAGTTGGGCCAAGCCGGCCAGCATGGCCAACGAGGAGAGTGCTGGTAACAGATAAAGACCCCAATAGCCTAAATAGGCAAAGAACAGGGCTGAGATAAGGGCAAAGACCGGTGAGAAGACGGAATAGAGTTTCCCGGACTCGACGCGCGTGAAATAGTAGGGCAGGGGATTATAGACGAAGTCTGGATCAACGATCTGCCCCGGCCAAGGAATGGAAAAGTCTGTGTAGCGGCTGTTAGCTAAGGCTTGGACTTGGAGGAATTTGTTGGCGTTATCGGTAGTCCAAAAGCCGCGTTTTTCGAGGACGCAGAGGGTGGCTACATAGCAGACTGCGATGGCGAGCAGAGAGCACAGGACCGATCTACCGGGATGGAATCGGCGCAAGAGAACGACCATGTATGGAATGCAGCGGAATTTAGCGGTGCGGCTTACGGCACACTAGCCGACAAATTGTCGAAGACGATAAACTGATGCTCGGCCAACCCCAGTCGCTCGGCCAGTTCATAACCGGCGCTCATGGGCAACGAAGGATTCAATTCCACAATCATCAAGTCCCGCTCCCCAGTGCCGATTCGGCCCAACTGGGCCAGTCCGTCCAAGTTGCTCAGCAGGGCGTTGCCGCCAATGTAGAGGCTTTTACCCACTTGCCTGAGATTATCCAACCCATCCAAGTTTTGCAAGACTTGGTTGCGGTTTATGCTCAGCGCGCCTCCGACCTCCGCCAGAGCGTTCAACCCTTCCAAGCTCTCGAGGACGGGATGCTCATCAATGGCCAACCCACCCTTAATAGTCGCAATCCCGTTCAATCCCCGCAGGTCTTCGAGCGCACCATTGAATATGAGCAGCAAATCCCCCTCTACCACGGAGAGGCTGCCCAACCCCTTTAGGTCTCGCAGGGCCTTATTATCCCTGATTTTGATGCTACCCCCCACGTGAGTCAGCCCACTCAGACCATCTATGTTAATCAACTCGGTCGTGGCATCGACGAAGAGATGGCCATCGACGCGCCTGAGCGCTTTGAGCCCATCCAGATCCCGCAGCGAAAAATTGCAGCTAATCTCGAAATTTCCCCCCACGCGTTCTAGCTGTTCTAGCCCTTGCAGTGCAATCAGGCCATTGGAGAGAATATGGAAATTCCCCTCTACATAGCCGAGATTGTACAGCCCCTTCAGGTCGGTCAGTGCCCCATTGTTGCGAATGACCAAATCTCCCTCTACCCCGACCAGATTGCGCAGCGGCTCCATACTACTCAAGTACGCATCTTCTAACAAAAAATCCCCCTGCACCACAAAGGCTCTCTTCTGCGCCCCCGCCCAAGCATCTAACTCCTCCTGAGACCCAATAACTATCGCCTCAGTCCCACCAACGGCCAGCGGCCCTTCAGACTCTCCCTCACAGCCGACCCAAAGGGCGACACCCAAGACAGACGCTGCAAAACCCCATCTCCAACTAGCCATACTCACCCCCCCTGCACGTCTTCCTCCTCTTGAATCTTCAACAAGTTACTCTCGAAAATCTCGACCGAGTACTTCTCGTGTAACCCGCGCATATACTGCACGTACGCCTTTTGCGAACGTGCAATTTTCACATAGGCCCGCGCGCGCCGCTCCGAAAAAATGTGGTAGGGCTTCTTGGGGGGTGGTTGTTTCTCCTCCACCTTGAACACCGAATACCCCCCTCTCACCTTTACCGGTCCCCCCACATCCCCCACTTGCAGTTCTTTGGCTACTTTGTAGATGTCCTGATATAACCCGACCGGACTCAAGACCAACCGCCCCTCGTGGTGCGCCCGCTCCTTGCGAATCGTATAGTCCCTAGCCAACTGCATCGCGTCGGCATCCCCCATCAACTCCTCTTTCAGGCTGAGGGCCTGCTCCTTGAAGGCCACCAGAATCTCGGTCGCGACAATGTTTTCAAAGCCCTGAAACTTCTCGGGATTTTGATCGTAAAAGGCGCGCGCCTCTTCATCGGTGATCGGTGGCAGCCGCTCCTCAACCTCGCGCTTTCTCAACGCGCTCACCAGCATATCGCCGCGCTTGTTGGCCACCACCTTGAGGATCATCTGGTGTTTATCCAGCCCCTTGTTGCGTGCCTCTGCCAGAAACATCCGATTGGGGATGGCCGAATCCTGTAGATAATCGACGATCCAGTCTCGCTCGTAATCGCGCGAATACCCCTCTGCTTTCTCCGGTATGCTCAGCACGAGATCGTCAATGGTGATCGCGCCGCCGTTGTACCGGCACAAAACCTCTTTCCCCTCTTCGGGCGACGCCACCCGTTCTTCAGGCGACAGCGCTAGGCGCATCAGCACGTGGTCTATCTTGTCGTAGTGAATGTGCGGCGCGTACTTATCGCTGAGCGAATCGCGCAGGACTTGGGTGCGCTGTAGGCGCTTTTGGGCGAAGACCTCCTCCTTGACGAATCGGGCTACCTCCCGAAAGGTGACCGGAGCGTCGTCTAAAACCTTGGCAATCACGTAGCGCTGCGGGTCGCCGCCCCACGGCAACGGCTCGGAAACCTCGCCGACCTGCATGGAAAATATACTCCGGAGCGGTGGGGCTACATCGTCAATCGTATAGTACTTTTTTACATCCCCGCCCTGGTCCCGCGTCGCCTCGTAGAGCGAGTGCTCTCTGGCCAGTTGGCGGAAATCAGCGCCAGTCTCAAGTTCGTCGAGCAGGTCAAGGGCCTCGTCTCGGGTCGCTACCAAAATACCCGCATAGCGCAGTGCGCGGTCCCGGTGCGAATCCCGGTAGTGCTGCATCAGTTCCTCTTCGACAATGGAAATCCGCTGATCAATTTCGATACTTCTGTAGAGCCTGACGGTCTGGTCCTCGGCGAACTGCTCGAGCTTGTGTTTAAACTCCCGTTCATCGCCAATGCCAGCTCGTTCCGCTTCGGCGAGCAATAGTTTCTTGTCGATCAGTCCATTGAGCAAAATCCGGTCGGCCTCGACGCCGGTCTTGCCCATCTGGTAGGCTTTGGGGACATTCGCGGCATAGGCCCTGAATTCGCTGACGGCAATGGGTTGGTCTGCTATCTGGGCGAGCACTAGATCGTCTTGGGCCATACAGGGAAGCCAGAGCCCTAGGATGCAAACGCCTGAGCGCACTATTCCATTCTTCATAAATCTAAAACCATAGTTTGTAGGGTTAATAAACCAGCCGCACGACCGCGACTTCGACGTCCTTGGCCTTGTCCGAATCCACTTCAAGACGCAAGAGATAGAGTCCAGGGAGTAGCAGGTTGCCCGCATCATCTACTCCCTCCCAAGTAGCCGAAAACCGGCCACTAGCCGCTGTACTATGAGCCACCTCGCATCGCTTCACTCCCGCCAGATCGTAGAGATCAATCGTCACGGGCACAGCACCGCTGAGGTTTACCAGATCGTATTCAATCTGTAGCACATCGTTGACGCCATCCCCGTTGGGGGTGAAGAGCGGCGGCGAAAGCCACAATGCCTTGACCGCCGGATTGGCCACCGTACTCAACCCGACGCTCAGGGTATTGCTCTCGGCCAGATCATCGGCGTTTCCCGCAGTGATGCGCTGGCGCACTTCATGGGGGAGTTGGCTATCGAAGACCCGGCCCGAAAATACCGTGCCCACCTGAAAGACCTCGGCCTGAAATTCGACCTCGACCAACTCGCCCGTGCGGTTGAGATCAATGCGCGGTACTTGTACCACAAAGCTCTTCGCGTCTCTTTCCGCGATGGTAAAATCCTGTTCTTCACCGCCAATATACACTGCGTCAATGCTCGGGACTTCTATGGGGGTGTCGATCTCAATGCTGTCGAAGCCGAGATCATTTTGCTCTAAGTTGGGCAGGATTTTGTAGGTGAATTGGACGACCTCGCCCACCTCGACTTGGTGCGGCACGATCTCGGCCAGCACTTGGCTGGCCACCGGAGGTTGGGAGACGCTAAACTGCAAGTACTCCATGCGTCCGGCCGCAAGCGCCCGCTCCGAGAGAAAGTCCGCCTTGAACTGCAAGTAGCGCCGAGGCCGCAAACCCACCAATTCGGAATGCCCTCTGTCGAAATCGAGCGGCGGCGTCCAGAACTCCCAGCTTTCGTTGTCCGGGCTGATCCCGGCTTTCTCGCCTGCCTCCAGTCTGTTATAGCGGTCCAGAGTGAGCGGTTCGCCGCTGGTTGCAAAGCGGGAGCGCTCATCGCCTCTGAACGTAAAGCGCCAGTAGAAATTGGGATCTGTGTCGTCGCCGCTGCGCATACTCAGATTGACCGTTGCGCCCTGATCCCGGCTACCCGACCAAGTCAATTCGCCCAAGCTAGAAGCCATACCCAAATCAATGACATTGGATACATAGCTGGCCTGTGAAGCAAAGCCGTCCCCAAAGATCTCAAATTCAGCGATCTCCCAATTGCCAACGGGTGCCTTAAAAAGAATTTCGGCAATGGGCCGGTCAGGCAGTTCCAAATCGAGGAAAGGTTCCAAATTGTTTGCGACTGAGAACACGACATCGTAATCGAGAAAAGCCCCGCGCCAATGATATTGCCCTTCTCGAGTTCCCTTTTTGCGCGAATCGCCGTCGTTGGTTCCTATCTCGAACACCTCGATGAAGCGCTGGTGAGCAAAGCGCTCCGTGGTGGAAATTTTGATGCGCCGGATGGGAAACAGTCCGTTCAACTCAAACCAGATGCCCTTCTTGCACGGCGAGCAGTCGGCCGACTGGCTGCGGCCACTGCCCAAATAAGCAGTGGTCAGATCGCCGTCCATCAAGAAGTCTAAGAGGGCTTCCGATTGCCAACCGTAGGAATTGTTCGAGCGTATGCCGCCGCCCCGTTCCCGAATCAGCGGCGTCAGATTGACGGTGGGGTCTAGGCGCTGAGGCTCGATAGAATTCGCGACCTCCAAGAGGTCTATCCTACCGAGCTGTTTTTCGTCCACATCAGCCCAAGACAACTGGATAAATTCAAAGTCCCCATCCACTTCCGGCGGCGGCAATTCCTCCCCGCCAATGCGATACACGGTGAGCGCCTCGACTTCAGCTAGCCCATAGCAAAAGCTCCCTACTAGCACAGCCGACAAAAGTCGCAGCAATTTCCCTCTCATTATCTACCTCCTGCTCCGGTAGATGATCCAGATAGTAAATACAAAGAAGGGGAGGAATAGAATTCCCCCCCTTCTTTATGAGGCGCTTATGCGGCGCAAGAACCGCTTACTTGCCGAATGAAGCCTTGATCTGGCCCCAAGTGTTGTCTTCGACGGCTGTAGGCGCGATACCTTCAAAGGCGGACTCATCAACGCCCAGCATCACCCAGTCGGCCAAGAAATCGGCGTCGCCGAAGGACTCAACATTGGGGCTGAGAGCCCAGCGCGAATGGCAGTTACAGTCGTCGGCGAGCTCGGCATCGGTATCGAAGACGTGCCCTGTAAGGCCGATGATCTGGTCCTGCTCGAAGTCGTGCAGGACGCTTCCGTTGGGATCTTCCCAGTTGAAGTCGTCCCAATAGACGCTCCACCATTCGGCCCGTTGGCGCATCTCCTCAAAGGAATTGGGAGCCGTGCCGCTAAACCAATAGGCGTGGTCCGAGTACGGCGGCGCGTCGTACCAAGTAGCTTGGGTCATCCAAAACCAGTTCCACTCTCCCTCGCGGGCTTGGCCATTATCGAACCAATAGTGGCTGATTTGGGCATGGCGACCGCGCTGGCGTGCCTTCTCTTCATCGGTTTGGCCTTCCAGATCCCAGAAGGAGCCGCCCGAGTGGTCGGCATCTACGGTCGTTTCGACCGACTCGTTGCCCAACTGGTACTTGTCGTCGAAGCGCTCGTAGGCCCAATAAATGCGGTTGGTTTCCTCGTTCCAAGTGGGAATCCAGCGGAAGGAAATCGAGGACACGTCCAGGTCGCCGGTATAGATCCACGTCCGGGCCGTGCTCTGTACGACGCTCTGCTCGGTGATCCAAAATTCCTCGGGAATGATATCCCATTCGCTCAGATCGGCATCTAAGACCGGCAGGTGCGTCTCGGGCCATTGCCACACCGCGCCAATAAAATCGGGCGGATCGTGGGCTTGGGCTTCAGTGCTCAGGCCGAGCAAAAGCACCGGGGTAAATAAAACAGATAAAACTTTCTTCAAAGCGAACCTCCTTCTTAGAGGTGTGAGGTTTTGGTTTGACAGGCTAGGTGCGTGATTTCTCCGCTCTAATTAACAAAAACAACTTATAAGGTCAAGCAAAAATCACTTTAAGCCGGCGATAATCGACAGAAAGCTCAAGCCCGAGGTTTCGATCTCTCGGCTCCGGTCAACTACCTCTATCGAGCGGCGGTCGAGGCGGATGCCCACCTGAGTGGTTAGCTCGTAGCCTAGATATTGGCTGATATTGGTTAGTTGTAACGCCAAAACCGAACCGCGAAAATCCCCAGTGAAAAGCCCGGTTGACAGTCCATCTTCCCTTTCTTCGAGGTCGAAGAAAGAGCGCTGCTCCAAGCCGAACTCGAACTCAGAGGTCTCAAACACTGGAACGCTGCCGACAAAGAAGAAAATGCCGTCCCAAGAGCGCCGCGTGTCGAATGCTCGGCTAAAGGGCACCTCGCGCAGGAATTCGCTCTTGAGTTTGGGCCTGAAGCTCAGCGACCGCCAGTAAAAAACGTATTCTATCTTATTGATCAGCCCGACAAAGCCCGAGGTCCGTCGCCCGTTGCGCCCCTCAGGGCCTAGCGGGTCAAAGGCTACTCCAGAATCGCCAACCTCGTCCGGTGCGTCGCGCAAAAATTCGCGCTGTCGCCAAGTCTCCCATTTGAAGCGATGCAGGGTCCGCCACAAACGCGGGCTAGCGTATTCCCAGTCGGCGTAAAAAGTGTTGATCCAAGTGTCCTCCGCAGCCAAGGGATCTAATACCGGCACATTGCTGCCTGCCGACTCAGCTGCTGCGCCGAATGTGCTTCTAGGAATGATCCACTGGACCAAATGGTCGGCGATCGCGTCTTCGGCCTTCTTAACCATGTCGAAAATCCGCAGACGACCCCACCGCGACCCGCTCTGCTCCAAGATGAGCATTCCATAGCTAGTCAGGTTGCGGCGGTCGCTCGCCAAGCGGATTTGCCGCAACTGACCCACCCGTAGCTGGATACCCGGTGCCACCTCAAGCCCGCCGAAGACGTTGTAACCCCAGTGGTCCCGCTTGTAGGGATAGTCCGGCTCTTGGTCGTTCTCAAAGCGCTCTACCCACCCATTGTTGTTGAGATCAATGCCGAAGAGAAATTCTGGGCGATCCGCGGCATAGCGCAAAAACGGTTCGTCGTAGTCGGGGAAAAAATTCACTCTATCGATGGTGCTATTCTGGTTGAAATCCGATATGAAGTCGCGATTCTCGTCATATCCGGGGAAAACCGCCGGGTCGGCTACGCCGCGCACCTCGATTTCGCTGCGGCGCTCGGTGGGGACATAGCTACCTTCTCCCACCCGCAGCCAGTCGGGCTGTCGGTCGTTGTCGTCGTTGTCATCGACAAACTCGTAGTGCAGGTTGACGGCCTCGGGAGCGTAGTCCGATACCCCGTCTCGATTTACAGTCAGGACGCTGGTGCGGTATCCATCTTCCATACCAAACCCCTCGCCCCTAACGCTCCAAGGTCCCTCCTCAAAGGCCAAATTGACCAACCAGCCTACTTCATGGCGATTCCCCGCGATGCCGTTGATCGCACGGTGGGAATCGCGCCCTATGCTGGGGTACTTTCGGTACTGGGTATTGAGGTTTATTTCTCCGTAAAAATCGAAGCCATAAAAATCCCGCACCTCGGCCGTCAGACCGACGATCTGGTCGGCCGTAGGCAACCCATAGTCGAAAACGACCTCGCGCTGGTTCAGTTGGTTCTTGATATTGCCATCGGCCCGCGCCACAGGTAAAAATTGAGGCACGTTAAATTCGTCCGTCTGCCTATTGGAACTGACCTCGACTCGATAGTCGTTGGCTAGCACGAGGCGGAAGCGCACGTCTCGAATGGCGCTGATTGCAGCTTCAGCTTCAGATAAGGTGAGATCTAGGTGTTGCTGGAAGAGCGCGCGCAAAGTTCCCTCTTCCCCCGCCGTTTCCCTAGGAGCCAAGGGATATTGTAAAACGATCTGGTCTGCGCCATCGGCCGTTAGAAATCCTCGATCTCGCCTCCCCCCCTCAATGGTCGGTCTAAAGCCGATACTGCTGCTGAGGACGACCGTATCCCGCTCCACGTGAACTAGCTGGTCCTGAACCATCTCCTGACGGCTCAGGGTAGTGCGGATCTCGATCTCCTCGCTAACCAAGACGGCACCACCCTCTCCGTCTTCTGGCGAGTCGTCCGAGAGTCGCACCAAGAGCAGGTCAACCCGCTGGGCCAGTTGCCCCGCCGTCAGGGCTCCCTTGAACACATTCCCCTGGAAGCTCTCGTTGCTGCCGGTGTTGTTGTGGCTGTTGACGAAGTTCATCCCCAACGTAAAAGAATCGCTCAAATCGGCTTCGATCCGGCCCGCTGTGAGGTTAGTCGCGTACTGGAAGCGCGCAGTGCCCCCCGACAGGAGCGGAAACGAGATCCGCGAAAAAAGCCCGGTGGCGCGAAAGCGGTCTGAGGCAAAATCGGTTACTACCCCGTTGAACCCCGCTTTGCGGAAGGTCATCGGCGTTAGGGTAGTCCATATCTCGTCTCCGACCATCACCGAATAGCGGTACTGGCCCTTGGAGTCCCCGGATATGACCAAGCGGCTAAACCAGTTGCTGTACGGAGCACTTTTCCTGATGGAGGAACTCTCGGCGATCAGTGGTTTTGTCTGGCGCCAGTCGTACACCAGCCAACCCCGCGTAATGAGGCGACCGAAAGGATCGTAGAAGAGATCCCCCTCTGACGTGGGGTTGATATAGCGCCTGTGGGCTTGGCGGGCGTAGTTGGTGTACTCCCACTGCTTGCGACCAAATTCGCCAAAGAGGGGAGCCGGCATGTACCAGCGCTGCACAGTCGGGTCCAGCGCCTCCATATAAGTAGAAACGCCGGGCACGTGGTAAATGACGCGGTCTCCCACCCGATCCCCTAGACGGCCCCCATAGTCGACTTGAGCAGCGGCTCCTCCCCACAGACCCAACCCAGCTAGGACAGCCAATATAATGTAACGCGCCCTCATCCTTACAGTCCGGCGTAGATGGTGATGAAGCTAGTGGTCTCGGTCCGGCCTTTGGTGAGCTTGCCAAAGACCCGGGGCTCTACCTCCTGTACCAACTCGGTGAAGGTGCGGCCGATACGCAGACCGAGTTGCATCGTCAGCTTGTAGCCCAAATAGTTTGAGTTGTTGGTTAGCTGCACCGCAAAAACCGCAGATCGCAGATCGCCGGTCTCTTCGGCGATGCCCTGCTCGACCATGTCCTCCTCCTGCTGTACCAGTTCGTTGAACTGGGCCAACTCCACCCCGAAGTCAATTACGCTGCTGTTGAGCAGGGGCACTTGGGCCAAAAGCGAGGCAATCCCAGTCCATTGCTTTAGGTCTTCTTCCGTCTGCACAAAGGCGTCTTGACGGAAGTACTCACTTTTGAGCCTAGGCTGTAGGAGGAAGCGACCTAGGTGCAGCTTGTACTCGAATTTGTTGATCAGGCCCAAGAAGGAGGGCGAACCAGCCAATATCCGGCCATCGAGGTCGCGAGCCTCCTCTTGGGCTTGGCTGTAGCGCTCGTATTTGAGTTTGTTGACGATCTCGAAATTGGCAATGGCGGTGTAATCCACCCCCAGCCACGCGGTGTTGATCCAGGTATCGGGGAAGAACAGCATATCCGCCACCAGCGGCGGCGTGGGCGCGTCGAGGAAGGGCAGCGGTGCCCGCCGGTCATCGGGAATGGTGTCCGCGACCCGTTTGAGCATATCAAAGACCCGCACCCGTCCCAAACCAGGGTAGTCCTTGTCGAGGGTGAACATGGCATACGAGGTTTGGTTGTCCCGATCGTCTGAGAGCATGCGCTCGTCGAGCCGCCCTACCAACAAGCGCGCCTCGGGTAAGAGGTGAACGCCAAAAAAGACGTTGTACCCGCGCCGGTCGGGCTTGTAGGGATAGTCGGCCAACTCGTCGTCCTCAAAGCGGTCGATCCAGCCGTTGTTGTTGAGGTCAATGCCAAAGAGCAGTTCGGGCCGATCGACGTGATAGCGCAAAAACGGCTCTTCGTAGTCGGGAATGGAGTTGGGTACCGAGCGGTTGTCGTTCTGGTTGAAGTCCGAAATGAAGTCGAGGTTCTCGTCCCAGCCGGGGAACACCTCCCGGTCATTGGCCTGCGAGCCTACCCGGGCCCAATCGGGCCGGCGGTCTTGGTCGTCGTTGTCGGCGACAAATTCGTAAACCGAGCGGATGGGATCGTCATAGTACACGTCCCCTTGGGGCAGGGAGACAAAAGCCGAGGTCGAATAGTCGGCATCCACCGAATAGGCTTCTCCATAAGTAAAAAACGGGTAGGCCTCTTTGGACAAATTGAAGATAGTGGCCTGACCGCTCTCCGCAGAGATCTCGTGCCCTTCGTTGGCGTTGAACAGGGCGGCATTCGGGTACTGGAAATAGCGCAGGTTGTTGTTCCATTCGCCGTAGAAATCAAAGCCCCACACGTTCTTGCCTTCGATAGTAAATCCGGCGAGCATGTTGGCCGAGGGCAAGCCGTAGTTAAAAAGAACCCGCTGGGCGTTGGATATATCCCTTATATTGCCAGAGGCCCGACTTATCTCGATGAGCACCGGCTCGGCTTCTTCAATGACTTGGTTGGTCAGCGGCGGCGGTGGCACTGGGCGCGTGCCCGTCTGCAGATTAGACCACATTTCGACCTTGAAGTCGTTAGCTAGCACATAGTCGAACTCCACCTCGACTATGGTGGTTAAATCCGGACCCACATACGCCGGGTCCGTAAAGTCGTAATTGAGGATGATTCGCTCGGTGCCGTCGGCGGCCAAAAAGCCAGTGCGCGGAAAGCCGCCGAACACGGTCGGCCACTCCGCTCCTTCGCGCACCACCTCGTCCAACGTCAAGACCGTCTCTAGACCCGTTTCAAAATCGCGGCTCTTGATGCGTATATCGTGGCTGAAAAGGGCCGCGCCACCGGCCTCGTCCTCGGGGCTATCATCGCTGAGGACGATAGCTATGGCCGTAACCGGCGTACTGGTCTGGCCCGAGGTGAGGTTCCCCGCTAGGAGATTGCCTTCAAACATGTCCAAGGCAGTATTGGCGTTGTGGGCGTTGACCACCGTCCCGCCCACAGTAATAAAGTCGCCCACCTGAGCGAGAGCTCGGCCACCGAACAAGGAGGTCGAATTGGATTGCCGTCTAGGATTGATAGTCACGCCCACCGCCGGATCATTGATCCGCGAGGCCAGCACAGTGGCGGCGTATTTGTCCGAGGCGAAGTCGATCTGGACTCCGTTGAAATTCGGCTTGGAAAAGGTCATCGGCGTAAGGGTGGTGCGGATCGCGTTGCCCACGGTAATGGCGTAGGAATACTGGCCCCTAGAGTCGCCGCTTACGGTCACCGAACTGAAGAACTGCTCGAATTGGCGGCCCTTAAAAATACCGCTGCCCAGCTCTTGGGGCTGGTCTTGGCGCCAGTCGTACACCAGCCAGCCGCGGTTGATATAGTTGCCGAAAAAGTCGTAGAAGTAGTCGCCCTCTAAGTTGGTGTTGATATAGCGCTGGTACTGGTCGCGGGCGTAGTTGGAGTACTCCCACTGGCGCCACCTGAACTCGTAGTAGAGTTCTTGGGGAACGTACCACCTCTGGACGGCGGGATCGAGGGCTCCAAAGAGCACGCCTGGCCCCCGAGGCTCAAAACTGACTTCGCCGCCGCGCTGAATCCCTAGTCGAGTGCCGTAGTTTTGGGCGTGGAGCACGGTTTGGAACGCGACTAACAGTGCCAGCCCAATCGTTAAAATCGCTCCGCGGACATTCAATGCCACACCCTCCCAATTCTGCATGGTAAAAATCTATTGCGAGGGTTTCCCCTCGCCCGGTATCAATACGCTACCCCAACAACCCCCACCTGCTGCTCTTCTCCGGTCCCCGCATCCAAGGCAATAGAAAATATGTAGTGTCCTGGGGGGACCGCGTTGTCCTCATCGTCGCGCCCGTCCCAAAAACGGGGAAATCGACCGCTCATATCCAAGCCCTCGTACAGGTTGCGGATCAGCCGGCCACTCAAATCGTAGATCCCAAGCCGCACCCGAGTTGGGTGGGCTATATTGGTTATATCGTAGGTAATGGCCGCCCGCTCGTTGACCCCATCGCCATTGGGGGTAAAAACGCTGGGGACGGCCGCTACATTCACTAGCAGTTCGTCGGTGATTGGCACATTGACAAACAGGTTTTCTGGATCGAGGGCGCCCACGGCTCTGCGGTCGGGATCATCCATGCCCTCTCGACTCAAATCCGCGGCATTACCGGCCAACACCACTTGACCCAAAGCCTCATTGTCGGCGTTGAGCGCACGCCCGGCAAAGCGAGTTCCTAGGCGCAGGACCGTATTCTCAAACTCTAAAGTCAAAAGTGCTCCATCCTCCTCAATCCGCGGGAAGGCCATGACCAAGGCGTCGTCGCGCACAGCCACCACGCTAAAGCCATTCTGCTCGACCGGGAGCGTCGCGAGGGACAAGCCGGAAAAATCCGCCGTTGCTGCCGTGCCATCGGACCGGCGTATTTCCACTTGGCCAATCGCTTCGGTGCGCAGCGGTGTGCTGATTTCAAAGCGGTCAAAGCCCGCATTCTGGGGAGAGGATTTGACCAAGACGCCATACGTGAAGCGGGTAGCTTGGCCTAAAATAGCGGTGCGGGGCAAAATCTCGGCGATGAGGGAGTCGGCGAAGATGGGCTGGAAAACATCCCAAGCCACTCCGCCGATGCCAGTAGCCGCATCGACGTCGGCGTTGAAAAATTCGATCATAACTTGAAAATAGCGCCGCGGGCTAGGCGATACGATCAGCGTCCCTGCTCCCTGCACCTGAAGCTGGTCTGGGGCGACAATGCCCTCGGGCGAATAGGGGGGAGACCAAGGGCTCCAATTGGCGAGGTCTTCGCGAATCACCGATTTTTGGTCGCTCGCTAACTTGTTGTAGTCCGCTTGGCCAAGAGTGATCTGGGCTCGCTGTTCAAAAGGCAATTGGCCAAAGGTCAAAAGCGCCTCGCGCCCGTCCATCTCTTCGTTGTCGAGGACGTTGGCGACCAAGTTCTCGAGTTCGCTGTCTTCTACATCTTCGGCTCTCTTCCAAGGCGCGTCGATCGGGATATCGAAAACAGTATCGCCCCGCTGCTCAACTCGGCCAGAGGACTGCTTGCCGATTCGGGTAAACTCGACCGGCTGGGGATCGTCCCCACTGCGGGTGCGGACCTGTACCCTAGAGCGGGTTGGGTCGCCCACTTGCTCTGCAACCCAGCGCAAACGGCCCAAAAGCGCTTGGTCGCCAAAGTCGAATACATTGGAAATGTACACGGCCTGCGGCACAAAACCCTCGCTGAACACTTGAAACTCAGCGATCTCAAAGTCCGCGGCCGTCAGGGATTTGAGCCGCAAAAAGCGCACGAAGCGGGTGGGAATTCGCACATCTACCACCGCTTCTTGGTTCTGCCCCTCAAAGGCGACCGTTTCCCAGATCAGACTGCCCTCGCGGCGCGATTCGGGTTGGCCGTCATTGACGAAAATTTCATAGCCCTTCAAAAAGTCGTCTTGGGACTGGAAATCAGGGGCTGGAAAGGCCGGATCGGCGTTGCGCGGAAAAAACTTGAACCGATTGACGCCAAAGATGGCCCCCAAATCGAATTCGATGAGTAGGCCAAAGGCCCCGGTACCCCCCGTGCCCGAGGATTTCAGCACTAAAGCGGTGTTGCCGTCGTCGTCGAACATCTGCGGAAAGTCGGCTTCGAGAAAGCGGAAGGAGGGGATGGGCGTGATGACGCTGCCACCGCGCTCCTTGGAATTGACGCCGATCAATATGTTGTCCGTCGTATCGGCCTGCTGCGGAAAGATCCAACGCTCGCGCTCAAAGGGAGCAAAGTCGATGACGCCGCCGGGCGCATTGGATTGATCGACAGTCGCCGCGTCGAGGATTACTAGAGCCGGAATCTCCCCACCGCCACTCGCCCAAGATAATCCGCCCTCACCCCCTAGTTGGACGACCTCCATTTGGGCACCAACTGGTGTCTGGGCACTCAACGCTCCGAGGGCTGAAAACAGGATAAGCACCCTAAGCGCGATCCGCCGCCTGTAGTCCTTGTGACCTGCCGTGAATTGTAGCATGGTTGGCATATTTGTCTGACTCGGCTTCTCTGGTCTAAGGCAACTAACTGTATAAAATACGAGAAGACACAGCAACCAAAATCCGGCGGCGTATAGCCGCTACGGTTGGTTGGCTTCAATCTGGATCTCGCCCGTAAACCCACCGGCGATCAACCGCTCCGCCAAGGTCTGAGCCGCGCGACTCGGCAGGTTTCTATTGGCCCGAATCGCCAGCCGACCGCCTACTCTTTCGAGTGTTGCCAAGCCGGCTACACTCTGCAATTTCTCGTTAAATTGGATGAATAAATGGCCTTCAATAGTCCTGAGTTCGCGCAGCCCAACCAGCTCAGTCAGGGCATTGTTGCCGAAGATGGACACGGTCCCTTGTATCCGGCTTAGGCGGTGTAGCCCTTCCACACTGAGCAGTGCGCCATTATCGACGATCAGCAAATCGCCGCCGATGTAGTCCAGACGGCGCAGACCTGCCAGACTTTGCAGCGCGCTGTTGTCGATGATCAGGAGAAGTCCCTCAATGCGAGCCAAGCTGGCCAAGCCTTCGAGATCGGGCAGGACGCTATTGGCCTGAATCAGCAAATCGCCGCCGATGCTCTCGCACTTGGCCAAGCCCGCCAACGATACCAGCGCATCGTTTTTCTCGACTCTCAAACTACCCCCGATCTGACTCAGGTTGTCCAAGCCCGCCAAGCGCTCCATACGGTTGTTGCCAATTACCAATACATTCCCAGCAACGCGCTCGAGTTGTTCTAGGCCTGCTAGCTCGACCAAGGCTCCATTTCTCTTGATCCGCAAAAAACCGCCCACGTCCTCCAGCCGCCGTAGTCCTCCCAACGCTTGCAACGCCCGATTGCGCTCTATGGCCAGCCCGCCCTTTAGGCGCTTGATTCCCTCCAACCCCACCAGACTTTCTAGCGATCCATTGCCGACGACGAGGACCTGCCCCTCTATCGCCTCCAATCGCTCCAGCCCCTCCATGCGGGCGAGGCGGCGATTGAATTGAATCCTGAGCGACCCACCCACGCGACTAATTCGACGCAACCCCTTCAGGCCGACCAAGGCATCGTTGCGCTCGATGATTAAGCTACCCCCCAACTCCTCCAGCGACCGCAATCCCTCCAAATCCACGAGTTGGGGATTGCGCCGGATTCTCAGACTGCCTCCAATCCGCTTTACGTGATTTAGGCCCGCCAAACTTTGCAACGAATCACAATGCTCAATGCTCAGATCACCTCCTATATATTCGAGCCGCTCTAGCCCATGCAGCGTTTTCAGTTGGTCGCTCTGCACGAGCAAATGCCCTTCGACAGACCGGCTTGTCAAAGCGCGGAGGTCGGCTGCTGAATCGATGACCAACCCTTCTGCTGGTTTATTCGACTCAGCCGCTTGTGTCAGGGCAACGCTCCAACACAACATCCCAATCAGCGATACGAGTAGGGCGTAATGATCCATAAAGCGACCCTGAATGACTTGTGCGGATCGTCTTGTTTCTACTATTCTGCGTCCATCTGCGTCCATCTGCGGATTATCTAAAGTCAACGACTAGGTTGGACTACCCGTACAATCTGATCGGCTTCAACAGCGGCCAACGTCTGGACTTGGCCGTCGGGCCAGCGAATCGCAATATCCGCCTTTGTCGCCCGGCCGAGGCCAAAGTGAAGGCGGGGATCGTGGCCGGATAGATAGCTCCCCCCGGACTGGCGCTCCCGCACCTGACGCGCACCACCGGCGGTAACGGTGACGCGGGCACCCAGCGCATCCCGCTGACCAGCACCGACCAAGAGGAGTTCGATCCAGTGCTGGCGATTGCCCCCATCGTTGCGCAACAGGCGGGGTCGGTCGGCCACGGTGGTCGCCAGCAAATCCAGATCGCCGTCGTTGTCCCAATCGGCCGCCGCCGCGCCGCGAACCACGCTCTCAGCGACAAAGTCGGCACCCAACTGGTCGGAGACTTCTTCAAAATGGGCACCGCCTTGGTTGCGCAGCATAAGGTCGGGCTGGGCGTAGCAAAGGTCGGCGTCGAGGTGCTCGATATTATCCACCACGTGCCCATTGCCGACATATAAATCGAGGTCGCCGTCATTGTCGTAGTCCATAAATTTGGTTCCGAATCCCAAGGGCAGATAACTGGGTGCCCCCAAGCCGAAGTGGGCGGTAAAATCGGCAAAGCGCCCCCGGCCATCGTTCCAGTAGAGGGTGTTGGTCTCGCGCGAGTAATTGGTTACGAAAAGATCGGCGTACCCGTCGTTGTCGAAATCGCCGAAGTCCACCCCCATACCGGCTTCGGCGTGCCCATCTTCGTTGTATTGCACCCCGGCTCGCAGGCCGATCTCGACAAAGCGCGTCCCTTGGTTTTCGTAGAGAAAATTCGGCGTGCCGTCGTTGGCCACGTAAATATCCGTATCGCCGTCCAAATCGCTGTCTGCAAAGGCCACGCCCAGTCCCCGTCCCACCGCACGGATGCCCATCCTCTTGGTCACATCGACAAAGCGCCTCCCCTCGTTGCGATAGAGCACATCCCCAATGGGTTCATAGGTGCTTGGCTCGCAGTAAAAGCGAATCGTCCCCCGCTGGCATTGGATATTGCCCTGCAAGCTGAAATGCACATAATTGGCCACGAAAAGGTCCAAATCCCCATCGTTGTCGAAATCCAAAAATCCGGTGCTGGTGCCCCAGCGCCCGTCGCCCACACCAGCTCTTTGGGTAACGTCCGCAAAGCGCCCCTCACCGTCATTGCTCAACAGCACATTGGGGCCGAAGTTGGTCGCGTAGAGATCTTGATCCCCATCGTTGTCGAAATCGCCCGCCGCACATCCCATGCCATAGCCTTGGTCGCCAGTGCCAGACGCGACACTGCGATCGGCGAAAGTTCCATCGCCAGCATTGCGATAGAGGCGATTGATGGGCGGAGTCGAGGGAAGGGGTCCCGAGAGATGGGCACCGTTGATCAGGTATATGTCCTGCCAGCCATCCCCATCGGCGTCAAAAAACGCCGCGCCCGCGCCAAAGGTCTCGACATAGTAGTATTCGCCTTGAGCGCCGTTGTAGTGCTGGAAGTCAATACCGGCCTCTTGGGCAACTTCCCGGTAGCGCACCTGTGCCTCTGCCGCGACGACACAAGCGCACAAGATGGACAATAGTGCGTATCTTCTCATATACTAACTGTTCGGTTACTTTGACCGGCAATCTAATCGCATCAGCAAACCGAGCCCCTCGTGCAACTACACCTAAAAAACGGACGATCAATGGCCCGCGTTCACCTGTCCTGCAGAAGGGTCTCGTCTTGGCTTGGGGCCGCCCTTTGTCTGCTCACCTGCGCCTGTAGTCCCAAGGAACGCGACCCCTTGGTCAGCGCCGGGATGTACGCCTTTACTCAGGAGCGCTACAGCGAAGCCATCGTCACCTTTCACAAGGCCCTAGCCTCACGCGCCGACGATTACGAAGTCCACCACTATCTCGCCCGCTCTTACCTAGCACTGAGCAAATTCCCCCAAGCCCTGCGCGCGATCGAACACGCGATTGAACTAGCCCCCAAAAAAGACCAGACGCGCTCCGAGTTATACGAAGTCCTCGGCATCATCCACACGGCCCGCTACACCTCCAGAGCGTATAGCCAAAACCAGCACCGCGATGTCGAAGCAGCACGGGCCGCCTTTGAGCAAGCGACCGCGCTCGATCCCCGCCGAGCAACAGCGTACTACAACTTGGGCTTACTGCACGGCTATCGCAAAGAAGTAGATCAAGCCCAAGCAGCGTACACCGCGGCCTTAAAGGCGGATTCCACCTTGGCACCAGCCTACAAGAAATTGGGCAAAATCCAGCGGGAAAAGGGGTTCCCGCCCGAGGCGGCTGGGGCCTTCAAAAAAGCGGTGCGCTTCGACCCGCAGGATGCCGAAGCGCACTTTCTCTTGGGATTGGCTCAGCGCGATATGGGTGATAATGAGGCGGCTTTGCAGGCGCTGCTCAAGGCCACCGAGCTCAACCCCGACTCGCCCAAGCTCCGCCTCAACCTCGGCAATGTCTATCTCCGCTTGGGCCGCCGCGAAGAGGGCAAGCGGGAAATGGCCCGTTCCGAAAGCCTGCGCCAGCAGCATCGGGGTCTGCACTCCGAAATCTCCCCACCGGCGCACAAATCACTCCCCATCGGCTCGGCGCGGGATCACTACAATATGGGATTGAAGCACCAGATGGTCGGCGAAACCGATCAAGCTCTGTTAGAGTTTCGTCGCGCGGTCGAAATCAAACCCGATCACAAAGACGCCCACATCGGCCTCGGCCTCCTCCTCGCCGAACAAGGCCGGCAAAGACAGGCAGCCCGGTATTTCCAACGGGCCATCGAGTTGGATCCAGAAAATCCCGTTCTGTACGTGCATCTAGGCAATGCTCACTATCAGTCGGAATCACTCGCAAGGGCGGCCCAAACCTTTGCCAAGGCAACCCAACTCGACACCTCTCTCGTCGAGCCTCCCTATATGCTCGGTTTGATCGCCGCCCAGCAGCGCCAGTTCAAAATAGCCACGCGACTTTTTGCCCAAGTCACGGCCCTCGCCCCCCAATACGCCAAGGCTCACTTCAATCTAGGAGTAGCCCATGCCCAACTCGGCGATTTTGCTGCGGCCCGGACCGCCTACCAACGCTTTGTCGAATTGGAGCCTGAAGATGGCCGCGGACACCTCTACTTGGGCGATGCCTGCGAAGCGCTCGGCCTGCTCGAAGAGAGTCAAAAGCATCGAGCACGTGGTCAGCAGCTTTTAGAACGAGACGAGAACTAATAGGCCACAGCTAGCGTGCGCACCAATTTCCCCTGACCTAGCGCAGCGCCTGACGTATTGGCATCCAGCCGCAAATGTATTACGTACACCCCCGGCGGCACGAGCGTTCCCTGTTCGTTCCTTCCGTCCCATCCCATTTCGTAAATCCCCGAAGCAAAATCTCGCTGCTCGGCTAGCTGGCGCACCAAGCGTCCCTGCAAATCGTAGATAGTCGCCTCAATCCGCTGACTGCCCTCCACCAAAACCACTGAAAAGCGCAACGCCACCTCGTCGTTGACCCCATCCCCATTCGGCGTCAATACCGCTGGCTCGACCACCAAATCCGCAAAAATCGAGCGACTCTGCGGCTGCCCCACCACCAATAGCCGATTGCTGCCGACCGTTTCCACAGCTTCCCCTGGATCGACGCGCTGCCAGATCCCCTCCCCGTCTTCTCCTTGGCGCAGTTGCACTTTTAGCGGCCCACCGCGGGAAAACAGCCGCCCGGCAAAGTCTATCCGCAACACCGCTACTTCGCTCCCCTGCTCCATTGGGGCAAAGGACAAATGCACCCGGTCCGCCGCCGCGGCCAACACCTCCGCCGCCAATGGTGAAAAATCCTCCCCGTCCGCGCTCCCCAACAACCCGCCATACGTCAGTTCCATGCCCGCCGGTGCTTCCAACAACAACTCGTTGAATCCCCCATCCCCTGCACCAAACTCGGGTCGCACATACACCGAAAAAGGTGCCTCAGCCCCCAACCGATCCACCTGACTGGGCACTATCTCGCCCAAGAGCCGCCGCGCCACCGGCTCGGCAAAGTTCAGCCGCAGCCCTGACAAACTCGCCGCCACATCCGGTGCTGCCGAGCGCAATATCGCCCGCACCTTGAGAAATTCCCGTGGCGACGGCGAAGTGATGGGACTGCCCCCCGGATCGTCGTAGGGCACACTCCACGGCTCCCAGTCTGCACCGGCGACTTCCTCGGACACAGTGTCGCCGCGAAAAATGCTCAAGAGTTTGTTGTAGGCCGCTTCGGAGATTTCGGTCCCATCCTTTTTGAAGTAGTGCACGATCTCGCCCAAGGTGTCGCCGGTGCGGGTCTGAAGCTGGACCTCGGTCCCGGGCGGCGTGTGCGCATCCCACTCGAGGGAGACCAAGTTGCGGCTACCGCCCAACCGGATCAGGTCCGACTCGAGCTGCACTTCTGGCAAAAATCCCTCGCCAAAAAGTTGTATCTCGCTCAACCTAGTAGCGCTCCGGTTGGGGCGACGCACATGTTCTACTTCAAACACCAAGCGAAAAAAGCGCCCCTTTACCGGATCGAAGTCATTGCCATCGACGTTGAGGCCCCCCGCGACTCCTCGTTTTACTTGCTCGCGCCGTACGGCAGTGATCCACTTAAGACCCCCGCCCACCTCCCGCGAACCGTCCGAGAATTCCAATCGATAATTCCCAAGGGCGTACTCCGTGAAGCTCATTCTATGGCTGTGGATCCAAAAAAACGAACCCAAGTCAATGAACAACTCGTCCTCTAACCGATTCTCGATGTTGAATAGGGACAGCCCTTCTACGCTGGTTACATTGCCGTCTATCATCAATTGGGGATTGATGCTACCGGGCACCGTAGTAGAAATGGAGCCATTGCGCCGCAAAGCCCCACTGGCCAAGTCGTCGCCTTGGGTCCAGACTTCGAGTTCGGCCAACCGGGGCCGCTCGCGCTGAAAGTAGCGTATTCTTCCTTGCCGCTGAGGATCGAGAGCCTCGTACACTTCCCGTTTGACCACGATTTCCCGCCCGTCGGTTTGGCGCTTGCTATATTCGATGATCCCTCGGTCTTCGGAGGGTAGCTGATCGTATTCCTCTGGGGATACTTCGCGGCCGCGGCCAAAATCGCTGGCCTGCACAACCACTTGGACAAAGCGCCCTACAGCCCGGCGCTGGTCGAGCCCTACGGGGTCGAGTTCAACTTCAAAGGTTCGCTGGCTTTTGTTGGGCTTTAACGTCTGTAGCACCGGAAAGAACTCAATACTCGACCCGCCGATTGCCTGTACTGGCTTCTGTCCGTCCGACACCAGTACGTCAAATAAAAGAAAGGGGTCGCCCATTCCCTCCTCGACGAATTTTAGCGCGATTTTGTTGATGAAGACAACGCGGCCCATATCCACGGTAAACCACCACTGAGACGACAGATCTACATTCTCATCGACCGGATCGGGCTCCCAATACGTGGTCAAGTCGCCATCTAGGGCGGCGACGACCCCTGCGCGGTTGGAGCCACCCTGGATGGCGTCGAGGAGAACGATCTCTTCAGGCTCTTTCTTGGAGAGGTAATCTGGGGGATTGTAGCGCAGAAAATCGACGATATCTAGTGCGGCGTTGGTATTTTTGTAAACGCGATTGGGCCGCACCTCTCCAAGTGGAGAAATCTGGATAGTACCAGGCGCGAATTCCCAGTGGTTCCAGTGGTCAGATCCGACGATGACTTGGTTCGCACTGCGATCGATCCGGTGCCCTGCTTGAGCCAGCAAATCCTCGGCCCCATTCGACCAAAGCACGGCACTGACCATCACAAGGCGCGCGAGGAGTTTCGTGCGGATATTCATCGGCGGCACCTTTCAAAACCGTGAAAAATCCAAGTTTTAGGGGTACATATGTGAGGAATCTAACGCCCCTTTGGTCGAGAAACAACATTTACTATCCTAATGAAGACGCATAACGCACTTGACAACTTTGAGAAAGGGAAGCGATGGAACTGAATTGGCGCGAAATCGACCGATGGATTTTTGGCGAGGCTTGGACCGGCTCACAGATCGGCGACCACGTGGAAATGTTGTGCGAGCAGATCGGACCGCGCTGGGCTTCTTCGGAGGGGGAGCGCCAAGCGGTAGAGTACCTGAGGGAGCAGTTTGCACAGGCGGGACTGGCCGATGCAGCACTGGAGGAGTTTGCGCTGAATACCTGGGCGTACAACCGGGCAGAGGCAACGGTCGGGGATATGGAGATCGACCTCTTGCCCTACAACCGCTGTCCGCCGTGCGACCTCGAAGCCCCGATCGTCAATGCAGGATATGGCACAGAGCACGAAATCGACCAAGTGCGCGGCCAGCTCAAAGGGAGCATCGCCGTAATGCACTTAGCGCTGGAGCCTTTTACCACGCCCTCGCCACCCAATGTGCGGCTCGCAGCGCTATGTGACGCCGGTGCGGTGGCGCTGGTGGCGATTGATCCAAAGGACGGGCGGCGGGTGGAGTACCACAACGGCGGAGATTGGCGCGAGCCAGAAACCGCCGAATTGCCCATTCCAGCCGTGACGACCTCGCGGGAACACGGGACCCTGTTGCAGAAATGGGCCAACGAGGGCAAGCGGCTCAAGCTAACCGTTGAGAGCCGATTCTACCAAGCACCAGCGCACAATGTGGTCGCTTCGATTCCCGGAGCGCGGTGGCCTGGGGAGCGGCTGATGTTGGGCGGACACCACGACACGGTGTACGGCACCCCAGGAGGCAACGACAATGCCTCGGGCACCATTGCAGTGCTGGAGACGGCGCGGGTCCTAGCCGGACTAAAAGCAGCGCTCGGCGTCGAGCCGGGGATGAGCCTGTGCTTTGCGACGTACAGCGCCGAAGAGCAGATCTTCCAAGGATCGATCAAATACGTGCGGCAACACTGCGTCGCAAAGCCGCGCCTGACAATCAATCTCGACGAGCTATCGACCGGACCGATCAAAGGGTTAGTACTGGCGTTTGGACATTTGCGCGACTTGGTGCAGGCCCAGTTCAACGCAATGGGCGATGGGCTAAAGTGTCACGTCATGTCCCAGCTCGACGCGACTTCAGACCACTTTCCCTTTTTGCGCGAGGGCATTGACGCGGCGCATCTGTGGCGCTGGCGCTTTAGCGGCCGACACGCAGATTCCAACTATCACCACGAGCCAGCCGACACTGCCGACAAGCTCAACGTGCGGGAGTTAAAGGAATACGTCGGGCAGCTAGCGCGACTGTTGTTGCGGCTGTCGCACGTGGCACCCGAAGAGTGGCCGGAGAATCCGATGACCAAGGAGGCGGTCGAAGAACGGCTGGCGGCTGAGCACGGGACCGTGGTGCGGGTGTTTTAAGACCAGACGTAGATCTCGTCGTCGTCCGGGGACATGGCAAAGAAGATGGCCAACACCGCCCGGGGCTGATCGCCGACGACAGCGGGCACCTCGTGGATGTTTTCGCTAAAGAAAAAGCAGAGGTCGCCGGGTTCGAGCTGGACTTGGACGCGCTCGATGCCCTCGCGGGCGACGTAGGCAGCGAATTCCTCGCGCCCCAGATGCTCTGTCAGCGCGGGGCGAAAGGGACAGTTGTACAGGTACGGCTCCCCGGTACCGCCTTCCTTGGTGCTATTCTGAAAGCAAAGCACCCCAGCGAACTGGTGTTTGAAGCGCGAAATCTGGTATTCGAAAGCCCGAGTGCGCTTGGCGACGGAATCGTAGTGCGGGCCGTGGCCGGTTTCCCGGTGATAGACGCGGAAGATGGCTGGACCGTAGAGGCGACCGTCCGGCTCGCGCGCGGTCTTGACCTCTTTGCCGGGCGCTAGTTGGCCAAGGGCGTCGTACATAGTGCGGACCGGATCGTCATAGCCGTCGAAAAGGGTCTCGAACAACGCCAGCGTCGCCGCGGAGTGGGCGTGGAATTTTTCGCGGTCGCCTCGGTGGTGGCCAAAACTAGTGCCAATATCGACGCGACGCGCTTGGCCGTCGCCGACCTCGTGGGGGTCGTAGAGCAGGCTGCGCTCGTAGAACCGCCGCATCAGCGCCCGGCAATGGGCGGGGTTGTAGTGCTGGCGCAGCACGAAGGCCGGCACCTCGCCGCGCGCTAGGGACATCAACGGCTCGGGGTACTGGACGAGGATCTCGGAGATGGGAGCTTCAAATGGGGTCCATATTGGGGAGGTTGTCATGGCGGGAAATTTAACGGAATTATAAGTTATGGGCTTGTTTAGTGTAAATGAAGTCTTCCGGGTTCGCGCGAAAGCTCCCCATCTCGATATACCTTCTTTTTTGCGACAGGGCTGCTATCAGGGACGGCTATCCAGCCTAGAAGAGTCGTCCGCTCTCTGATATGAGACGTACGGAATGCCACATCTTCGAGAATAGCATCCCAATGGCCTTCATTTCCGTTGTAAAAAGCATGGAATGCATCGACTCCTTGCATTTCCTCGCTCAATCCCTCACTACAGTAGTTTACGTACAAGACAATCACTGTACCGTCTTTGGGTGCGGTATCCATTGGCTTCCAACTCATAAAATCTCCTGTGCGTTAAAAGATGAGCTGCTGCTGTGCCTTCTGCTAGCCACCTAGAACGGGCAAATTTAATATGCGTCGCAAGCTGAATCCACACGGACTATTCGCACGATACAAAGTGTTCACACTTCAGCCTGAGAGTCAACCACTGACGTCTAAAGCAGTCAGCTTATCCCTACCTACCCAGCCACCAGTGCGGGAGTAGGTGAAACTATAGGCGCATTGACAGACGCCCTTGCCCTGATATTCAGGGCGGCGTTGTAGTCGGCGTGAGCAGCGTACTCACACTGCTTACAACGAAATTCGGATTGAGAGGAGCGATTACCGCGCTCGACATGCTTGCATTGCGAACACATCTGAGAGGTATGCTTGGGATCGACGATTTGGAGCACTACGCCTGCTTGTTCAGCTTTGTAGGCTATAAACTGCCTCAGTTGGTCAAATCCCCAACTACCCATGCGGTTACGTTGCGGCTTGCGAAACCGTATCCGGTCGCGTATGCCCTTGAGGTCTTCGAGAGCGATGCCGCGAGCGGTGTCTTTAGCCTTCGCAACGAGTCGCTTGGAAATCGTGTGATTAGTATTGCGGCGAAACCGCGCCTCGCGGTCGCCGATGCGCTTGAGCTTCTTACGGATGCGCTTGCGGCGTCGGTGGTTCTTGGCAAGGTCAGCCGCCGATTGCAGGGCTTGCTTATGAGTCTGGTTCTTGGCACGCACGCGCTCTATGTCTTCGCCTGTGTACTGCTCGCTGTCCGAATCGGTTGCCAAGTTGACGATACCGAGATCGACGCCAAGGAAGTCATCAGGGTCGCACGGCGGCTCGGGTTCATATTCGACGGTAGCCATAAGAAAGAACGGACCGTCTTTGCGCCGCACCAGTTCAGCGAACAGCTTGACGTTGCCAAACTGCTCGGCTTGGTAGTCACCCATCACCATCGGGATGGTGTGGCGCCGGCCATCGGCTGTCTTGATGTTAAGCGTCTCCAAGCCCTTATACCGAAACGCTCCCTTGCGGTACGGGATCGCGGCCAACGGACGAAACGACACCGGCTTGCTCTTGTCGCGTTTATAATTGGTGGCCACCTGAGCAAACGTCAGAATAGCAATATCAGCCGGAAGATCAAACGTCTCGCGCACTTCGTAGTAGTACAGCTTGTGCAACGCATACGAGTTGGCAAGCTGACGTTCAAAAGCCCGTTCAGCAACCCAAGTACAGGCCGCATTAAAACGACGCATCGTATCTTCAAGCGCGGCGGCTTGTTCCACCGTAGGAAGGAGCTTGATTTGAATAACTCGTTTCATAATAGAGAGTATAGCTATTATCCGAGAGCAAGTTAAGGCTTATTTTGGCCTTCGCTCAGGGAGCCTACGGCCCCGTCGCTCAGTCCACAGCTATCCCCCTGTCAGCTAAAGTAGACAGTCCCCCGCTGATTTCTATGGCGCGATTGCTTTACTGCGCAGATAATCGACGTTCATCTCAATTCCCAAGCCGGGACGGTTGGACAGATGTAGGCAGCCATCTCTGACATCCAACGGATGGTCAATCAGCACATCATAAGCGTTGAGCTTGGCGCGACTGGTCTCTAATTTGTAGAAATTTGGGACTGTCATCATCGTATGCGCCCCAGCCAGCACATTGATGGGACCGCTTGCATCGTGTGGCGAGATCGGCACGTAGTACGCCTCCGCCTGCGTCGCAATTTTCTTCAACTCTGAAATACCACCCGCCCACGTCACATCTGGCATGATATAGTCCGCGAGTTCATTTTCAAGGACTGGCACGAACTCATAGCGGGTCTGGAGCCGCTCACCGACACAGATTGGCACGCTGACGTTCTGTCTGACCTGCTTCAATGCGTGGTAGCTTTCAACGGGGACCGGCTCTTCAAACCATCCGATGTTGTAAGGTTCCAACCTTTTCGCGAGCCGAATCGCTGTTGCTACATCAAACCGACCGTGACAGTCGATGAGAATTTGAATGTCAGGTCCGACCGCCTCTCGAATTGCAGCGATCACATTTGCGCCCTGTTCCTCTCCTGCGGCATCCATCTGCCCACTCAAATAGCCGTTGGCTTCTTCCCGATGGTGAGGGAACGGATCGGTTTTCAACGCGGTATGACCTGTTTCTGCAATCGCTTTGCAATGCGCTGCCGCGCTCTCTGGATCGTTCCCACCCCCTGGATGTGTGTAAAGAGATATCGAGTCCCGAACGGGTCCCCCGCCAACCAGTTCATAGATTGGCAATCCCAACTGCTTACCGCGAATATCCCACAACGCGATATCAATAGCACTGACGATATTTGAGGTGGCACCCCGCGTCCCCATGTAGGTGAACGCTCGGAAAACCTTGTTCCATATCGTCTCAATGCGCGTTGCGTCATCGCCTTCAATTAGACTGCTGGTTTGTGCAAGCATGGCACAGACTGCTCTATTTGCTACTGGGCTGGTGCCGGTAATTTCGCCCCACCCTGTGATCCCTTCGTCTGTTGAGACTTGAACGAAGACATACTCTCGTTCTCTGTCGGGGCGGTCACCGGCGGTATCTAGGTAAGGCGCTAGTGATTTAACAAGCCACGGTGTGACTCCAGTTATCTTCATCGTTTAACTCCTGTTTTCTAATGGCATTAGTTCATGTAAGAAGAAGCTACAAAGCCTCCGCGAATTAACGCGAATCTACGCAAAAAAAAGAAAGACTAAAGATGGGCAACTCGCGAATGCGGTGAAGCGGACGTCAGTACGCCAGCCCGATCAGACGCACGGCATCGTCCTCGCCGGTCTGAGCGCCCAGATCAATGCGGCAGAGGTAGATCCCCGGCGGCACGACCGCGCCCTGTATATCAACTCCATCCCACAGGTAAGACCGTAAACTGCCCACCGATGATGGGCTCAGCCGTGCCACCTGATGCCCGCTCAGGTCGAAGATCTCCACTTGCGGTGCGGGCGCGGCGACCTTCAAGACGGCAAAGCGGACCGCGACTTGGTCGTTGATCCCGTCGCCATTGGGGGTGAAGATCGGTGGGTCTATCGCGAGGTCGTCGATGAGCCAGCGGCTGCCAGTCAGTTCGGGCAAGAGCACGATATTGGCGCGACGGGTCATGGCCTCCACCGATTGCCACAGACCCGGTCGCTCGTTGGTGCCGAGGTCGAGGGCGAAGAGGGCGGCGTTTTGCAGGACGCGGGCAGTAAAGCTGACTTCAAGCGAGTCCGCGGCGATCTCCTCTGGCAGGGCGATGAAGAGCGAGTCGCCCCGCGCTTCCACCGCCACGGGATCGATGGGTGCTGCTCCCGCGCTCACCTCCACGCCAGCCTCGAGGTCAACCGGCCCAGGCAGGGTAAAGCGCAAGAGGTCGAAGCCGCTGTCTGTGGGCAACGCGCGCGTCGCCAAGGCGTAGGTGAAGCGGGTGGCCTCGTTGGGGCGCACCTCGCGCGGTTCGATGCGTCCCAAGGCCTCCTGCACCAAAGCCTCCTCAAACTCGATCGCTAGCGAATGGACCGTCGGCGCAAACTCGGGGTCGTCGGTGGCGAAGATCAGTTCCAATTGCACAAAGCGGCGCGGACTCTCCGACTTAAAGGGATCACCCGAGGACTGGTATTCGCTGCTCCACGCGCTCCAATCCTCGCCCACCACCAAGGCGGTGTCGATAGCACCTTTGAGAACCTTGGGCAGACTATTGTATTTCTCCTCGGTGACCTCGTCTCCCTTCTTGTCGTAGAAGGTGTATTGCTCGCTGAGCGCGTTGCCCGAGCGCGAGCGCAATTGGATGCGGGTGTCCGCGGGCAGTTCGGCGTCCCAGGAGAGTGCGTTGATGACCTTGGGGCGGCCATCTACGGCACCCAGATCGATAAAGTCGGATCGCAGTACGACCTCGGCGGGATAGCCCGGTGAGAAGACCATGAACTCCCCCCATTTGGCCTGGCCCCAGCCGCTGTCGGTGACGCCGTGCCAGAACAAATAGCGCATTTTGCGCGGTCTGAAGAGATAGCGGATATAACGCAGGCGGTCGGAGCCGGGGTTGAGGTGGGTGAGCAGTTCGGCGTAGTCGAAGGGCTCTGCTACCGGCAGGCCGCTGACTAAGGCGCGGGTGCCGTCCGAAAAGAGGATGGTGTGGCCGGGACCGGTGCCGCCGACGCCAAAGCCGAGGGTGCCCTCCTGCTGGCGCATCGAATAGATGAACATCTCATCGACGAAAAACACCGCGCCCAAATCGACTCCGAACCACACGCCGTTTTCCTTCCAACCCAGCTCGCCAACGCCTGAGGAAATGGAGTTGTTGGTGTTGAGATTGGCGTCGAACAGGTTGGCCGTGGCCGTGGCGCGGGCCCCGTCGGTGAAGGAGCCGCGCCGGTCGGTGCCGATGGCGATATTGTCACCGATGCCGATGACCTCGATCTCGGCGAGGGCCCCGTCCGCGCTCTGTTCCTCGGCCATGATACTGATGTACTGGATGAGCTGGTAGTGGTCGCGGCGATCCGGCTCTACCTGCAGGCCAGCGTCAACCACCAAGGTGCTATCGTTACCGGGAAACCCGAGGGGTATGGCGATGGAGGTCGCCTCATTAGGTCGGGTGGTGCGATAGACCGAGCGGAAAAGAAAGACGTCTTGGGTGGCGACTATGCGCACGCCGGTATTGACCAGCACGGTAAACTGCCTGAAGGGACGGGCCCCTTCCCGGTCGGGAAAGATCAGGCGGATTTCGCGAGCGAGGACGGCGCGCCCTAGGTCGATGGTGATAAACCAGTCTTCGGATGCCGCACCGGGGTCGGGCTGCCAGAAGGTCTCGGGATCGCCGTCGATGGCCAGCGCGGCCGTCTCCGGGCTGGATCCCACTTCCCAGACGCCACCAAAAACCGAGTCGCCGCGCCCTTTGGTCTCGTGCGCGAACAGGTGGGCGTCCTGCACTGCGTTGATATCCTTGCGGAATTTGACCAGTTGTAATTGTCCCTCGCTCCCGACCTGTGTTAGGCCGAAGGGCTTTTCCCAGGTCGCCCATTCTGCGGCGCTGTCGAAGACCAGTTGGTCGGCGCAGACCGGGACCGCGCACAGCAGTAAGGCGCAGATGTGCTTGCTCGACATAGCCATTACCCCTTAGTAGGCGATACCCAGAGGGAGAATCTGGGCCGAGGTGGCAAATTCGGCATTGGGGGCGACGCTCAGGAGATAGACGCCAGGCGGTAGCAGTTCGCCGCCCTCGTCGCGTCCGTCCCATTCGGTTTCCTGCGGGCCGGCGGCCTGACGCCCAGCGTCAATGCGGGCCAGTCTGCGTCCGTCAAGGGCGTAGATCTCCAGCGCAACTGGCACCAATTCGGGCAGGCGAAAAAGCGTGTAGCGGATCTGCAGGCGATCGTGGACGCCGTCGCCGTTGGGGGTCAGCACCGAGGTCGAGACGCTCAGTTCCTGGACCACGCTGGGAGCAGAATCCGCCACCCCCAGCACATGCAGGCTATTGGTCGATAGCGCTTGGCTGGCGTCGCCACCGATGACCGGCTGTGGCAAGACCTCGCGCTCACTGTCGGAGACCTCGCCGGTGAATGTGGTGGCGAAGGAGAATAGCGCGGTTGAGAAAAACAGGCGCAGCGGCGGGTTGTCGGCTCGGGTGATGCGGGCGGGCAGGCGGACGAGTAGGCCGTCTGCTGACTCGATAATTTCGGCAGGTGAGACCATTGCGAGCGGTTGGCCCATCTCCAAGCCAGCGAAGCGGGTGCGGCTCCCCGTGCGGATGCGCAGCGCGTCAAAGCCCGGGGCATCGACCTGCGAAAAATCGGCCCGCAGGTCATAGACGAAATCGGTCTCCTGCCCCAAGGAGACCTCGGTGAAACCGCGCGCAGGTTGCGGGTCGGCGCGCAGGGCGACCTCGCCGACAATGTCGCCAGCCAAAAGCGGAGCGGTCTCGATCCACAGCGAGTCGAGGCGGATGAAATCGTCGAAGGACCGGCTTTCGAGCGCAATCCGCAATTGCAAATAAGAACCGCTGCGCAGGTTGAGCGGCCGGCCCGATTGGGTGAAGGGCACCGACCAGAAAGTCCAGTTCTCGTCGTCGTATCCGATGGAGGCGCGCAGGCCGGGGCGCGGCTCTAGGGTGACGATGGGTGACTCGAGGTTGGGGCGGAACTGGCGGGTGCGCAGCTGGTCTTCGTAGCGCTCGCGCGAGACGACGCGTTCAAAACCCGTCGCCATGTACTCGTGATAGACGGCGGGGTCCCCGTCGCGGCCGGTGCGCACCTCGATCTTGACTCCGACCGCGGCGTCGGGCGTCTCCACGGGTGTTCCATCGACCATGCGCGAAGGCGTGGTTCGCCAGAACAACCGCCCAAAGTTCACCGATTGGCCGAGGTCGGTGATACTGGTTTTGTAGATGGCCTTGCGGGGCACGCCCTCGGCGAAGAGCTCGAACTCGGCAATGGTGCCGGGTGGGGCGTCCCGGTATTGGCCGCGGACGAAAGAGGCGAGAAAGTCCTCGTCGAGGACCGAGACCTGCCGCCGATAGCGCACGAAGCGCACGTAGCGGCGGGGGAAGGGGATCGTGACGCGCGGTTCGAAATTCTCATCGACATCGGCGATGATATACGAGAGAGGCTCCAGCGTGCCTTCGACGACGGGCCGCTCGGATTCGCTGGCGACGGACACGTCGTAGCCGGGAATTGCGTCGGTCTTGAGGGGCGTGCCGTCGGAGCGGAAGCCTTGGCTGGGGGTGGTAAAGCCGAAGGAGATGGCTGGCACGGCGACGGCCATATCCATGGTATAGACCTCGCGTTCGAGCGGCACGGCGCGGGGCGGGTAATAGGTGGCGTCGTCGCCGTCGATAAGCAGGCTGCCGCTGGGGGCAGCCAAACCGTCGCTCCACTTCCAAGTGCGCGGGGTCTCACCATCGACATAGCCGAGGACGATATCGCTGGGGTCGCGCCAGAAAACCCAGTTGTCGAGGTGGGAAAAAACCGTTTTTTCAGGCGTCAGGTAGATGGGCTGGATGGAGCCGGGCGCGCTGGCGAAGTCGATGAACAGACGCGTGGTGTCGCTTTCGCTCCACGCCAGGCCAGCGCCGCCCAGCTTCCACGCCGAAATCTGGGCGGGGGCCGGCTGCGCTATCAGCACCAGCGCGAATAACAATACGCGACCGAATGAGGACTGCCTCAGAGCCATAGAGAATCTTTCAATACGCAACGCATAATAAATAATAACTGACGTTACGCAGCGTTTGTCATGCCGGCGCACGTGGGGGGCGGTTTGAAACCGCCCCCTACCCGTTCTCTATCGCCTCAATGTCAAATGCTGCCGCGATCAACGCCCGCGTGTAGGGCTCTTGTGGCGCGGCGAAAATCTCCTGCGTCGGTCCCTGCTCAACTACCAACCCCTCCTTCATCACAATCAGTTCGCTCGCCAAGGCGCGGACCACCTTCAAATCGTGACTGATGAACAAATAGGCTAGGCCGTGGCGCTCTTGTAGTTGCAGCAGCAGTTCGACGATTTGGGCCTGCACCGTTTTGTCTAAGGCGCTGGTCGGTTCGTCGAGGACCACGAAGCGTGGCTTGAGGGCCATGGCGCGGGCGATGGCAATGCGCTGGCGTTGGCCGCCGGAGAACTCGTGCGGGTAGCGGTCCATGGTCAACGGGTCCAGGTTGACTTCGGCCATGGCCTCGGCTACTAGCTGCCGGCGCTGGTGATAGTCGCCGCCGATTGCGTGAATCAGCAGGCCCTCCTCAATAATCTGAAAAGCCGACAGCCGCGGACTCAGCGAAGCGAAGGGATCCTGGAAGACGATCTGCATCTGCCGGCGCAGCGGGCGAATCTGCTTTTGCTGCCAGCCCTCGATGTCGCGGCTGTCGAATTCGATGGGGCCTTCGCTGGCCACCAGACGCAGGAGCGCCTGCCCCAGCGTCGTCTTGCCCGAACCGGATTCGCCGACGATGCCGACGGTCTGCCCCGCGCGGATCCTGAGCGAAATTCCATCGACTGCTTTTACATGGCCCACAGTGCGGCGCAGCAGACCGCGCTTGATGGGAAAGTGGACCTTGAGGTTGTGGGTGCGGATGACTTCGGGCGCGGTCTCGTCGATCAGAGCCGGTTCCCCTTGAGGCTCGGAAGCTAGGAGCGTGCGGGTATAGGGGTGTTGCGGAGCGGTGAAGAGAGACTCGGTGGCATTGTGTTCGACGATCTCGCCGTCGCTCATCACATAGACGCGATCGGCCATGTGGCGGACGATGCCCAGATCGTGGGTGATAAGCAGAATCGCCATGCCCAACCGGGCCTGTAAGTCCTTGAGCAACGCGAGAATCTGAGCCTGAATGGTCACATCGAGCGCGGTAGTCGGTTCGTCGGCGATGAGCAGGTCTGGCTCGTTGGCCAGGGCCATGGCAATCATCACTCGCTGGCGCTGACCACCCGAAAGCTGGTGCGGCCAAGCGTCTAATCGTTCCTCGACATCTGGGAGGCCGACCAACCCTAAAAGCTCCATAGCTCGGTCGCGCGCTTCCACACGGCTCATGCCCCGATGCAGAATCAGCGTTTCGCACAGTTGTTTTTCGATGGAGTGCAGCGGGTTGAGCGAGGTCATCGGCTCTTGAAAAACCATCGCCACGCGGTTGCCGCGCAATTCCTGCAACCGCGCCGCCGCAGCGCCCAACAGCTCTTCACCGTCGAAGCGGACGCTGCCGTGGGGATGGCTGGCGCGCGGGTAGGGCAACAGTTGCAGCACCGAGAGCGCGGTCACCGACTTGCCCGAGCCGGATTCGCCGACCAGCGCCACGGTCTCGCCGCGTTCGATGTGCAGCGAAGCACTGCGCACGGCCTCGACATCTTCTCCCTCGACGTGGAAGCGCACGCCCAAGTCTTCGATGGTCAGCAAGCTCATGCGCCGTCCTCCCCGGCGTAGGTCTTGCGCGGATCAAACGCGTCGCGCACGGCCTCGCCGATAAAGACCAACAGCGACAGCATAACCGCCAGCGCTAAAAAAGCCGTAAAGCCCAACCACGGCGCTTGAAGATTGCGCTTGCCTTGATTGAGCAGTTCGCCCAGCGACGGCGAGCCGGGCGGCAGGCCAAAGCCGAGAAAGTCGAGCGAGGTCAGCACCGCCACCGAGCCGGTGAGCACAAAGGGCAAAAAGGTCAGGGTCGAGACCATGGCGTTGGGCAGCACGTGCCGCCACATGATGCGGCGATTGCTCTGGCCGAGGGCGCGGGCCGCTTTGACAAAGTCGAAGTTGCGCGCGCGCAAGAATTCGGCGCGCACAACCCCGACCAAACCCATCCAGCGAAACAGCAGCAACAAGCCGAGCAGCCACCAGAAATTCGGCTCCACCACGCTGGCGAGGATGATCAGCAAGTAGAGCAGCGGCAAGCCCTGCCAGATCTCAATGAAGCGCTGAAAGAGCAGGTCCACCCAGCCGCCGAAGTACCCCTGTATCGCGCCTGCGGCAATGCCGACCGCCGCGCTGAACAGCGTCAGCAGCAAGCCGAAGAGCACGGAGATGCGGTAGCCGTAGAGCACGCGCGCCACCACGTCGCGCGCTTGGTCGTCCGTGCCGAGCCAGTTTTCAGCGTCGGGCGGAGAAGGTGCCGGCTGCTTGAGGTCGTAGTTGACGGTGTCGTAGCTATAGGACACCAGCGGCCACAAGATCCAGCCCTTTTCCTCGATTAGCTCCACGACGAAGGGGTCGCGGTATTCGGCCTCGGTCGCAAAATCGCCGCCAAAGGTCGTTTCGGGATACGTCGCGAGAACCGGGAAGTAATAGCTGCCGTCGAACCGGACGACTAGCGGGCGGTCGTTGGCGATGAACTCGGCCGGCAGGCTCAGGGCGAAAAGGACCCAGAAGATCCAGAAACTCCAAAAGCCGCGGCGGTTGCGGCGAAAATTGGCCAGCCGCCGTTGATTGAGCCGCGACAACTGCAAGCCCAAAAAGCGCGTCGGAGGGGGCGGTGGGGCGGATACAGCGCTCATGACTCGCGGCTTTCAAAGTCGATGCGGCGATCCACCAGCGTATAGGTCAAATCGCCCACCAACTGCATCAGCAGACCTAGCAAGGTGAAGAAATACAGCGTGGCAAACATCACCGGGTAATCGCGGCCAATCGCCGCCTCGTAGCCCAGCAAACCCAACCCGTCTAACGAGAAGATGATTTCCGTCAGCAGCGCACCAGTGAAGAAGATATCGACAAAAGCACTGGGGAAACCGGCGATGACGATCAACATGGCGTTGCGGAAGACGTGACCGTAGAGCACCCGGTTTTCGCTCAGGCCCTTGGCGCGGGCGGTGGTGACGTAGAGCTTGTTGATCTCGTCGAGGAAGGAGTTTTTGGTCAGCAA
>JAJDVZ010000002.1:0-32684 GCA_022825835.1 Candidatus Latescibacterota bacterium
GTCATCCAGCATCTGTGCTCATCTGCGTTCATCTGCGGATACCTTGCTACCGGAGTTTTCAGCCAGCTTCTTAGTCGTCTTGCGGCGGGGCTTCGACCTCGCTGGTGGGGACGGTGGACATTTCCAGCTTAAAGGCCAGCAAATACATCATAAAACAGCCAATGACCCACCAAGCGATCTGCCATATCCACAGCGAGGGAATTCCCAACGGCCATTGGGCGGGATCGGTCTGATTGCCTAAGACGGCAAAGGGGCCGATGGCACAGAGGAACCAGACTATCGTCAGAATCCAGACCGGCGTTTTCCATTTCTTTTTGGCCTCGGGCAGGGTCGTGTGCTCTTTGAGAAAGTGGTGGTAGCGGTCGCGGTGGGCCAAATGGTTGGCTTCCTTGGGCTGAGTGAACAAGCTGACGATGACGACAGTGCCCATGTTAAAGAGGATGCCCCAACCGGCGCTGTGCAGCGTGAGCGGATAGCGGCCAATGCCGATGAGTCCGCCTAGTTCGGTTATGTAGGTAACGGTAACGGCGATGAGTCCGGCGATGAGTCCGGCGACGATGGCCTTGGGGGTGAAGAAGCGGATGTAGCAGATGCCTAAAAGCGCCGGCCACATTTGGAATCCATAGGAAACGGCCAACCCTCCCAACAGGACGAGCAGGTCGCCGGAGGCTAGGCCGACCAGCAGGGCTAGGCTGACGACGACCGCCACAGTCAAGCGACCGACAAAGACTTGGGCCGAATGCGATGCCTCTTTGTTGAAGAAATGGCGGTAGAGGTCGCGGGTGATAATGCCGCTGGCCGTGGACATATAGGCGGCCCCGGTCGATTGCATCGCGGCTAGCGCGCAAACGGCCAAAAGCCCCAAGAGGAAGGGAAAGCTGCCGGCCAAGGTGTCGATCAGGTAGGGAACCAAGTGGTCGGATGCGGGCAGGCCGAGGGGTTTAGTCCCGGGGATCAGTTCCATATCGAGCAGCCGGACGCCCAGCCCTTGGAAGGCGGTGAAAAAGAACAAGATGCCGCCGATGACCAGCGAAGAGGCGAAAACCTGTTGCCAGGGAAAAGGCCGAGGGTCGCGGTTGGCAAAAGCCCACATCGAAAAGGCCGGAGCCGACTGAATGCCCATCAAGGCGAACATGTAGGTTAAGATCATCAGGCCGGTCCAAGGGCCGCCTTGGGCGTCGAAAAACATGGTGCCAACCCGTTCGAGGAAGGAGGCTGACTCCGGTCGGGTCGGAATGGCGACCATGTCGGGTTTTTGCTGGGCGAGGGCGACCAACCCCCCCTTGAAAGCCGTCCAGCCGCCGACCAAGTCGAGGGCAATAAAGCCGAGGACGACGATGCCAAACGCCAAGAGGATGCACTGGGCGCAGTCCACGTAGGCAACCGAGCGCAATCCGCCGGATGCTACGTAGATAAAGACGACGACCGAAAGCACAATCGCCCCCCCCTCAACCGAGCCGATGAAGCTGCCCTCCAGCGGCGTGCCGGTCGTCAGGCGGTTGAACAGCAAGCCCGATGCCTTGAGCTGGATGCCGAGATAGGGCACGCTGAAGACGAGCGCGACGATGACGGTGAGGAAGCGCATCGCATCCGTGCGGTAGTAGTCGCTGAACATCTCGCCCGGCGTGATATAGCCAAAGCGCTGGCCCAAAAGCCACTGGCGCTTGAGGAACAACACCCCGGTGAAGGGGATGGTGATGGCGTAGAAGGAGGCAAAAGCGTAAGGCAGGCCGACGTTGTAGATGGTGCCAGGGTGCCCGACGAAAGTCCAGCCGCTAAAGGAGGTGGCGGTGGCGGCGAGCACGAAGACCCACAGGCCGATGCCGCGACCGGCGATAAAATAATCCGAGGCCGTCTTGGCCCGGCGGGCTCCTTTGACGCCCCAGAAGATGCAGTACGACCAGTAGCCGACGGTAAAGAGCAGTAGCCAGACCAGCTTTTCCATGAGTTAGTCGGAAAGTTCCAGCCCCAAGTCGAAGACCATGTTGGTGACTTTCCACGAGCCGGAGCGGCGGCTCAACGTCCAGAACACGTAGCGTTCCTGGTGGTGTTTGGCTGGTCCTTTGACGTGCTCGACGGCCACGTTTTCGCGCGTGACGGCCAATGCTTCGTCGCCGGCAGGGCCTATAGCTGTGTGGAGTACTTTGCGGTCGAGGTCGTACTGCACATAGGGCAGCCGCTTGTCGAGCCACTTTTCCAGTTCCTCGCTGCCGCTGAAGGCGATTTTGTAGGAGGCTGGCTTGAAAGTGCCCAAGGCTTCGTAGCCGGTGAAGTTGGCGTCGAAGAAGCCGAGAATGCCGCTGCCGGCTTCCCACGCTTGGCTTTCGCGCTGCAACAACTCGGCGATCTCGCCGTTGGCTGGTGTGCCAGCCGCGGGCAAGAGCGTGTCGCCCAAATCCGCGACCATGCCCGTGGCCAGCCAGTCGTCCTCTTCCTTGAGGAAGGTCCAGAAGCGGTGGACGACAACCGGCGTGGCCTTGCTGGTCTGGCGATCGACGACGCGCCCGGAATCCACGCTGGTGGCAATGGCGTGGGTTGCACGCACTGCGATAAAGGGAACCGTGCGCGTGACCTCGTAGCGCTGAGCGCTGATATCCGCGGCTAGCTGGCTGGCGAACGCATCGCGGTTTTCGTGCAGGACCGTCCAAGCGCGCGGGTCGCCGTTGGCGTGGCCCTGATAGGCGACGAAGTGCGGGTGATACGCCTTGAGGGCCAGTTCGGTATCAGCCCGGCGATACCCGGAGATGTCGTTGGCGAGGGCTTGGCGGATGAGGAGGGTCTCGGGCGTCTCGCCGGCGCGGCTGGGCGCGGCAAACGGCGGCAGGGCCAAGAGGACGAACAACAGGCAGATTGCATTTTGCATGGCGCGAAACGGGGGGGTTAGGGTCAACTCGATCCGAGCTGACCTAAGGCCCACTCGGCGTAGTAGGAAACGGTGGCGTCGCTGTCGTGGCGCAATTTTTCGAGCTGGGCGCGGCTTTGGTCGCCGCCGATGTGGCCGAGGGCAATGGCGGCATTGGCGCGCACGTCGGCGACTTCGTCCGCAGTGGCCGCCAACAGGGCGCTGAGGGCGGATTGCACCCGCGCTTGGCCTAGGACTTGGGCTGCGCCGGCGCGGGAGAGCGGATCCTCATCGCCGAGGGCGGCTATGAGTTGCGCTTCAACTGCGCCGGATTGTTGCTGGACGTTGGTGAGAAACTTCACGGCATTGGCGCGGAGGATGGAGTCGGTGTTGCGCAGGGCCTCAAAGAGAAATTCAATGCCTTGGCTGCGCCCCATGGTGGCCAAGGCAGCAGCCGTGCTAAAGCGCACCTGATTGCTGGGGTCTTCCAGCAGGTCGGCTAGGGCGGCCGCTGCACCTTCGTCGCCGATGTAGCCGAGGGCTTGCGCGGCGCGCTGGCGGTGGACTGGCTCCTCGGCCTCTAGCTGGGCGACGAGTTGGTCTTTGACCTTGGCTATCACCGAGCGTAGCGCGGCTTGGTGAGGACCGGCGCGACCGCTTAGTTCGACGAGCAGTGGGACGCCGAAGTAGCCGGATTCTTCTAGCCCTTGCAGGGCGGCTTGGGCCAACTCCGGGTCGCTGCTGGCTAGGGCCGCTTCGATTTCACTGGTGCCGAGTTCGTCGTCCATCTTGAGTAGGGCAATGGCTGCGTGGATGCGGATGATGGGGTCCTCGTCGTCGAGCTGGACTTTGGCTGCATCCACGCCCGCTTGGACGTAGCCGACTTGGCCCATAGCCCACAGGCAGGCGATGCGCTCTCGATCGGTGTAAGCGGTGGTGATCCGGTCCTTGAGCGCGGCCGTGGCTCCACGCGGCTTGATGTGGCCTAGGGCGCGGGCACAGCCTATGCGGAGCTTTTCCTGTTCGTCGCGGAACTCGCGGTAGTTCTCGCCGAGGTACAGGTCGGGGTTGAGGCGGGCGATGAGCTGGCGGGCAGCTGGCCGACCAATGGCGGCCAATTCATCGATGGATTGCTGATAGGCGGGCGAATCCACCGGGTTGGCGGCCATCTGTTCTAAGAGTTCGACGACCTGCTCTTCGGTGGTGCTACAGGCGCTGAGGCCTAGTAGAAGCAGACAGGTTAGGCGCTTGGCAATCATGGTCTATGGCGGGTTAGAGGTGGCAGAGTGCGGATAAGGTAAGCCGTGAGACGCCATAAATCAATTCTTGAGTGCTGTATCGTTCCTCGGTCGTCCTTCTGCGATGACAAATACCTGAGGCGTCGTCCAAGTCACCGTGCGGTTGGCCAAACTCTGCTCGAAGAACTTGCGCACCTGCCGCAGTTCGCCATCGTCGAGATGCTGAGTCAGATGGTGGGCGTACGTGTGCCGCTTCTCGCCGCCGGGGTTGAACCAGTGTGCGAGATGGCGCGGCTCGATGTGGCGCTGCGACTGGACCTCTTCCACCCGCACCTGCACCGCAGCAAAGCCCGCGGCCGCGAACATGTGTTCGAGATCCGCAGCATCCCAGTTGACTCGCGGGTTGTCGGGCGCGGCGTAGATGGCCTCTTCGGCGGCGACGAGGCGCTCTCCTAGGTCGCCGAGTTGCTGTAAGTCGAGCAACTGGTACAGACGCTGGGACCGGCGCGAGAGGGTCTCGACCAAGCTGACGCGGCCCTGTGGGGCGAGGTGGCGATAGAGGGCCGCGATGACTTCGGCCTTGTGTGCTAGCGCGCCGATGGCGTTGCGGCCTACGATGGCGTCAAAGAGGATGTCGGGGTTGTGGTCGGCGAGCTGGGCGGCGAGGGTGGCGAGCGGGCCTTGCAGCACTTGGGGTCGCTCGATTTCAGCTAGGTGCTCGGCGATTTCGTGCAGGGCTACGGCCGCGATCTTGTCGCTGGTGTGCGCCCAGACGCCGCCTTCGGGCACGCGCCGCAGGGCTTCCCACGTGAGTAGTCCGGTGCCGGCTTCCAAGTCTAGGACGAGGTGATGGTGCGCGAGTGCAAGCGGGGCGAAGAGGCGTTGGCGCTCGCGCTCTAGTTGGGTGCCAATGTCGCCGCTGGCGCGTTTGAGCCATTGGTCGCGCGCTTGATCGGGCGGGGACAGGGACAGTATTTCGGCTGGGGCGGACTCTGCTTCGCGCATGGCGGCGAGCTGTAGCTCGCGACGTTGGCGGACGCGGTCGCCAATGTCTTTTTCTTGGCCTTGGTCCGAGGGCTGGTAGAAGATGTGGCCCTGCAGATCGGCGGGCAGATATTGCTGGGCAACCCAGTGCTCGCGAAAGGCGTGGGGATAGAGATAACCCGCGCCGTGGCCAAAGCCCTCGCTGTCGCGGCTGGCGTCTTTGAGGTGATTGGGGACCTCGCCGTCGCGTTCTTTTTCCACAACCGCTAGCGCGTCGAAGAAGGCCATAGTCGAGTTGCTCTTGGGCGCGGTGGCTAAGTACAAGGCGGCGTGGGCTAGGGGGAAGCGCCCTTCGGGCAGGCCGATGCGGTCGAAGGATTCAGCTGCGGCGATTACGACCTGGAGGGCGCGCTCGTCGGCGAGGCCGACGTCCTCGCTGGCGAAGATGAGCATGCGGCGGAATAGGAAGCGCGGATCTTCACCGGCGTACACCATCCGCGCCAGCCAGTAGAGGGTGGCGTCTGGGTCTGAGCCGCGCATGGATTTGATGAAGGCGCTGATGGCGTCGAAGTGGTAGTCGCCCTCCTTGTCGTAGAGCAGGGCGCGACGCTGGATGGATTCCTCGGCCACGGCTAGATCGACGACGATCCGCCCTTGGGTGTCTGGGTCGGTGGTTTCGACTGCTAGCTCCAAGGCGTTGAGCAGGGCGCGAGCGTCGCCGTTGGCCACGTCGATCAGGTGCGCGAGGGCGTCGGGGTGCAGGGCGACGCGGAGATGGCCATAGCCGCGCTCGTCGGTAAGCGCCTGTTGGGCGATGTGGGCGAGGGCTTCGGATCTGAGGCCCTGGAGTTGAAAAACCCGGCTGCGCGAGAGCAGGGGGCGATTGACCGAGAAGTAGGGATTTTCGGTGGTTGCGCCGATGAGGATGATGGTGCCGTTTTCGACCCAGGGCAGGAGCGCGTCTTGCTGGGCCTTGTTGAAGCGGTGGACCTCGTCGATAAAGAGGATGGTTTTGCGGCTGTGCAGCTTGCGCAACTGGCCGGCTTCATCGACGGCTTGACGAATGTCGGCGACCCCAGCTAAGACAGCGTTGATGGAGATAAAATGGGCGCTGGTGGTGTGGGCAATGACCGCGGCGAGCGTGGTCTTGCCCGTGCCCGGCGGACCGTAGAAAATCAACGAGGAGAGTTGATCGGCCTCAATGGCGCGCCGCAGCAGGCGGCCCGGACCGAGAATGTGGTCTTGGCCGACGTATTCGTCTAAGTTGCGCGGTCGCAGGCGGGCGGCTAGGGGTTGGTCCGCCGCTTGGCGGTCCCGCAGTCCGGCGTCGAATAGATCCATGCTTTTACCTCCGGGGAAAGAAGGCGTGGACTAAAACATAACGACTTAGTTGAACCGCGTGAAATCCTAAAGAGAGTATCCGCAGATGAACGCAGATGAACGCAGATGAGGGGTAAGGGGTACCTTGTCTAGGAGGGGAGGCGCGTAGCGGCTAGGCCGTCTCTTCTTTATGTTTTCTGAGAAAGCAGTTTTACGCTGGAGAGACCATGTGAAAATTACTCATTTGGAACTACACTCAGTGGCGGCGTCGCACCGAGGCAATTGGATCTTCGTGCAAATTCACACCGACGCCGGGCTAAGCGGGCTGGGCGAAGCAAGCCAGAGTGGTAACGACGGTTTGGTCGCGGCCGCGCTGGAGCAATTGGGACCGCGGTTGGTGGGCGCGGACCCGACCCGAGTAGAGGTGTTGTGGGAACAGATGGCGCGAGGATCGGCGATTTTCTCGGGCGACACTGGCCGCGTCGGAGCCACGGCGCGTAGCGCAGTCGATCAAGCGCTGTGGGACTTAGCCGGCAAGGCGCTCGGAGTGCCGGCTTGGCGCTTGCTGGGCGGCAAGCGGCGCGACTCCGTGCGATTGTACGCCAACCTCAATCGCGGCACTCGCGACCGCAGCCCACAGGGGTTTGCCGATGCGGCGCGCCGGGCGGTCGATGCCGGCTTTGATGCTGTCAAGAGCACGCCCTTTGACGAGGTACATTGGCGGCGAATGGATCGAGGAGGAGTCGAGCGCGATGCAGACAAAGGGATCGCGCGGCTGGTGGCGACGCGGGAGGCCATTGGCGACGAAATCGAACTGCTGGTGGATTGCCATCAGCGCTTTGACTTGGCCTTGGCTTTTAAGGTGGCCGAAAAAGTGCGTCCGCTCGATCTGTACTGGTTTGAGGAGCCGGTGCCGCGCGACCGGGTCGATGCGCTGCGCCAGTTGCGGCTGCACTCGGGTCAGACCATTGCCGGTGGTGAGGCGCTCGTCGGCCGCGAAGGTTTTTGGCCCTACATTGTCCAAGGAGCAGTGGATGTGCTGATGCCGGATGTCAAACACGCTGGCGGCATTACCGAATGTCGGCGCATTGCCGCGCTGGCCGAAATAGCGCAGATGCCGATTGCGCCCCATAGCCCGGCTGGTCCGGTATCGACGATGGCTGGGGTACATTTGGCGGCGACGGTTGCCAACTTCACGGTGCTCGAATATGCGTTTGGCGAGGTGGATTGGCGCGGCGAGTTGGTGCGCCCGGCAGAAACCATAATAGACGGCCACATCCGAGTGCCGGACGCGCCTGGCTTGGGGATTGAACTGGACGAAGCGGTGCTTATGGCGCACCAGGTGCAATAAATGTTCTGTCAGCTCGACGAAGCGATCGCGGATTTTCGCGCTGGGAAGTTCCTAGTCTTAGTGGATGCGCAGGAGCGCGAAGACGAGGGCGACCTAATTTTAGCGGCTGAGCGCGTTTCTACCGCCAAGATAAATCGGATGCTGCAAGAGGCGCGCGGGCTGCTGCACTTGGCCACGACCGAGGCTCATCTAGCGCGGCTCGGCGTGGGGTTGATTGAGCCGCACAATGCCGATTGGACGACCCCGCGCTTCGGCCTGCCCTTTGATGCGCGCGAGGGGATTGAAACCGGTGTCTCGGCTGCCGATCGCGCCACGTCCATTCAGTGCGCCCTCGATCCAGACACCGGCCCGGCGGACATTGTCATTCCCGGGCACGTATTTCCCTTGGCAGCTCGCCCAGAGGGTTTGCTCAGCCGCCAGGGGCACACCGAAGGCGCAGTAGAGCTAGCTCGCCAAGCCGGACTTTTTCCGGCGGCTGTCATGTCCGAGGTGATGACCGCGGATGGCACCATGGCCAAGGGCCAGCAACTCGTGGATTTTGCCGCCCGCTTCGGCTGCCGCTTGATCGACGTGGAGCAACTCCACCAAGCCGTGCTGCGTAAAATTGAGAATTAGGAATTGAGAATTACGAATTGACCCAACCACCCCGATTCGTACCGCTTGGCAAACTCTAATTCCTAATTCCTAATTTCCCCTTCGAGGTTCCCATGTACAATTTCATCCTGCTTCTCACCTTAGTTCTCTGCGGCCCGCTCGCCGCTGCCGACCATCCTGTTCAAGCCCGCTTGCTGGCCGATGTAGATGCCGTAGCGCCCGGCCAGTCTTTCCGGTTGGGGATCGAGCTGACAATGGAGGAGAAATGGCACACCTATTGGCTTTTTAGCGGCGACGCTGGTTTGCCGATCGAAGTCGAATGGCAGCTACCGGCCGGTGTTGTGGCAGGGCCGTTGCAATGGCCCTTGCCCAACAAATTCGAGGAACAGGGGGAACTGGTGGTCTATGGGTATGCCGACGAAGTGCTGCTCATGGCCGAGGCTACTGCGCCGCAGGCGTTGGCAGCAGGGGATACACTGCACTTTGGGGCTGAGGTCTCCTGGTTGGTATGCCGCGAGTTGTGCATCCCCGGAGGAGCATCGTTGACGTTGGCACTGCCGGTGGCGGCCGTCGGCAAGCCGAGCGCCCAGCAGGCGCAATTTGACCGCTATGCAGCGCAGGTGCCGGGCGCGTTGGACGAGCGCGTTGCGGTAGAACTCGCCGTGCGGGGCGAGGGGGCTATGGAGGTTGACGTGCGCCTTGCCTACGAGGGAAAGGCTTTCGAGCAGAGCGAACAAGTGCCCGACTTTTATCCGCTGGCAGCCGATGATTTTGCGCTTTCCACTCGGCGGCTAGCCGCCGATCATCTCGTGCTGTCTGTCGAACCCTATGGCGGTGCCGAAGTTGATACGTTGCGCGGAGTGCTTGTCTATGGATTAGATGGCGCGGTGCAAGCCGGGACGCTGGCGCTGAATTTGCGCGCTGCGCCGCGCCAGGGAGAGGGGATCTTGGCGCGGGATTACCGCGCGGCTAGCGGGGAGGTCGCCCGGTCGCTGTGGGTCTATATCGCCTTTGCGGTGTTGGGTGGATTGATCCTCAACTTGATGCCTTGCGTGTTGCCGGTCATCTCGCTCAAGGTGCTCGGCTTTGTCAATCAAGCCGGCGAAGAGACCAAGCGGGTGCAGCAACTAGGGTGGGCGTTTTGCGCTGGTATTGTGGCTACTTTTTTGGTGCTGGCGCTAGCGGTGCTGTTGGTCAAAAGCAGTGGTGAGCAAATCGGCTGGGGCTTTCAGTTTCAGTACCCGGGTTTTGTGGTGGCGATGAGTGCCTTGGTTTTTGCATTGGCCTTAAGTTTGTTCGGCGTCTATGAAATTTTGCTGCCGGGGACTAGCAACTTGGGGGGGCTAGAAGGACGCGAGGGGTTGACGGGATCCTTTCTCAACGGCGTGCTGGCGACGATTCTGGCCACGCCTTGCACTGCGCCCTTTTTGGGGACCGCGTTGGGGTTTGCCTTTGCCCAGCCGGCCGGCGTCGTCATCGCGGTCTTTTTGGCGATTGGCGCGGGGATGGCACTGCCGTATGTGGTACTGGCGCTCAAGCCGGCGTGGATCGGGCGCTTGCCCAAGCCCGGCCCTTGGATGGTGCGCTTCAAGCAGCTAATGGGATTTTTGCTGATGGCCACGGTGCTGTGGTTGTTGTGGGTCTTAGGCAATCAGGTCGGCGTCGAAGGCGTGGTGTGGACGGGGGCCTTTTTACTGGGTCTGGGTTTGGCCTGCTGGGTCTGGGGTCAATGGGGTAGTTTCCTACATCCTAACCCCGCAAAACTGTTGGCCCGAACGGTGGCGCTGATTCTGGTTTTGGGCAGTTATGTGATCTTTGTCCATCCGCTGTTGGCCGCCGAGCAAACCTTGGCCGAGCAGACCACCGCGTCTGAATTGGACTGGCAGCCGTTTAGCGCCGCGCACGTTGAGGATTTGGTCGCGGGCGGGCAGACGGTCTTTATCGACTTTACAGCCGAGTGGTGCTGGACGTGCAAGGTCAACGAGCGGGCCGTGCTGGCGCAGCAAGTGGTCCGCGAGCGGTTTGCCGCGCACAATGTGGCGCTAGTCAAAGCCGATTGGACCAACCGCAATCCCGAGATCACCCAGCTCTTGCGCGCCTTTGGACGCTCAGGGGTGCCCCTGTACGTGATTTTTCCCGCCGGTCTTATCGACCAGCCGCTGGTGTTGCCCGAGGTTATTACGGCAGAAATGGTCATCGAAAAACTAGACGCGGCCGCCGCGCTTGCTAATGGAGCCTGAGCCGTGTTTTCGGTTGTCATTCCCGTGTACAATCGCCGCGCATTAGTCGGCCGAGCGATTCGTTCGGTACTGGCGCAGCAGGGAGTGGACTTTGAGGTGATCGTGGTAGATGATGCCTCTGACGACGGCACGCCCGAGCAAGTGCGCGAGGAATTTGGCGACGCAGTCAAAATAGTGAGTTTGGCAGCAAACAGCGGAGTCTCTGCCGCGCGCAATCGCGGGATCGCGGCAGCCGCAGGCGAGTGGATCGCTCTGCTCGACTCGGACGACGAGTGGTTGCCCAACAAACTCGCACGCCAAGCAGCGGCCCTGCGCGAGAGCGGATTGTTGATCTGTCACACCGACGAGATCTGGATCCGCAATGGCGTGCGAGTCAATCCCCACAAACACCACCAGAAATACGGCGGCGACATTTTCTTTCAGGCTTTGCCCTTGTGTGTTATGTCGCCTTCGTCGATTGCAATTCACCGCCAAGTCTTTGCGGACGTTGGTTTGTTTGATGAATGCTTGCCAGCCTGCGAGGACTACGAACTTTGGCTGCGGATTACCTGTCGCTATGAGGTGGTTTATTTGGCGGAAAAACTCATCCGCAAATACGGCGGCCACGCCGATCAACTATCGCAGGCGCACTACGCGATGGATCGCTTCCGGGTGTATGCGCTCGACAAACTGCTGCGCGAGGAGCCACAACTCGCAGCGGATCGCGCAGCGGCTGCGCACGCTACGCTGTTGCGCAAGGCGCGGATTGTCGAGCGCGGAGCCGCTAAGCGCGACAACGCGGAATTGCAGCAGCAGATGGGCGACTATATAGCGCGTTGGCAGTGATAGGGTCGCAACAAAACCCCCCTAGTCCGTCCACGCGGACTAGGGGGGTTTTGTTGGTTCTGTAAAGCCTGTTATTCGCCGAGTTGTTTCTTGAGGTCTCGCTTGCTTATAGAACGGAGTTGACCAAGTCCCGGGAGGTGCTTGCTACGCGGTTTAGAGGTGCCCGCTTCCCAGCGCAAAACGGTGTTGGTGCTAACATTGAGTAGCTTGCCGAGATCGGCTTGGGAGAGCTTGAGGCGCTTGCGGTGCTTCTTGATTGTATCCGGTGAGATGCGGAGTTGTTTTCTTTTGTCGCCGGTGGATGCTTTGCTGGTTTTGGCGGCTGGTTTGGCGGCTGGCTTAGCGGCTGGCTTAGCGGCTGGTTTGGCCTTTGCTGAGCCGAGTTGCTTTTCTAAGCGAGCGAGTGCATCGCGCTGGGCGCGCACTGTTTTGTTGAGATCGCGCATTTGATCTTGAACTTCTTTGCGGACGATCTTGCCAATTTCTTCTTTCAAAAGGGCTGCGAGAGTAGGCATAAAAAATCCTTTCGCCTTTAAGTGTGTGTAGATATAACGTTTCTAAACTAAAAAAAATATAGTATTTAGCAAATGCAGTGCAGAATGGTATTGTGGACGCTAACGAAAAAGTAGCAAAAGAAGGTGCAGCAAATATTTCCACTTATTAGAAACGACCCCCTGTTTTCAGTCCAAAAAGGATGACAACAGGGGTTGTTTTTATAATAGATTGCTAGCGACTGTATGCGACAAATTACGTGTGTCAATACAGCTTTTGCTATATGCTTTTTTGCGGATTAGACGTTGTAAGCCGTCGATGCCGTCGTTCCCCCGCGCCCGGTCCAATTGGTGTGAAAGAACATGCCGCGTGGCTTGTCGGTGCGCTCATAGGTGTGGGCACCGAAGTAGTCGCGCTGGGCTTGGAGCAGGTTGGCGGGCAGGCGGGCAGAGCGGTAGCCATCGTAGTACGCGAGGGCGCTGGCAAAGGTCGGCACGGGGATGCCGAGCGTCGCAGCCGTGGCCACGACTCTGCGCCAAGACGCTTGGGTTTGTGCGATTGCTGCGCTGAAGTACGGTGCAAGCAGCAGATTGGCCAGCGTTGGGTCCGCGTCAAAGGCCTCCTTGATGCGGCCCAAAAACTGAGCGCGAATGATGCAGCCGCCGCGCCATAGCAGGGCGATGCCGCCGTAGTTGAGTTCCCAGCCATATTCGCGAGCGGCGAGGGAGAGCAACTGATAGCCTTGGGCGTAGGAGCAAATTTTGGCTGCGTACAGGGCTCGGCGGATGTCTGCGACGAAAGCGTCTTTGTCGCCAGTGAATGAAGCGTCTGGGCCTTGGAGGACATCGGCCGCAGCCACGCGCTCGTCTTTGAGAAAAGAAAGGGCGCGGCTAAATACCGCTTCGGTAATGGCGGTTACGGGCGCGCCCAATTGCAGGGCGTCGATGCCGGTCCACTTGCCGGTGCCCTTTTGGCCAGCCGCATCGAGTATGACATCGACCATGGGCTGGCCGGTTTCGTCGTCGATCTTGGCGAGGATATCGCCAGTGATTTCGATGAGGTAGCTGTCGAGTTCGCCCTCGTTCCACTGCTTGAAAATTTCGCTCTGTTCCGGCGGCTCAATGCCGAGACCCTCGCGCATCAGGGCGTATGCCTCGGCAATCATCTGCATGTCGCCGTACTCGATGCCGTTGTGGACCATTTTCACGTAGTGGCCAGCGCCGTCGCGGCCCACCCAATCGCAGCACGGGCTGCCGTTGGCGACTTTGGCGGCAATGGCTTGAAAGAGGTCTTTGATGTGGGGCCAAGCGGCGGGATTGCCGCCTGGCATGATACTCGGCCCCTTGAGCGCGCCCTCCTCGCCGCCGGAGACCCCCGTGCCCACGTAGAGCAAGCCTTTGGCAGCCAGCTCTTGGGTGCGGCGGGTCGTGTCTTGGTAGTTGGAGTTGCCGCCGTCGATGAGGATGTCGCCTTGGTCGAGCAGGGGTACGAGTTCGGCGATGACGCGGTCCACGGCTTGGCCGGCTTGCACCATTAGCATCACGCGGCGCGGCTTTTTGAGCTGGGCGAGCAGTTCGGCTGGCGAATGGGTGCCGATGATGGATTGACCGCGGGCGCGACCGGCCATAAATGCATCGACTTTGGTGGTTGTGCGGTTGTAAACGGCGACAGTAAAATCGTGGCTAGCCATGTTGAGGACGAGGTTTTCGCCCATCACGGCTAGGCCGATTAGGCCGATGTCTGCTCGGCTCATTGGACTCCTCCTGTGGGGTCGTTGTTTGAGTCTAAGGCGCGGCGCAATTGGGCAAGGCCCGCGTCGATGTCTGCGCCTAAATGGATGCGGAGTACGGCCCGCCCTTGATCGACGAGAGCTTGGCGGTCGCCGAGGGCTTGGGCCTGGGCGAGGACGCCGAAAGTGATGCTAGAACCCGCAGCCCCGGCTTGGTCGGGAATCGGCGCATCCTCTGCTGAGTCGGCCGTTAGCTGAATGAAAAGTCCGCGTCCGGCGTCGCCCTTGTGCAATTGGCCGGTCGAGTGCAGGAAGCGCGGGCCAAAGCCGAGGGTCGTAGCTAGGCCGGTGCGTGTTAGTAACTGATGACGCAAGTCCTGTAGGGCGGCGGTGGTTGCCGGGGTCGGCGGGAGATGTGCTTGCAGGGCAATGTACGCGCGACTCGGCTCGCCGCTTGCCAGAAAGTGCGCTAGAGCCTGTGGCAATGTGGTGCCCTTCACCGGTCCATATAGCGCGAGACCATCGACGAGGTCGGGTGCGGGTGTGGGTAGCGCACCGCGTTGCTGATAGGCCGCTACCATCTGGCGAGCCAGTTCCTTGGCTGCCTCGACATCGGGCTGGTCGAAGGGGTGGATGTCGAGGAAGAATCCGGCGATGGCATGGCAATTTCCCAGTGTAAGAAGGCCGCGCCGAGATCGTAGGCGTCCGCTAGCTGGAGGCACAAGACGGGATGCCCGGCCTCGGCAATGGCTTGGGCGCGGGCATCGGCTGCGTCGTCCAAGCGGAGGTGGACGAAGAGCCGGTCGGGTCCGTAGGTGTGAGCTGCGCACTCAGGTTCTAAATCAACTGGCAGCAAGCCCTTGCCGTCTTTGCCGGTGCTCTCGGCGACGAGTTGCTCAATCCAAGCGCCAAGTGCGCTGATGGCTGGCGAAGCGATGAGCGTTAGTTTATCGCGGCCAGCGAGGGCACTAGCGCCGAGAAAGGCTCCGAGTTGGATGCCCGGTTGCGGATCGGTGAGGGCGTGCTCGGCTCGGTCGAGTAGGAGACCGAGATCCGCGCCAATGGCACCGGCCGCGACCAAGCCATAGTACGACAGGGCTGAGTAGCGCCCGCCGATGTTGGGGTCGTTGCGAAAGATGTGGCGGAAGCCGAGTTGTCGCGCGAGGGCTTCGAGGCCGCTGCTTGGGTCGGTGATGGCGGCGAAGTGCCGTCCGGCTTCGTCTAGCCCGACAGCGTCTGCTGTGCGGTTGTAGAAGTACTTGAGCGAAGACAGCGTCTCTACGGTGCCGCCGGACTTGGTGGCCGGGAGAAGTAGGGTGCGGGCTGGGTCGAGGGTGCGCGCCTTGGCCAAGACGGCGTCGGGTTGGGTGCTATCGAGCACCGAGAGGTCGAGAAAACCATCGGCCACGCCAAAGATCGCGCGAAAGACTTCCGGCGCGAGGCTAGAGCCTCCCATGCCCAACAGCAGGGCGTGGGTGTAGCCATCGGCGCGGACGGCGTCGATACATTGGCGGATGGGGCCGATGGCATCCCGCATGACGCGCGGGCTGTCGAGCCACCCGAGCCGGTTGGCAATCTCGGTTGGGTCGGGCCGCCAGACCGTGTGATCGCGCGCGAGGATGCGCTCATAGACGCGCTCGGCGGCTAGGCGCTCGGCGGCCTGTTGCACTTGGGCACTGAATTCGGTCGAGGCCCGAAGGGCAGAAATCTGCATTAAATATCCTAGTGATTTGTCTGTTGCGTCGGGAATGCTTAAAAAAGTACGCAGTCGGACGGGGAGCGCAAACGACGCGATTCAGCGAGAGGAATTCTATGCAAGCGACACTTTACATAGACGACGGGGCGTATTTCATCCGCTTGGGCAATGGTTTGGTACTCCGGTGGTGCCGAGTGGAGGAGGAGTGGAACAAGAGCCGGACCGAGTTGCCGAGCGGAGCTAGGCAGATCGACTTCGCGGACCTGCCGGAGGCTCTGCGCGAGGAGGTGCTGGCGGTTTTGGCGCGCGCTGCGGCGGTTAGGAATTAGGAATTAAAAATTACGAATTAGGAATTAGAGCTTGCCAAGGCGTCCGAATCGGCGGGGCGGTTGGGCTAATTCGTAATTCTTAATTCTTAATTCCTAATTGTGTGCAGGGCTGTGGTAGCCTTGGGCATCCCGCTCGGGTGCCAGAGACACGGACTGTCGCGCTAGTGGAATTAAGGCCGCTTCGCCTTGCCGCACCCGATAAGCCTGGTCCAGCGGAACATCCGCAAAGCGCTGAACCGCGTCCTCGCCCGGCCAGAGCACCGCAATTTCCCGGATGGCCGTGGCCTGTCCAAGACCGATTTCCTGTTGCAGGCTCGAAGCTCCGAAGCTGGCACCGCTGCTCACCATCCGGTGGATGGACCGAGTGCCCGCGGCCGTTTCCACTTGGACCTGGACGCGGGCTCCAATGGCACTGCGGTTGGCTCGGGTACCCTCCAGCAATAAGGTGATCCAGCGGTTCCCGTGGCCGGGATTTTCAAAGAGGACATTCTGGAAGGTATCCCCGGTATAGGCCCCGCCTATGACCGCATAGATATCTTGATCGCCGTCGTTGTCCAAATCGCCGACAGCCACCCCGTGCCCTTTCTGCAAATGGCCGAAGCCGCCTGCGGCCGTGACGTCCTGAAAGACCTGCCCGCCCGCATTGCGAAACATGCGGTTGGGCATCACCGAGCGCAGGGAAGGTGCGCCCGTACCAACATACAAATCGAGCCAGCCATCGTTGTCTAGATCGACGTAATTGCACCCCATCGTATAGAGCACTTTGTGGAGGTGGTGGGTTTGGCTGACATCGGCAAAAGTGCCATTGCCTCGGTTGCGAAAAAGCCGAGCCCGTTCGGCGTCGGTGGGCAGGTTCAGATAGTCGGCTGCTACATCCCCGGCATTGAGATCGGGGTTGTAGTGATAACCCGAGGCGAACAAGTCGAGCCAGCCGTCGTTGTCGAAGTCCCAAAACCAAGCGGGAAAACTCTCATGCGGTCGCTTGACCCCGGCTTGGCCAGCCACGTCTGCGAAGGGCAGGCCCTCTCGGTTGTGGAAGAGGAAATTGTCGCCCATCAGGCGCGAGACGTATAAGTCGATCTGCCCATCGTTGTCAAAGTCGCCCCAAGTTGCGCCCTTGACAAAGCCTTCGACGGCCAAACCGAGTGAGGCGGCCTTTTCGACGAAGGTGCCGTCGCCTTGGTTGTGGAAGAGTTCACCGGGGTGGACATCGTTGAGGCCGGGAAAGGTCTCATTGCCGACGAATAGGTCCAGTAGGCCGTCGCTATCGACGTCCGCCCAAGCCGCCGTTTGGGTGGGGTGAAAGCTGAGCAAGCCGGCCGCTTCGGTCACATCGGCAAAGGTGCCGTCGCCTTGGTTGCGTATCAGCGAATTGGGATGCTGGCCGTCGATCCCCTGCCAAGCCCCGCGCACCGCCAGAAAATCGAGATAGCTGTCGTTGTCGAAGTCGGCGTGGACCAGTTGCAGGCCACCGGTTATGCCGGTGAGACCGGCTTCTTGCGTGCGCTCGCTGAACGTGCCGTCGCCTTGGTTGCGAAAATAGCGGAGTTGCTCATCTAGGTCCCAAGACGAGATCATCAGGTCGAGGAACCCGTCGTTGTCAAAGTCGTCCATGATGCTGCCGCCGGCTAAGGATACCAAGTCGAGCCTCAGAAAGGGAGCGATGTCGGGGAAGTGGCCGATGTCGTACTCGGAGGCGAAAAGCGAGGGCTCGATGAGCCACTGGGGTGGGACTTGGTCGGGGTATTCTCCTAGGGTCATATAGGCGATGTTGAGAAGCCAGCGAGCAGTCAAATCGTCGGGGTTTTGCTCCAGCACAGTGGCCAAGTAGTCTAGGGCCGTCCGCGATCCGCGTGGGTCGGCGTGAACGCCGTCGGGACCGATGGGGAAAAGACACGAGGCAGTAGTATGGCCCTCCAGACAATTGACCTGCTCGCCCAAGCGCAGATAGGCGAGACCCAAGAGCATGTCTAGGCTCGGCTCCATGCGGACTTGGCGCTTTTCAAGCTCGGGCCGCAACTGCTGGAATTCGTCAATGGAAGCCTGCGTCTGGCCGGCTCGCAGGCGCTCCCGGGCCAATAAAATCCGCGCCCTCATGCGGGCCAAAGGCGATAACAGGTCTTGTCGGCTGCTGAAGTGCTCCACTCGCAAGTCGTTCAGATAGATGTTGGAAACCGGATTTTGGTTGTGGGCGATTTGTTGCAAACGCTCGGCCATGCGCTGGGTATCCGCAGCGGACGGCGCTTGTTCGGGCGCGGTACAGGCGGCTAGGGATACGACTAGGGAGAAAGTCGAGTACAACATTATGGCCTCCCGGTGAGCATGGAATTTTTGGCCGCAATGAGTTGGGCGACGAGGTCGTTGAGGCGGGTGCGGGCCGCCGCTAGATCGGCTGATGTGAAACGCACAAGACGCTCTTCGTCTAAGTCGGTAAAGTACAGCGTAGCGCGGTATTCGCTTTGATCTGGGTGGAGGGCCTGTACGCAGAGGGCGTAGATTTCCAACTGGAGGCGGTAGTGTTGTACTGCCTCGTCTGGACGTGCGCGGTGGCCGGTCTTGTAATCGACTAATTCCCACAGTCCGTCGGCCCCGCGTCCTATGTAATCGACCACTCCATGTACTAAACCGCGTTCCAGCGAGAGGGTAAAGCGCACTTCGGTGCGAGCCTCCGCATGGGCGAGCCAGTGCTCGGTTATAGGCGATTGGCGACAGCGGATCAATAGATCGGCCAACTCGCGTTCGAACGGGTCGCGATAGGATGCTACGGGCAAGGTGGCGGCGGCGACGAGATCGGCAGCGAGGGCTGCGGGGTCGGCGTCTGGACTGTTGCTCAGGGCCTCTATACCGGCGTGGGCGAGTTGGCCGAAGAGCATGGCACGGCGGCGGGACACATCTACTTGGCCGAGGGGCCACGGCGGCAGGCCCAGTACATACTGGCGATGGTGCGCGGCCGGATCCGCGGCGAAGAGGACCAACTCGCTGGCGGCAAATTCGGGCCGGTCCTGGGGGTCGTCGAGCGGCGAGAGCAGATCCAACGTTGGATCTGTTACTTGTGCGGGTGCGGCATCGAGGCTTCGACCTGAGACTTCGGCGAGCTCAGTCGAGTCGCTCAGCCGAAGGGCGTGGAAGGCTGGCTCGGCTTGGTGATCAGTAGTTGCAGGGACCGAGAACGCACTGGGGTCGGTGTGGATGGGCAAGGGGGATGGCGTGCCTGCAACCGCCTTGCTGCCTCGGGCGAGGTCGTCCTCTGTCAGTGCTAGGCTACCGCAAATCCAACCGAGACAGTCCGCCGCCGCGTCGAGGCTTCGACCTGAGCTCAGCCGAAGGTCGGTAGCAAAGTGTTTGTCGGTCAGCGCGCCGCAGAGCAGCAAGTGATCGCGGGCGCGGGTGCAAGCCACGTACAGCAGGCGCTTCTCTTCGGCCCGCTGGCGGCGACTCGCGTTGCGATTGATGAGGGTGCGGATAAAGGAGGAGGTCCTTTTGTAATCCTGCTCGGGGTCGAGGACGCGCAAGCCGAGGCCCTTTTCCGCGTCGATGAGCGCAGGATCGCTGTTTTGAAAGTTGAATCTCGCGGCCAAGTCGGGCACGACGACGATGGGAAACTCCAAGCCCTTGGCCGCATGCACGGTCAGGATGTGCAAGGCGTCTGCGTCGAGGAGGGCTTCGCCTTCTTGTTGCTCTTCATTGGTCAACAAGTCGAGGCGAACTGCGAAATCGGCGAGTGGGCCGCGGAATTCGCGGGCGAGGTCGAGGAGCTTGTGCATGTTGGCCACGGCCTGCTCTCCGCGCTCGCCATAGCAGAGAAAGCCCCAAGCCCCGGTGTCTTCGAGGATGGTGTGCAGCAGCTCGACGAGGGGTACGCGGTCGCGCAGTTCTTCCCAGCGCTGAAGTCGGGCGACGGCGTCTGTGGCGGCCTCTTGGTCCGCAGGGGCGAGGCGCTGCCGCTGATTCGCGTCCGCGAGATTTTTTGCCAGCCGCCCGCCTTGGGGTGCGGTCAGCGCGTACAGGGCGTTGTCCGAGAGGCCGAAGTACGGCGAGCGCAACGCGCCCATCAGGGCGATGCCGTCGCCGGGATTGCACAGGACGCGGAGGATATTGGCTAGGTCGTAGATTTCTTGGCGCTGGTAAAAGCCTCGGCCGCCGGCCACTTGGAAGGGGATGCCGCAGGCTCGCAGCGCGTCTTCGTACGCGGAGAGATTGCGGCGGCGGCGCAAGAGCAGGGCAATGTCGCCGGGGGCGGGTGGGCGCAAGCCGTCTTGGTCGGCGACTTGCAGGTCGTTGCCTGCTAAAAGGTGACTCAGGCGGCGGGCGACCAACTGAGCTTCGCACCGCGCGGCTTCTGTCGAGTCGCGGCTATCGTCGGGCGGCAAGAGCAAAAGCTCGACCGAACCTTCGCTTACATCGGCGGAGCGGCATCCGATGAGCGGGTCGTAGCCGACTTGAAAAGGCTCGTCTGGAACCGCTTGCATGAATTTGGGAAAGAGCGCGTTGACAAAGGCAACCGGCTGGGCGAGGGTGCGGAAGTTTTCGCCCATGACGAGGGAGCCGAGCCGCTGGGTGGGGGAGGCGTCGAGGATTTCGCCGTTGTCGCAAAAGGGACGGGACGCGCGCTCGTGCGCGGCATTAGCCTCGGCGATGGCGTCGCGGACGCGGGCGAAGACGGTGACGTCGGCAGCGCGGAACGAGTAGATCGACTGCTTGGGATCGCCGACGATGAAGAGCTTGTCGCCAGCCATTTGCCCATCCGGCGACGCTAGCGAGCGGATGATTTTCCACTGCAAGGGATCGGTGTCTTGGAATTCGTCGATCAGTGCGAAGCGATAGTGTTGGGCCAAGCGGTGGCGGATGTCCGCGTCAGTGGCGATGAGTTGGTGAGTTTTCTCTAGGAGGTCATCCATGTCCAGCATACTGCCGTTGCCTTTGCTGCTCTCATAGCGCGCATCGACCCTGAAGAAGACGCGCGACAAGGCGGGCAGCACTGCGGCGGCGCGCTCGTCGGCCGCACTGAGTTCGAGGCTGAGAAGGTCGGCGTGCGGAGCTAGGCAGCGTCCCACGGCGGGTACGAGTTCGCGGACGCGGGCGAGTGTGGCTTCCTCCCAATTGGATTTCTTGCCCAGCCGACTGCCGCTTAGGGGTTTGCCATTGGTCAAAAGCCCTTCGGCTAGGCGCGGGAGGATTGCTAGCGCCGCGTCGAGCGGGGGCGTTTGGGCTTCGGAGGGCTCAGACTTCGACGAGGCTTCGACGGTGAGCTCAGCCGAACCGCTCAGCCGGCGCATGAAGTCGCGGAGCGGGTTTAGCCGCTCAACGGCCGAGTCGCGCTCGTCGGTTAGGGGCGAGAGCGCGGCAAGTTCTGCGAGCATTGCGGTGAAATGGGGGTCGTCGAGCAGGGCGCGGCACGCCGGAGCGCAGGCCGTTTGCTGCATCCCGCGCCAGTCGCTGAGGATTTGGTCGGGCGATTGCTCGGCGTAGCGGCGGCACCACGAGCGGGCGTGATGCTTTTTTTCGAGCAGATGTTCCAAGACTTGTTCGAGATAGCGGCGCGGCCATTCGGCTAAGGTGCGTCGCAAGGCTTCTTTGTCCGGGTCGGGGTCGCGTGCGCGGGATAGGGACTCTAGAGTTTGGCGCACGGCTTGGTGCCTAAGCTGCGCGGCATCTACTCCCTCCAAGACCGCGAAGGCTGGGTCAACATCCGCCTCAATGGGATACTCGCGCAGCAGGGCTGCACAAAAGGCATGGATGGTGGAAATGCGCGCCGCGGGCAGGTCTTCGCGGATTTGCCGCAGGCGCTGCCGCTCTGGCTCTGGCAGTTCTTGGTCGAGGGCGTCGGACAGCCGCCGGGCGATGCGCTCGCGCATTTCCGCCGCGGCCTTTTGGGTAAACGTGATGGCCAGCACTTGGCGCACGCCGATCTCGGGATGCTGGCGCAACAGTTCGATGTAGCGCTCGACTAGCGTTGCGGTCTTACCAGCGCCAGCACTGGCAGTGACCGCGATATTGCGCTGACTGTCGAGGGCCATGCGCTGGACGGGAGTCAGGGGGATGGCGCGCTTCACGACAAAGCCCTCATGCGTTGGGGATCGAGGCGGCAGCTTTGTTGATAAGGGCAATGCGGGCAGATTTTGTCTGGGTCGTGGGTGGTGACGTGGAATACCCCACGGCGCATGGCCCGTGTGTACGAGAGGACGAAGCCGCGCACGGCGTCGAGGCGCTGGCGATATGCTTCGTGGTCGTACATGCCATAGCGGCCGCTGGCGACATAGGCTGTATTGCGATGGGTGGCATCGGCGAATAGCCCGCTGCGGCCGCAGTCCTCTAGGTCGCGGAGCATTAGGTACGCGGCCCCAGCCCCTTCGCGCAGCCCGATTTCCTCGAACAGGGATTCGGTCGCTAGCAAGTAGAGCGGAAGCTGGAGGTTGAGGCCGGTGTCAATATCGGCTACCGAGGGCATGCGGCCGGTCTTGTAGTCAAAAACGATGAAGCGGCCGTCGGCCGTGCGGTCGATGCGGTCGATCTTGCCGGAAATCCGCACTTCGTCCCCGCTCTCTGGATCGCCGATGGCATAGAGCGTGGTGGTCGATTGCTGGTCGCCCTCCCCCATGCCGGGATAGCTGCCAAAGCTCAGCTCAAAATGGGTCGGCATGGCCGGGTTAGCCGCAGCCGCTTGCAGGCGAAGGAAGTGGGGCAAAACGCCCTCGCGATCTTCGTCGTCGGAGCCGAGCAGACGCTCTAATTCCCGGTCCCAGAAAAAACCCACAAGCCCCATTTCGTCGGCGATTTCGCGGCCGAGGTGGCGCAACTCCTCGATGTTTGTAGCCAAATTTTCCGCGCGTTCGGCCGCTTCGCCGTGGGCTGTATAGAAACGATAGAAGATGCGGTGGACGAGGTTGCCGCGCTTGAGCGCTGAGTCATCGTCTTCCGGGTCGCGGAGAGGCTGGAGATTGAGCAGTTCTTGGGCAAAAAACCGGAAGGGACAGTGGCCGTAAAGCTCCAATTGGGTTGCGGAAAAAGAATGGCCCGCGCCGAGACGGGTACCCAGCGCGGCGAGCAGTGCTGACTCGTCGAGCACCCCTTCGTGACGGCCGAGAGTCTTGGAGATCGTGCGCAACTCGGCGATGTGCAAGCCGCGCACGAGGTGGCGTAGTGCGGTGGTGTGGCCGTCGAGCTGTGCGGCCCGGCTGTAGAGTGCGAGGGCATCGCGCGCTGGGTCGGAGTCGCTCGCCGCGCATAGACCTTGGCCCAATGCGCGGTGCAACTCGGCTAGGGTGCCCGGAGTACCGTTGGACTTTTCCGTCTCAGGCTGCGGGGCGAGTAGGCCGTCTAACTCGTCGATAAAGGGCGAGGGGGCTAGCGTCTCGCTGCCCGACTGCTGGGGATGAAAGAGACCGAGGCCGCGGCGCGGTGAACATATGGCGCGGTAGAACAGCAAACGCTCGGCCTCAGTGGTGGCGTCATCGTCCAAGTTCAGGGCGCGGCGCTGGGTTTCTTCGAGGAAAATATCGGCTGGCGGCAAGCGGGGGAATTCGCCTTGTACCAACCCGCCGAGGAAGAGATAATCACAAGGTGCACTGCCCGCTGCGGCAAGGTCGGTCACTTGAATGCCAGCGCGCGTTGCGGCGGGGACATGCGCTTGGGAGATGGCGTCGCGCAGCAGGTCGGCGAACTGGCTCAGGGTGCGGGGCTGGAGGGCTGCAGCCGGTGCGCACAATTCGTCGAGCAGCTCCAAAAAGCGCGCCAGTGCTCGACCATCTGCTGCCGTCCCCTGCGCGAGGGCTTCTTCTACGCCGAGAGCGTCGAGGGCGTGGAGTAGATGGTAGCGGAAGGAGGGCAGGTCTTGGCGGCTTTCCAAGGGCTGGAGCAGGTCAAAGAGCGCGGTTAGGCCGGCTCGCAGGGGCTGGAGGGCTTCTAACTCGGCGCGTAGGTCCTCGCGTCGAGTTGGAAAATCGTCGATGTCTTCGGCAAACGGTTCGCCTTCGCGGCTTAGTTCGCTCTCTAAATAGGCGAAGTTGCCTTCGATGGCTGCGAGCCATGTGTCGCGTCCGGTTGACGGCGGAACGTTGCGGGTAAAAGCAGCGAAGTCTTCGGCGGCAAGTGTGCGAGTCTGGTCTGAGAATGAATAGCGCAGCCGCACCAAGGGTAAGCTGAGTAGGCGGAAGAGCGCGGCGCGGCTGTAGCGCTCTAGCACTGCGTCGATGAGCGCGAAGACGGTGTTCATGGCGGGTGCCGTGGCAAGGGGCCGTCCGCGCGCGAGGTAAAAAGGCAGGCCGTGACGCGGCAGCACTTCGGCCACGAGTTCGGCATAGGTGTCGAGGCTGCGGAAACCAATGCGGATCTGGGCTAGCTCGACCCCTTGCTCTTGATGCAACTGGCGGATGCGGCGGGCCATGGCTGTTACTTCGCCGACTCGGTCCGGGCAAGCGACTCGCTCTACGGGCGCGTTGAGGCGGTCGCGGCTGTGGGTGAAGAGACGACCGGCGAATGCGGTGGCTGGGTATTGGTCGGCGGTGCTGCGCTCGGCGCGGATGGCGCGGGCGCGGAGGAATTCGTACAGGGGGCGGGTGCGGACGAAAAAACCGGGGCCTTCGGGATCGTAATCGAGCAGCGCGATGGATTCTGGAACGAGGGCTAGCAGCTTTTCCAGCACGGGCAAAAAAGGCGCGGGCACTTCTACAAAGCCGCAGAACACGAGCAAGCGGAGGCCGGGGAAACGCTGTGCGAGCGTCGAACGATCGAGGTAGGCATCTACAGCGGCAAAGCGCTCGCGGCTCCCACTCCAGCCATCTGCGAGACGTTCCAAGTAGGCCGCATAAAGGACTTGCAATTCCGCGCTGCGCTGGGTTGTTCCCTTTAGGTCGCTCGGCTGGGTGCCCGTTTCTTCTAATCGGCGGAACAACTGAGTCAGCCCCCGGCTCAGCCGCTCAGGTTGGCGACTGTAATAAGGCGCGTTGGCCGCGCTGGCGGCGAGGGCGTCTTCGACTAAGAGCCGCTGCGCGCTGAGGGGCAGGGCTGGTCGCTGGCCGGGACAGAAGCCGTAGAGGATGTCAGTGAAACTGTTTAGGTCGAGGGCTAAGTGCCCGGTGAGTAGGTCGGTACTACTGGCGCGGATGAGCTGCCGCCGCATGAGCTGGGCTTGGAAATGCGTGGGAAAGAGCCAGAGAAAGGACTCGCCGTCGCCCGCGTCGAGACTCGCCAAGCAGCGCTCGTACGCAGGCGACATTTTGTCGGGATGGGCCGGGCCGTAGATGAGGGTTAGTTCGCCCATGAGCAGCAAGTTGGGAGTGGCGTGGAGGGGTGCGTTGGCAACGTATCGTCGAGGGAAAACACTGTCAAGGTGCGCGCCGCTCTGCGTTGACATAGAACTGGGCAGGCCGCTTTTTATGCCGCGCAGTAGGATCACACTTTTTCTTGGTAGAATTCGCGATGAAAAAATGGACTGTTGCATTCCTTTTGTGGTGTAGTTGCGCCCCTCTGACCTCTCCTGCGGGAGGCCCGGAGGATTGGCAGAAATCCGAGCCGCCGCCGCCACCGCCGAGTGCGCTAGAGCAGTACTTGGAGGTGCGTCAGCGCTATGGCTCCGGCCCGCGGCCCGACTTTGTGGCCGTGGTGCCGTTTGTCGATGAGTCGGGGTTTCGCGAGGGCGTGTGGAACATAGAATACGAGTTGGCCAACATGCTCAGCGCCGAGTTGGTGGCCGTTCGCAATTGGAAGGTCGTCCCTTTTGACGCGGTGGCCGAGTTGGCTATGGAATGGGGGTTTGCCAGCCACGAGCAGGCCCTCTCAATTGGCCGCAAGTTAGGGGCGGACTTCGTCATTATCGGCCTGTTGCAAGACTACGATATGCGCCGTCTGTCGGTGGGGGATCCCTTGGTGGGAGGCTACAAATCCTATTCGGCCATAGCACAGATGCGCGTTGAGGTCGTGCACGCTGACGACGGCAGCGCGATTGGTAAGGCAGAGACCCTGCGAGACCTCACCGACCGCGACGTAGGGCTCGATCTGTTGGGCAAGCCGCGCGAACAGGACTTGCAATTTGCCAGCTTGAAGGAGGTAGAGTTCGGCTCGGAGGAATTCCGCCAGACTCTGTTGGGCCAGGCGACGGTCGAGGCCATAGGCGAACTGGTACACAAGGTGGTTGCTGCTTTTGAGCCGGAAGGTTTGGTGTTCGGAGGCGACGCGCCCGAGGTCATTGCCGTGTACAGCGAGGACATTTACGCCAATATCGGCAGCGAGCACGGCGTGCGGCCGCGGTTGCGTTTTTTCGTCTATCCCGGCAATGAGCGGATCAAGGCCGAGGGGCTGGACCCCGAAGAGTCGATTGCCCTCGTCGAAGTAGTAGAAATCATCAGCACCCGGCTCGCCAGCTTGCGAGTGATCCGCACCACCGGGGAGATCAAGGCGGGCGACCGGCTCGAATTAGCCGAAGGAGAATAGCGATGCAGGGAGTGATCAAATACCAGCGCGGCGACGGATTTGTCGAGCTGCGCGACTTAGCGGATGCGCCGCCCGGCCCCAATCAGGTAAAGGTCGAGGTGCAGGCCACTGGGATTTGCGGATCGGACCTACACGTGTACCGCGATACCATCAACTACAACATTCAGACGCCGGTCGTCATGGGCCACGAGTTTAGCGGCGTGGTGGTGGAAAAGGGCGCGGAGGTCGGCGACCATGTGCAGGTGGGCGACCGCGTGACGGGCGAGCCGAGCGTGTACATCTGCGGCGACTGCGACTACTGCTTGAGCGAACACTACAACCTCTGCCCCGAGCGCAAGGTTATGGGCTACTGGCACCACGGCTGCTTTGCACCCTACTGCAATGCGACGTTCGTTCACAAGCTACCCGAAGGTGTGGGGTTTGAAGCTGGTGCCCTGACCGAGCTGTTGGCCTGTTGTGTGCATTCGGTTATCGAGCAGGCTGGCGTGACGGCTGGGGACTTTGTCGCCATTACCGGGCCTGGGCCGGTGGGTTTGTTCTCGGCGTTAGTGGCGCTGGCCGAGGGGGGGACGGTGATCCTCTGCGGCACCGACCGAGATACTGAGCGGCTGCAATTGGCCGAGGAATTGGGTGTGCAACATACAGTCGATATTACGGCCTGCGACCCGGTGGAGCGGGTGCGCGAGTTGACCGGCGGCTATGGTGCCGATGTGGTGGTCGAGTGCGCGGGGGTGGCACCGGCGATGCGGTTGGCTTTGGAACTTGTGCGCAAGCGGGGGCGCTATTCCCAGATGGGGCTACCGGGTGCGCCGGTGGAGATCGACTTTGAGAAGATCGCCTACAACGAACTCCAGGTTTCTGGCGGCATTGGGCAGCGGCGACCGGCTTGGAAGCGGGCGCTGCGGCTGATCGAGCGGGGCTTTATTCCCAGCGAGAAGCTGATTACCCATCACTTTGCCCTGAGCGAATGGCAGCGGGCGTTTGATATGGCCGAGGGGCAGGAGGGGATTAAGCTGATGTTTATGCCGCAGGGGTGAGTGGGAAGAGTGAAGTTGGAAATATAGAAAGAGCCTCGTTTTGACTGAGCTATTCTTTGAACAGCCTGTCCTCAACTCGCCTTACGAGCGCCCGAACCGACATTGGGAGCTGGACGAGACCGGGCAGCTGACGCAGCAAGTCGTTGAATACCGCCGACCGGCCGAGTTCGTCACGCCGATTCCGCAGCCGAAGCGGCGCAAGGGAGCTGCGCAACAAGCCGCGCTGGTGTTTGACGAGGCGGCGCAGAAGCTCGAAGCCGCTGGCCAGCAATACGACCTGACGGCCATCATCAACGGGGTTCGCCAACAGGTTGACCGCTGGCGCGGTCTGCCGAACCCGAGCCAATGGCAGGTGACCCCAGAGACGGCGCGTCTGCTCCAGCACTGGCGGCACCACCGCTTTAGTGGCATTCGGCCCTTCTTCTGTCAGGTTGAAGCGGTGGAGACCGCTATTTGGCTCAGCGAAGTTGCGCCTAACACGCGATCCGGCAGGGACTTTCTCGACCATCTGGAGAACGCCAACAACAACGCCAATCCAGACCTGCCGCTGCCACGGTTGGCGCTCAAGTTGGCGACCGGCACTGGCAAGACCACGGTCATGGCGATGTTGATCGCTTGGCAGACCGTCAATGCGGTGCGTCGGCCCCAGAGCCGCCGTTTCACGCGCGGTTTCTTGGTGGTCACGCCCGGTATCACTATCAAAGACCGTCTGCGCGTACTACAGCCGAACGATCCCGACAGTTACTATCAGAGCCGCGAACTGGTTCCGAACGATATGCTTCCCGACTTGGAAAAGGCCAAGATCGTCATCACCAACTACCACGCCTTCAAGCTGCGCGAACGCATGGAGCTTTCCAAAGGTGGGCGTTCGTTGCTTCAGGGACGGGGCGAGACGCTGACGACCTTGGAGACCGAGGGGCAGATGTTGCAGCGAGTGATGCCCGAACTCATGGGTATGAAGAACGTCTTGATACTCAACGACGAGGCGCACCACTGCTATCGAGAAAAGCCGGGCGAGGGGGAGGAAGGCGAGCTCAAGGGAGATGACAGAAGGGAAGCCGAAAAGAACACGGAAGCGGCGCGGCTGTGGATTTCGGGGCTGGAAATTGTCGGCGACAAATTGGGCATCAACCGCGTGATGGACCTCTCGGCGACGCCTTTCTTTTTGCGCGGGTCGGGCTATGCCGAAGGCACGTTGTTTCCTTGGACTATGTGCGATTTTTCGCTCATGGACGCCATTGAATGCGGCATCGTCAAACTGCCCCGCGTGCCAGTGGCCGACAACATCCCCGGCGGCGAAATGCCCAAGTTTCGCAATCTCTGGGAACACATCCGCAGCGACATGCCGAAGAAGGGGCGGGGCAAGGCTAAGACCCTTGATCCCCTCAGTCTGCCTATACAGCTACAGACCGCGCTGGACGCCCTGTACGGACATTATCAGAAAACTTTTGAGTTGATGCAGAAGGCGAACATTGACGTCCCGCCGTGCTTCATTGTGGTCTGCAATAATACCTCGACCTCCAAACTGGTGTACGACTATATCTCCGGCTTCCATCGCGAGAGCGAGGATGGCTCGACGACGCTGGTAAACGGTCGCTTGGAACTGTTTCGCAACTTTGACGAACAGGGCAACCAGTACCCACGGCCTCGCACGCTGTTGATCGACAGCGAGCAATTGGAGTCTGGCGACGCGCTCGATAGGAACTTCCGCAATATGGCTGCCGACGAGATTGACCGCTTTCGGCGGGAAATCATTGAGCGCACTGGTGACCGTCGTCAAGCTGAGAACATCAGCGACCAAGAGCTGCTCCGCGAGGTTATGAATACTGTCGGCAAGCCGGGGCGGTTGGGGGATTCGATTCGCTGCGTGGTGTCGGTGTCGATGCTCACGGAAGGATGGGATGCGAACACTGTCAGCCACGTGTTGGGTGTGCGCGCCTTTGGGACGCAGTTGCTTTGCGAGCAGGTCATTGGTCGAGCGTTGCGGCGGCAGTCTTACGAGCTCAACGGAGACGGCTTATTCGACGTAGAGTACGCGGATGTCTTGGGCATTCCGTTTGATTTTACGGCCAAGCCCGTTGTGGCTCCGCCGAAGCAGCCGCGAGAGACCGTTCAGGTGCGGGCCGTGCGGCCCGAACGGGATGCGCTGGAGATTTGTTTTCCTCGGGTGGCTGGGTATCGAGTGGAATTGCCGGAAGAGCGGCTTGAAGCCGAATTCAACAAGGACTCGGTGCTGGAACTGACGCCGGAGCTGGTCGGTCCGTCAAAAACAAGAATTGAAGGCATTATCGGCGAGGGTGTCGATCTCAATCTGGATCACACTAAAGATCTACGGCGCTCGACCCTACTCTTTCATCTGACCCATCGGTTGCTCAATTCGCCTAAGTTCCGCGATTCGGGCAAAGAGCCCAAGCTCTATCTCTTCGGCCAGCTCAAGCGCATCGCTAGACAGTGGCTCGATAACTGCCTCGACTGCAAGGGCGGCGTCTCCGAAGCTCTTCTTATGTATCAGGAACTGGCCGACATGGCCTGCGAGCGAATCGCGGCGGCCATCATGCAAGCGGAAATCGACCATCATCTAGTCAAAGCGGTGCTCGATCCGTACAATCCCGTTGGTTCGACATCCCACGTGAATTTCAACACGACTAAGGCTAGCCGCTGGCAGGCTGATCCCCGCCGTTGCCATATCAATTGGATCGTTCTCGACAGCGGCTGGGAAGAGGAGTTTTGCCGCGTTGCTGAAGCTCATCCGCACGTCAAAGCCTACGTCAAGAACCACAATCTCGGCTTGGAAGTCCCCTATCGTCTTGGGTCGGAAATGCGGACGTACCTTCCGGACTTTATCGTTCTCGTCGATGATGGCCGTGGCGACGATGATCTTCTGAATTTGATCGTTGAGATCAAAGGAGAGCGAAGGGAAGATGCCAAGGCCAAGAAGACGACCATGGACACCTATTGGGTACCTGGCGTGAATAATCACGGAGATTACGGGCGCTGGGCTTTCGCCGAGTTCACCGATGTGTTCGGAATGGACGCCGAGTTCGCGCAGTTGGTTGGAGGATTTCGGGCAAAGGGGTAGGGGTCGAACATTGTATTGATATTGATAATGTATATACGTCATCGTAAGTTCGACGAATCCATATTAAGCCAGAGGTTACGTGAATCATGACCAGCCGACGTTTGCAGATAACATTGCAACCTGAAGTGCTGCGGTGGGCGCGAGAGCGGGCAGGCTTTGATCGACCAGAACTGGCGCACAAGCTGCAAGTGAGCCCGGAGCGCGTGCTGGAGTGGGAACGCAATGGCAAGATCAGTGTTGCACAGGCCGACAGACTCGCCCAACGCACTCATACTGCTTTGGGATTTCTATACTTGGCTGAGCCGCCCGAAGAACGCTTGCCAATACCCGACTTTCGCACCCGAGATGATGCTCCGCCTCCGAGTTCCGATCTACTTGAGACCATTTACCTTATGCAGCGACGTCAGGCATGGATGCGCGATGAGCTTATCGAAGGTGGTGCTGAACCGCTGGATTTCATCGGAGCCTACAGCACGGATGCCCAGCCTCGGCAAGTTGGGACGGCCATGCGCGATGCGCTTCAGCTTACCGAAAATTGGGCAGAAGAGTTAGGTACTTGGAGCGATGCGTTACGGCATCTGCGACATTTGGTTGATGCTGCCGGAGTGCTGGTGTCGTTCAATGGAGTGGTGGGTAATAACGCATATCGAAAGCTAAATCCTGATGAATTTCAGGGCTTCGCCCTCGTGGATGAGTATGCTCCGCTCGTCTTTGTGAATAGCGCCGATTTCATGGCGGCGCAGATGTTTACTCTGGCTCACGAACTGGCACACCTCTTCATAGCCCAGAGCGGTATCTCCAGTTTAGAAGACTTACAACCGCCGTCGGATGAAATCGAGCAGTTCTGCAACAAGGCCGCTGCCGAATTCCTGATACCAGAGGAAGAGTTACGGGCTTTCTGGCCTAGTGCCCGACGAACGAATGATCCTTATCAGACTATTGCCCGCAAGTTCAAAGTGAGTTCCCTCGTGGCCGCGCGCCGGGCTCTCGATCTCGATTTAATCGACAGGGATGAGTTTTTCCGCTTCTACAACCAAAGGGTTGATGGATGGCGCAGCGAGCAGCAGCGTCAGGGAAGTGGAGGCCACTTCTGGAATACTCAGAAATGGCGCATTGGTCCTCGCTTTGCCTCTGCAATAATTCGTGCGGTCGGAGAGGGACGCTTGCCCTATCGCGAGGCGTACAATCTCACCGGTCTTAAGGGAGAAGCCTTTGAGAACATGCCGAAAAAGATGGAAATATCGCAGTGACGAACCAAGGTATTTCCCCGTTCGTGCTCGATGCGAATATCTTCATAGAAGCGCACCGTCGCTATTACGCGCAAGATCTGTGTCCGGGATTCTGGGAATGCCTGATCCATTATTGCCGTGAAGGGCGGGTGTTCAGCATTGATCGGGTTCGCGACGAAGTGATGGTTAGCCAAGATCAACTGTCTGAGTGGGTGAAGCAGGCACCGGACAATCTATTCGTATCGTCAGCAGAAGAACCGGTTATATACGCTTTCACGGAAATGATGAATTGGGTTCAAGGGAATAGTCAGTTTCTACCTGAAGCAAAAGAGCAATTCGCAGGAGTAGCCGATGGATGGGTCGCGGCCTATGCAAGAGTCCATAATGCAATCGTAGTTACTCACGAAGTATTTAATGCGGACGTGAGAAAAAGGGTGCCGCTACCTAATGTCTGTCGTCAGTTCGATGTTGATTACCGCGATACTTTTACGATGCTGCGCGAGCTTGAAGTGCGTTTTGAGTGGACTCCGCTCGCTGTGCTTGGACAGGATCAAGAGGAACACGATCAACTTTAGCGAAAAAACCCTGTTGGACACACGACCAAGACTAGCCGCTGGCAGGCCGACTCTCGCCGTTGCCATATCAATTGGCTCGTTAGTGTGAATCATCACAGAGATTACGGGCACTGGGCTTTTGCTGAGTTTACCGATGCGTTCGGAATGGACGCTGCGTTCAATCGGTTGGTTGAGGGGTTTCGGGCAAAGGGGTAGGGGTCGAACATTGTATTGACGATGTATATACATAATCGTAAGTTTGAGTCTGGATATGGACGTAACGATTCGGCTTCATGGTATCGAATTCGAGTGGGACAGCGACAAGGCAGAAGCCAACATCGAAAAGCACGGAGTTGATTTCGAAGTAGCCTGTGAGACCTTCTTCGACCCATTCGTCTTGGTATTGGAAAGTGAACATCACGGGCATGAAGTCAGGGATACGCTAATCGGAATGACTCTCCAATGGAAGCTCCTGTGCGTTGTTTATGCCGAACGACATGGTGACAGATTTCGCCTCATCTCCGCGCGGCCGGCAACGCCAACTGAGAGGAAGAGCTATGAAGAGCGATGAGTTACGGAGACGACTGGATAAGAATCGGAAGATGGTCCCGGTGAGCATTCGCATGCCGGAGGACGTAATTGAAGATCTTAAACGAATCGCCCCTCAATTGGGATTCTCCGGCTACCAACCGCTCATTCGAGCCTACATAGGCCAAG
>JAJDVZ010000170.1:0-12011 GCA_022825835.1 Candidatus Latescibacterota bacterium
CTCTACAAAGAGTACCACTGGCGCCAATGGCAGTACACCAACTACGCCCGCAACCCCTACCAGCGCTACGTCGATATCAGCCTCCAAGGCGATTATTTTTACGACCTGTACGGCAATTTCCTCACCCGTGGCTGGCTGATCTTCAACAACTCGCAGAGCAAGCCCCAGCAGTTCGGCAACTCGCTGCTCAAATCCAGTCGCTTTCAACAGTGGTTTTCCGACGTGGTCATCGCCTCAGACGCCAAGGGCCAATACTTCTACACCTTGACGACCAGCGCGCAGATGCGCTCGGTGATCTCGCCGATGGTCTTTTCCAAGCCGCGCATGGACGGCGTGCAATTCGACCTCGCCACCGACCGCTACGAAGGGACGCTCATCTATTCGCGCTTGAGCAATCCCGGCGGCTCGACGACCGAAGATCAAGAAGTACTCCGCACCAACAACACCACGCTGTTTGGCGGGCGCTTCGCCTACCAACTCAGCGACGCCTTGCAATTGGGCCTGCACGCGGTCAACGCCCACCAGTCGAATACCCTTTCGGACCGCCTAGTAGGCAACCCGTTTTCCGGTGCTTTGACCGTGGCCCAAAACAAGACCGTATCGCTGATTCAGATCGTCCTGCGCGACGATTCTCCGGGCGACGGAACGGGCGGGGCCGCCTTCTTCCAAGCCGGCTCGGACGTGCTGATCACCTACGAAGACGGCACCGTCGATGCCGGCAAGGACATCCAGTTTGAGCCGGTCATCGAGGGTGGCTTTGTCCAGCAGGGCTATATCGCCGCCAACGGCCCGGAGGAGATCCGCCTGAGCTACGACTTCGACAGCCCGGCTTTTGTTGATCGGGCCTCGTTTCCCAAAGAGGACATCGTCAAAGTCGAGTTCCGGCTCGTGCTGGGCAACGACTATCAGGTCTGGATGACGTCCGACCGCCAAGTCAACCGCGACGGGGAGGCCGTGCTGCTGCTGGTGGCCCAAGCCGACGGCAACGTGCAAGACATCACCAATTTGCAGACCGTCCGCTTCGAGTACGGCCTGCCGACGGCTACCCACATCTTCGGCGGCAACATCGAAATACGCGACTACCAGGGCTTTGACCTGTACGCCGAATACGATCTGAGCATGAGCTACCGCAAGTACCCCAATGTCCTACGCGACGAGCACCGCACTGCATCCGGCATCGGCAGTCGCCGCAGGGCACCGGCTTGGATGGTGAACGCATCCAAAAAGGCCGCTCCCTTCTTTGTCTTTGGCGAGGCGTACAGCATGGATCCGCTCTACAACACGCGGACCTTCGTCACCACGGGCACGGGAGAAATCGAATACGACAGCGAGCGCGAGGGCATCGTCGAGCTCGTCGAAGACAACGACGACCAAGACCGCTTTCCCGACACGGTGCGCTTCGACTGGCTCCAGGGCGATTCCCAAGTATTTCCGGGCTGGGACCAAAACAACGACTTCGTGCCCGACATCAACCAAAACGACAACTTCGTGCGCTCCAACGCCGTGCCCGACTACGAAGAGCCTTTCCTCCGCTTCCATTCCGACCGCCCGGAGTTCCTCTTCGGGATGGACATGAACAACAACTTCTGGATTGACCAATACGAAAACGACGAAGAGCCAGATTACCCCTACCGCCGCGACCATCGCGGATACAATGTGTACGGCGGTGCGGACCTGACGCCGCGACTCAAAGTGATGGTCGGCGCGCTGCGCGAGGAACTCATCTCGTCAACCCAGCAAAACAAGAGCACCTACGCCCTCGTGACGTACGACAACAACTCCCCGCGCTTTGGGCGCTTGCGCTTTTTTGAAATGAGCAAATTGGTGGAGGACGACATCCCCAATCCCCTCTTGCAGTGGGCACCGGACAATACCTTGCGCGGCGGCGAGTTGACCAAGGTCGAAGACCCCCTGTTGGCCCGCGACACTTGGATCAACCAGCTCTTTGTGGGGCACAACTTGCAGTCGGCCTCTTATAAAGTGCAGACCAAAGTCAACTACGTGCGCTTCCGCCAACTGATGAGCGAATCCCGCCGGCAGGCCCTAGAGCTAGACGAACAGGACTTCTTCTTTGGGGTGATTAACAAGGCTAGCTACCGCTATGCCTTGGGCCGGCTGAGCGTGGAGCCGCGCTGGAAGAGCGAGTTCCGCAAGCAGTCGCGCAGCCTCTTTGCCCTAGAGCATTCCACCAGTCTCTACGAACTTTTTTCGGCTGTCGTCGAAACGCGCCTCCTACGAGCCACCCAACTCCAAGCAGGCGTCGAGTACCTGATTTTTAACGACTTCGACGTCGATGCCAATGACTTCAACTCCATTACCGGCGCGGTTCAGTTTACCAACCAGTCGCAGTATTTGGGCTACAGCCTCCACGCCCTAGCCGGGCTGCGCATCGAGCGCCAGGACTTCAAAGAGACCAAAGCGCGATACACAAGTCAGACTTTTATAACGATCTACGCAGGATTGGAATAGCGCGTGATTTGGCGCAACGACAACTTCGCCGCAGCCGTCATCGGCATCGCGCTGGTGGCCCTTTGGCCACGCCTGACCTATTTGGATGAGGTTGAGCAGAGCCCCTTCTTGGACGTGCCGACGGCGGCGAGCTGGCCCTACGTCGAGGCCGCTAGGGGAGAGGGGGACACAGCGGTTGCCAGCCCCTTGTACCCGCTCTTTTTGCGCGGCCTCGTCGCCGTCGGGCTGGCACCTCGCTACGTCCAAGTCCTATTAGGCGCAGCCAGTTGTGTGCTATTGGCCCTAATCGGCCGCGCGCTCTGGGGGCCGGGCACGGGACTTATCGCCGCTTTAGGCGTAGCCCTGTACGGACCGGCCATCTATTTCACTGGTTCCTTGCTGCCCCCGATCCTCGGAGTATTCCTAGTGCTCTCGCTGCTGGCGGTGCTCCTGTGGACCGACCGGCAGAGCGATGGAAAAGCGTTTTTAGGCGTCGGGATTTTGCTGGCGCTTTGTTTGCTGGCCGCGCCGCAAGTGGCGCTCTTTGCGCCGGCCGTGCTGTGGTGGCTGTGGGCAGGAGGAAAGCAGCGGGTGGGTTGGGCCTGTGCGCTGGGGACGGTTTGCGCGCTCTCACTCTGGTATTTTGGGGGAGTGGCAACGAGTGCCGACGGCTCGCCCGACCTCCTCGTGCGCGGCGGGGAGCACTTGCCTGCGCTGGATATGTACCACGCGCGCGGCGATTCAGCCATTTTAGCGGCCCTGTTGTGGAAATGGGGGTTTGCGTTTCCCTTCGGCTTGGTCTTGCCGCTCGCGCTACTAGGCGTGGGTTTTGCCTTGGCGACGCGGGAGCGGGGCGCTTTGCTCGCCCTGCTGTTTGTCGCAACCAGCGCAGTCGGCATCGCGCTCTACGGTGCCCATGCCGAGACGCGCATAGTGCTGGTTCCCGTGCTCTTGCTCTTTGCGGTGAGCGGGGTCGGGCAACTGGCACAGTTGTCTTGGGCGTGGAGGGGAATAGCCGTGGCGGGATTGGTGCTAGTCGCGGCATTGGTAAACGCCAGTACGCCCGCTATGGACCAAGCGGCGCAAGCCTCGCAACACCGCTATTTGGGTCGCGCCTATGCGGAATTGGGTATGACGGCTACGGCGATCGCCGCGTACGAACAGTCCTTGGTCGCGGGCGGCCCCGACCAGGACGTGTATTGGGCCTTGGCGGCGCTCTATGACGCCAGCGGCAAACCCGAGCGAGCGCTCGGCATCAGCCGGGCATTCGTCGCGCATTGGCCCGCCGACGAGCGCGGGCAGCGGGCACTCGGCGATCGCTACATGGCGGCAGGCCGTCCCCAACAAGCGCGCACAATCTACCAACAACTCGTCGCGGGCGGGCAGGAGGCCCTACTGGGGCGCTTAGGAGATGCGCAACTGACGAGCGGCGCGCTCGACGAGGCCATGCAATCCTACGAGCGGCTACTCAATCTTAGCCCAGATAGCAGCCGGGTGCGCTACCAACTGGCGCGTACCTACGCTGCGGCAGGGCGGGCCGCAGACGCCGGGCAAGCCTATCGCCAGCTCCTAGACAGTCCAGTCTATGGCGTGCCGGCGCGGATAGAAGCGGCTGCACTATTGCGACACAATGGCCAACTAGCAGCGGCCGAGCCGCTGCTCTTGCAAGTCCTAGCACTAGCGCCAGATCACCGCGCTGGGCTGCTCCTATTGGGTGAAGTGCTCCTAGAGCAGGGACAGCCCAGCGAAGCCCTAGCCCATTGGCTGCGCCTCGCCGAACTAGAGCCTCACAACTGGCGGGTCCAAGGCCACTTGAGCAAGGCGTACAGCCAATTGGGGCGGGACGCAGAGGCACGAGACGCTGGGGTGCGCTATCAGCAAGGAAAGCAGCACGCCCAACTTCAGCAGCGCATCGAAGCGGAGCAGAAGGCATTGGCGAAAAAAATTCTCGGGGAAAACTTATGAAGCGCTTGCTTCTCATAAGTGCAATAGTGCTTTTGCACAGCGGCGACTTGCAGGGGCGTCAAGTATTGCTCGTCGGCCAAGACGGCCAGATTAGCTGGGAGGGAGAAGTGGAGGCCGGGGCTACGGTGCAAACCATTGAGCCGGAGTACCGCTCCACGTTGGATCCCAACATCACCGAAATCGGCGTCGCGCCGGTCAATCTCGTCGATTTTTCCAGCGCGGATTTTCCCAGCAGCATCCTGCCCCGCCGCGTGCAGGAGGGCCAAAACCTCGCCGCTGAAATCGCCGAGCGCGGTGGCAGCATCCGCGCTCCGACCGTTTTCGACCTCGCCGAGTCCCAGTTGCAAAACATTCTCGCGCAGATTGTGTCGCCCGACCCCAGTGGTGGAGCCTTCGAGCGCAAGGGACGGGACGTGTTGGGCACCTTGCTGGTACTCGATTTAGGTGCGCGCTTTGGCGTCAACCAAATTCGCTTCTTCCCGCGCAATACGGTCTTTCCGTCGCCATCGACGCCCTTTCAAGAGGATTTTCTCAAAAACTTCGAATTACAGGTCAACGACGGCCAAGTATTGACCGAGGCCGGCAATCCCATCTGGGAGACCTTTGCGGTGCGCACCAACAACACCGATCCGGTCGCCACCATCGAGATCGACCCGCCGCGCTTTTTGCGCTTCATCCGCCTGCGCGCCACCTCATCCATCCCCTTTGAGGTGGAGAAATTCCAAGTCTTTGGCGAGGGCTTCTTCCCCACCGTGCAATACATTTCGCCGCTCATCGATATGGGCACCCCGGCCAATTGGGGACGCTTGCGCTGGCTGGAGGAGACCGTTGGACAGGCGAGCGCCGTGCAGATGAACATCCGCACCCGCAGCGGCAGCGACACGTCGCCCTTCGCCTATACGCGCAAGCGAGTGGGGCGTCAAGACGCCGAAGAGATCACATTCTCAGTTGATGATCCCGACCAGCCGCTCCTGCGCGACGAGTACCTCGACCTGCCGGCCAAGGGAGGCCCCGCCGATGTGTGGGAACGCGGCCCCGTGCGCGACGACTTGGCCAATTGGAGTCCGTGGACTTCGCCCTACGATCCGGTTGCCGGCACCAGCAGCGAGGGCGCATTGGTCCTCTCGCCCGGACCGCGCCGCTACTTCCAGTTCCGAGTTGACTTTCAGTCCGACGACCTAGAATCGGCCAAAATCCTGCGGCAGTTTTCCTTTGACTTCACGACGCCGCCGTTGGCCGATGTCCTCGTCGGCGAAATTTTTCCGCGCGAGGTGCCCGCGGCCGCCGACATTCCCTTTGTCTATGCCGTGCGCGCCGAGATGGAGAGCGGCGATTTACAGGGCTTCGACGGGTTCGAGCTAGTCACCGGCAGCCGCATAGATCGCATCGAGCGCATTGAAATCATCGACGCGCAGGGCGAGTTCCTCCTAGCGCACGACTTTGTGGTGCAAGACGCGGTCGCCGACGAGGGCGACGTGGCCATCACCGCGCTCTCGGAGCGCAACTTTGCGGTGCGCTTTCCGCGAGTGGCCGCGCACAACACCGTGTTGAAGATCCACTTTGTCAGCCGTATCCTCTCGTACAGCACGGCCTTTGAGGGCCGGGGCTTGCTGTTAGAGGAAGACGCTTTCCAGAGTGTCCAAGCCGGCGACGCCACCGCACTGGACGAAGGCGACATTTCGTTCAAATCGGACACTACCGTCTTGAGCCCGGCCGTCAACAGCGGCAGCCTAGTGGGCAACTTTGACCTCGCCGCGTCCGTTATCACGCCCAATGGCGATGGAATCAACGACGTCTTGGATATGGAGTGCGAGGTCCTCGCAGTCGATGGCGGGCAGATTGTGGTCAATATATACGATCTAGGGGGACGCTGGGTGCGTCGCCTCTTCGACATCGAGGGTCAAAGCGGCGTTTACAGTTCGGAAGACCTGCCCCAACTTCGGTGGGACGGGACCGACGATCAGGGTGAGAGCGTGGCCCCTGGCCTCTATCTAGTCCAACTCAACGTCAAGGGCGATGCGCGCGCTAGCGCCAGCACGCGCACCGTCGGCGTAGCGTACTAGCACCCCACCACCAACCGCGTGGGAGGGTTAAAAAAGGAATGAGAGTTATGCTAGGGCGAAATTTATTGTGGAGTTTGAGTATTGCGGCTTGGTGTACCAGCGCGGCGTGGGGGCGGGCCGAGTTTCACATCGGCGGGCCGACGGGTATTTCTTGGCAGGGGCTGATCACCGACGAGCAGACTGAGTACACCATCGTCGATGACCAAGGCGAGGTCTTGGGCACACTTCCCATTGCCATCGGCGTAGAGGAAGCGGGCGTCGATACCATGATCGCCTACAACGACAACGCCATCCAGCCCGTATGGGTCGATCCGTCGGTCAACCTCGCGTTAGACGTGAACTTGACCCCGCGCGGCGGCAACCTCTACACCAGCGTCTCCACCGGCTACACCCGCGAGGCGGCCAAAGAGGTCCAAGTGATGATCGACGGCGACCCGGAAACGGCGACCTTGCGCCAAGTCGAGATCTCGCCGCGCTTGGCCGGTCTCAATATCGGCTACGTAAAAAATACGGTCGTCAACTTAGGGGCCGAGATGCCGGTCAACCGCATTCGCTTCTATCCGCGTCCGGGCTTTGAGGAAAACTACTTGGCTTGGTACGAAATCGGCGTCGCCAACAACACCGCGCCTTTTATGGCCTCGCCCCAAGAGCGCGCGCCGGGCAGGCGCTGGTACCGAGACATCAGCCGCTCGCTCACTTCGACCAACGACCCGGAATTTGACATCCTAGAGCGCAACGTGGAAAACCTCGACCAAGTCGTGGATTTGCGCTTTCCCACCCGCGACTTGCGCTGGGTCGCCATTCGCCCGATCAACCCCGAGCGCACTTGGGAAATCGCCGAAATGGAGGTGTACGGCGAGGGCTTTGTCACCAAAACCTCCTATCGCACCGGCGTGTTGGATTTTGGCCGCCCGGTAGCTTGGAGCAAAATTCGTTGGCAGGGCGAGGTGCCCGAAGGTACGCGGCTCGTGTTGCGCACGCGCACCGGCTCCACGCCACAGCCCAATCTGTTCTGGAAAATCGGCAGCACCGGCAGCTTTGAGCGGGTGTCCAAAGACGAGTACACCACGACCTACCAAGTGGGCCGCTTCAGCCACATCCAAGCGACGTACGACGTGGAAAACTGGAGCTTCTGGTCAACGCCCTACGACTTTGCGGCCGGACTGCACAACCCCGACGCTGAGGGGTGGGAGGACGGAACGCCCCTCTTATCGCCCGGCCCCAGCCAGTACTTGCAGCTAGAAGTGGTCATGTTTTCCGACGGAGACCAAGCGCCGCGCATCGACGAAATGTCCCTGCTGTTTGCCGAAGACCCCGCGGCCCAAAGCGTGATCGCCGAGATCTGGCCGGTTGAGACCGATAACTTCGATCCGCAGACCTTCACATACATAGTGCGGCCCGTGCTCGCAGACGGCGACCGCGGCTTCGACCGGCTGGAAATTTTTACCCAAGTCCCGGCCGAAGCCGTGCATTCGGTCGCCATCGACGGCCGGGAAATCATCGACGACTTCCCACCCCAATTAGAGGAAGACCGCATCGTCATTAGCTTTGATCCGTTTGTCGCACCGCGCGACAACGAGCGCCGCATTGAGGTCGTCTTCGACGCCAAAGTGCTGCGCTTTGGCGCGGAATTCACCGGCTGGGTGTACGACAGCACCGCGCCCGAACTCAAGCAACAAGTCCGGCCCGGCAATGCGACCTTCCGCTTTGCCGGCGACGCCCTCTCGGTGCGCACCCCGGTCGGCGGCGAACTGGTGCGGAAAGTCACCGCGCATCCCACGACCCTGACGCCCAACGGCGACGGGATCAACGATCAGACCATGATTTCGTACGACCTGCGCAACATCGGCGAACCGCGTCAGATTGCGTTGCGGATTTTCGACCTGTCCGGCCGGCTGGTGCGCGAGGTGATCTCCACGCCAGCCGTCAGCGGCAGTTTTGCGGCGGTTTGGGATGGTCGTCGCACCGAGGGAGACCTAGTCGCCCCAGGCGTGTACCTCTACCAAGTCGATCTAACCACTGACAAGGGCCTCTCTGCAGCCGCAGGGACCGTAGCTGTGGCCTACTGAGCGAGCAAATGGCAGAAACTGCGAAACACATCTGCAAAGCCGCCCTCCTCTTGTGGGCCATCAGCGGCGGCTTGGCCGAAGCCCAAATCGGGCTACTGACCTCCCCAAGCACGGCGGCCCTCGACCCGGCGGTGCGCCGCTGGTACGTGCCCCAAGAGCTGGTCGCCGAACACCACTGGCGGCAGTGGAGCACCACCAACTACGCGCGCGTACCCTACCAGCGGTATGTTAGTCCCAGCATCGAAGGGGAATACTTCTACGACGCCTTTGGCAACTTCCTCAATCAGGGCTGGCTGATATACAACGTATCCCAGTCCAACCCCGAAGAATTTGGCACCGTACTGTTTGAGGCCCAGCGCTTCCGCAACTGGTTTTCCGAGGTCGCCGTGGCCTCCGAGCAAAAGGGGCAATACGCGTACGCGCTGACCATCAGCAGCGACCTGCGCACCACCCTGACGCCCATGGTGCTGTCCAAACCGCGCCTCGACGGCATACAGTTTGATTTTGCCATGGACAAGTACCGGGGCACGTTCCTCTACGCGCAGGCCAGTGCCCCGCGCGGCATCACCAATCAAGAGCTGCGCCGCACCAATTCCACCACCCTGATCGGGGGGCGCTTTGAGGTGCAAATCGGCGATTTCGTCGAGCTCGGCGTTCACACGGCCAACGCGCACCAAGCCAATTCGCTCTCGGAAGAGGCTCTGTTGAGCAATTGGGTGACCGGATCGCTGACTCAGGGGCAAAACCGGACCATGTCCGCTATTGAAATCGTCCTGCGCGACGACTCACCCGACGACGGCGTGGGGGGGGCCGCGTATTTTCCGGCTGGCTCGGACATCTTCATCACCTATCGGGATGGCCGCGTCGATTCGGGCCGCGAGATCCGCTTTGAACCCATAGTGGAAGGCGGCGCGCCCCGCCCGGGCTATATCGAGGCCAACGGCAACGACGAAATCCGCCTGCTCTACAACTTCGACAGCGCGCGTTTCATCAACCGAGCCGCAGCCGACAAAACCGAGATCGTCAAAGTGGAATTCCGGCTAGTGGTAGCCAACGACTATCAGGTCTGGATGACCTCGAACCGGCAGACCAGCACCGACGGGCCGGTGTTGCTTATGGTGACCCAAGCACCGGGTAACATTAAGGACTTGTCCAACCTACGAGTCATCAGCTTTGAGGCCGGATTGCCGACGGCAACCCACATTCTCGGCGGTACGGTGACGGCCACCGACGTGATGGGCTTCGACCTGTACGGCGAGTACGATCTCAATTGGAACTACCGCAAATACCCCAACACCCTCGTCGAAGAACACCGGACTTCGGCCGGCATTGTCGGCGAGCGTAGCGCACCGGCCTATATGCTCAATCTGTCGCGCCACTGGTTACGCTTCTTCATCTATGGCGAAGCCTATCACATGCACCCGCGCTACAACACCCAAACTTTCGTCACCCGCGACGACGGCAGCATCGACTACCAAAACGACCGCAGCCTCATGGATCTGGTGGAAGACAACGACGACCAAGACCGGGTGCCAGACAGCTTCCGCGCCGACTGGGCCTTCCCCGACCGCCAAGTCTTTCCGGGCTGGGACCAAAACAACGACTTCGTGCCCGACATCAACCAAAACGACAGCCGCGTGCGCACCAACTCGATCCCGGACTATGAAGAGCCTTTCCTGCGCTTTGCGGTCGATCGGCCCGAATTTCTCTTCGGCGTTGACATGAACAACAACTTCTGGACCGACCAATACGAAAACGACCAAGAGCCGGATTACCCTTACAAGCGCGACCACCAGGGCTACAACGCGTACGTCGGCACCTACTTGGCTCCGCAGCTAAAGATTATCGCTGGCCTCCTGCGCGAAGATCGCATCTCTTCCAACCAGAAAAACCACAGCGCGTACGCCCTCCTGCGATTCGACCGGAGCTGGGCGCGCTACGGCGATTTGCGACTCTTCGGCATGACCAAGCGCGTGGAGGACGACATCGCCGACCCACTCTTGCAGTGGGCACCCGACAACACGCTGCGCCTCGGCACGCTGACCGAGATCGACGATCCGCTGCTGGCCCGCGACACTTGGGTCAACCAACTCTTCCTCGGCCACAAGGTGCGCGCCTTTTCGCTGAATCTACAAAACAAGGTCAATTGGGTGGTCTTTCACCAACTCATGGACGCCGAGCGCCGACAGCGCTGGGGCTTGGCCGAGACGGATTTCTTTTTCGGGATGATCAACAAGGCCCACTACCGCCATGCGTTTGGCCCCCTCTATCTAGAGCCGCGCTGGAAGAGCGAGTTTATCAAGCAGAGCCGCGACCTGTTTACGGATGAGCGCCGAACGACCCTAGCCGAACTCTTCTCGTTGTTGGTGGGCACCGATGTCCTAGAGATCACCAAGCTACAAGCGGGCCTAGAGTACCTGATCTTCGACGATTTCAACACAGATGCCAACGATTTTACGGCACTGACTTGGGGCGTTCAGTTCAAAAACGAATCGGCCTATCAAGGCTACAAGCTGCAGACCGTGCTCGGGCTGGTGCTAGAGCGCAAGAATTTCAAGGACGCCCCATCGCGCACCGAGACCCAATCCTTCATCGCCATTTACGCGGGGATTTAAGCCTTGACATACGCTTTTGCGGGCTTGTACATTGAGCAGTTCACGTTGCGGAACCGAGAAGACAGACGAGTTACCGCACCTTTTCTCTTTTTAACCCTATCTCATGGAGGTAGCTTTACCATGAAAAAGTTCCTCACCACTGCCCTGGCCTCGTTGGGCCTTGTGGTTGCCGCCCAAGCCCACGACCCGCCTGGCGGTTTGTTGGTCGCCGTGAATTTTCCCGATGCCAACGTGCCCGTCATTGACGGCAACGCCGGCGAGTGGGCTCCCGTGCCCCTCGACCAGTACGGGATTTTCAGCGAGACCTTGTATTCGATCCACGGCTTTGCCGGCGAGAACGTCGAGCAAGGCGGGCTGGACGCCAGTTCGATGCAGATCCGTCACATCGTCGGCTGGAACGACGCGACCAACAACGTGTACATCACCAGCCGCGTCTTCGACGATATTCACATCACTCAGCGTCAAGACCCGGGCAAATTCTTCTGGGATGACAGCGTCGAGTACGAGCTCAACGCGGCACACCAAGCCCGCGACGACCTGAATCCCGGCGACGATGCGACCAGCTTCAGCTACAAGTTCGCCTTCCCGGTCTATCAGGAGACCTTTGAGTGGTATCGGCCGATTGTCAACCTGCCGTGGATGACCAGCGGCTCGCAGTGGGTCGAGATCGCCCATAGCTTCACGGGCGAAGAGTTCGGTGAGAGCACGTACGACTACGAGCTCCGCATCCTGCCGATCGAGCGGATGCCGCGCTCGGATGAAGCCACTGAGGACCAGGTTGACATCCACGACCTGACCGAGGGCAGCGTCATTCACATCACCCTCACGGTCAACGACGTCGATGGCGGCGA
>JAJDVZ010000028.1:0-22643 GCA_022825835.1 Candidatus Latescibacterota bacterium
AGAAGGTAGCTGTGGCTCGGTCTCCGCCCCGCGTCATTTGGGGGGGGGCCGTAGGGGCGGTTCGCGCCCCGCCCCTACTTGGGGCACTAATCCTGCTAGGGCTTGTCGCCTGCGGCAAAGACGCGGTCGTTCCCCCTACCCCTCCGCCGACCCCAACGCCCTACGAACTAGCCGTGCCGGCGGGATTTCCCGCACCGGAAATCCCGCCGGACAATCCCCTGACCGTCGAGGGCATCGCCCTTGGCGAGCGGCTTTTTGCCGACCCCATCCTCTCGGTCGATAGCACCATCGCCTGCATCTCGTGCCACCTGCCCGCCCACGCCTTCTCCGATCCACGGCCCCTTAGCCAAGGCGTCGGCGGCCTCACCAGCCGCAACTCCATGCCGCTTTTCAACTTGCTCTGGAGCCCGTCCTTTTTCTGGGACGGACATGCCGCGAGCCTTGAAGACCAAGCCCTCGAACCCGTGCAGAAACCCACGGAAATGGGCGAGGACTGGGATCGCGTAGTAGCCAAACTGGAACAGCACCCCGAATACCCCGCGCTCTTCGCCCGCGCCTTTGGCGACGCGCCCATCGACCGACGACGCGTCGTCCAAGCCATCGCCCAATTCGAGCGCACCCTCGTTTCGGCGGACAGCAAATACGACCGTTGGCTAGCTGGCCAAGCGGAGTTTACCCCGGCAGAAGACCGGGGCTTCATCCTCTTTCACACCGAAGAGGGCGACTGCTTTCACTGCCACGTTGCGCCGCTTTTCACCAACAACGAGTTCCACAACAACGGGCTGGACCTCGATCCCCCGGATGAGGGGCTAGCCGCACTCACTGGCAAACGCCTCGACCGCGGCAAATTCAAGACGCCAACCCTGCGCAACATAGAATACACGGCGCCGTACATGCACGATGGCCGCTTTCAGAACTTAGAGGAGGTCATCGAGCACTACGACTCCGGCTTTCACCGCATAGTCCTCACTGATCCGCTATTGCTCGTCCGGCCCAATCTCGACCTAACTCTAGCCGACAAACGCGCCCTCGTGGCCTTTTTGAAAACCCTTTCCGACCCTCAATTCCAAGCCCCGTAACGCGCTTGGGGTCTCTGTTACTTTTCCCTTGCTTAAGTTTCAGAATTTCGTATAATACAAGCACTTATGAACAAAATCAGCACCGGTTTAACTCCCCAGCTAGCGAGGTTTTAGTGGCCACCATAACCAAAAAAGATCTAGCGCGGTCGGTAGCCGACACGCTCGGCTGCAAAAACAACCTGACGTTGCAAATGGTCGATAGCCTTTTTGAGGCCATGCGCGAAACGCTTATCGAGGGAAACCGCATTGAAATCAGAGGCTTCGGCGTCCTCGAAGTCAAAGACACCAAGCCCAAGCCCGCCGCCCGCAATCCGCGCACCGGCGAGGTCGTGTACGTGCCCGCCCGCCGCAAGACGCACTTTAAGCCGGGCAAACAGCTCAAAGAAGCCCTGCACGACACCCGCTCCGCCGCCACCCAAGCCGCACCGGACCCCGGCGGCTCTTGGTCTCCCTGACATCGTTGAAAATTCGTTCCGCAAACATAAAAGCCGGCTCCTTGCGAGTCGGCTTTTGTCGTGTGTGCGTTGGTCTCGCGCTGCTGATAGCGTCCGACATCCGCGCTGAGCAACGCCTGCACATCGGTGCCGATCCGCGCATCGAACTGCTCACCACGGTCCAGCTTCTCAGCCAGTATCGCTATCTGACGCCCTATCGGGTGGAATACGCGGACGATCTCGTCGCGCACTTTTCGCGCTATCCCCCCCAGCAGGCCGTGGCCTTTTTCCGCAGCCTGAGCTTGGACACCGGGTGGTCTGACGCCTACCCAACCGCCATGCTCTACCTGTCCGATCCACCCGAACTAGAACCAACTCAACCCATTCCCCCCCATATCCATCGCGCCTTCCGCGGCGAGGAAAACTTCGCGCGCTTCGTCCACGCCTTGCGCAACTTTGCGCGCCAGACCCAATTCAACCTCTTCTTCACCCGCAGCCAAAAGCTCTATCAACTCCTCGAAGCACATCTCCGCGAAGAACTGGCCGATGCCGATCCCACCGGCCAAGTCGAAGCCTATTTCGGCACCCGCCAACTCAGCTACCACCTAATCCTTAGCCCGCTCTTACACCACGGGGGATTTGGCCCGCACATCGGCCGCCACGGGGGGCCGTACGATGTCTATACGCTGCTCGGTCCCACAGACGCTACGCACGGCCTGCCCGAATACGGCCCCCGCGAGCAGCTTTTGCAGATTATATGGCACGAATTCAGCCACGCCTTCGTCAACCCCCTCAGCGAAGAGTACTATCCAGTACTGAGACCCCACGCCGATCTGTTCGCCCCGCTGGCCGAACAGATGGCCACCATCGGCTACACGCACTGGTTTGACTGCGCCAATGAACACCTCATCCGCGCCATCACCGCGCGCCTTGCTCACCACCACCTCGGCGCGGAAGCAGGCCGCCGGGCACTGCGCACAGAATCCGCGCACGGCTTCCGCTATATCCACGCCGTCGCCCGCCGCCTCGAATCATACGAATCCCAGCGCGACCGCTACCCGACCTTTGCCGCCTTCTTCCCCCGCTTAATTTCCGTTTTTGCCGAGCTTACTCCCGAGGCTTTAGCGCACTAGCCGCCGGAAGAGATCCTCTTGAGGCGGTACTTCGAGCAGTTCGTCCAACGTCCCGCGCTCTAGCCCTTCGGCAATAACGGCAAAACTCTCCCGCACCACGGCTGCGGTCTGTTCGACCTCGGCCTCGCCGTGGGCGCAATTGAACATGAACCCCGTCGCCAAGATCACGCCGCGGCGGGCGTTCTCTTGGATAAACAGCGTGTTGACTTTGGCAGCCGTCGCAGCATCCTCCGCGCCCAAGCGGATGCGGGGATGCGCCGCCACCCCCTCACAGCTCGCGTCGAGTCCAACGGCCGCCGCGGCCGCGTCAATCTGCTCCTTGAAGAAGGTACCGATGCGCTGGAAGTGGCCCACGGCATCGCGGCGCTCTAATTCGCGCAAGGTCGCCAGCGAGGCTGCCACGCCGATGTTGTCGTCCCAATAGGCACTGGAGATAAACATCTGCGCGGCCGGAGCCATAAACTCCCGTTTGCCGACCACCGCGCCCATTGGATAGCCATTGGAAATGGCCTTGGCAAAAACGGATATATCCGGCGTCACGCCCGTGTATTCCTGGGCACTGCCCAAGGCCACGCGGAACCCCGACGACACCTCGTCGAAGATGAGCACCACCCCGTAGTGCGACGCCAACTCCCGCACCTTTTCCAAGTAGCCCGGCGGCGGCTCGTCGGAGCGCATCGGCTCCATGATGATACAGGCCAACTCGCCAGCGTGCGCTTCGAGCAGCGCGGTGAGTTCATCGACATCGCCATAGGTAAAAGGCATAGCCGTGCCCTCCAGACAGCGAGGCACGCCAATCGGCTCAATGCCATTGAAGAGATGAGAGGCCAGCCGCTCGGCTCCGATGTTGGCGGCCTGGTACCAATCATGCCAGCCATGGTACCCGCAAAACAGCACCTTGTCGCGGCCGGTAACCCCGCGCGCGATCCGCACCGCAATGGTGCAGGCTTCGCCTCCGCCTTTGCAGTAGCGCACCATTTCCGCCGACGGTACGATCCGCACCAACTCCTCGGCCAGCTCTACGGCCGACTCTTGGACGATACTGTAGATGGTCCCCCGGTCAATCTGGGCGCGGACGGCAGCATCAACCACCTCGTCAGCATAGCCCAAGATCACTGGCCCTACGGCGCTGGTCCAATCGATGTATTCGTTGCCATCCACATCCCAGATGCGGCAGCCTTTGGCGCGCTCGGCGTAGATGGGGCTGACCCCGAGTGCGGCCCGGGTCGGCCGCCGACTGATGAGCTGAGTGGTGCCGGGGACGAGTGCTTTGGCGCGCTCGTAGATTTGCAATGAGTGGCGCACCGAGTGTTCTCGCATGACACAGGCTCCTTCTACCGCCCGCTGCGGAGCGGGTTCTCGCGTGAAAAAGGTGGCACTTTTCAGGGGTAGGGGTGTTAGATAATTTGACAGCCCATTGAAGCCCCTCTTTTTTGCCCATCTAACCTCATACCTCTAAACGGAGCTTCATCATGCAACGCGCCTTGCCTCTCTTCGGCCTCTTACTAGCGCTGCCGCTGACCGCCCACGCCTTTGATGGAAAACGCGAGGGGTTTATGTTCGGTTTGGGCCTTGGGCCGAGCTACCAGTCCATCGAGCAAGAGTGGCTCATCGACGGTAAACGTTCCCGACACAAGAACAGCGACTCGGCATTCGGGATGGCCCTCCAGTTCGGCTACGGCCTCACTGACCACCTCGTCTTAGGCTGGGTCTTGGACTTAGGCAACGACACCAACGACGACGAGACCAAGCTCCTCGGCAAAGCGGTCGCCAAGGGCAACACCCACTTTGAGATCGACGGCTTTAGCGCAACCTATTTCTTCAAAAAACGCGCCCCATCGCCTTTTGTCGAAGCCGTCATCGGCACCGCGCGCTGGGACGACGGCGGCGACAACGTCCTCGATGGCCTCGGACTGGCCGGTAGTATAGGCTACGAGGTGCGCAAGAACTGGATGGTCAAAGGCACCGTCGGCTGGGGCGCGCCAAGCGCCGAGGCCACAATCGGCGATCAGGCCATCAAAGCCGACATCACGGGCTTGATCATCGCCTTCAACGCCAGCTATCTCTGGTACTGAACAGGCTCACTCCTGCTCTTTCATCTGGTCGTAGAACTGGACGATCTTGCCCCGGTCTTCAGAGGCGTTAAAAGCCATGCCGGATCGTGGATGCTCGTTGAGCAAGCCGGTAATCATGTAGGGATAATCGTAACCCCACAGCAGCGCAGTGCGCAGCGGCTCAACGTGTTCCTCAATGCACTTGAGCACTGGGCGCAAGCGGAATTTCGGGTTGTGCAAAAAGCCCAACAAAAGCTCCATCTGGCAATTGCCCGCGCCGCGACCCAAGCCAGCAAAACTCGCGTCCGCGCAATTGGCCCCCAAGACCACGGCTTCAATGGTATTGGCAAAGGCCAGTTGCCGATTGTTGTGGGCGTGGATCCCAACCTCGATCGGAGTCCCCTCACAGTATTCGAAAAACATGTTGCACAGCGCGCGGATCTGCTCGCTGTAGAGCGAGCCAAAGCTATCAACCACGTACACAGCCCCCACGTCCGAATGCACCAGCATCTCCAACGCGCTCTTAACCTCGGACTCCGGTACGGTGGAAACGGCCATTAGATTCAAGGTCGTCTCATAGCCCTTGTCATGGGCGTCCTTGACCATGTCCAATGCCAGCGGCATCTGGTGGATGTAGGTGGCCACGCGGATCATGTCCAACACGCTTTCAGACGCCGGCAGGATGTCCGTCTTGTAATCGCTCTTTTCGGCGTCGGCCATGGCTGCCAACTTCAGCGAGGTGTTGTTGTCGCCGACGATGCGGCGGATGTCCTCCTCGCGGCAGTGCTTCCACGGCCCAAACTCGCTGGGCGGAAACTGCTCCCGCGAGTTGATATAGCCGATTTCCATGTAGTCAATCCCAGCCTCAACGCAGGACTCGTACACGCCTCTTACTACCTCGTCGGTAAACTGGTGGTCGTTCATCAAGCCGCCATCGCGGATTGTGACATCGACGACCTTGATTTCCTCCCGGTACCCGAGCCAATTGTCGGCCCAGGTCGCGCGGTTTGCTTCGCTCATTTTTCACTCCTGTTTATGTGTAACTCAAGTATTGACGAAAGGATATATACTGCGGCACAACCGGCAAAAGGTCAAACCCCCAGCGATTGGTGTGCGGCGGCAACGTATCCGCAGATGAACGCAGCTAGACGCAGAGGTGGGATGCGCCGGGCACTTAGGCCGTCGCCACCGTCAGGGTGTGCAGCTTGTCCGCGTCGATCTCCACGCCCAAGCCCGGCCCTTCAAACGGATACAAGTAGCTGCCTTCGGCCCGCACCCTTTCCACGGCCGGCGACGTCGTGTACAGCACCGGCCCCATTGGGTCGCAGGGCAAGTTGGTGTTGGGCATGGCGATGCCAACGCTGACCTGCGCCGACACCCCCAGCGTCGATTCTTGGTCCGTGCCGATCAAGCAGCGGAACCCAGCCGCCTCCGCTAGAGCGAAAAGCCGGCGGATATGGGTCGGGCCGCCGCAGACGCAGGCGACGTTAAAGGCCGTGCAGGCCCTTTTTTCAATGGCTTCCATCCCCAGCTCTAGGCTGTTGATGTGCCAGCTCACCGGCAGGTCAACGCGCCGCACAAATTCGGCCGAGACCCGCAGACTGCGCGAGGGCTGCTCAAAGTGATAGGGCGCGTGGTGGCGGAGGACATCGGCGTAGCGAACGGCCGTCTCCCACTCGCTGAAGCGCCCGGAAAAGTCGATGGACTTGAGCTTGAGCCGGTCGTCAAAGCGGCGTTTGGCCTCGTCGAGAAAGCGGTCGTCGAGCGCGCTATCACCCGACACGTAGTAGCGGAACAGGTGATGGCCCAAGTCGAGCAGCCGCTGGAGATAGCTCAGCGTGCGCTCGAAGTCCTCTTTTACCTGCCAGCCAAAAATCGGATAGCAGCAATAGAGCTTCTCCCGCACCTTGCCGCCCAAAAGCTGATAGGCCGGCACTCCTTGCGCCTTGCCGTGGAGATCGTAGAGCGCCAAGTCAATTGCCGAGGCGAGGTGGAGATTGGTTACTGAACTGTTAAAGGCGTGGCCGCGCAACAGCTCGTTGATCTCGGTAATGGCCCCGGCGTCCCGCCCCACCAACAACTCGTTGTACTGCCGGGCAATAGCCGCCAAATCCTCGGCGCGGCTGTCGGACGCTTCGCCCCAGCCGACCGGACCGTCATCGACAAAGACCTTGACCAGCACGTGCCCGGAGATGTGGCCGTAGTAGCGCGGAGTCTCTATCTGAATGGTTTCTACTTTGGTGATTTTCACGCTTTGCTCCTTTGCAAGCGGCTCAACGCCGCGAGTAGATCGTCGATTTCGGCCTCAAGTAAGGAAAAGGCGCTGCTGACGCGCAAGCCCTCTCACCCCCATCAATACACCATCTCCCGGTAGCTCTGCGCGATCTTCTCGAGCGCCACGACGTATGCCGCAGTGCGCAGGTCGTGCACCTTGTCATGGCTCAACAACACCTCGCGCAGCTCGTTGTACGCCTGCCGCATAGTGTCGTCCAAGCCAGATCGCACCAGGTCCAACTCATCGGCTCCGCGCACCAAGTCGTGCCGCTGGGTTTCGGGCAGGGGTTTGCCGACCGCCGTCTCAATGGCCTCGACGATGCGCTGTCCACGCAACTCGTCGATGCGCCGGTCCATGCGACCGAAGCGGATGTGGGACAAGTTCTTGATCCATTCGAAATAGGAGACGATCACACCGCCTGCGTTCAGATAAGCGTCCGGAATCACCACCTTGCCGCGATCGCGCAGGATTTCGTCTGCCTCGAAAGTAATCGGACCGTTGGCGGCCTCGGCGATCAGCGGTGCCTCGATGCGCGCGGCGTTTTCAACGGTGATCACCGCTTCGACAGCTGCGGGGATCAGGATGTCGCAGTCTGCTTCCAGCAAAAAGCTGCCGTCCTCCACGAACTCGGAGTCCCGAAAGCCTTGGCCGCCGCCCTTTTCGCGGCGATAGGTGGCAAGCTCCTCGATGTCCAGCCCGTCCTCACACACTACGGCCCCCTCGCGCTCAATAACAGCGACCACCCTAACGCCATCCTCTTCGGACAGGAACTTCGCAGCGTGGTACCCGACGTTGCCCAGGCCTTGGACGATTACGCGCTTGCCCTCTAGGCCTCCATCCATTCCGGCCCTCTGCACATCTTCGGGATGGCGAAAGAATTCTCTGAGGGCGTACTGCACCCCGCGCCCCGTCGCCTCGTTGCGGCCGCGGATGCCGCTCATGTGAACGGGTTTGCCAGTCACACAGGCGATGGCGTTGATGTCGTTGGGATACAGAGCGCGGTAGGCATCCGCAATCCACCCCATCTCGCGCGCGCCTGTGCCCATGTCGGGAGCCGGCACGTTGAGGCTGGGGCTGATGTAGCCTTTCTTGGCCAGCTCCATCGTGAAATTGCGCGTGATCAGCTCGAGCTCGGCCGCGTCGTAATCGCGCGGGTCAATCTGTAGGGCTCCCTTAGAACCCCCGTACGGAACATCGACGATGGCGCACTTGTAGGTCATCAGGGCAGCCAGGGCCTCCACCTCGTCCTGATCGGCGATTGGCGCATAGCGGATCCCGCCTTTTACCGGCAGGAAGTGCTCGCTGTGGACGGCGCGCCAACCGGTGAAGACCCGAAACTCGCCCCGTATGTGAACGGGGAAGCTGACTTGGAACACGGAGTTGCACGTCCTGATCTGGTCGGCGAGTCCCGGCTCGAGCTCCATCGCGGCGACCGCCGCCTCGAACATCCGGTCGACGCTGTCCTTGAACGAATTCTTCTGCTCTTTCAAAATGGACCTCACAGCACCCCTTTTTTGTCCATGTTCTCCAACCCCTATTCTTCGATAATAGCCAGAGTTAGGTTTCTCCATGCCGCGTAATATATGGGGGTCGCGCTGCTCCAGACAAACTGATTGGCATCAAGCGCAACAGGGATATCACGGCCCGGTGTGTATAATCCTCACATCGCGTTGCGGGAATGGGATTTCGATAGCATTCTCTTTTAGTACATCCCAGATCATAAGAAGCAGATCCGCACCGACCCGGTTTTCCCCATCATCAATCCCGAGCATCCAAAACTCGACTAGAATGTTGACCCCCGAATCACCGAAGCTGCTGATTTCCGCGTCTGGTCGCTCCTCAATGGGCAACTCAGGTCCAGACAGCACCTTCGGATGACTGGCAACAACCTCCCTCACCAACCGTAGCATGGTATGGAGATCCGTCTTGTAAGCCACTGAGAACTCAAGTGAGTAGCGCTGTTTTTGGTTGTTGTGCGTCCAGTTGACAAACGGCAATGTAATGAACTGTTCGTTTGGAACTATGACATCCTTGCCATCAAAAGTCTCCAACGTTGCCGACCGCATATTCAGTTCGCGGAGTGTCCCGGAACGTCCGTCGTCGAATTCAATGTAGTCGCCGGGCGTGATCGAGCGGTCAAAGAGGATAATCAATCCAGAAACGAAATTCGCAGCGATCTTTTGCAGGCCGAACCCAAGGCCGACGCCGAGTGCGCCGCCAAAGACCGCGAGAGCAGTGAGATTGATGCCCATCGCCCCAAGAAGCAACAGGAAGATGCTGACATACAAGCCAATCTGGAACAGCTTGATGATCATCTCGCGCGTGCCGACATCCAGCGCGTGGCGGTTGCGGATAGCTTCTTTGCCAAACGTGTTTAAGATGCTACCAAGCCAAAACAGCACACCGCCTGCAACAAAGGTACGTCCGAGCGAAAGTAGAGAAATGCGGATGGTGCCAACATCAAGGGAAACTGCATCTAGCCACGCACTGACTTCATCGAGCCAACCGAAGACGCGGAGCATTGCCAAGGGGATCACGATCCATGTGAATAGACCGGAGACAAGGGAATTGCCGACAAAATCTGAGATGATGCGATAGAGGAATACCACGACCACGACGCTTTGGGCAATCCGGACTAGCCAACTCTGGCCCACGGAAGCGACGCAGACCTCAATCGCGACGCCCAGCAGCAGTATATTCAGCGCGGGAGAGACCAGATTGCGCGTCCGGTAGAGCATTGTACGCAGGTAGAGCAGCGGTCCGGCGTTTGGTTCAGTCTCGAATACGCGGACCCGGCTTCGGATTACTAGGCCGATCAAAAGCGCAATGAGGACTGCGGCGACTTGTACTTCGAGTCCTGGGAGCAATGTCGAGGCACTGACTGTCCGCCAGAATTGTTGCGCGGTGCCGAGAAACTCTTCGATGGTCATGTCTTACGAAAATCCCTTCCGCCGATAAGTGTTAAAATACTGTCTCAAGGACTCTATTGGCCTATCATCCGAACATAGATCGGCGGGGCCACCCATTCTCCCCGTACATAAGGGTGGCCCCGCCTCGGTGGAGCCATCCTCTCCTCGCCTCGATCGGTAGCTCCGCCTTGTCCATCAACTTCTATATTTCGGCAGCCTTTTCTAACGCAGGCGGTACTCGATAGCCATATTCAGGCCCTGCGTGGGATCTTGGCCGCGCTCTTTGGCGATAGAGCCGGTGACATTGAGATTGACCTGATTCTCGATGAAGAAGATGAATCCCGATCGCACCTGATTAACCACTGTTGCATCGACATCCGGCTCGCTGCGCGAAGCCGTTAGGATGTTGCTGAGCGTAAAGTCAATGCGGTTGGTCACCTCATACAGATAGTTCAGCGAACTCGACAGCGTAAAGACCTTGGAGCCAAAATCGCCGGTGAATGGCGAGGAGTACTGAGCGCCGAAGTCGAACTGGGATTTCCAGCCCACGGGCCGCGAGTATCGCACTCTTAGAGACAATCCCGGGTCCTGTCGGGGGGTGTCCGCGTCCTTCGTCAACGCCTCGAAGCGGATGCCTGAGCGCACATCCCAGCCGATAAAGCGCTCGTTCACATGTTCTTGGAAGAGGACTTCATCGACGCGCAGCGAGCCGACGGCACCGAACCCTCCATGAACAAACAGGCCAGACTCGGCGATAACTTGCTCCATTGCTTCGAACCACTTGACCTTGTAACGGTCGCCAAATTCGGTCTCAAATTCATCCCGGCGTTCTATCACCTGCGCGAGCGCGACCAGCGTCTTTTTCGGCAGCGGCCCCTCGATCAATCCTTCACTCAGCAGGAATTCCTCAATACGCACCGCCTGGGCAAGTGGTGTAACGCGGATGAAGCGTCCGTACCCCACACCCGGCGTCACGTCGAAAGTCGGGCGATCGAAGTCGCTGTTACCCGTGACGCGAAGTTCGCCGGAGTAGAAAAGATCGCCTTCCGGCTTGAAGTACTTCCTGATTCCTGAACCGGCTACGAAATTGTAGGACCCTTCCTGCGTGCCGTCAGCCGTCCGACGTGTCAATCCAACGCCGTTGAAGTTCATATCCCAAGCGTAGGGCAGGGAGTTGTAATAACGGTGGTATAGCAGCGAAGCCGAGCCGTCGCTGGTTCCGGTGTCGCTGCCACTGCCTGCGTAGGAGTACGTACCGCCGAGGCGTAGCTGCTGGGCCGTGCTCACTGGAACATCGTAGTCTTCGGGAGAGACCGCCCACAGTTGGGACGGTGCGACGAAGGCGATGATGAGCAAAGCCAAAATTGTGCGCGTGTTTATCATTGTGTTGCTCCTTGGGTTAAGGTTATTAGTTGGCTGTTGGGCCGATGCCCTACAACTCGCACATCAACAGTGGTGTTACCCTTCCTCTGAGGACGAAGGGCCATCCTTTTTTATTTCTTCTAGATCCTGTGTCCATTGCTCCATGTGTTTTTTGGCTAAGTCTCGCCCTCCCATGCCGAACGCGATCGCCGCGGCAATGGCTGCCGAACCGAGGATGAGCCCAAAGGCGAGGGTAATGATCTCGTTGGCGATGGCCATCTCCCTGAGCCCCATAAATAGCGCCAATGCCACAATCGCAACCCGGACGATAGTGCCGAGTATGCTGCCATAGGCTCCCCCTCTTCTGGACGCAATGCGGCCAAACACAGACGCGAGGTAAAGCCCGAAACCAAAGATCACCGCGCCCAAGACGATCTTGCCGAACAGCAGCGTCAGCTTCACGAGCATTCCCGCCAGATCCTGAAACCCGAGCTGCGCGGTCGCCTCAACGGCAGAAAAGAGCAGTACGGCCACCATAGCGAGATATCCCGCCAGTTGCGACGGCGGGCGTTCCAGCGCAAAGGTCGCCTCCGTCGTTGAAGGACGCTCTTCAGCAGAAGTCGCTTCCGCGATGGAAGGCGAACGCTCTTCAGCAACGGTCACCTCCGCTATTCCAAGGCGCTGTAGTAGCGCGTTGAAACCTATTTGCCGGAGCACATCATCAACCACGCGGGCTACCAATCGAGCCACCAGATAGCCGATGAGGAGGATGCCAGCGGCGACCAAAATAGACGGTACTGCCGCCAAGGCCCCTTCCAGCATGGAACTGGCGGGATTAGAAATGGCCTCGAAGTTCAGCGATTCGAGTGCGGCAATCACTGCGAGGATCAAGATGACCGCATAAGACAACGTACCGGCAAGCCCCGAAAGGCTTTCGATACCCAGTCCAGTCGCCAGCCCCACGCGGCGGCCGAAATTGTTTATCCCAGTGGCTTCGAGGAGGTTGGAGACGACCTGCTGGACGATGCGCGCGCCGAGCCAGCCGATTAGCATTATGAGGGCCGCAGCAAACAGGTTGGGTAAGAAACCGATGACTTTAGCCATCATCTGCTGTACCGGCTGCAGCAATCCCTGCAATCCTAGGGCATCTAGAACCGCTGGGAGCAGCACGAGAAACGTGAGCCAGTACACCACGTTGCCAATAGTCTGTGGCAGTACGCTCTCGGTGGCAGCCTCAAGTCCGGCCGGTTCAGCCAAACGCCGCTCGATATTCGCTCGCGAAAGCACGCCCGTTACGACCCGCCGCAGCAGACTACCCACGATCCAAGCAATCAAAAGCAGCACGGCGGCGCTCAACAGCTTGGGCAAATAGGTAAAAATTTGGTTCAGCATCTTGTTGAGCGGTTCGGTCATTGCCGTCATGCCGAGCGTTTGAAAGAAGGCAACGAGCACGAATACCATCACCAGATAGAACACGGCACGGCTAATCCAGCGTTCGGCGTGGATATCCGTAGAGGCGTCGCGGCCCATGACCAGTCCGAGCACTTTGTCATCCAGTTTTGTTTTGAGCAGAACTCGACGGATGACCCAAGACACCAGATGGGCCACTAACCATCCGAGCACGAGGATGACAAAAGGCAAGAAGATATGAGCAAAGGGGGATACGTATTGCTCCCACCATTCCCACCTTCCAAAGACGTTTACTAGTTCCATAGCAACTCCTTTCTCCGAGTATGCGTGGTCCCTTTTTCGGTTGTCTGACGAAATAAAAGCAAAGCCTGTGCCACTCTTTAAATCCGCGTCTCGGACCGTCGACTATCCTTCATTATATATGGTGCATAGACGATTATCCTAGACTGGAGCTTGACAATCGAAATCGCGGCTACGACATTTTGTCGTCCTACCTGATCACTTTGACGTAGTGCGCAACATACCACCGATGCAGGCATCTTCTAGCCCAATCGCTTATGCGCCTTTGCTAGGCAGAGTGTTCGTCGCCGATAGCAACCCGAAACATCTAGCCATCGTGACCCAAATCCTACGGGAGAATGGCTGTGATGAAGTTGTCGAAGCGACCGATAGCACCATCGCCGAGCGGCTGCTCAAAACGCAGTCTCTCGATGTGGCGGTCATAGATATCAAGATGCCGGGTGGTATGCAGTTGCTGCGCACAGCCATTAGACTGACTCCACCACTGCCGGTAGTCATCTTCACCTCTTATATAAGCGTAAAACAAGCGGTACAGGCTATGCGGCTAGGTGCCGTCGATTACGTGGTCAAACCGGTCGATGCCAACGACCTGCTGACCGCCGTACATCGTGCGCTTGAACGCAAACGGGTATTTGATCCTGTCTCAGCTAGACAGATGGAGGAGAAGACCGGATTCGGCGAATTATTGGGAACCTCTAGGGCTATGCAGGCGGTGTTTGATCAGAGCCGCCGTGCGGCACCGTTCAAATCGACGGTTCTGATCACGGGAGAAAGCGGCACCGGGAAAGAGTTAGTGGCCAGCGCCATTCACTCGCTCAGTGCTGTGAGCAATGGGCCGTTCGTTGCCATCAACTGCTCGGCTCTGCCGGTAGAACTAGTCGAAAGCGAGTTGTTCGGACACGAGAAAGGTTCCTTTACCGGGGCCACACAGGCCCAGCGGGGGCTTTTTGAAGCAGCCCATGACGGAACCCTTTTCCTCGATGAAATCGGGGACTTAGAGATGCAGGGGCAGACGAAACTATTGCGCGTGCTAGAGGAACAGAAAATCCGACGCTTAGGAGCAACCCAATTGATCGATGTCAACGTGCGCGTCGTCGCAGCTTCAAATGCGAATCTGACGACCGCGGTCAAAATGGGACAATTCCGCGAAGACCTATACTACCGCCTCAACGTCATTCACATTCCCGTCCCATCCCTCAAAGATCGGAGGTCGGATATTCCGCTACTGGTCCGGGTTTTTGCCGAGCGTTTCGCAGAGCAGAATGGGATCGATCCCATCGAAATAGCGGATCAATGTCTCGACCGCATGGCTGCATACGACTGGCCGGGCAATGTTAGAGAGCTAAAAAATGCGGTCGAGCGTCTGGTGATCTATGCCGCAGACCGCAACGCGGCAATCAGTGAGAACGACATCGAGTCCATTTTGCCAATCGCTCCGCCAGACGATTCAGAATCTCAGCGGCTGGATTTCGTGCCGAGGCGGCTGGACGACGTTGAAAGGGAAATGATTTTGGATACGCTCATGCACACCGGCGGCAACCGCACTCAGGGAGCCGAGATTCTGGGAATCAGTTTGCGAACCCTACAGCGGAAACTCATACAGTACGGCGTCACCCCGCAGAAAATTTAAGCCACCATCCTTATCCGGTTGTACGCCGTCTTGTCGTCTCTACGACATAATATCGCTATGAGCTATGATCGACAGGTCTTAGGAGATGCAGAGCGGAATGAGCGCCACCCTCGCCGCCTTTCTCATTTGCTTGGCCAAGCTGCCCAACTTGATCGCTTGCCGCCTCAAGTAAAAAAAAGGCGAGGGTGGCGTGCAAACGACAAATCACTCGATTGCGACCGGCTCGCTCGCATGGACGAACAGCACGTCATTCGCCCCGTTGTAGCATTGGAACGTTTGCTCTGCCTTGCCTGATTGGATGTCGTCATCGGTCAGGCCCGCGATGACCAAATCGGCCTTAGAGGATCGGAGAGACACCTCAAATTCGAGAGCTTCACTGGTCATGCAAGGAACCGACGTCACATTCTGCTTAGAGATTGGCAATCGTCCTTCGGTCATCAAACTGGAGAGCTTGTGCGTTTCGCGTCCTCCGTCTCCAGAATTGAAGCACGCGAAGAGCCGAATCTCAGCGTGTCTCCACTCTCGATGCCCCACGATGATGTACGCCAAAAGCAGCATCAGCGGAGCGTTCGCAAGATTCTCCTCAGTCACCCACAAGTGAATCGAGGACCGATAGCCAAAACGGTAATTCGTTGACCGCAGGATCAGGACATTAATCATTGATTCCGCTGCGAGGAGCGCACCCTGCGCGGTCTCCTTGATTTCTTCTGGATGCTCTTTGTCGAACTCGAGCAGAACGCAGTTGTTGGGCAAACCCGAGATCCCTGGCATCTGGAGCGTCTGCGCCAGCGCCATCTGAAACGAAGGACAAATCAGGGAATCCACAAAAATGCCCGCCCCGCTAATCTCGGCCCGCTCAATCAGTCTCCCCTTCTGCATGCGGGCTTCGATTTCTTCAGTGAACGAGTATTCGCCCTGAAAGAACTGGATGAAGTGCCCGAACCCATGCCGATGGCAGATCCAGCGCAGCAGATCAAAGTGCCCCAGCCGGCGTTCCCCGAAACGGGTCACCGCGACAATCGAGGGCCGCCAGCCCCCTTCCGATTTCACCGTGCGGTTCTTCTGCAGCGCAATCTGCAGGCGGCGCGTCAGTTGGAACATCGTCCCCTGTAAGATCGCCGTCAGGTCGCGCTCTCCTCGCCGCGTGCGTCGCAGTCCGAAGTAAGTCGCCACCATCAGAGAGATCGCTAAAAGCGCGTACAGCACGTTCATCTGGATCATCATTAGGCCGCACATTACTGCGCCCACCAGCGACAAATACCAGCGCGAATGGAAGGTGGGGCGGTACGACGGATTGCCAGCGAAGTATTCGAGGAATGATACCGAGCAAAGGGCACCATAAGTCACCATGAAGAACATGCTGAGAATATGGGCGATAAAGTCAATGTCTCCCAAGACAACAAATGTGATTGCAATGGCACTCGACACCAAGGTCGCAGACACCGGCTCCTGTGCCTTGCCCCAACCTTTCTCCAGCAGGCGATTTAGCTTCGGCACGGGCAACACATTGTCGCGCGCGAGGGCTTGCAGGGTCCGGGGAGCGACGAGAATCGAACCGAGAGCAGAGGATAGAGCAGCAGCCCCCAGCCCGATGTAAATGGCCGGACCCCACAGGGCGATCTGCGCCATGATAAACTGATCGGCGGCGAGGGCTTCTGGCGTCGCGCTCTGGGCGAGCTTGATGGCGACCAACGCGTACACGACCATCCCCGCGAGCGTCGCGCCGATCGTACCGAGGGGGATGCTGCGCTGGGGATTCTTCAAATCGCCGGAAAGGCCCAAGCCGGCGATCATGCCCGTGAAGGCCGGAAAGCACGTCGCGAAGACGAGACCAAAGCCATCGCCGCCTTCAAGGCGTGCGGTCAGATGCAGTCCGTCGGGACGGATTTCCTCGGGGCCCTGTCCCAACAAGAACGCGGCAATCGACGCCCCCAAAAGCGCGCTGACGATCCACAGCGCCCGCACGCCGAGGTTGGCTCCTTTGGCAAGCATCAGCACGGCCAGCAGAATCGTACACGGCAAGCTCACCCAGCGCGGGTCGGCTTCTATGGCGTGCGTCGCAGCGACCCATTCATACACCGGCTCAAACGCTTCGGCAAAGGCGACTAAGTAGAAGGCGACCGAAATTGCTTGAGAGAGGTACAGCGCCAGCCCGATCGCGCCGCCGATGCTGGTGCCAAAGGAGCGGCTGATAATGTAGTACGCGCCGCCGCCCGACACGCGGCGATTGGTCGCAATCTCGGACACCGCCAAGACCGTGGGAATGGTCACCAGATGCCCGATAACGATGATCATGAGGCTGCCCCAAAGGCCGACATGCGCAACCGCGTAGCCGAATCGCAGGAACAGGATCGCGCCGAGGATCGTGCTGATTGACGCGAGAAAAACAGGCGCGGTGCCAAAGCCGTGCCCCACTTGGGAAGATTCAGAGGGGCGACCTGTAGCGGGTCCAGTTTGTTGTGAGGTCAACGGGTCTTGCTCCTTTGCTTGGTCAAGCTGTTCAGCACTGCGAGCAGTTCGTCGATTTCGGATTCCGATTTTAAGAAGAAAAAGGGGATGCGACGCCGCAATAGTCGGCTGCGGCCAGCGCGTACACTTGCGCTGCTCGCTCCAGCCGATCCACTTCTACCCACTCTACATCCGCGTGCGCCGTCTCGTTCGAGGGGCCGTAGTAAAAGGTCGGCACCCCCGTCCCGTGCACGTATAAATTGGCGTCCCCCACAATCCGCATCCCCACCAGCTCTGCCTCTTGGCCAGCCACCTGCTCGTGTGCCCGCCCTACCGCTTGCACGGCCGCATCGTCGGCGAGCGTCTCAAACGGCTCGCGCTCGTGCTCCATCTCAACCCGTAGCCCCAACCCCCCAGCCTCGGCCAACGGTTGCGCCAAGGCTTCCAACTCCGCCAATACCTGCGGCGCAGTGCGCCCCGGCAGCCAGCGCCGAGTCCCCGTCAGCATGCAGCACAGCGGCGTGCGATTGAAATAGTCGCCCCCGGCGACGATGCCTAAGTCGATTCGCTCGGCACCGGCCAAGGCGTGTGCATCCCCCGCGTCGAGTTCAAGCTGATACTGATGGATCCGTTCGATAAGCGCGCCTACAAAACGGAGCGGATTTTCCGCAAAGGGCACGTACTGGGTGTGCTTGCCGCCAGCGTCCGATTCGAGCGCAATGGTAAAAACCATGGACCCCATGCTCATCACCCACAGCGCGTCGCGTCCCTCGACGATCAAGATCCGGTCGCCGCCAATCCGGCCGCTGTTGCGATCAGCGATCAGCGCCAGTGGCCCGTCCTTTTGCGCCTCGACCTCCTCGTGCCCCACAATGGCCGTCAGCCACAAGTCTCCCTGCAACTCCACCCCGCTTTCCAACAGCGCCTTGACCGCACCCAACGCCGCGGCCATCCCTCCCTTCATGTCGGTCGCTCCCCGCCCGTAAAGGCGGTTGCCCTCGCGGCGGGCGGGCGGACAGGCCCCCACGGGAATGGTGTCGAGATGGCCATTGAGCATCAGCGCGGGGCCATCCCCCCGGCCCGCGATGCGCGCGTAGAGATTGTTGCGCCCCGGAGTCACTTCCCGCACATCGACTGCTAAGCCGACCTCGCGCATCATGGCCTCATAGGCGCGACACACTTCGGCTTCGGCCATGGTTACGCTGTAAATATCGACCAATTCCCGGGTCCGCTCGGCCACCCATTCTCGGTCAATAGCTGTGATTAATTTTTCCATCTGCATCGCTCCATTCTCTCTCGTTTAGCCGAACCTCCTAGTTGCACCGCCGATAGGAGGAGCCACAATATATGGTAAAATTAGCCCCGCACCCCAAATACGCGGCTAAACTCGCGCGGAGCGAGCCATGCAAACGAAAGATTGATGAGCAACTTGCCCGCGTCGCCCGTCTGCGATTAATTTATGTGTAATTATATGTGTAGGAGATAACACAATGGCGACAAACTTGGCTATAGACCCAGAGTTACTCAACAGAGCACTAAAAGTCGGCGGCGAGAAGACCAAGAAGGCGACCGTCAACCGCGCCTTGCAGGAGTTCATCGCGCGCCGAGAGCAGGAACGGCTCTTGGATCTTTTTGGCAAATTGTACTGGGACGAAAGCTTTGACTACAAACGCGACCGGAGCCGTGAGTGACGTTGTTTGTGGATACAAGCGTCTGGTCGCTGGCCTTGCGACGGGATACAATTCCCAAAAAACCCGAGGTCCAGCGCCTGCGGGAGGCGCTCGGTGGTGGAGAATCGATTTACACGACTGGAATCGTCTTGCAGGAGTTATTGCAGGGCTTTCAGGGACCGAGAGCTAAAGCGCAGATCGTCGAACGGTTCGGGGCGCTCGCCATGATTGTGCCCGGGCGCGACGACCACATTGACGCAGCCGAATTGCGCAACGAGTGCCGCCGCCACGGCATTCAGATTGGCACCATCGACGCACTACTCGCCCAGCTCTGCATTCGCCACAAACTGGTCATGCTGGCGACCGACCTCGACTTCAGCCACATGACAAAGTGGACGCCGCTTCAGCTCTGGCACGCCCGCTGACACCGCCGGAATAAGGATCTTCACTTGCTGAACGCCATCGGCGCAACGCTCAAGCCCGCGATGCGCTGGCGCGTGTCGAGGCGGCGGGTGATGCGCCGTCGTTGGAAGCCGTGCGGGCGGCGCTGGAAGAGGCACTTGGGGTGCGCTTTGAGGGCGAACGGGGCGCACGATTTTTCCGTTCGACGCTGGTGCAGACGCTGTTCTACGAATTGACTTTCCTTGGGTATGACAGCCCGGAAGGACGGGGACACTCCCAACGTAATAACCGTCTTCATCTTTCTCGATGACGATAGTGTATTCAGTCATTGGATTCTCCCATAGTGCAGCATGAGTTGCCGATCCCCAAGGCCCCGACGACTTCCTTTATTCGAGCGAGACGGGCCGAGGCATAGTCCGTAGCCTCGTACCGCTGTATCTGTTGCTCCTTCTTCCCGAGGCGTTCAGCCAGCTCTTTCTAGCTCAGTCCTTGGGCGATCCGCGCTTTGATTTGAGCCAAATATTCTCAAAACGCCTCGGGAAGAACGGTAAAGCCTTCTCGATAACCCACTTCACACAGGCGTTGATCAAACGACACAAAACCCTGTCCTGTTGTGAACCCCTGACACCACAGGATGGCGGCGGCCAGTTGCAACGCATCCGCTGTCCGCAACGGATGCACGGCCAGTAATCGCTCAGCCGTACTGCGCAACGCCTCACTCGGCTGCATCTCAGTCCAAGTTTGCATCAGGGTGTGCAAGACATGGCGAGCAGCGCGTTCGTCAGTAGGTGCCAAGCCGCCCTCTCGTACTTGGCGCATCAGGGCAGAAATACACTCAGTGCGTGTACCCCACCACACGACCATAGATGGATCTTCGACGAGGATATCTTGTACCGTGGCCGAGTTCGGCTCCTGTACACACAGCGGCACCACAGCCGACGTATCCCAAAATTTCACCAGCCTTCCTCCCGCTCCCGCAAAACCGCCGAACGCACGGCTGCTTGGGGGTCCGCAGGACGCGGCATATCCCAAAAATCCTCGGGTAAGGGCTTCTCCCCGCACTTGAGGAGACCCTTTTCTTCTAGGTCTCTCAAGTGCTCAGGGAGAGGCACAGGACTCGCAAGGGGCAGCAAGCGCGCAATGGGACGGCCATGCTCGGTGATTACCACCTCTTCACCGGCTTTGACTTGACGCAAGTAGGCGCTCAACGACATTTTGAGTTGTGATACCGTAGTAGTCTGCATGGAATAGCCTTTCTAGTTAATACATTTAGACCAATGTAGTCTATACCGTACTGTTGGGCAATTATCAACGACGAGCGAAAGGTGTTGCTAGTGGAGAAGATTGAACAGAAAGGACGAGTTTACAAATGAACGAACAGGATGTGCAGATCATTGAGAAGATGGAACCCAACCATGAAGACGCCACAGCCTGACCCGATCATCGCCGAAGTCCGAGCCGTACGCGACCAACACGCGGCCCGATTTGATTACTACGTCAAAGCAATTTTCAGGGACATTCAAGCCAGACAAAAGGGTTCCGGCCGCCAGTACGTCCGCTATCCCGCTCGCCGCACATCCTCTGAGTCCGAAGTTCAGGCGACTCGGTGAGACCGGGCTAGAGTCGTATCGTTGAGCGCGGGTACATCCCAGACGGACTCACCTCGCTGGGCGGAAGGGTGAAATCGGGCGGTCCGCGAAGGTAGAGCCATCAGAACCGCCTGCTCCGCAGGTGCTGAAGTTCTTCCGCAACGTAGTCAAAAGGTAATTTGAAAAAATTGAACTTCTCATAGAGGGACTGTAAAAGAGGATGAAGAACCTCAGCAAGATTGTCTTGCACCTGTTGCTGAGTGAATTGCCCCTTCAATACTACTTCATCCGTGCTGCTAGAACCATCCATAGAATAGGGTGCATTGAAGTGTGTAATCAAAAGGTCCCGGCCCTTTAGTCCCGTAAAGCGACAGTAAACGGCAATCTTATCGACCTCTTCAAATGTCTCCGCCAATCTACTTGCAAATAATAGTCCCTCGCCAACACGCCAAATCGGTAAGGTAGTATGAAATATACGGCCAGGAGGATTATTGTCTCGCTCGTTGTCCTCACGGTATCCGCGGATCGTGTAGAGTTTTCCATCATGTGAGGCGCGCCAGAAATCGTGTTGGTACGGCTCTCTATGCCTCCGGCCATTGTGATCTGGCTGTCCAAACCATGCTTCCACAAAACCATCGTGAGCCCTCCCTTGGCGTGAGGCTTGTAAGAAAGGGGGCCACCCCAACAAGTCGATCCGCCCCGCGTCACTAAGCCGATCTCGAAGTTCGTCGAGGCTATTTGCTGGTATCGCATCTATTAAAGAAAAAGCCATCTCGTAGTATCCATGCGGAAACCGTACCGGAGAGTTATCAGGCTCGTCCAATACCAAATCCTTCCAACGATCACGAGCCGAAGTGCAATAATCCCGCAGGTCGTCGAGCGCGTTTGGTATCGAGTCTTGTGTCTCTACACGCCCTGTGACTATCGAACGGATCGCTTCTAGCATTTCATCTTGGTTAGCCCTCACGCAACGATTGAGCAAAGTGCGCCACTCTTCCGCCATCTGAGGTTGCTCGCTACGTGGCCCCGGCTTCCGAATGTAGAAGCTATTTAGGGCGATGGCTTCTTGACACTCGCGTCTGCTCATCACGGGTACAGTAAGCGTACTAGGGACAATGACAACTGGATGCGACACATTTGTATTTGGATGCGGCACGTTGTACATCTCACAGTGAAATTCTGGCTCGGCATATCGGCGTATTGCCGCATTTACGGAGTCTTGTGTGATTTCTGGAATTTCCTCTGGACGTGCCCGTGATTCAAGTTGTCCCTGCTCTTTAAAGCCAATGATGATGTACCCGCCACCATGGTTAGCCAACGCAATTGCGGCCTTCGCCAGCGTGGCCTTATCCTTATGATCGGTGCTCGTAAGGTCCAGCCAATCCTTGTACTCGTAGGCAAGGTCCTCCCTCGGTTCGATAATAAGCGGTCGAAGGTCTTCTATTGAAGCCATGTTGTTTACTGCCTTCTAGTCGTTAGAGATTCATATTGGAGCAACTCACCTTCTAAGTCGGCGATCTGGCTGCTCAGGGCCTCGCGCTGCGCCTTGACAATAAGCGGATGTACTTCGTCGGCTTCGCCGAGGCTTTACAAGGTCTGTGAAACCGATTTGCCTGCGCTTTGGTGAGCCGGTTCTGCCTTTCGTTCTTAATCATTGGAAGTCTCCCAAGTCTATGGCGGTAATTCCTTTAGGGTTGTTCCTGAATCCACTTCCTAGGCATATAGATATTCCCTAAGTACACGACAGTAATCTAAGTTGTGGTACGGCCCTGCTTTAGGTTTTATTTGTAATCGCCGAAGATTGCATCTAAGTAGGTGCCAAAAAGTTCGTTTACACAAGGTTTATGAGTTCAGCCAGAAATTATCAGCGTAGACGCCCGCTTTTTGCAATCGCTCCTGCGGCCTCAATTGCCAGATATACTGGCAGGCCCTATCAGCGGACTCATCA
>JAJDVZ010000059.1:0-11821 GCA_022825835.1 Candidatus Latescibacterota bacterium
GCCCCGTCCACCAACGCCGACAAGCCCGTGGCCGTGGTCGCGCCAAACGAACTGAGCAGATAATCGCTATATAATTCTAACAGGGCTTTGTCCATGTCGAGAATATACCTAGGATAAAGCAAAGCTGCGTAACATCAGTTCCTAATTGAAATCAACCGCCGCCGTGTCTAAGTTACTCCATTCCTTTTAGCCCCAACAGCGGAGCGCGCATGCGATACCGACGATTCGGCAAAACGAACTGGCAAGTTAGCGAAATCGCCATGGGCGGGTCTTGGTTCTACGGACGCCCGGAATACGGCCTCCTGCCGGTGGCCCACGGAGTCGCCATGGTCGAGCGCGCCCTCGAATTGGGCATCAATTACTTCGACACCGCCCCCCTCTACGGCCAAGGCCGCAGCGAAAAGGTCCTCGGCCACGCCCTCAAAGGCGTTGACGCGCCCTATTATCTGGCGACCAAGGTAGGCTATCATCCCGCCCCCTTCGACTACACCCGCGACACAGTGTGGCGGGGATTTGAAGCCAGCCTCCTGCGCTTGCAGCGCGACTCGGTCGATCTGTTGCAACTCCACGAGGCCGAGCAGGCGGGTTGGGAGGGAATATTCGGCCGGGAACGCGCCCTAGAGGCCATGCTCGAAATCCGCGAGCAGGGACTCGCACAACACATCGGCCTCACTGGTTCAGACCTAGAACTGATGCGCGATGTCCTCGCCGAGTGCGACGATTTCGTCTCGGTAATCACCTTCCTCAAATACGACCTGCTGGTGCAGACGGCCAAGGAAATCCTCCTGCCCACCGCGGCCGACCGCGACGTCGCCATCATCCTCGCCTCGCCGTTGCACGCCGGCCTGCTCGGGTCCAAGCGCGACGCTTGGAGGGAAGCCGGCCGCTTTGCCGAGCTGTATCCCAAACTCGAAAAAGTCGAAGCCCTGCTCGCCGACGAACCCGGCGACATGCCCGACCACGGCCTGCGCTACTTGCTGTCGGACCCCCAAGTCTCCGTGCTGCTCACCGGCGCGGCAACGCTAGACGAACTCGAAGTCTCCACGGCTGTTTCCGACGGCCGCTACCTATCACCCGAACTCATCGCCCGTATCGAAGCACTCACCCCTTGAGAAGGAATTGCACATGAAACCTGTCCGCGTCGGCTGCATCGGCCTCGGCTGGATCACCCAAAGAGCGCACCTCCCGGCGTTAGCCGCCCTCGCCGAGGAAGGCCAAGTCGTCTTTCAAGCATTCTGCGACAAAAGCGAGGAAACCCTCCAGGAACAAGCGGCCGTCTATAAGCCTCATTCGACCTATACGGACCACCACCAAATGTTCGAGGAACAGGAACTCGACGCGGTTTACTTGTCCATTCCGCCGACTGCACACACCGACGAAGTGCTCATCGCCGCGGACCAAGGCGTCGCCCTGTTCGTCGAAAAGCCGCAGACCCTCGACCTAGCGCAAGTCGCCGAATTCAACGCCGCAATCGAAAAAGCCGGCATCGTATCCCAAGTCGGCTTCGTCTCTCGCTACGAGCCTTCTTCCGCGCCGACCTTGGAGCTATTGCAGCAGCGCACGCCGCGCCACGCCCAAATCCAAAACTTCTACAGCGGCCAACCGATCCGCTACTGGACCAGCCGCTACGAACTCTGCGGCGGCTCCTTCGTCGAAAACACCATCCACAGCGTCGATCTGTTGCGCTACTTGCTCGGTGACATCGAGGCGGTCTCGGCCTTCTACGTCGAATCCCTGCCCGACGAGCGCATTGAGCCGATGAACCTGCCCCACGTGTACAACGTCAACTACCGCTTTGAGGGACGTATAACCGCCAACGCCAGCGTCTCGCGGGTAATGAGCAACGTCAATTACTCCAAGCGCGAAATCCTCGTCGTCAGCGACGACTCGATCATCGAATGGAATCCACAAAAAGTGACGGAAAACGGCGAGGTAGTGTGGGAAGCCCAAGAAGAGCCGCAATCGCGCGGTGCTTTCTTCTCTCAGGCTCGCGCCTTCATCGCTGCCGTCCAAGTCGGAGACCCTTCCATGACACGCAGCCCCTACGTCCCTTCCCTCAACAGCCTAGCCGCCGTTTTGGGAGCCAATGCCTCGGCCGAAAGCGGCGGCGAGTTGATCCTCCTCAACGACCTAATCGGCGCAGCCGCCCAAGGATAGATCACCATGCAACCCCAACTCACACCCTTTCTCGACTGGTACGGCATCTGGCCATCCCACCGCAAACTCGAAGACGACGGCACCGTCTGGTCCCAGGATCCGCCCCAAGGCATTGAACTCGCGCCCGAACTGGCGCACAAATCCGAGGTCTTCTTCCACAAGGAGCGCCCCTGGGAGCAAGGAGCCAATCTCCACATCAACGCCATGCTGCACGACGGAGGGCGCTACCGCCTCTGGTACGGCGTGCAACGCTTGGACGACATCACGCGCTCGTATGTCTGCTACGCCGAAAGCGACGACGGCTTTACCTATCAGCGACCGGAGTTGGGCTTGTGCGAGTACGAAGGCTCTACCCGCAACAACATCATCTGCGCGGGCCGCGACCATCCCCTCGGCTGGGTATTCATCGACCCCAGTGCCCCGGCGGCCGAGCGCTATAAGGCCGTCGGCCCAGGGGCAAACTACTTCCGCGACGGCAAACCCGACCCGGAAATGGACTCCGCGCGCTTCAAGGCCCTGCTCGCAGCCCGCGATTTGGGTGATGTGTCGGCCGGGGAAAAGGCCCAGGGGATTGAGATTCGGCAGCAGCTCCACGGCGCAACCTCTGCCGACGGCATCCACTGGCACAACCTCAGCACACCCGTCTTCGACGCCGGCGCAACCCAGCTAGACACCCATAACCTCTGCGTGTACGACCCCCACCAAGAGCAGTACGTGGCATACCTGCGCGGCCATATCGACCGCCGACGCTTGGTGCGCCGCGCCTCGGGTCCGCAGTTTTCATCGCTAGCCGACCCACACCCCTGCCTCCTACCCGACCCCTTGGACGCGCTCGACGACGACATCTACAACCCCTGTTACACGCCGTATCCGGGTACGCCGCCGCGCTACCTGATGTTCCCGTCGATATACCATCGGATCGCCTCTACGGTCGATGTCCAGCTCGCGGTCAGCCGCGATAACCACCAATGGATCCGGCCCTTTCGCCAGCCCATCATCGACCGCGCCTATGAGGGGGGAACGTACGGCCAGCTCTACGCCAGCCCGAATCTCATCGCTGCCAACGGCACTTGGCGACTGCCTTTCAGGGGCTACCAACGCCGCCACGACTTCCTCCGCCGCGGCTCCACGTCGTACCCCGAGGATGGGGAATTTCGCTGGGCCTGTTGGGAGCCGGATCGGCTCGCGGGGATAGAGGCCAAAGGCGAGGGGCGAGTCACGCTCATCGAACGACCCTGCTCTGGCCACGAACTGCTGCTCAACTTTCGCACGGCTCCAGACGGCTGGATCAAGGCCGAAATCGTCCAGACCATTCACACGCCACCCCAGCCCGTAGGAGCTTACCCCGGCTTCTCACTCGCCGAGGCCGAACCCCTCACGGGCGACTCCATCGCCGAGGCTGCGCGCTGGCTGGGCCAAACCGACTTATCGACCCTCGCAGGCGAAAAAGTCGGCCTCCGCTTTCACCTGTACAAAGCCAAGCTGTTTTCAGTATCTATTTGAGGCGGCCCGCGAAAACGTCGGCATCGTCCTATCCATACACTGTAAGCACTGCATCTACAAGGAGATGAACGTGAAAAACATCACCGTATCTGTAGGTGAAGAAACCCATCGGCTCGCCCGCATTCGGGCGGCGGAGTTGGGCACATCCGTGTCGGCACTGGTCCGGGGCTACCTCAAAACCCTCGTCTGCAAACGAGCTGACCAAACGGCGGCATCTCGTCGGTTGGGTTTTATGGCCGGACAGATCAAAGTCCCCGACGACTTCGACAGCATGGGCGGACCGGGGATAGAGAAGATGTTCGGGGGAGCGACTCCGCCGTCTTAGGTCTAGTGGATACTCACCATACACGGGTTTTCGGGAGTATATTATTGCAGGCGGCCTGATGGGGATATTCAGACCGCTTCTCAACGCCCTTTTTTAAGGAAGAAAGAGACGGCTATGATGTGGGGAATACTCGTTGCAGCTTTGATCTTTGGGAGCTTGGGAGCCGATGCCGAAGCCAATAAGGGCATTACGCCACTGCACACGGCGGCGTTGACGAATGATTTTGCAAGAGCCGAGGTGTTGCTCAAGGGGGGAGCCGATGTCAACGCCAAAGCCAATAAGGGCATTACGCCGCTACACGCGGCGGCGGCGGCAAATGCTTCTACAACCGCCGAGGTCTTGCTCAAGGCCGGAGCCGATGTCAATGCCAAAGCCAGTGGACGCGTTACGCCGCTGCACCTTGCAGCGGCGGCGGATGCTTCTGCGACCGCTGAGGTCTTGCTCAAGGCAGGAGCCGATGCCAACGCTAAAAATAATGACGGCTATACGCCGCTGGGCGTTGCGGCGGCGATGAATTCTTCTGCAACCGCTGAGGTCTTGGATCGTTACGCTGCTGCGACCGCCGAGGTCTTGCCCGAAACGGGAGTCGATGTCAACACCAAAGACAATGAAGGCCGTACGCTGCTGCACGTTGCGGCGAGGGAGAATGATTTTGCAAGAGCCGAGGTGTTGCTCAAGGGGGGAGCCGATGTCAACGCCAAAGACAATGAGGGCGCTACGCCGCTGCACACGGCGGCTTTGGCGAATACTTCTGCGACCGCTGAGGTCTTGCTCAAGGCAGGAGCCGATGCTAACGCCAAAGGCTATTTGGGCTTTACGCCGCTACACGCGGCGGCATCTCAGAATGCTTCTGAGGTCGCCGAGGTCTTGCTCAAGGCGGGAGCCGATGCTAACGACAAAGACAATAGGGGCTTTACGCCGCTGTACGCGGCGGCATCTCAGAATGCTTCTGCGACCGCTGAAGTCTTGCTCAAGGCAGGAGCCGATGTCAACGCCAAAGACAATGAAGGCTTTACGCCGCTGCACGTTGCGGCGGCGTTGGTGAATGCTTCTGCGACCGCCGAGATGTTGCTCAAGGCGGGAGCCGATGTCAACGCCAAAAACAATGAGGGCTTTATGTCGCTGCACGTTGCGGCGGCGTTGGTGAATGCTTCTGCGACGGCTGAGGTGTTACTCAAGGCGGGGGCCGATGCCAACGCCAAAGGCTATTTGGGCTATACGCCGCTGGACTTTGCGGTGATGGCGAATGCTTCTGAGACCGCTAAGGTCTTGGGTCGTTACGGTGCCCGACGCTGAATCCTCAACTTACACTAAACCGTCAATGTTTTTTGCTCATAGTCGCCACCGCTCACGGGGGAAGAACGCCTTTTGAAGTCCTACATGAGAAACTCAAAGGCCAAAATCATGGACCTTGGAGTGAGGTCAAACAACGACCTGAAATACCGACGTAATCTTTGTCAGGCGATCTTCGAATTATTACAGTCAACATGACTGCGACCGCACAAGAAGTCTTCATCGAAACCGTTCGCGCCCTACCACCGAGCGAGCAGTTTCGTCTCGCAGCACTCATTTTACAGGAGTTGTCCGAAGTGGTTGTTGTGGAACGACGTGATACTTGGAGCGAACAAGATCAAAGCGACTTAACCGCCGCCGCCTTACAGTATGCGGCGAAACTCTACTCGGAGGAAGAGGACCTTGTTTACTCCTAGCGACATAGTGGTGCTTGACTTCCCCGGTGTAACGGGTATCAAACTACTCATCGCGCAAGCACGTTACGCTGCTTACCACGAACGACAAGGGGCCTGCTATCCCGGCCCTATCCAAGCGGTCTGATGGGTCGGCCCAAGGAGAAATGGCCATGAACAAACGCTTACTTCCCATCGGCATTCAGACCTTCCGCGAGATTTGCGAGCGCGAGTGCTACTACGTTGACAAGACCGCCTACATTCGTCGGCTGCTCAACGAGGGCAAGCACTACTTCCTGTCGCGTCCCCGACGCTTCGGCAAGAGCCTGTTCTTGGACACGCTCAAGGAGGTGTTCGAGGGCAACGAGCCGCTGTTTGCAGGGCTGCACATCCACGACCATTGGGATTGGTCGGTGCGTTATCCAGTGCTTCGGCTCAGCTTTGGCAGGGGCAACTTCAAGGAGCCCGGCTACGTCGAGGCCACGCTCATGGAGCAACTCGCCGCGGCCGAACGTCGGTCAGAGGTCGTCTCCGAGTTCGCCACGGCCCCTGGACGTTTTGCCGCTCTGCTGGAGGCTCTGCACGACCAAGCCGGACAGCCGGTGGCGGTGCTGATCGACGAATACGACAAGCCGATTTTGGATGCCTTGGAAGTGCCGGACATAGCTCGCGCCAACCGCGACTTTTTGCGCGGCCTCTACGCGGTCATCAAGGACTGCGACGCCCACGTCCGCTTCACGTTCATCACCGGGGTGAGCAAATTTTCCAAGGTCAGCCTGTTTTCCGGCCTCAATAATCTGAAGGACATCACCTTGGACCCGCGCTATTCGGCCCTTTGCGGATACACTGAGGCGGACTTGGATACCGTGTTCGTGCCGGAACTGCCGGGCTTGGATCGGGACCAGATACGCGACTGGTACAACGGCTATAGTTGGCTCGGCGACGAGAGGGTGTACAACCCCTTCGACATCCTCCTGCTGTTCGACAGCCGCGAGTTCAAAGCCTATTGGTTTGAGACCGGTACGCCTACGTTCCTAGTCGAAACGCTGGGCAAACGCCACGTCAGTTCGTTGGAGTTAGGTGAAATGGTCGGCAGCGACGAGTTACTATCGACCTTCGATGTCGATCACATCGCCACCGAGGCGCTGCTGTTCCAGACCGGCTACCTGACGATAACCGACGCCGAGGAACTGGGCGGCAAGCGGCTCTATCAGTTGGGCTATCCCAACCGGGAGGTGCGACAAAGCCTCAACGAGAGTTTGCTGAGCTACTTGGTGCAGGACTCGACGCGGCAGATGGCCAACAGCATCCGGCTCTACCGGCTGTTGGAAGCCAACGACTTCACCGGGCTAGAGACGCTGTTCCACGCCTTTTTCGCCAGCATTCCCTACGAGTGGTACACTAACAACGACATCGCCGGGTACGAGGGCTACTACGCCAGCGTGTTCTACTCCTATTTCGCCGCGCTGGGATTGGACATCACCGTCGAGGACAGCAGCAGCCACGGTCGCTTGGACATGGCAGTTTTGTTCAACGGCCGCGTCTATTTGTTTGAGTTTAAGGTGGTCGAGCTTTCGTCAGCGGGTGCGGCGCTGGCGCAGTTGCAGGCTCGGCGATATGCGGACAAGTATCGCGCCTTGGGGCAGCCGATTCACCTGATCGGCGTGGAGTTCAGCAAAGATCAGCGTAATGTCGCTGCGTTTGACGTGGAGCGAGGGTGAATTTGATTGGGCGTCTGGACACTTTCAGTAGTCTGTGATCCGCGACCTAGCCCTACTCTACTAACCACTGACCACTGTATCTATTTGAGGCGGCCCGCGAAAACCTCGGCGAACCGCTCCTCGGCAATGCCGCCCAAGCGCTGTGCCATGCGCTCGAATGCGGCGCGGCGATAGTCCCAGTTGCCCCACCGCGCCACCTGCTCCAGCCAGTCGCACAGGTGGATCGTCACTAGGTCGTTGAAGTCCTGCTCGCTCATCTCGATAGAATCGCCAGTCAGGCGGTCTTGGAGCACGTAGGGAGCACCGTGCTGCTCCACTGCGGCGTCGAAGGTATCGCGCACCATGGCGCAATTGACGTACGCCAAGTATTCGGCCCGCTCGCCGATGAGCGCCTGCACTTCAGCGCGGCGCTCGACAGGCAGGGTAAAATCTTGGAAAATCTCAGTGCCGTATATGGAGTGAAAGAGCGCGGCGTGGCACATCACATCGTCGCCGCCCCATTTCTTCATATCGCCATGCACGCCGATGCAGTGAGCCAAGTAGGTCTTGTTGGTATGCCCCACGTTGGCAGCGCCAATTTCCCTGAAAAATGCAGTCATTTCTTTAAAACTAGCAGTCATAGCGTCGTCCTATGCGTTTGAGGATTGAAGCGGGCGGTCGGCAATCGGCAGGTGGAGCAGCGCAGCCACCACGCCGAGGGCAATCGCCAGCCACCAGACGGGATTGTACGACCCCGTCGCGTCGTAGAGCCAACCAGCCAGCCAGACGCCCAAGAAACTGCCGGCCTGATGACTGAAAAAGACAATCCCGTACAGCGTTGATAAGTAGCGCGCCCCGAATATCTGCGCCACCGTCCCGCTGGTCAACGGCACAGTCGCCAGCCACAAGAAGCCAATCAGGCCGCCGAAGAGCAAGGCGGAAAAGCTGGTCAGGGGGACGAAGAGAAACAAGCCGATGACCACGGCGCGGCTAAAGTAGAGCGCACTCAACAAATACTTCTTGCGGTAGCGGTCGCCCAGCCAGCCGAACAACGACGAGCCGAAAATGTTGCACAGGCCAATCAGCGACAAGGCCGTGGCCCCGATCATGCGCGGCAGGCCACCGTCGGTGAGGAACGAGGGCAGGTGCGTGGCGATAAAGGCGACGTGGAAGCCACAGACGAAGAATCCCGCGTTGAGCAGCCAATAGCCCGAATGGCCCCGCGCCCTGACCAGCGCTTGCAGCAGCGTGCCCTCGTCGTGCGGCCGGGCCGCGTGCATGCTGGAACGACGAGGGAAGCCAAAGGCCAACAGCACAACCCAGCCAATTAGGGCCGCGCTGACCGCAAAGGACGCTTGCCAACCCGCGTGGACAATCACCCACTGTATCCCAGGCACTAAGGCAAAAGTCCCAAACGAACCAGCCGCGGTGACGATGCCAAACGCCGTGCTGCGATTTGCCGGATGGACGACGCGGGCAACGGCCCCCAGCACGACCACATAGGTCGTGCTGCCGAGCCCCAAGCCGATGATGAGTCCCAGCGTCAGATGCAAACCGAGCGGGCCGCTGCTAGCCGGCACCAGCAGGCACCCAGCCGCGTAAAGCAGCGCACCCCCCAGCACGACCCACCGCGCCCCATAGCGATCGGCGATTATCCCGAACAGGGGCAGGCCGAAGACCACGTTTTGCAGCGCTATGGCCAAGCTGAACACTTCGCGCCCCAAATCCAAGCTGTCGCTAATCGGCTGTAGAAAGAGGCCAAACGACTGGCGGATCCCCATGCTGGCGAGGACCGTCAACGCACTAAAGAGCACGATGATCGTCGTCTGGCGGTGGGGAGCGGACATAGGAGAATGCGAGCTGAGTGGATTGATGGGGTGGGTAGTATAGCTTCTTGTCGCGCTTGGATCAATCGCCTATTATCTCCCAAACTTACCCACCGCTTCATAACGGAGAGGCTGGCGAGACTGGACCCCGCGTCGTTAATTTAGCCTGAAAGTGGAATAGTGGATTTCGGAAAGCGAGTTTGAGCATGGTCACTCAACAACAGACCGTTGAATTCAGCGGCGAAACGGTCCGCAACGTCGCCGGAACATTGATCTGGTTGGCGCGGCCTCCTGAACAATCGGAAGCGCTAAGCCGGAACTGGCTCGTACACCTACCCAGGAACCAGAACAGGGGCGAATTGCAAAGCGCAATAAAGGTATTGACCGAAAATTTTCGCAAACGCCACAATGCCGTAGCCGATGTCTGCACCGCCTTTCAGGAGCGACTCCAGAAAGCGGCTGAAAATTTTCCTCCAAGCCGTGAAATGGACCCTGACGACATCGCAGTGCCCGAGTTGGAGAAAAGCGAGAAATACTTCCGCAGGGAAAGAAAAGAACTGCGCGATGTCCGGGACGCCTTGCAGCGGACAGGGGGCGTAGAAATATATGGGGCTGAGGTCTTTGCAGCATTGGAACGCTTAGACAAGCTGTTTGAATATCTCGTTGCGTCGCTCCAAGAGCTTCGCTGGGCCATAATGATCCACGACGGGGCACTCGCTCCAAGTACGGGCGGGATATGCGCCAGCGGCGCAGAATTTATGGCGTCAATGGAAAATCCATAGGCCATGCCCCCACGACAGGTGCGAATTACCGGGTTTGAAACGCCGAGCCGCAAGTTCGCCAAAATGGTCAATCTTCTAGATCAACGGATGAAAGAGGAATTGGCACGAGTTATCGACGAACTATGCGCTGGCGAGTTGACTCCTGGGCGGAACCTAGAGCAACTGCGGGTCGGCAATCGTCTATACTCAGTGCGTTTGAGTCGCAACTTCCGCTTCGTCTTCATGGTGCTGGAGAACGGCATGGGTCGAGCAATAGCTGTCGGACCTCACGACAGCGCTTACGAAGCAGCTAAACGAGCGCGACGGTGAAATTACCTACAAATCGAATTGCCACTCATCCTGGTGCGTTTCTTCTGGAGCAGATCGAAGAGATGGGGCTGACCGTCAACGGATTGGCGCGGGAATCAGCTCGCCCGCATTCGGGCGGCGGAGTTGGGAACATCCGTGTCGGCACTGGTTCGGGGCTACCTCAAAACCCTCGTACGCAAACGAGCCGCCCAAACCGCGGCTTCTCGTCGGTTGGGTTTTATGGCCGGACAGATCAAATTCTCCGACGACTTCGACAGCATGGGTGGGCCGAAAATAAAAAGAATGTTCGTGGGGAACGCATGACTTTATTGCTAGATACCTATCTATTGCTGTGGGCGGCAGGCAGCCCCGAACGGTTGTCATCAGAATCCCAAGACCTTCTCGGTGACCCCGCTACGGAACTGATGTTCAGCACCGCAAGCATTTGGGTAGGTTTATGATAGTCGTTTTGGTCTTGGCATCCCCACCTTCATATGGTAGTTTTTACTAGGGAGATTTGTCTAAGAGAGGATCAGTGTCTTCCACGATTGTACTAAAAATCAAAAGAGCTTCAGATAAAACCTTTATCAGTTCCAGCAAATTAGTACGACTTTCGCTTTTATCTAAATCCTCCGCTTGCTCTAAATTATATAGTAGTGCCGTAACCTTGCCCAACAAAACGTAGGATTCAAGAAGCAATACTTTTCCCTCTTTCGCGTCAACAAGTCCGGGATCACTTAATAATTCCTGCTTAGCAAGTTTATACATAGCTACATACGTCGCCATCCGCTTAGCTAAATCGCGTCCAGTAGTTATAAGCTGCTCTTTATCAGATTCAAGTCGAGCTATATCAGTGGTAGAATCTACAACGGTAGAATCTACCACTGCTGCAATCGGCCCACTCATTAGCTGCTGAGGAATAAGGCTAATTACGGTTACAGCGATTATCGCCGCCCTTATTGTTGCTGGCATGATATGCCCTTTACTATGAAATTTTTGTTCAGTGCTCGCTTGTGCATATTATTTCCTCGGAGAAGAGACATAATAGAAGGTGCGTAAGGCGTCGAAGTGATCCGGCGAGGCATCCAACTAGTTCTTAGGCTGGAATTTCAATCGACTGCTGTTCTCGTCGATTATAAATCGACGACTGTTACGCTAGCTACCGATGCGTTTCTCGGTCGATATTTAAGTCTACACGGGACTCATTTCCCTGCCGGGGCCACGTCCAGCTTATCGCATAACGGCGAACTGGATAGCAATGTTCCCATGTTCTCCTCAGTCCGCTTCGTCCCCGTGGGATGGCTGGTAGAGTATAGCTGTTTGTTGAGGCCGGAGCAATAGGCTAATATCTAAGTACACGACAGTAATCTAAGTTGTGGTACGGCCCTGCTTTAGGTTTTATTTGTAATCGCCGAAGATTGCATCTAAATCCTAAATACAGGAGCCGCACCATGCTTATTCATATGCTAAAGAAAGCCCTCATGCAAGGGTCTGTATCCCTCACCCGCCACCGCCTGGACCTGATTAGTGGCTTGGTGTGTGCGCTGATTCAAGT
>JAJDVZ010000133.1:0-7007 GCA_022825835.1 Candidatus Latescibacterota bacterium
GTTAAGACCCTCGACGTCGATGCGCTGAAAAAGGACGTCGAAGAGGTGATGACGACCTCGCAAGACTGGTGGCCAGCCGACTACGGCCACTATGGGCCGCTCTTCATCCGCATGACGTGGCACGCCGCCGGCACGTACCGCATCAGCGACGGCCGCGGCGGTGGCGGCTCCGGCCACCAGCGCTTTGCGCCCCTCAACAGTTGGCCCGACAACGCGAGCTTGGACAAGGCGCGCCGCTTGCTCTGGCCGATCAAGCAGAAGTACGGCCGGCAGCTCTCGTGGGCCGACCTGCTCATCTTCGCCGGCAACTGCGCGCTGGAGTCAATGGGGTTCAAGACCTTTGGTTTTGCCTTTGGACGCCCGGATGTCTGGGAGGCGGACGAGACGGACTGGGGCGACGAGACGACGTGGCTCGACGATGAGCGCCACGATGGCGACGGCGAGCTTCAGGGACCGCTCGGCGCCGACCACATGGGCCTGATTTACGTGAACCCGGAGGGGCCGAACGGCAACCCGGATCCGTGCGCCGCAGCAAAATACATTCGCCAGACGTTCAAACGCATGGCGATGAACGACGAGGAGACGGTTGCGCTTATTGCCGGTGGCCACACGTTCGGCAAAGCACATGGCGCGGCCGCTGAGGATAATGTCGGTCCCGAACCAGAGGGGGCCAGCATGGAGGAGCAAGGCTTCGGCTGGCAGAACCGCCACGGTAGCGGCAAGGCCGGTGACACGATCACCAGCGGCCTAGAAGGTGCCTGGACCAATAACCCGGTGAAGTGGGACAACAACTTCATGGAGAACCTGCACGGCCACGAGTGGGAGCTGACGAAGAGCCCTGCTGGCAAATCGCAATATGCCCCCAAGAATGCCGATGAAGTAGCCACCGTGCCGGACGCACACTGTCCTTCAAAGAAGCACGCCCCCATGATGCTCACCACGGACCTCTCACTGAAGGAGGACCCGGACTACGCGCCGATTTCCAAGCGCTTCCTCGAAAACCCCGCGGACCTCGAAGACGCCTTTGCCAAGGCGTGGTTCAAGCTGCTCCACCGCGACATGGGACCCCTTAGTCGGTATGTCGGACCCTTAGTTCCCACAGAGCCGCAGTTGTGGCAAGACCCCGTCCCCGCCGTGGATCACGAGTTGGTCGGGGAGCAGGATGTTGCCGACCTCAAAGCGAAGGTACTCGCATCCGGCCTGTCCGTTTCCCAACTGGTCTCGACCGCCTGGGCATCGGCGGCATCGTTCCGCGGCACCGACAAGCGCGGCGGCGCGAACGGAGCGCGCATCCGCCTCGCCCCGCAAAAGGACTGGAAAGTGAACGATCCGGGTGCGCTCAGCACGGTGCTGCAGACGCTGGAGCAGATCCAGGCGGATTTCAATAGCTCACAGGACGGCGACAAGAGGGTCTCCCTCGCCGACCTGATCGTCTTGGCCGGCTGCGCGGGCGTCGAGCAAGCTGCCCAAAACGCCGGTCACAGCGTACAGGTCCCCTTTGCACCGGGGCGCACGGACGCGTCGCAGGAGTGGACCGACGAGGAGTCGTTTGCCGTGCTCGAACCCACTGCAGACGGGTTCCGCAACTACCTCCAAGCAGGGCAGGAAGGCAAGCCGGAAGAGCTGCTGGTGGAGCGGGCCTACATGCTGACGCTGACCGCTCCCGAGATGACGGCGCTCCTCGGCGGCCTGCGCGTCTTGAATGCCAACACCGGGCAGTCTGAGCACGGCGTGTTCACCGATCGGCCGGGGACGTTGAGCAATGACTTCTTCGTGAATCTGCTCGACATGAACACCGAGTGGAACGCGACCTCCGCAGCGCAAGACGTGTTCGAGGGACGCGACAGCCAGACCGGTGATCTCAAGTGGACCGGTACCCGGGTGGACCTCGTCTTCGGTTCAAACTCCGAGCTCCGAGCCTACGCGGAAGTTTACGGATGCGACGATGTGCAGGAGGCGTTCGTGCGCGACTTCGTGGCCGCGTGGGACAAGGTGATGAATCTCGATCGCTTCGACCTAGCGTAATCTCAGCGGGTGCTCGTAACGGAGGAGTATCTCCTCTTCGACAAATTCCAAGGTCCTGCGTCTGATGAACGAGGCCGTCGGCCGGGCGCGCCGTCAGGAGCACGAGAAGCTGCGCGCCTAGCCGGGAGGAAGTGCTGAGCTAATAGCACAGGAGAGGCATATGGCTCTGATCGAGAATCTGGAACATGAAGGCTGGGAGAAATTTTTTCGGGATAGTTTCCGGTATGCACTCGAGGTCTTGAAGAATGATCGCTTCAGACCCGTCGGTAGTTCTGTGGACGACCTGAAGAGTTGGCTTACTGCGGGTGGAGTCGCCCGAGTTCGGACACATCTCAACAAGCAGATGGAAATTCGTCGTTTTCCCTCATCCCGAAAATCGGCAGTCAACGACTGCATTGAGCAGTTGGTGCGAGAGAACCGAGGTACGCTTCTGGACTTGATGGCCGATGGTATTGTCCCTACTACAAGGCAGGAGCAGTTCGAGATCTACGGCCTGCCAGAACAGGACTTCCAAGATATTCTTAGCCGCATAGTAGCAGGTGAACGTCCCTTTGAAGAATGGATGCATGCACATGGACATTCTGACGAAGAAATAGAGGATATCTATAGGATGGTTGACCAATGGTTGATGCAGAAGGGGATCATCTCTCAGAGATCAGGAGAGTGAGTACCAGGTACGGGTGAAGTACCGGATCCGTGCGGGGCGCAATTTGTTGTCGCTGATCGAGCCCTCGCTCAGCCCGTGATCCCCTCGTTGGTGCTGATCTTCACGAAACAGCAGTTGCCTGCCACTAGGAAAGTGTCCACGGCGGTGATCCTGATTCGGTGGCTGGTCGAGCTCCACAAGGGGGGCAACATACTCTCGCCGCCGAAGGCGCACAAGCCGACCGGGGAGCGCTGTTTGCCGGTACCTCGCACGGAGAACAGCTTTCCGGAGCGAAGCGCGACGCAGCAAATTAATTGGACACAACAGCACCTTCATCCAAACTAAATAAGTCCCGTTCTGAATCAAGAGAGGCTTGAATACCGATAGGAAGCGTTAATTGAGGCGCGGTATGACCGAAATCAACACCTGACAAGATCGGGAATTGCCGATCTGTTGTGTATTCAAGGATTAAGAGTTCAAAAAGTTTCTTCTCCTCCTCAGTGAGTTCATTAATCTTACTGACAATTAAGCCCGCAATCTGGTCGAACACTCCTATTTGTTGACATTGGTTGAGCGATTCGTCAACGTTGCGTAGTAGTTGACTATCGCCAAAGTTGACCTCCTCAATACACAAGATTGTGTCTTGCGACACTGGCCAATACGGAGTCCCTGCTAAAGTCAACAGCGTCCTTAAATTTCCGCGGCACGGTGTTGTGCTGGTGGATTCAAGTGCTTCCACTGATCACGTGTATGGGGTGCAATCTGAATGTGCAATCCGGTCTTTTCTAAATACGCGATGCTGCGCTGAAAAGCAGACTCGTTAATCGGAAAAAACGCAGACGCAGGCGATACGATACCGACTGTGTCGCCAGAAATAAGTTTTGGTGGTTTAATGAGTTTACGCATCAACACAGGTAGTCGACGCAGGTGGCGGCGTGGACCTTTAGCACCTGCCCGAACTCCGACTCGCGGATCTGCTCGTCGGGAACGGCGATGTTCTCCAGGTCCGTGCCGTAGATCGCCGCAGGGATGCCCCGGCGCCACCAGAAGCGGGTATCCGTGGAGCCGTAGCTGACGTTGGCCTCGATCTCACGCCCCGTGATCCGTCGCACGTTGGCGGCCACGGCCTGCACGATCTCCTCGTCGGGGGCCGAATAGGCCGACTCCAGACACACCACCCACTCCACATCGATTTCCCCGCGGTCGAGGCCCGTGCCGGCCAGCACCTCCTCCACCTTCTCCTGCAGGTCCTGCGTGGACACGCCGACCGGCGTGCGCAGGTCGATCTCCATGCGGCAGGCCGTGGGGATCGTGTTGCTCTGTACGCCGCCCTGAATCACGCCCACGTTGACCGTGGTCGAGTCCGCCACCCAGCCCTTGCCCGCCAGCCCGCCGTCGCGCACCTCCCGGTCCCGGCCCCGGGCGACGGCCGCGGCCACCTCGGGCGGGGTCTCGAGACGCCAGCCCTTCAGCGTCAACAGGGCCGCGGCCACGGTCATGGCCCGGGCGATGGCGTCGTCCTCCACGGGCACCGCCGCCAGCCCGCCGCCGTGGCGGGTCTCGACGACCAGCGTGTACTTGCCCTTGTGGCCGATCAGCACCTGGTCCATCCTCGTGGGCTCGCTGTTCAGGCAGGCGTCGCCGCGGGTCATGGGCACGTGCTCCAGCAGCCAGTCCGAGCCCCAGAACCCACCTGTCTCTTCGTCGCCCACCAAGGTCAGCGTCAACTGCCCGCGGATCGGGACGTCGAGCTCGTGGAGCAGCACCAACGACAGCAGAGAGGCCACCGATCCGGCCTTCATGTCCCCCACGCCGCGACCGAGGATGCGGCCGTCCCGGCACTCACCGGAGTAGGGATCAAAGGACCAGGCCTCTGGGTCGCCGGCCGGAAACTGGTCCAAGTGGCCGTTGAGGACGAGGTTGCGGCCGGTCTGGCGGCCCTCCATATAGGAGACTAGGCTCTGCACCGTCGGCTGCGGCTCGTACACGTCGGCCGGCAGCCCCTTCGACTTCAGGTAGCGGGCCAGATAGGCGACACAGGCGCTGGTGTCGCCGGGCGGGTTATCGGTGGGGATGGCGACGACGTCCCGCAGCACGCCTTGGAACTCCGGCAGTCTGCGGTCGATCTCGGCGAACAGGCGTTGCTTCAGGCCTTCGGTGGTCATGCAAGCTACTCCAGTGGTGTCTGGGCAACGAGATGGATAGAAATTATAAAGGGCCTTTGAGGAGAACTGGTCAAGCGGTGGGCCGTCTTGCCCCTTCCCTACTTGTTCGCGGTCGCCGCCCTGATTTATTTTTCCAGAGCCAGAACGGACCGAACTAGCTTTTAAATATATTGACAGGAGAACCTTCATGCTGATCGTCGATTCCCACTTGGATATCGCCTACAACGCGCTCGAATGGGACCGGGACTTGCTCCAGCCCATCGCCCAAATACGCGAGGCCGAAGCTGGCATGGCGCAGAAAGGCCGCGGCCTGAACGTGGTAAATTTCGCCGAACTGCGGCGCGGCGGGATCGGCCTGTTCTTCGTCACGATGGGCTGCCGACTCGCTTCGATGGGCAAGCGCTTTTCCGGGGTGCGCACCCAAGACATTGCCTACGCCAAGTGCAAGGGCGAGTTGGCCTACTACCGCCTGATGGAGGCCAAGGGCGTCTTGCGCCAGATACGCGGCCGCGCCGAACTCGACGCCCATCTGGCCGAGTGGGACGACGATCCGCAGGCGACCCCGCTGGGGTTTGTCCTCAGCTTGGAAGGGGCGGACGGCATTGTGGCACCCGAACAGGTGGCCGAGTGGTGGGATGAAGGCCTGCGGGTCGTGAGTCTGTGTCACTACGGAGTCAGTTCCTACTCGCACGGAACCCAGGCTCCCGGCGGCCTGACGGCCAGAGGCGGCCCCATGCTCGAAGCCTTGGAGGCGGCTGGTATAATCCTCGATGTGAGCCACCTAGCCGAGCAGGCATTCTGGGAAGCGATGGAGATTTTCACCGGTCCCGTGCTGGCCACGCACAACTGCTGCCGTGCCCTGTGCGACCACGACCGCCAGCTCGACGATCAACAGATCAAAGCGCTGGCCCAGCGCGGCGGCGTCATTGGCACCGCCATGGACATCTGGATGGTCTCCCCCTTGTGGGACCGGGCCGCCATGGACAACACGGGCATCACGCTGGAGACGGTGGTGGATCACATCGATCATGTCTGCCAGTTGACTGGCAACTCCCACCATGTCGCTTTGGGCACTGACTTGGACGGCGGCTACGGCAAGGAGCAGTGCCCCGCCGATCACGACACCATCGCCGACCTGCGGAAGATTCCCGCCATCCTCGAAAAACGCGGGTACTCGCAGACCGACGTTGCCGACATCATGCACGGCAACTGGGTCCGTTTGCTGCGCACGGCGTGGGATTAAAGTCGTTAGACCCTTATCCCAAACGCAGCCGCAAAGTCCTGCCATACTGCTTCGGGTACCTCGGTCGTGGCGCTAGCATATACCTCGGCTAATTCCCTGCGATTGGAGGGTCCGACGAGGATTATGCCATTGCCTGCAACCGGCGCATTGAGCGCAAACTGCATGGCCAGATCTCGGATGTTCAACCCCCGTTCTTGGCACCATTGCCACATCTGGTGGGCGCGCGGCACCACCTCGGGGTCGTCCGGCCCACCGATGGCCGCCGGTATGAGATTCCCGTCTTGATCTAGGGACTGCTCTTCTTGCACGCGCTGGGGTTCTGGGCCGGCCAGCAGTGAGCCGACCAACACTCTGCCCATAATGATTCCTACATCGCGTTCCAGCGCCAGAGGAATAGTCGTTTTGGCGAGGGACTGGTTCAGCAAGCTGTAATCCAAAAACGACAACACAATGTCTATGGCACCTGTTTCAATCGCCTGCTGATGAAATTCGTGCTGTCGCACAGCAATGCCAAGGTGACCGATGCGTCCCTGCGCTTTCCAATCGAGTAACACATCCAAACAGGCCCCCGGTGCCAACAGGGGTTCCATGTCGTAGCGCGGGCCGTGAATCAACACGGAATCCACATAGTCCGTCTGAAGCTGTTTGAAGCTGTTTTCTAAACTCCACAATGTCGCTTCTTTTGAAAAATCGTGAAAAAAGCGCGGGTGAGACCCCACCTTGGTTTGGAGATACACTTTCTCGCGCCATCCACCCGCCAAGGCCAAACCGATGCAGCGCTCGCTCTCGCCACCGCCGTATGGCGGAGCCGTATCGATAAAATTGATGCCCCGCTCAATGGCCGCCCGAATCGTCGCCGTGGCTTCCTCCTCTGACATCAGTTCGGGAAGGCCCAGATATCCGCCGCCCAATCCTAACGCCTTCGGTT
>JAJDVZ010000152.1:0-162826 GCA_022825835.1 Candidatus Latescibacterota bacterium
TCAAGGTGGCGATTATCGACGGTGGATTTAAGGGAGCTGACAAATTGCCCGAAGACATGCCGGAACGTTGGTGGCAACGCGATTATACGTACACAGGGATATACGCTGGCACGGACGCCCACGGCACGGCGTGTGCCGAGATTGTCCACGATGTGGCCCCGGAAGCCGAGCTCTATCTGTACAAAGTCGCGGATATAGTGGACTTGGAGAATGCCAAAGACCGCTGCATGCAAAACGGAGTCGCCATAGTAAACCACTCGGCGACTTGGGTGGGCGAAGGCTTTGGGGACGGGCGCGGGCTCGTCTGCGACATCGTAAATGACGCGGCCGACAACGGCATTCTATGGGTCAACGCCGTCGGCAACTACGCCCAAAAGCACTACGCGAGTTTTTGGCGCGATAGCGATGATGACAATCGGCACAATTTTGCCGCTGGCGACGACATGGTGAATTTTGTCGCTGAAATCGGCGACACCATCAGGGTAACGCTGACTTGGGACGATTGGCCCATTACTACGGCGGACTACGACTTATATCTCTACCATCAAGATGCGTTTGGCAACATCAAAGAGGTCAGCAAAAGTACGGATGTGCAGGGAGAGGACGGCGGTGCGCCGGTGGAGTTTATCGAATACTTTGCCGGGCGAGCGGGCACGTATGGCATTTCCGTGGTCCGCGTCGGCGAGGCCGAGCCTAAGGATCTGCGAGTGTGGTCTTGGCACCACGACATCGAATATCCGGTTCCGACTGGCAGCTTGGGGATTCCGTCGGACGCACGCGGCTCGCTGAGCGTTGGGGCGATCCATCAAGACCAGTGGGAATTGGGAACAGCGGCAAGGTACAGCTCGCGCGGCCCTACTGCCGATGGCCGCATCAAGCCCGACCTCGTCGCACCTTCGGGCGTGACAACGGTTTCTTATGGTGTGGCTAGGTTTGGGGGGACGTCGGCTGCGACTCCCCACGTGGCTGGTGCCGCCGCCCTACTCAAATCGGCCAATCCGTCGCTCTCGCGCGACGATCTGTGGCAGGCTCTCGTCGAGGCCACCGTCGATGTGGGGGCACCGGGCAAGGACGACAGCACGGGATACGGAAAACTCGTGCTGTCGGTGCCCGCGCCGCAAATTGCGGATGTATCGCCGCGCCGCGTTCAATATGGCCAAATAATTATCATCGTCGGCGAGGGTTTCGGCGATACCAAAGGGACGGGCAAAGTGGTCTTTTTCGCAGACAAGGAGCCGAGTGATTCCGACTATCTTGCTTGGAGCGATGGGCAGATTCAAGTGCGCGTGCCGACTCGTGTCCGCACCGGCACGGTGCAAGTAATAACTGGCGGCGGCAGCGACAGTGTACAGGTGATCGTCACGTCGCCTTACATTGATGCGATCACCAATCACACGCGCACGGGTGCAGGGGCCAAGACCGACGATCTCATACAAATTGACGGGGATAATTTCGGTCTCGCGCGGGACAGTAGTTCGGTGTGGATTGATTCGGTTGCGGTGTCTTCGTTTGAGGCTTGGTCGAATGAGACGATACGGTTCCGCGTTCCGCTCAATGCGCTTTCGGGTGATGTAACTGTTGTGACGGCTGAAGGCACCAGTAATGCCGTCCGCTTGGAAATCGCCAGCCCGTACTTGGCGCAACCTTCGCCATCGCAAGTACAAGTTGGCGACAACTTGACGCTGACCGGCGGCAACTTTGGCTCTGAGCGCGGCGCGGGGTACGTGTTGTTTAATCCCAATGTGCAAGCCGAGGCCGACGATTATACGGTTTGGTCTAACGGCATCATCGTCGGCCGCGTTCCATCCCAAGCCCGCAGTGGTGGGGTGCGGGTTTTTACCGCCGATGGGGTCACTGGGGCCGCGCAAGTGGAGATTGGCAGCGAGTGGATAGAGCCGTTGCCGAGTAGTGGAATTTTCGGTTACAGCCCGCCTGCGGTTAGCAAAAATCCCAAAAGCGTCAAGTTTGGTTTTGCGGGGATCAACCGCAATGTCCTGTGTCAGTTTTCGACTAAGGAAATAAGCGACAACGAGGTCGTCATTTTCCTCAACGAACAGAGGTATGCGGAGCTCATAGCTGGGGAGGACTGGCGGACTTGGTATCTCGTCCTTGATGAGACATACCTCCAGTCTGGGCAAAACGTCATTGAGTTCCGCAATATCATCAACCAAGACCGCGCGTCATCCTTCGTCCGTTGGCAGTTGAAGGATGTGGCGTTGTGGAAGCCGTTTAGTGCCAAGCTCGCCGCCGGGGCGCGGCTTTTGTCCAAGCTGCCGGATGGTTTGGGCGATCCCTTTCCCACGCCGTTCAACGCGGAAGTTACCATTCCTTTCACCGTCGCTACTGCCGGTTCCATGCGGCTTGCCGTCTATAATTTGATGGGGCAGCAGGTTCGCGTGTTGGCCGATGAGTGGGTGGATGCTGGCGCACATCGCGTGCGTTGGGATGGTCGCACGGCGGCGGGTGCGGAGGCGGCTTCGGGGGTTTATTGGGCGGTGCTGCAAGCGGGCGGTGCCGTCCAAACGGCTAAATTGGCGTTGATTCGCTGAGCAGTTCCGGCCCTTGACGGCTCGGTTTGAGGGCGTATTATAAGCCGCTGCCAATTCGTATTAGTGGGCATCCCACCTACTAGCTACACTCATCCTCAAAGCATGGAGCAGCAGTGAAATCAATTAATCGTTGTAGAATTATGACCGCCCTTTTCTTAGGCGTCCTTGGCTATGTACCTCTTTGGGGACAGAATCTGAACTTTACACCTGACAGACCCGACGGCCCTGCCAAGATACAGAGTGCGTTATGGGAATTGGCAACGCCGGGAGCGGCCAAGCCGACACGCGATTTACAGGATACGGTCGTCGTCATTTTGGTTCCGCATCTTGGCCAAGCGTCGGCTTCGATTGATACGTCGTCGCTGGCGGCACTGGGCGGGAAGGTTCTGGCGCAGTCCAAGAGTCTGATGCGGATTTCGGTTCCGGCGTCGTCGCTGCTGGCGGTTTCGGAACTACCGGGGGTGCGCTTTATCCGCAGGCCGTATCGGCCGCATTCCCAAGCGACGATCAGCGAGGGAGTGTCCCGCATCGGCGCATTGGCTAACCATTCGGCGGGTGTGAAAGGAGAAGGGGTCAAGGTGGCGATTATTGATGGTGGATTTAAAGGGGCAAACAAACTGTCTGGAGACATGCCAGCTCGTTGGAACTACTACGACTATACGGGCGAGGGGATATACGCAGGCGACAGCGTCCACGGCACGGCGTGTGCTGAAATCATTCACGATGTAGCCATGGAAGCCGAACTCTACCTCTATAAGGTCGGGGATTTAGTTGACCTTGAAAATGCCAAGGACCGCTCCATACGAGACGGTATTGATGTAATCAGTCATTCCATGGGTTGGTTTGGATACGGCATTGGCGACGGACGAGGAGAGGCCTGCGACATTGTAAATGATGCCGCGGACAATGGCATTCTCTGGGTAAATGCAGCGGGCAATGACGCACAGAGCCATTACGACGGGCCTTGGTTTGATAGCGATGATGACGGTTGGCACAATTTTAGCGGTGATGATGAGGTGCTAGCGTTTGAAGCTGAGAAAGGGGATGAGATAAGAGTTTTCTTGACTTGGAATGATTGGCCCGACTCCCGTCAGAACTACGACTTGTACCTCGATTTTGTAAACTCTTCCGGCGATCTCGAAACCGTCGCCGAAAGCACCGATCGCCAAAATGTTTCTGGTGGCGACCCTGTAGAATCGATCGAAATCAAGGTAGAGAAATCGGGAGAGTACGGAATTTCTGTTCGCAGCGAGGACGCTCGGCCCAGAAGGCTGAAGATATGGTCGCTCAACCACGATTTTGAAGAGTTTGCGGTCGCGGAGAACAGTATCGGGAGTCCTGCGGACGCCAGAGGATCTATGAGCGTCGGGGCAATCTATCATGGAAATTGGAACGCTGGCCGGATTGAAGAGTATAGCTCGCGAGGGCCTACAACCGATGGACGCATCAAGCCCGATCTCGTCGCCCCTACTGGCGTATCGACGGCTTCTCATGCGCCGTACGTCTTTGGCGGAACCTCCTTCGCGGCACCCCACGTCGCTGGCGCAGCCGCCCTAATCAAGTCGGCTAATCCATCGTACTCACGCAGACAATTGTGGGATGCGCTCATTGAGGCAACGGTTGACATAGGAGATCGGGGAAGGGACAACGACAGCGGATACGGCAAACTCGTGTTGCCGATTATGAAAGTTCAAGCTAATCGCAGTCCTCAAATCACGTCTGTCTCTCCCCGCCAAGCGCAGCACAATCAAACCGTGACCATCACCGGCAGCAACTTCGGCTCATCTCAGGGAAGTAGTTCGGTGTGGGTTGGCTCGATAAGAGTCTCTTCGTTCTCCTCTTGGTCGAGCACGACAATCCGGTTTCGCGTTCCCACGAATATGCGTTCGGGCAATGTCACCGTCCGCACTGCCGAGGGAACGAGCAATGCCGTCCGCTTGGAGATAATGAGCGGCCCCTACTTGAGCAGCGTTTCGCCGACTAGGGTCAAATCCGGCGACCGACTGACGCTGACCGGGTCCAATTTCGGTCGCACTCGGGGCAGCAGTTACGTTTTGTTCACGCCCAACGTCTGGCCGACAGCTAGCAGCGATTACGTGAGTTGGTCCGACACCCGCATCGTGGTCAAGGTTCCGGCTAGAGCGCAAAGCGGAGACGTGCAGGTCGTTACAGGGACTGGATCTTCCGGGACCAAGCGTATTGTGGTCGAGTCCGCCTCTCTTCCTCGAATCACGTCTGTCTCTCCCCGCCAAGTGCAATACAATCAGGTTGTGACCGTCACCGGCAACAATTTCGGTTCCTCGCGGGGAAGCAGTACCGTGCGAATTGGCTCGATAGCGATCCCTTCCTCTGCGTTGGCTAGTTGGTCGAATACCCGCATCCGGTTTCGCGTTCCCACGAATGTGCGTTCTGGCAATGTCACCGTCCGCACTTCGGCAGGAACGAGCAACTCCATCCGCTTGGAGATAACGAGTCCCTACTTGGCCAGTGTTTCTCCGAGCAGAGTCAAGCCCGGAGACCGCCTGACGTTGACCGGAGCCAATTTCAGGAGTAGCCGGGGGAGTGGTTATGTCCTGTTCACGCCCAACGTCTGGCCAACATCTAGCAGCGATTACGTGACTTGGAGCGACAGCCGAATCGTGGTCAAGGTTCCGGCTGGGGCACAAAGCGGAGAAGTGAAGGTCATTACAGGGGGTGGAACTTCTGGGACTAAGCGCATTATTGTTGAAGGCGATGAAGGCGATGAAGGCGAAGTGGTGGAGTCACTGCCGAGTACAGGACTTTTCGGCTACAGTCCGCCCACAGTTACCAAAAATCCCAAGAGCGTCAAATTCGGCTTTGATGAGAAAACCAATTCCAGTATCGCGTGTTATTTTTCGGCAAAGGAAATGAGCGATGGTGAAGTCACCATCTTTTTAAACGAATGGTCTTATAGCGGGATCCCAGAGAGCGAGGATTGGACGAGTTGGTATCTCATCTTAGACCGCGCAGACCTGCGTTCTGGCACAAACATTATCGAGTTTCGCAATATCTTCAACGAAAACCGCACCTCATCTTTTCATCGCTGGCAGTTGAAGGCTGTGTGGGTGGGGGAGCCACCTAGCGCCAAGCCCGTCGCCGGGACGCGGCTCCTGTCCGAGTTACCGAATGATTTGGCGTCCGGCCTAGGCGATCCCTTTCCCACGCCGTTCAACGCCGAAGTGACCATTCCCTTTGTTCTTGCCGAGGCCGGTCCCGTGCGGCTTGTCGTCTATAATTTGATGGGACAGCAGGTTCGCGTGTTAGCCGATGGCTGGCTAACTGCCGGTGCGCATCGCGTGCGCTGGGACGGTCGCACGGCTGCGGGTGTAGAGGCGGCTTCCGGGGTCTATTGGGCCGTGCTGCAAGCGGGAGGTGCCGTTCAAACGACTAAATTGGCGTTGATTCGCTGAACAGCTTGACAGTGAAAAGACTCGCCTTTACTTTCTGCCCGTTATGAATTCTTCGCCTCACATTCGTCGCTGGTGGCGCGCTTGGTATTCCCCGAGCAGGGAGAGAGGTGCGTCCATCTGCTAGACTGCGACGAGATGAATTTTCAATCCAACGCGGACGCCCTCGGGTGTCCGCGTTTTTTTTGTACTTGGAGAACGATATGACTATTCACACGGAAATTTTTCGCACGGCTGGCGGCGTCGAAGTCAATCGCCAGACCGAGGAATTGCCCATAGAAAGGCCGCTAGAGACACTACTCGAACGGCTCAATACCCACCGGGGTGCCGTCTTCGCCAGCGGCTACGAGTATCCAGGGCGCTATAGCCGCTGGGACATTGGTTTCGTCGATCCGCCGCTGGAGTTGGTGGCGCGTCAGCGCGCCTTTGCCTTCCGGGCGCTCAACGGGCGCGGCGAGATGTTGCTGGAGATTTTTCGCGGCAGCCTCGCCAAGCACGAGCATGTGATGGAGTTGGAGCTAATTGATGGCCAGCTCAAAGGCTCGGTGGCTCCCATGCCCGAGTACTTCCCCGAGGAGGAGCGCTCCAAGCAGCCGACGATCTTCAGCGTCCTGCGCGCCCTAGTGGCGCTGATGCGAGCCGAGGGCGAAAATCACTTGGGTTTTTACGGGGCGCTGGGCTACGACTTGGTACTCCAGTTTGAGCCGCTCCAACTGCGCCATCCGCGCCGCGAGGACCGGCCCGATCTGCACCTGTTTTTGCCAGACGAACTGGTCGTCGTCGATCACCGCAAGGAGCAGGCGCGGCGCTACCGCTATGAATTTGCCGCCGATGGATTGTCAACCGAGGGCATGGAGCGCGGCACGGACGCCGTGCCCTATGTGCGCGGCGCAGTGTCCGAAATTGCGTGCGATCACGTCCCTGGGGAATACGCCGACAAGGTGCGCGAGGTCATCGCCGGTACCGAGCGCGGCGACTTCTTTGAGGTGACTCCGAGCCAAGTGCTCAGCGCTGGTTATGCGGGCAGTCCGCACGTCCTCTTTGAGAATATCCGCCGCACTAGCCCCAGCCCCTACGAGTTTTTCATCAACCTCGGCGACGAGTATCTGATCGGCGCTTCGCCCGAGATGTTCGTGCGGGTCAATGGGCCATTCGTCGAGACGAGTCCGATTGCCGGGACCATTGGCCGCGGCAAAACCGTGATGGAGGACGCCGAACAGATCCGCGACTTGCTCAACTCAAAAAAGGACGAGGCCGAACTGAACATGTGTACGGACGTCGATCGCAACGATAAAGCGCGGATTTGCAAGGAAGGCTCGGTGCGGGTGGTCGGTCGGCGAATGATTGAAAGGTACTCAAAGGTCTTTCACACGGTGGATCAAGTAGTAGGCGAGTTGAAGGATGACTGCGATGGGTTCGACGCCCTGCTTTCGCATATGTGGGCGGTGACGCTTACTGGCGCGCCCAAACCAGCGGCCATGCAGAAGATCGAGGAACTGGAAAACTCGGCGCGGCGCTGGTACGGCGGCTGCGTTGGGATGTTGCTCTTCAGCGGCGAGATCAACACTGGGATCACCATCCGCACCGTACACTTGGAAGACGGCATCGCCAAAGTGCGGGCGGGGGCGACTCTACTGTGCGACTCGGACCCCGACGCTGAGGAGCGCGAGACGCGAGCTAAGGCCGAGACCTTTATCAACGCGGTGATTGACGCGGACGACGCCAAGGAGAAGAGTGCCCAAATCGCAACTACGGGGCAGGGCAAGCGGGTGCTTTTCGTCGATAACCGCGACTCCTTCGTGCATACGCTCGGCGATTACGTGCGGCAGACGGGAGCGGAGGTGGTGACAGTGCGCGCTGCGAGGTCGCGCGACGGCAGCGGCGCGCGGGGCCTGCGCGACCCTCAGCGCGTCTTCGCCGATTTCGATCCCGATCTGGTCTTCATCTCGCCGGGGCCAGGCACGCCCGAGGAGTTCGGCGTGCCAGAGCTGGTCAACGAGTGTGTGCGGCGTACGCTGCCGGTTTTTGGCGTGTGTCTCGGATTGCAGGGCATCGTCGAGGGCCTCGGTGGCGAGCTAGGGGTGCTTTCCTACCCGATGCACGGCAAGGAATCGACGATCCGCTGCACGCCCGAAGGGATTTTTGACGGGTTTCCCACGGAGTTTGTCGCCGGGCGCTACCACTCGCTTTACGCCGTGCCGGAGAAGCTCCCCGAATGTTTGCGGGTGTTAGCGCAGACCGACGATGGGGTCATTATGGCCGTGGAGCACCGCGAATTGCCGGTGGCAGCCGTGCAGTTCCACCCGGAGTCGATCTTGACGCTCAAGGACGATTTGGGCTTGCGGCTGATCGCCCAAGTAATAGGGAAGTTGGCGCGGTGATGTTGTAGGGGCGGTTCGCGGACCGCCCCTACCGAATCGTCTCTACCAAACCATCTCTACGGTCTTTTCCGCCAACGCACAACCATGCTGCTGATACTTGATAACTACGACTCCTTTACCTACAATTTGGTGCATTATTTGGAGGAATTAGGGGCGGCAACCAAGGTCTTGCGCAACGACGAATTGACGGTTGCCGAAGCGGTGGCGCTCGCGCCCGAGCGCGTCGTTATCTCGCCTGGTCCCGGCGGCCCAGATCAAGCTGGAATTTCGTGCGCGCTCGTCGAGCGGTTGGCCGGTGTGATCCCCATTTTGGGCGTGTGCTTGGGGCACCAGGTCATCGCCCAAGTTTGCGGCGGGCGCGTCGTGCGAGCCAGCGAGATCGTCCACGGCCGCGCGACGCCGGTGGAACACGATGGCCGCACGCTGTTCGCCGGCCTGCAAAATCCCTTCGTCGCTACTCGCTATCACTCGCTGGCTGTCGAGCGAGCGAGTTTGCCCGAATGCCTGCAAGTATCGGCTACGAGCGAGGACGGAATGATTATGGGGATTCGGCACCGGCGATGGCCCCTCGAAGGGGTGCAGTTCCACCCTGAATCGATTCTGACGATAGAAGGCAAACAACTGTTGGCTAATTTTCTTTGCTTATGAGGAGCGCAACATGATACAAGAAGCTATAAGAGACCTGATCGCCGGAACGGACTTAGGCCGTGCTAAGATGCGAGCGGTGATGGAGCAGATTATGAGTGGTCAAGCTACGGACGCTCAGATTGGTGCGTTTCTCGTTGCCTTGCGGATCAAGGGAGAGACCATTGACGAGATCGCTGGCGGTGCCGAAGTCATGCGCGAGAAAGCTACGCCGATAGTAACAGTGCGCCCCGATCTCATCGACACCTGCGGCACTGGCGGTGATGATTCGGGGACCTTCAATATCTCTACGACGGTAGCCTTTGTCGCTTGTGGTGCCGGTTTGGCAGTGGCCAAGCACGGCACTCGCTCAATATCGAGCCAGTGCGGCTCGTCGGACGTGCTGACCGCATTAGGGGTCAATGTCGAAGCTGCGCCGGAAAAGGTCGGCGAGTGCATCGACGAAGTCGGCATTGGCTTTCTCTTCGCGATAGCCTTGCATGGGGCGATGAAACACGCCGTTGGCCCGCGCAGGGAGTTAGCTACCCGCACGGTTTTTAACATCTTGGGGCCGCTGACTAATCCGGCTGGGGCCAAGAGACAATTGCTCGGCGTATTCGACGGCGCGTTGACCGAGGCACTCGCCGGAGTGCTGCGCGAGTTGGGATCGGATCAGGCCCTAGTGGTACACGGCTCGGACGGACTGGACGAAATCACGCTGACGGGGCCGACGCAGGTCAGCGAGCTTAGAGACGGGCAGGTCAGTACGCGTCAGATCCACCCGGGGGATTTTGGCTTGCAGACAGTCCCAGCCGAGGCGCTCAAGGGAGGCGATGCGGACCATAACGCACATATCCTGCGCGGGATACTCGATGGCGAGGAAGGGCCGCAGCGCGACGTAGTGCTGCTCAACGCGGCGGCGGCGATAGTCGTTGGTGGGCGGGCCGAGGATATAACCGCTGGTCTCGAAGTGGCCCAGGAGTCCATTGACTCGGGTAAGGCTCGTCAAGCTCTGGACCGGCTGGTTGAGGTAAGCAACTCCTAGTACATCATCGCTCACAATCAGCCGGTGCGAAAGTGCCCGGCCCAGTTAAAGGAGAAGTGATTATGACCGAGTTAAGTTCCGACGCGCTGACCGGAACCGTGCAGCAGATGGACAAGCGGCTCGACAGCATCGAGAGACGCCTTGACGGTATCGAGACCCGACAGCGCGAGGACACCAACGCCGTCAACCAGCGCATCGATACGTTGACGCGCTGGGTTGTCGGCATCCAGCTAAGCACCTTTATCGCGCTGGTAGGCTTGCTGGTAACGATCCTGTTGAAGCTGCCCTAGCCACAACCCAAATGGCAGATATTCTAAGCGAAATAGCTACGTACAAGCGCGAGTTTGTCGCCGACTGCAAGCGCCAGCGGAGTTTGGCTGATGTACGGTCGCAGGCTCGCGATACGGCGGTGCCGACCGATTTCATGGGTGCGCTGACTGCGGACGGGATCGCGCTGATCGCCGAAATAAAAAAAGCCTCGCCGTCCAAGGGCGTCATTCGCGCCGACTTCGACCCAGAGTGGATCGCCGATGCGTATGCCGCTCATGGTTCGCGCTGTCTTTCGGTTTTGACGGACGAGGCGTATTTTCAGGGGTGCGATGCGTATTTGCAGATGGCTAAGGCGGTCGCGGGCTTGCCGGTGTTGCGCAAGGATTTTACCATCGACGAATACCAGCTCTACGAAGCCCGCGTCATCGGGGCTGACGCCGTTTTGCTGATCGTGGCGCTGATGGACTCCAGCCAGCTTGACGACTACCTCGGCTTAGCCAGCGAGTTAGAATTAGACGCGCTAGTCGAAGTCCACGATGGGGCGGAACTGACGCGGGCCAAAGCGGCCGGTGCTCGGCTCATCGGCGTCAACAACCGCGATCTGCGGACTTTTGAAACAACCTTGGATACTACCTTTGCGCTTGTGGATCAGATGCCGGAGGGGGCTGTCGTCGTCAGCGAGAGCGGAATTGGGGATCGCGGCGATGTCGAACGGCTCGCCGATGCCGGTGTCGATGCGATCTTGGTCGGCGAATCCCTGATGCGCGAAGACGATATCGGGGCTAAAGTGAGGGAGCTATTGGGCGCGTGAAAAAGCGAGTATTTTCGGGCATTCAGCCTTCGGGTCACATCCACATCGGCAACTACATCGGGGCCGTCCGCAATTGGCTGGTCAACCTAGAGGACCGCGACAACATCTTCTGCGTGGTCGATCAGCACGCGATCACCGTTCCGTACGACCCAGAGGCTTTGCATAGCGGCACGCGCGAGGCCGTGGCTTTGTACATCGCCTGTGGCCTCGATCCGCAAAAGTGCCGTCTCTTCGTGCAGTCGCACATTCCCGAACACACTGAGTTGGCTTGGCTTTTTACTTGTATCACGCCGATGGGTTGGCTGGAGCGGATGACCCAGTTCAAGGATCGGGTGGGTGCGCGGCGCGAGCGCGTCGGCACGGGGCTGTTCGTCTATCCGACGTTGATGGCCGCCGATATCCTGCTCTACCAGGCGCACGAGGTGCCTGTCGGCGACGACCAAAAACAGCACGTGGAACTGACGCGCGACATTGCCGAGCGCTTCAATCGCCAGTTCGGCGAGGTATTCACCGTGCCCGAGCCGGTCATTCCGCAAGTCGGGGCGCGGATCATGGGGCTCGACGATCCGACCGCGAAAATGTCTAAGTCGGCCGAGGGCCAGTACCACAGCGTCGGCCTGCTCGATGATCCGAATAAGGTGCGCAAGACGATTATGCGAGCGGTGACCGATTCGCAGCAGGGCATTGTCTTCGACCCGCAGCGTCCCGGACTTTTCAACCTGCTGACGATCTATCAGGCGTTGACAGGTCAGGGGAACGACGAGATTGAGACGCATTTTGCTGGCAAGGGCTACGGTGACTTAAAAAAGGAATTGGTCGAAGTGGTCATCGCCGAGATCGAGCCGATCCAGGCTCGCTATCGGGAATTGACGGCGGATCCCACCTATATAGACGAAGTACTCGCTGAGAGTGTCGAGAAACTGCGTCCGATCGTTGACGCAACCATGGACGCGGTCCGTCGGGCCATGGGACATCGGTAAGGGAGCAGCTATGGACCTGAGTGACTGGCGCGAACGCATAGATGGTATCGACCAGAAAATGATCGCTCTGCTCAACGAGCGCATGCAGTGCGCACACGAGGTTGGGCAGATTAAAAAGGCCGCGGGAAAACCAATACGCGATCCCGAGCGCGAGCGCGAGGTGATCGCCAAGACCAAAGCCTACAACCAAGAACTTCAAGGGCTGATGAAGGACGAGTCCTTGGAGAAGCTCTACTGGCTACTCATCGAACTAACCACCTACTTCGAACTCGAGGAGGATTAGCCTTCTTCCGGCGGGCAGTCATCGTCGGCGTGGGCCTGATTGGCGGCTCCATAGGCTTGGCGCTCAAGCGCACTGGCTTTAGCGGGCAGCTTGTGGGCGTCAGCCGTCCTGCGACTATCGCCCGTGCGCTGGAGTTGGGTGTGATTGACGAGGGTTGGGGCTACGACGAACTGGGGCAGGCGCTCAAAGGGGCCGACCTAGTCTTTATCTGCACGCCGATCAAGCGGATTCTGACGCTGATTGCGGAGGTGGGTCAGCTCGCCGAGCCGGGGACACTCGTTACCGATGTGGGGAGCACCAAGCGCCGCATTGTCGCGGAGGCCCAAGCCCATTTCAGCGACGAGGTGTACTTTGTCGGCGGCCATCCGATGGCCGGTTCTGAAAAGGCGGGCGTGGCCGCGGCCGATCCGTTTCTCTTCCAGAATGCGATCTACATTTTGGTCCCCGACCAGAAGGTACCGGCAGACCGCTACCAAGCATTGACCGCTCTTTTGCGGCAGGTCGGGGCGCGGGTGATGGAACTAGACGCTGAGTCACATGACCGAGCGGTCGCTGCGATCAGCCACTTGCCGCAGATGGTGGCGACCTCGCTGGTGGGTATGGTCGGGCGGCTGAATGCCGAGCGGGACCACTTCTTGCCGCTGGCGGCTGGCGGTTTCCGCGACTTGACGCGGATTGCCTCTAGCCCGTTCGCGCCGGTGTGGGAGGATATCTGCGCGACCAATGCCGACGAGATCCGCGCGATGATCGACCGCTACATCGCCGCGCTCGCGGATGTGAGGGGGCGGTTGGAGGCAGAGGAGCTAAAGGCGGATTTCGATTTTGCTAATGAAATTCGGGGGTCCATTCCGAGAGATTCAAAGGGGTTTATCCATGTGCTACACGAGATCTTGGTCCTAGCCGAGGATCGGCCAGGCGTCATCGCCGAGATCGGCCAGGCGCTGGGGGCGCAAGGGGTGAACATCAACGATATTGAGGTGATGAAGGTGCGCGAGGGCGAGGGAGGGACGCTGCGGTTGGGATTTGACAGCGCCGAGAGTGCGGAAAATGCGCTGGGAATTTTGGCTCGGCTCGGGTACGTGGCGCGGAGACCCTAGGCGATGGCAGCAATAGTAAGCCCAGTCATGAAAATTGTGGGGCAAGTGTCGGTGCCTGGAGAGCGGGAGCCAGCCGAGCGCGCGCTCGTGTTGGCCGCGCTGAGTGAAGGGGATAGCACCGTCCGCTGCGTGCCCGTTGCTGCTGACCGGGTGGTCGCGCTGTTGCGCGAGTTGGGCGTTGACATCGCCAAGCGCGTGGGCACTTATGCGGTGCGTGGCGTTGGCCTGCGGGGGTTTCGGAACGCAGCGGGACCGCTTGACCTAGAAGGGTTGGGCGACACTGCGCTGCTGTTGCTTCCCTTGCTCGCCGGGCAAGCGTTTCGCTCGCAGGTGAAGTTGGGCGCGGAAGTCGAGCGGTGTCGGCTCTTGCTCAACCTGCTGGCCCAGCTTGGGTTTGCCGTCGAACAGGAAAGCGCGGACACCTTTGCAATCGGGGGCCAGCAGGCCAAAGGATTTGTTCTCTCCGAGGCACCGCCGACCGACGCCCTAGCGCTGGGCGCGATGGTGACCGCACTCTTTGCCGAGGGGACGACCGCGCTAAAAGTCGGCAGCCGCGTGGAGCGCTTGTTGCGCGAGCGTGGGGTTGCTGTTGAGCGGCGCAGACTGCTGTCGATGGAGGGGGGGCAGGCGTTAAAGGCAACTGACGTAGAGGTGCCTGGGCAGCTCGCGTTGGCTTATCCGCTCATGGGGGCTGCGCTGTGCCGCAAGGGGTCGGAGCTAGCCATCAAGCGCGTGGCCATTCGCTCGGGGCAGCGGGCCTTTTTGGATTTGCTGCGGCAGATTGGGGCGGAGATTGTCGCGGAAGACATAGGAGAGGGCGCGTGCGATTTGCACGTGAGCGCCAGCCCGTTAAAGGCCACGCGCGTGGCAGGGCAGCGGGCCGCTAAGGTCGCCGACCAGATCGCATTGCTAGCAGTCTTGGCGACTCAGACGAAGGGGACGACGGTCATCCGCGATATCGAAAACGTGCCGCATGTGGAGCATTTGTGTGCCGCGCTGCGCTCGCTCGATGCGCGGATTGGCCAGTTTCCCGAGGGGCTTGTCATCAAAGGCGGTTTCCCGCTCCAAGGCGGCCAACTCGACAGTCAGGGCGACCCCGGCTTAACCATGGCATTTGCCGTGGCCGGGCTGTTGGCCGAAGGGGAACTGACCATCCAAGGCAGCGATTGCTTGACGCCGATCTGGCCCGATTTTTTTAATACCGTACAATCTATTGGAGGAGATTAAATATGAGAGGAATTTTTCGGCTCTTTGTGTGCGCGGCTGTGATGTTGTGTGGCGGCCTACTCGCCATCCGCTTGCTCTACAACGTATCGTGGCGCGAATCCTTTGAGATTGCCAACTGCTTCGTTGAGGATTTGTTGGGGTGATTTCCGGGACGACGCGAGTGCTCGGCGTCATCGGCGACCCGGTCGCACACACGGCGTCGCCGGCCATGCACAACGCCGCGCTCAGGGCGTTGGATCTCAACTATGTGTACGCGGCGTTCCGCGTTGATCCTGCGGCCTTGCCCGAAGCGCTTGCCGGAATGCGTGCGCTCGGTATGGTTGGGCTGAATGTAACGGTGCCGCACAAGCAGGCCGTCATGGCGCATCTCGACGAGATTTCTGCCGAGGCCCAGAGCATTGGCGCGGTCAATACCATTGCCAACCGCGATGGTCGGCTCGTGGGGTACAACACCGACGCCTTTGGAATCGTGCAGAGCCTCAAGGCTGATGGCGGCTTGGACCCGCTGCCGCCCAAGGTTGCGCTCCTCGGTGCGGGAGGCGCAGCGCGGGCCGTGCTCTACGCGCTACTGGCGCGAGACGAGGTGGAGGAGGTGCTGCTGCTCAACCGCACGGTGGAAAAGGCCGCAGCTCTAGCCGGCGACCTCGACAGTGCTGGCAAGGTGCGGGTCGGGTCGCTGGCAGAGACCGGGCCGATTGGAGATGCTGGTTTGCTCATCAACGCCACGGCACTGGGGATGCATCCCCGCGAAGACGTTTCGCCGCTGGCGGACCCGTCGTGTCTGCACGAGCACATGCTGGTCGCCGACATTGTGTACAACCCATTGGAGACCGTGCTCATGCGGCAGGCTGCCGCCGCTGGTGCCACCGCGATCAACGGCTTGGGGATGCTCGCTTGGCAGGGTGCGCGTTCGTTTGAGATATGGACGGGTGTCGAGCCGCCGGTCGAGGCGATGATTGCGGCCGCACTGGAGCATTTTCCCTCTTAGGTCGCTGGGAATAAAGACAAACAACATAAATAGCGCATGATAACCGAATCACTAGAAACGCGTATCAGCGCGGCGCTGGCCCGAGCGGGCGCGCCCGCGGATTCACCGGCTCTCGTCGGCCCGGCTACCCGCCCGGAGTTCGGCGATTACCAAGCCAATGGCGTAATGGCTGCGGCCAAGAAGCTGAAGACCAATCCCCGCGCACTCGCCGCTCAGGTTGTGGAGGAACTGGATCTGGAGGACATGGCCGCGTCCGTAGATATCGCCGGACCGGGCTTTATCAATATCCAGCTCAAAGGCGAGTGGCTGGCCGCGCAGTTGGGGAACGTGTTGGCCGATCCGCGACTCGGCGTGCCCAAGGACGCGCTGCAAAAGGTCGTACTCGACTACTCGCATCCCAACTTGGCCAAGGAAATGCACATCGGCCATCTGCGCAGCACAGTTATCGGCGACGCCATCGCCCGCGTCCTCGAATTTTCGGGTCACGAGGTCGTGCGCCACAATCACGTGGGAGACTGGGGAACGCAGTTTGGGATGCTGATCGCCCACTTGGACGAGCTTGCGGACCCGGCTACGGAATTGGCCGATCTAGAAATTTTCTACCAGTCGGCGAGGCAACGATTTGACCAAGATGAAGCCTTCGCCGATCTGTCGCGAGAATACGTGGTCAAGCTGCAAAGCGGCGACCCGCATGTGCAGCGGATGTGGCAGCAGTTCATCGACGAGTCGCTCGCCCACGGCCAGCGCATATACGACGCGCTGGGAGTCAGTCTCAAGCCCGAAGACGTGCAGGGAGAGAGCGCGTACAACGACGACTTACCTCGCGTGGTCGAGGATTTGCGGGACAAGGGTTTGTTGGTGGAGTCCAACGGCGCGCAGTGCGTCTTTTTGGAGGAATTCAAAAACAAGGACGGCCAGATCACGCCGGTGATCGTGCAGAAGTCGGACGGCGGTTATCTCTATGCGACGAGCGACCTCGCGGCCGTGCGCTATCGGGCTGGCGCACTCGCGGCCGACCGCATCCTCTACATCGTCGATGCGCGCCAGTCGTTTCACTTGCAGCAGGTCTTCGCGGTGGCGCGGGTGGCTGGGTACGCGCCCGAGGCGACCGCTTTGGAGCACCACGAGTTTGGCGCGATTTTAGGCGCAGATAACCGGCCGTTCAAGACGCGAACTGGCGGCGTGGTCAAGCTGATGGACGTGTTGGAGGAGGGCGTGGCGCGGGCCTTTGCCCAAGTGAGCGAGAAAAACCCCGACATGGACGAGGACGAGCGGCGGCAGATCGCCCGCGTGATTGGCATTGGCAGCATCAAGTACATGGAGCTGTCGTTCAACCGCACCTCGGACTACGTGTTCGACTGGGACAAGATGCTGGCTCTCGACGGCAACACCGCTCCGTACATGCTCTATTCGTATGCCCGCATCAAGAGCATGTTCCGCCGCGCTGGCGTGGATGAAGATGCGCTCAGCGGGGCGATAATCATTGGCGAAAAGGCTGAGAATACACTCGCCATCAAGCTGTTGCAGTTTCCCGAAGTGGTTGAGGACGTGGCCCGTCAGTGCTATCCGCACGTGCTGTGCAACTATCTCCACGAGTTGGCCGACGCCTTTATGAAGTTCTACGAGCAGTGCCCGGTCCTTCGCACGGACGAGCCGGTGCGGACGAGTCGGTTGCTGCTGGCACTGCTGACCGCGCGCATTGTGCGCCAGGGCCTCGACCTGCTCGGCATCGAGACGCTTGAAAGAATGTGAGACGTGGGTCGTGATAGAAGGGCCGGTATTTCTGACGGGTTTTATGGGCGTGGGCAAGACCCGGGTCGGGCGCATTCTGGCGCGGGAGCTAGGGCGCTGCTTTTTGGATACCGACCGGATGATCGAACAGCGCGCCGGCAAGACCATTGCGGAGATTTTCGCCGACGAAGGCGAAGCGCATTTCCGCCAGCTAGAGCGCGACTGCGTCCTCGAAACCTGCCAGCGCCCGGATGCCGTAGTGGCCTTGGGCGGCGGGGCGATCACCCGCGCTGACAATATTGAGGCTGTGCGTTGCGCTGGTGTGTTGGTGTGCCTCAAGGCCGACGTGGATACGATTTTTGCCCGCGTCCGTCGCCGCACCAACCGGCCCCTGCTCGCCGGATTGGATCCGCAGGCGCAACGCGCCAAGATAGAGTCCCTGCTCCGCGAGCGCGCTCCTTACTACGACCAAGCCCACATCGAGCTGTACACTACGCAGGCGCAGACGCCTGAGGACACAGCCGGGCAACTCCTTGCTTTGTTGGAGAGCTATGCAAAGAATTGACTTAGACATCCCGGGGGCTGCATACCCCATTTTCGTCGGCCACGATATCTTAGGGGAATTAGGGCCGCGCTGTCGCGACTTGGCTTTGGGCCGGCAAGTCGCGCTAGTGAGCGACGAAGTTGTGGCCGCGCGCTATCTGCAACCTGTGGCCGTGAGCTTGCGCGCCGCTGGGTTTGAGGTGTTGGAGATTGTCTATGCCGGGGGCGAGGAGGCCAAGAACCTGCACGGAGCCGAGGAAATTTTCACGCAGATGATTGCAGCCGGGTTCGACCGTGGCGATTGGGTCGTGGCCCTCGGCGGGGGCGTGGTCGGCGACATGGCGGGCTTTGTGGCTTCCACTTATTTGCGCGGCGTGCCCTATGTGCAGGTGCCTACGACCATTGTCGCGCAGGTGGATTCGAGCATCGGCGGCAAGACCGGGGTCAATCACGCGCTGGGCAAAAATCTGATCGGCACCTTTCACCAGCCGCGCTTGGTCTTGGCCGACACGAATGCGCTGCACTCGCTGCCGAGGCGGGAGCGGGTCGCGGGCATGGCCGAGGTGGTCAAACACGGGCTGATCCGCGACGCTGCGCTCTTCGCCTTTTTGGAGGAGCACTTGGAGGAGGTCGTGGATATGGCGTTGGCGCCGGAGACCTTGGACTGGCTGATCGGCCGGAATGTGGAAATCAAGGCCGAGGTGGTGGCTGCCGACGAGAAGGAACAGGGTTTGCGGGCCATTCTCAATTACGGGCACACCATTGGACACGCGATTGAGGCCGCCACGGATTACGGCCGCTACCGGCACGGGGAGGCGATAATTTTAGGCTTGATCGCCGCCGGAGAAATCGCCTGTCGAGAGGGGTTTTGGCCCGAAGAAGAAAGGCAGCGGCAGGATGCGTTGCTGGAGCGGTTGGGGGTACCTGGAGGATTGGCTGAGGTGGAGGCAGAGCGGATTTTGACCTGCGCCAAGGCCGACAAAAAGCGGGTGGATGGGCAGTTGCGGTTCGTGCTGGGTCGGCGGATTGGGGAGGTGGAGGTCGTGGAGGGAATAACCGATGACACGGTGCGCGCGGCCATTGCATACGCGCAGCGCTTTGGCGAGGGATGAGATGAGCGAAAACCAACCTCATAAAGTCTACCTAGTCAGCTTGGGGTGCCCGAAAAACACGGTCGATTCCGAGCGGATGCAGGGGCTTTTGCAGGGCCATGCCTATCAGATGACGGATGTGCCGGAAGAAGCAGACGTGGTGGTGGTCAATACCTGCGGCTTTATCGAGCCGGCCAAAGAAGAATCCCTCGCCGCGATTATGGATGCGCATCGGCTCAAGCAAGAGGGGCAGTGCGAGGGGGTGATCGTCACGGGGTGTCTATCGACGCGCTACTACGAGGAGCTTGCACAGGAGTTGGTGGAAGCCGACAAGCTGCTGACGATCGCCGACGAGGCCGACATCGTCCACCACGTTGACGACGTGTTGGACGTCCAGCGGCCCCAGTACTTGGCTAGCTTGCCGCGGACTTCGCTGACGCCCAAGCACTGGTCGTATCTGCGCATATCGGACGGCTGCGACCACCAATGCGCCTTTTGCGCCATTCCCGCCATTCGCGGGCGGCACGTGAGCGAGCCGGTCGAACAGCTCGTGGCCGAGGCCGAGCGGCTGGCTGCGGAGGGGGTGCGGGAGTTGGTTTTGGTCTCGCAGGATTCGGTGCGCTACGGGGCCGATCTCTACGGTCGGCCGCAGCTCGTGCGCCTTTTGCAAGCGCTCTCCGAGGTGGAGGGCATTGAGTGGATGCGTTTGATGTACACTTATCCGGCGTTCTGGACTGACGAACTGATCGACTTCTATGCCACGTGCGACAAGATGTGCCGCTACATCGACATGCCGCTGCAACACATTTCCGACCCGATACTCAAGCGCATGAAGCGGGCGACGACGCGCCAAAAGACGCTCGATTTGTTGGCGCGATTGCAGGAGCGGCTGCCGGGGGCTGGGCTGCGCTCGACGTTCATCGTCGGCTTCCCTGGGGAAACAGAGGACGATTTTGCCGCCTTGCTGGAATTCGTGGCTGAGACGCGCTTTGACTATGCGACTGGCTTTCTCTACTCGCCGGAAGATGGGACTTCAGCGTATGAGCTTGGCGACCCGGTCAGCGAGGAGGTCAAGCAGGAGCGCTACAGCCGCCTGACGCAACTGCAAGAGCGCGTGGGGACGGAGAAAAACGATGGGCTTGTTGGCACGCGGCAGCAGGTCTTGGTCGATGCGCACGTGGGGGAGATGTGCTATGGGCGGATGGAGCGCGACGCCCCGGAAATCGACGGCCAAGTAGTAATCACCGAGGGGACGCCTCCGGTGGGTTCTTTCGTCGAAGTGGAAATTACCGCAGCCGCACCCTATGAGCTGAGTGCTAAGATGGTGGGAGGGCCGCGTTGAACAAGGCGAGACCGCGAGACATCGCCGTGGATGGCCGGGCCGGTGAGTTGGTCATCGGGTGGAGCGATGGCCGCGAGAGTCGCTACGACTTGGAGGGGTTGCGGCGCGATTGTCCCTGCGCTCACTGTCGGGAATTGCGCGACGCGCGCGAGGGCGGGTTGACGCTCTTGCAGCCCGAGGCGGTGTCAGCTACGGCTGAGGTGCGGGGGGTTAGCTACGTTGGGCGCTACGGCATTCGCATTGAATGGGCCGATGGGCACGACCACGGCATTTATACGTTTGAGTTTTTTCGCGCGCTAGACGCGGGCGGATGAGGTAAGGCGGGTTTTGGGAAGCGAGCAAATAGCTCTTTGATTCAACAATAATAGATTTTCGGAACGTCGCGGGGGCGCAGGCAATCCACTATTCGGTGAGGATGAGCCCGAGGTGTCTATGCACATATCTGGTAACAGGCCGTCAGCGGTGAATTTGCGAGGGTAGTGTAATGAGTCAAGAACCCATACGGCTGGTCAGTGCAGAATGGGACCGGGAACTGACGGCGGCTATCCACGCGGATCCCAGCGAGCTACGCATCATCTGTCCGTTCATTAAGAAAGGTGCACTTGAATATCTCCTGTCGCATCGTCCCGGTGACGTTCAAGTGATTACCCGATTCAATCTGGACGATTTCGCTAACGGTGTCAGCGATGTCGAAGCCCTGCGAATGCTACTCGACGATGGTGCCAGCGTCCGAGGTGTCCAGAACCTCCATGCTAAGTTGTATCTCTTCGGGACAAGCCGAGTAATCATTACGTCGGCCAATCTGACAGAGGCCGCGCTCACCCGGAACCAAGAGTTCGGTGTTGTCGCCGAAGACGAAGCCGTCATAGCGGACTGCCAAAGCTATTTTGACGGGCTTTGGCAGCGCGGCAAGGACTTATCTCGAGATCTACTCGATAGCTGGGCGGCAACTGTTACCCAGCACCGTGCGGCTGTTGGGAGGCCCAATCGCGCGAAAGGGCTCGGCGATTTCGGCGCGAAGGTGAGGCTTGCGGCCTCACAATCCGTTCCTCTTCCCGCTACCGTGGCGGATGGAGACCAAGCCTTCATCAAGTTTCTCGGCAACAGTCATGAGCGGGTCTGTGTTTCTTATCCTATTATCGAGGTGATCAAACACGAGGGTTGCCATGAGGTCCTCGCCTATCCCAAGACCAAACGCCCTAGGAGCGTCGAAGACGGTGCGATCATGTTTATGGCACGATTCACGGAGAAGCGCGACATACGAATTTTCGGTCGCGCCGTCGGCATGAAGCATCATCCGGACCGAGACAACGCGTCAGACGAGGACATTGATCTTCGCTCGTGGAGAGAAAAGTATTCGAGGTATATCCGAGTGGATCGCGCCGAGTTCGTTGATGGGACCATAGCCAACGGCATCTCGCTGAACGAGTTGATGTGTGAACTCAAGAGCGATTCATTTGCGTCGACCCAGCGTAATGCAGCACGCGACACCGGCAACACGAATCCTCGGCGTGCATATGGGCAGCAACCAGCCGTCGAACTTTCTCCGCAAGGGATTTCTTCGCTCGGCGAGCGGCTCCAAGCGGCGTTCGACGCATACGGCAAAGTTCCTCAGGAAACGCTCGACCAAATCGACTGACGACTTCGGAGATTTTTATATAGCGGGATATAAGGTTCGACCAGCCAGCATTGCAAGTGCTGTAGCTGTGGCACTTGTAATATCTCCAAAAATACCGGCGTGGGACTCATCGTTGATAGAGGGCAAATGCTTTATGGATAGAGTATCCCCGACGGCTTTGGCAGCTCCGACCTCCAGCACCGCAAACCGGCCATTCGATTTAACTTTATAACCCTTGCGGCGAAACACCTCTCGAACTTCCTCAATGGCATCACCCAAGTCGGCCTTATCGAAGTACTCAAGCCAGTTGACCGAGAGGTGTTTTTCGCCCTTCCGTGGCAAGAAGGCGGCAGGTAACAGCATTCCGTTCTGGCCCATGTGCGATGGCTTGCAGTACCGCGAGATGTGGTCGTTATCGGAAGCGGCCGGTTATTCATCGAGACATGACCGCCCTAGAAGCGAGATGAACGACTGGACATTTTTCATAATCTCGTCCTTAGGCGACGTTCCGCTAGCGGTCTTTTGCTCGACTCCATATTGGGCCGGTGCAGAGATGGCAGTGTACTGAATTTGTCCAGAGAGCAAGAAGTCCATGGCCAGGATACCATTGTGGGGGGGAAGCGACCATGCAATTTCTACCAATCCGTCTGGGGTGACACCGATTTCTGGCTCGGGCAGTTGTCGTTCACGTATCTCACTCATAAGGAAAATGGCCAGTGATCGCAGTGATTCAAGCTCCATAGGCGATTCTTCAGGATCAACTTCGACAAGCTTGCGGAGGTCGGTGAGGCGATCCGCGATCGCATCGAGATTGAACTGTCTGAGGATATTGATTATCTCCTCAGGCGTGCTCGCGTTTTCAATCTGGGGCTGCCAAACGCGAGAGGTTACGGACATGTCGAGGGTAAAGACGCCGTAATCATCTTGCATCTTTCTCGAACGTTCCACCATCTCCTGATTGCTCTCCTACTAGGGGTTAAATTTTATGGTACTGTTAAGGCAAATCCCCGTCAAGCCGCTCGCCTGTGCAAATCTAAACGACCACCGTCTATAGGTCTTTATGCCGCCTGACGAACCGGAACGTCGCAGGGCTCGCGGGCGATCCACTGTTCGGCGAGGAGGAGGCCGAGAGCCAAAAGCAGGAATTCGCGCCACAGCTCGCGACCGTGGCGATTGCCCAAAACCGCGAGGTAAAGTCGTATCTACTCTGTCAATGCCGCAGCGAGTGAGAATCACCCGGATGCTCGCGCTCACAGGTAGGACATATCTTACATAGATGCCGATTTAGGAGATGTGCTGTTGCCAGTAGGAGGCCTCCTGTTGCATGGAGGACTACTTCAAAGATTCCTTCAGTAGCAATGTGGGCGGTGGCGATAAACGCTACTGCCACTACGAGGGTGAGAAATGCTCTCCAACTTCTGTGATTCTTAATCCCCCAAACGACGCTACCTAATGCGAGTGCAACGGCTCCAATAATGATTAATTCCGCGCGTTCACTTGCGAGGAACCCAAGCCCCAGTAATGGCAGAATTGTTACTAAAAGCGGCATTGCCACGCAGTGGAGCGCACACGAAAAAGACAGAAATGCTCCTATGGTATCTACCAGCCCTTGATCAAAATAGTTTTTCACTTTTTCCATAGGTTTCCTCGCAGATTGCCTACGGCGAATTTGCTCAGCGTGGAGTCATAGAACTTCTCGTTGAATCGAATGGTTGTAGTTTGATTATCGAAACTCATAATATATAACTCTTTATGCCGCTTGGCGCACCGGAACGTCGCGGGGGGCGCGGGCGATCCACTGTTCGGCGAGGAGGAGGCCGAGGGCCAAAAGCAGGAATTCGCGCCACAGCTCGCGGCCGTGGCGATTGCCCAAGACCGCAAGGCGCAGATCGTCGCCGGGGTTGAGGAAATGGACTTCTGCGTCCGCGAAAATGCTCCGCACGTACTCGGGCACTACGGGTGCGAGCGCGGATTCGCGGGAGTCGAAGTTGACGGCGAACTCATCGACCTCTGCGCCCGCAGCGCGCAATCGCCAGATGCCAGCCTCGCTGACGTGAGGAATTTTCCACAAGTATTGGCCGCCGACAGGCTCCGGCTCCAAGCGCAGGCGCTCGCCCGACGGCGTCTCGGCCTCTACCACAGCTTCCATTGGCACATCGGCCAAACGGCGATAGACCGTTTCTCCGACCAAGTAAGCGGCGTGGCGATCGGGCGGCAGGCTCAACTCGCGCACCAAGCGGTGCAGGAGGGGGGCGAACAGCCCGCGTTGGTGCAGATCGTTCCACTGCGGGTCGATGGGGAAGGCCGCGAGTGCGACGCGTCCTTGTTCCTTCCAGGCTAGTGCCATGGCGAGTTGTCCGTCATTGAAACGGGCCAAAGGCAAAAGGTCGGGCGCGGGGACCATGGAAAAATAGGCGTAGAAGCGCGGCTGATCGCCATCGCTGGCGAGGAGGTCGTTGAAAAGTGGGTGGTGCGGCTCGTCCACGTCTAGAACTTGATAGTTGGCTGCGTTGCCGGGTGCGCCGAGCCGGTTTTTGAAGCGGCCCGGAGTCAGGCCGGGCAAGAGGTCGCGGTTGTAGTAGCCGAGGTCGCTGTGCGGCGCGGGAAAGAGGGCTACGCCCCCGCCGTTGGCGACGAACTTGTCTAGGGCCGCCTTTTGCGCTGCGCTCAGCCGCGCGAGGTTGCAGAGCACGAGGACATCTACTCCGGCGAGGGTGCCGGCGTCGAGGTTGGCAAAGAGATCGGTGCGGATTTTTACGACCGGATCGGAGAGAGCCGCCGCCCCGAGTGCCCGGTGCACATAGTACGCGTCTTCGGGCTGTTCGCTTAACAGCAGCACGGTAATGGCGGTGGGCAGGTCGAGCGTGAAATAGCGGCGGTTGTCGAGCGCGAGCGCGTCGTCGGAAAGGGCGACGTGTCCGCTCAGCCGTCCGGGGCGGCGCGGCGAAAAGCTGAGTGCTACTTGGGTCGTGCCGGGCGCTCCGGGATCCACGCTATGGCGGCGCACGCGCTGGCCCTCGACAAACAGGTCGAGTGCTGTGCCCGCGCCGCTGTGCGCGATTTCGGTTTGCAAGGTGACTTTGGCGTCGGCCGCGAGCATCCAACTCGGGGCCGAGACCCGCTCGACGTAAGCATTTGGCCGGGGCTGGGTGCGCGGGCTGGCGACATAGACGCGTGCGTCGGCAAAGGACGGGACCGAGGCGTCGAGTTGATCCCAGTTGTATTGGGCCAAATCGGTAAAGACGAAAAGCTCGTGCGCTGCGAGTGCGGATTTTTGGTCGAAGCGTTGGGCCGCCGCGTGCAAGGCCACGCGCAAGTCGGTCGCCTCTTGCGTCGGCGCGAGCTCGGCCAGGCGCTCGGCTAGGTAATCGCGGTCGCCGGCAAAAGGGGCGTGGGGCCGTAGGGCAAAAGGCTGCACTGCCACTTGATCGCGCGGCGGCAAAACGGCCAGCAGGTCGCCGAGTTGGCGCTGGAGTTGGTCGAAAAGGGAGCCAGAGGGCCGTTGGTAGCGAGTGCTGTACGACAGGTCCAAGAGCGCGTGAACGGCCACCGGGCGATCCCCGCCTCCCCATCCGCCACCGGCCTGATACGTCGGACGGGCAAAGGCGCAGACGATGAGCGCGATGATGAGCGTGCGCAGCAACAGAACCAGCCATTGGCGCAGTTGCAGTCGCCGCATGCGGTTTTGCTGTAGCTGGCGCAGAAAGGCGAAGTCGCTGAAAGGATGGGGTTGGGCGCGCCCTCGATGCAGCAGGTGAATGGCTAGGGGAAGGGCGGCCGCGACCAGTCCGACAAGGAGCGCGGGATTGAGAAACTGCAAGATGGGGAAGGGGCCGCGCTAGTTCGCGGCGGGAATATCGCGCTCGGCCGCTTCGATGGTGGCGATGATTTCCTCGGCTGAATTCGCGTCGATGAGCTTCTTTTTGAACTCTTCGTTTTTGAGCAAGCGCGAAATCCGCGCCAGTGCCTTGATGTGGGGGCCGGAGATGTTGGTCGGGGAGACCAGCAGGAAGAACACATAGGCTGGCTCGCCGTCGAGGGCGTCGAAATCCATGCCCCGCCGCTGGGTGCCCATAGCTGCGACCAGTTCGGTCACCGCGGCCGACTTGCCGTGGGGGATGGCGATGCCATCGCCAATGCCCGTGCTCATGATCTTTTCGCGGTCGAGTACGGCTTGCAATGCTTGGGCGCGGTCGGTGATCGCGTCGCCGACTGGAAGCGAGTTGACCAGTTCGGTGATGATTTCCTCTTTGGATTCTCCTTTGAGGTCAACTATGATGGATTCGAGCGACAGAATGTCCAACAGGTTCATGCGCGTTATCTCCGGGTGAGTTGTTGAAAAATAAGCCTTATATGCGACATTCGTCAACCGCTCATTGTCATTGAGTTATGGCTTTTACGAGTCGCGGTACCACGAAATAGAGCAAGCGGCCGCGACTGATTTCTGCCCAAGCGTGGATGCCCAATGCGACTGCGGCTAAGCCCGCAGTTGGCAGGGCGACGTGCGCGCCCGTCAGCTCGCCGATCCACTCTTCCATCCCTGGGTTGTGGGCGATGATGAGGCCGGTCTGGGCCCTGTCTGGCAAGTCGGCTGCCGCTTGGGTCAGAGTGCTGGAGGACGCGAGGTAGAGCGCGTCGTCCAAGTGCAGGGCACTCGGCGGCAGGCCGAGGGATTCGACTAGGCCAGTGGCCGTCTGCTGCGCCCGGCGCGCGGTTGAGGTTAGCACGAGATCTGGACGCGGGCCGTACGCTGCGAGTAGGCGGGCGATGCGCGGCAAATCCGCGCGGCCGCGCTTGTTGAGCGGACGGTCGAAATCGTCGCTTATCCCGGGAGGATAAGCCGACTTGGCATGGCGCATGATTAGCAAGGTTTTCATGGGAATTAAGAATTAAGAATTAGGAATTAGGAATTACAATTCTCAATTCTCAATTCCTAATTCCTACATTGAATTGGTTGCGTGGGCATTTACTAGAAGGTATTTTTATTAGCAGCAAGATAGTGTGTATTGGTGCTCGATACAAACGCGACTCAGGATTTATATATGGCTCCACAACCAGTAGAACTCAACCTAACCATCCGTCCTCAGCACCGCTTTGCAGTCATCGACATCGCCGAGTTGATCCGCCAGCAAGTCGGCGATGAGTTGCGTCCCTTTCGCAAAGCCGCGTACTGTTCGTTGCACACCACGGCCGGCTATATAGAGCAGGGCATGTGTCGGCGCTTGGGCCACAGTCGTAAGCAGATTGACCCATTTATCCGCGCCATCCAAAAGATATTTCCCTACAACGCCGGCTATTTCCACGACCGCATGCAGTTGCGCGACGAGCTCAGCGAGGGCGAAAAGGAAAGAGAGCCGGTCAATGCCGACTCGCACCTGACTTTTATCGCCGCGGGTCTCAAAAACTGCGTGACCTATATCCACCGCCCGGAAGAGCCGGTGTACTTCATTGAACTAGACGGCATCTACAAGCACTACGTGCGCAACCGGCGCACCGCGGTCATGGCCTACAACCACGCCGAAATCGTGGATCGCAGTCGGTTGGAGCTTCCGGTGGGCGGTAGTCATGCGATCGACGCCTTCAATCTCAAAGACCCGCGCTACGGCCTCTTTGAAACGCTCGCCGACCGGCTGCGGCAATGCGGCATAGACAAAGGCTGCATTGACATCCGCCTCGCTCCAGAGGAAAAGCACGTCGGCATGACCGTCAACGAGTACGAGACTCTGTTGATGCGCAACGACTTGCCCCAGGCCCTCAGCGACCCGCTGCGCTACGTGCTCCAGCGCGGCAAGCGGCTCCTGCGGCACCCGGCCTCCATCCCCGGCAAGATGCACGCGTACGCGGCCTACGATTCCCTCCGCTTCTACAACGAATTGCTCGACCAAGTTCCAGTGGGACGGTCGGTCATCGACCGCATCTTTTCGGTGCTATCGACGCCGGCCCAGCGCATCTTGCGCCTAAAGCGCCACATCCGGCTGCTGGTCTCAGACAGCGCGGGAGCTGGCGCGGATCGCATCTTGCAGGGTACCTACCAAAGCCCAATTCTGGTGCAGCACCAACCGGCTGCGGGCGGCGTGCGTGCGCTCGACGTCACCCTGCGCCGCTTCGTCTGAGCATGCAGGTCGATCCTTCCATCTTCAAAGCGTACGATATCCGCGGCATCTATCCCGACCCCCTGAGCGAAGAAGTAGCCTACGCCATAGGCCGCGCCTTAGTGGCCCTGCTAAGGTGCGAGGAGGTCGTCGTGGGGCGCGACATGCGCCTTTCGAGTCCGGCCATAAAAGAACACCTCTTGCGCGGCCTCGTCGATCAGGGCGCGGACGTCATCGACATTGGCATGGTCGGTACCGATCAATACTACTACGCCTGCGCCACCTTGGACCGCCCGGGCGCGATGGTGACGGCTTCGCACAACCCGCCCGAATACTGCGGCTTCAAGATGGTGCGGCAAATGCCCTATCTGCTCAGCGGCGAATCCGGGATCCAAGACCTGCGCCGCCTCGTGGTGGAGGAAAACTGGGGCGCGGTTCGGAGACAGGGCGCGGTTCGGGCCGAGGACGTGACGCCGGGTTTTATCGACAAGGTGTTGAGTCTCGTGGACCCGGCCTGCATCAAGCCGCTCAAGGTGGTAGCTGACACGGGCAACGGCATGGTCGGGCCGATTCTGCAAGACGTGTACGAGCGGTTGCCCATTGAGTTTATCGGCATGTACCTAGAGCCAGATGGTCACCTGCCCAACCACGGCCTCGATCCCATGCAGCCGGAAAACCGCGCCGACTTGGAGCGCTGCGTCCTAGCCGAACGCGCAGACGTTGGCTTTGCCTTTGACGGCGACGGCGACCGCTTCTTCATCATTGATGATCGGGGCCGTTTTGTGCCCGGCGATTTTGCGACCGCGCTGATGGCCTGCTACATGCTAGAGCGCCATCCCGGCACCAAGATCGTGTACGACGTGCGTTGCTCGTGGGCCGTGCCCGACCTCGTAAAAGCAGCCGGCGGGACCCCACTGATCGAACGCGTTGGTCATTCGTTCCTCAAGCCGCGGATGTTTGAGGAAGAAGCTGTTTTCGCGGGCGAGCTGAGCGGCCATTACTACTTCCGCGACTTCTTTGGCGCGGATTCCGGCATCGTGCCGTCGCTAGTGATGCTGGAATTGCTGTCGCAGCGCGGGGTTAAGCTCTCCGAGTTGCTTGCTCCGCTAGAGCATCAGTACTTCACGTCGTCTGAAATCAACTCCGAGGTCGCGGATCCCATCGCCAAAATCGCGGCGATAGCTGACCACTACCAAGACGGCCACATCCAGCGCCTCGACGGGATTTCGGTCAGCTACGACGACTGGCACTTCAACGTGCGCTCCTCCAATACCGAGCCGCTATTGCGACTCAACCTAGAGGCCCTCTCCGCAGAGCGCATGGCCGAGAAGCGGGATGAAGTACTCGCCTTTATTCGCGCGTAAATTATGACGGCCCCCGCCCCTAAGATCCCGCGGACTCTCGCCCTCGACCGCCGCTACTTTGCGGCATTTTTGGTTTTCCAAGGCGCGGTGGTCGCTGGCAGCATCTTCGTTTTCGAATTCCTCCCGGCCCTCCTCATCGGCGCGCTCTGCGTCGCGTTTTTTGTCGCGGGCCTGCTGCTGAAGCCGTGGATCATCGTCCCAATTTTGCTGCTGACGACGGGCCTCGACAGCACGGGTCGGCTGTTCGGCGAGTCCGGCCCTTCAAAAGAGATCTTCTTGCTGACGGGGTTTCACTTGGCCTTCGGGCTGCTGGTCCTCGGCTTGGCCGCCAACATCTGCCTGCGGCAGCGCGTGTACTTTCCCGACTTCGAGATTAAGGTGCCGCTCTTTTTGTTCCTCGCGTCTATTGCGGTGTCGCTGACGTACACGCCCAATCAGCTAGATGCAACCGTCAGCTTCTTGCGGATTTGTGCCCTCGTGCTCTTCACCTACATGGTGCAAATAACGCTCGACTCTAGGCGGGCCGTGTCCGCGGTCTTATGGTCCCTAGTGGTCTTGACAATAGCGGGCTCCGTGATGGGGGCCTATCAGGTCATCACCGGCCAATTCCACCTGCCGGCCAAGGTCATCACCGCCTTGGGCGGCAACGTGCCGCGGGCGACGGGGGCCTTTCACAACCCCAACATCTTTGCCTCGTTTGTAATGAGCGGCGTCCTGCCGCTGTTGGCCGTCTTGCTCAACCATCGACTGCCTAGGGGCCAGCGCGTGCTTTTTGCTTTGGCGGTCGTCATCGGCTTTGGCGGGCTGTTGGCCTCGTTTAGCCGCTCTAGCTGGGTGTCAACGCTGGCCGGCGTGCTCGTCATCCTCTGGTTGAGCGGCAAGCTGCGCTATTTTTTTATTGGAGTTTTTGCCTTTATCCTACTGGTGCTCGGCCTCAAAGAATTCGTGCCTTATGCCGAGTACATCTTCGAGCGCTTTGCCTCCATCTTCACCTTGTTTGATGAGTTCGGCGCGACCGGCCGCGCTTCGAGTACGGCGCGCGTTCATCTCGTCATGGCCTCGTTCGACATGTTTTCGGACCATCCGTTCTTGGGCACTGGTTGGCGATCCTTTCCGGTAATATTCTCCCAATACGCGCCGCCCGGATATCCCCATTGGACCCTAGTGAAAGAGCCGCACACTATAGTGACTGCGATCTTGGGCGAACTAGGCATCGTTGGTTTCGCGGCTTTTGTCTGGTTTGTCGGCAAGACGTTCTTTTTGAGCTTGGGGCGCTTGCAGCAGATGCAGGATTCCTATTTGCGCGCCATAGCCATCGGCTTGATCGCCACGTTTGTCGCCTTCCAGGTCAATCAGACGTTCAATGGCGACCTGCCCAGCAACATGTTTTGGTTCTGCATCGGCATGCTCTTCGCCGTGCAGCGGCTCGACGCGGACGCACGTGCTTAGAACCAGCGCTTGAAGAACGCGAGGATCAATCGTGAAAGTTTTGCTGCTATCGCACCTCTACCCCAACGTCATATCTAAGCTCTCTGGAAGTTTTGTCCACAATCAGGCGCGTTTCCTCCAAGAGCATTGTCAACTAGAAGTAGTGGCACCCGTGCCTTGGTTTCCCCTGCCGAGATTTGGTTTATGGAGTGCCTACCGCCATGTCCCACGCCGCGAAGTGGTGGACGGAATTGAGGTGCGGCATCCCCGCCGCTTCGCCCTGCCGCGGCGGATCCTCTTTACCAAGCAGTGGCGTTTTCACCTCAAGGCTTTGCTCAGTGCAGTTGAGTCTGTGCCGGACATCATCCACGCGCACTGCGCCTATCCCGATGGCCGGGCTGCTGTTGAGTACGGCTCGCAAATCGATCGTCCTGTGGTCATTACGGTCCACGGTTCCGACATTAAGATCCTGCCCAAACTCAAGTCCCAATGGCGGCAATTGATCGTTGAGGCCCTAACGCAAGCCGCGGCCGTTATTGTCGTCAGCCAAGAACTGCGCCGCGAGGTTGTGCAATTGGGCGTCCCGGCCGATAAGGTTCGCTACATTCCCAACGGCGTTGACTGCCAGCTCTTTTCGGCGGCCAGGTCGCACCAGCCCGATAAAGAAAAGTGGCACCTACTTTATGTGGGCCGATTTGTCGAGGCAAAGGGATTGCGCGTTTTGCTGGCGGCACTGGCTAAAGTGCGCAGTCAGGGCCGCGATGTCTCGTTGACCTTGGTCGGCGGCCACCCTGCGACCGGGACCGCCGATCCTTTCCTACCTCAAGTCAACGACTTGAACCTGTCCGAACATGTGTCGTTTGAGGATGCGGTACCTTGGGAGGAACTACCCCCGTATATGGCCGCCGCTGATCTGTTCGTGTTGCCCAGTTTCAGCGAGGGCCTGACCACGTCGCTGATCGAAGCCATGGCCTGTGGCCTGCCCGTGGTCGCCACGCGCTGTGGTGGGCCGGAGGAGGTCGTCAATGAGGAGATCGGGCGGCTAGTGGCGGTCGGCGACGCGGAGGACTTGGCGGCGGGTATCCTCGCGGTGCTAGACGAATATGGCCGCTACAACCGCGCGGCGATTCGCCAGCAGGCCGAGGAACGCTACGACTATCGCCGGGTGGCGGCTCGCATTCGGGCGCTCTACGAGGAGGTGCTAGCCAGATAATGTCCGCAGATTCCCAACGCTGGCACCAATCCCGGACAACGTGCGTTGCACGGTTGCATAAATGACTACAAATGACGAAAATATAATGAGATAAGCTATGTCGTAACACTGTTTTCTACCGCCAAAATCCCATGCTCGTCGCCATTTTTTGGGCCGCTTTATTCCTCGTCGTCTATACCTACCTGATCTACCCGGTTTTGCTCTGGCTCTTGGCGGCTGGCCGCAAGATGCCCGAGTATGCGCCACTGAGCGAATGGCCCGCAGTGTCGCTGATCATTGCCGCGCACAACGAAGAAGCCGTATTGCGCGCCAAGCTAGAAAATGCGCTGGCTATGGACTATCCGGCTGAACGGCTCGACATCATCGTCGTCTCAGACGCCTCGACCGATGACACCGACCGCATTGCCGCTGAATTCGCCGTGCGCGGGGTGCGGCTACATCGGCAGGAGGTCCGCGGTGGCAAGACTGAGGCGCAAAACGCCGGGGTGCGCTTGGCGCGCGGGCAGTTTGTCGCGTTCTCCGACGCCAACAGCATGTACGCGCCTAGTGCGCTCAAGCGGCTGTTGGCACCCTTTGCCGATGAGCGGATCGGCTGCGTCTGCGGCGAGTTGCAATACGCCAATCCAGACGAGCAAGGCGCGGGCAAAGGCGAAGGCCTGTACTGGCGCTACGAGCAGTTTCTCAAGCGCCGGGAGAGCTTGCTCAGCTCAGCGCTGGGCGCTAATGGCGCCATCTACGCGCTCCGGCGTGCGTTGTTCGTCGAGCTACGCGGCGATATTATCAGCGATTTTGTCGCGCCCCTGCACGCCTGGCGGCGCGGCTTTCGCATTGCGTACGAGCCAACGGCCGTTGCCACCGAGTACAGCAGTGGTCGTTTTGGCGACGAGTTCCGCCGCCGCCGCCGCATTGTCTCGCGCTCGCTCTACGGCCTGTGGACCGAGGCTGGCGTGCTCAACCCGTTCGCGCACTTTTTTTTTGCGTTTCAGATGTTTTCCCACAAGCTACTTCGCTGGCTCGTGCCGGTGTGGCTGTTGGTGGTGCTTGCGGTCAATATCCCATTGGCCGCGAGCGAGTACTATGGTATCTTGCTCGCGCTGCAAGTGACTTTCTATGGCTTGGCTGCTTTGGGCCTCTTGCTGCCGGAGCGGTTGGGACGCTATTGGCTGTTCTACGTGCCGGCCTATTTCACCGCGACCAATTGGGGTACCCTGCTGGGGCTGCTGAGCTTCCTAATGGGTCGCCGCCACCGCGTCTGGCAGCCCGCGAGGTAGAGCGTTTATGTCGCGCCTGAAACGCGTTGTCTTGCTGTTGTTGAGTGACACTGTCGCCGTCAGTTTGGCGTCGGTGTTCTTTTTGTGGATGAAGTTGGCCGGCGGCGGGCTGGAGATCGTCCGCCACAACTACGAGCGGCTCTATCCAGACGCGGTAGCAGGGCCGAGCTTCTGGTATGCATTGGGCTATTACTCAGACGTGCTGCCGCTGATAAGCGGCTGCTGGCTGCTGCTGTTCCTGTTTTTTGGCTTCTACCAAGCCTCGCTCTCTAGTTCGCGCTTCGACGAAATATACGAGGTCCTCAAGGTCGTTACCTTGGGCATCTTGCTGGCCATGATCGCCACCTTTGACCGCGACATCCGCCTCACTCGATTGCTGGTCCTATTCTACTGGCTGGGCATGGTCGCGCTGGTGGCCGGCGGGCGGGTGCTGCTGCGCAGTTTTGAGCGGCAGCTCTTGCTGCGCGGCATTGGCCTTAGGCGCACGGCCATCGTGGGCGTGAATGCGCGCGGCATACGGCTGTTGCGCGCGTTGCGGGCGGCACCGGCGCAGGGATATGAGATCGTGGGCCTTGTGCGGGCGCGCGGCGAGAACGATCACGCAGCCATTGACGGACTGCCCGTACTCGGCGAAGTAAGTGATTTGCGAACTATCCTTGCGGCCGAGGACATTGCGGCCGTGCTCATCGCCTTGCAAGCCAATTCGCACGAAGAAATCATGCAGATCGTCGAGGAAGCCGAAGGGCTGCCGGTTTCCTTCGGCATCACGCCCGACCTGTACGACATTGTGACCGGCCACGTGCGCACGACGCAGATTTACGGCGTGCCGCTGATGGAGCTCAAGCCCGAGTTGATGCCAGCTTGGCAGCGGACGGTCAAGCGGCTCATCGACATGATGGTGGCCGTTGTCGTGCTCGCGGGCTTGGCCCCGTTGTGGCTGTTGGTGGCCGCGGCGATCAAGCTGACCTCCAAAGGGCCGGTGTTCTTTCGCCAAGAGCGCGTCGGCGAGGGGGGGCGGACTTTTGCGATGCTCAAATTTCGCTCGATGTACGTAGATGCTGAGGAAAAGACCGGCCCGGTGTGGGCCAAGGGAGCAGATCCACGGGTGACCCCGATTGGCCGAGTGCTGCGCGCACTACACTTAGACGAGATTCCTCAGTGCATCAACTTCCTGCGCGGCGACATGAGCTTGGTCGGCCCACGGCCTGAACGCCCGTTTTTCGTCGAGCAATTCAAGAAGCAGATTCCTTTGTACATGCGGCGTTTCAACGTCAAGCCCGGCCTGTTGGGCTGGGCGCAGTCCAAGCACGAGTTCGACCTCGACTCCAAGGACGTGGTGGGCATTGCCCGCGAGCGGCTGGAGTACGATTTATACTACATCGAGAACATGTCGCTCAGGTTGGACTTCAAGATCATGCTGCAAACGGTGTGGTTCGTGCTGACGGGCAAGAGCACGCGCTGATCTTCCTCAGATAAGCTCTCGAATCTTCTTGTGAAAGTAGCAGAAACTGGGCGATGCGTTGATAGCTACGTCCATGTGTGGAGCGATGCGCTCTGCCCATATCGACTTTTCATGGCCGATTGCTGTCCACCCCTTCTTTTTTAGCTCGTTTGCGCCGCCTTGGTATACTGCATCTGCCAAGAGTTCCCATGTGCCGCAAATATCGTCGTTCTTGTAACGACTCAGGACATCGTCCTTGGCCTTCGGGTAAGTTGCTTTGATCGCGGGAATGTCGCCGAGTAGCCAGGCTTCGCCTTCTTCTATGGCAAGGCAGAACCGGGTCTCCGGTTCGGGATTGCACGCATTTAGGACGCTGAAGAGGTCTTGGCGAAATTCTTTCAGACACTTGTTATCTAAGTCACATACCACAATCACCGCTGCTGGATAGTTGGCAGGGTATTCGGCAAATGTCTTTCCATATCCCCTGAGCAGCTTGGGGAGTTGGGCGAGTAAAATGCGCTTGCTCGCATCGGTACTGCTCTTGAGGTTTCTGGGGATACGGCCGATTCCCTTATAAGCATGAACCTCGAACGAATGCTGATCACCGATAATCTTTGGAATTAGAATGTCGAGTGCCTTTTTGCCGGATTGGTCTTCGACGAGTACCTCAAAGTGCATCCAATTACCTCGCATCGAGATAGTCGCTATACCAGAGGCCGCCCAACGGCAACCCTTCCTCTACCATGTTGTTCACGATAGGATCGTCGCTTGCCCGGCGAATCGTCGAAAAGCCGTCTTCGCCTTTTTCCAAAATCCAGACTTCTTGCGGCTCTAAAGCATCGACGAAGTATGGCTGGTGCGTCGTGACAAAAACTTGCGAACCGCTACGGGCCCTAGCGTGTTCGCGGAATTCGTTGGCTAGGGTCTCTAGGAGTTTATGGTACAGGCCGTTTTCCGGTTCTTCAATGCAGAGGAACGGAGGGGGGCTAGGGTCTTCGAGTAGTAATAAGTAAGCGAATACTTTGAGCGTCCCGTCGGACACTTGCTGGGCATAGAACGGCTCTTGGAATCCTTTGTCGTTAAACCTAATCAGCAACCGGCCGTCATTGGTTCTTTCCGTGTCGATCTTGTGTATGCCTGGAATTTTCTCGGCGATCTTCTTTAGCATAGCCTGAAAACGCCGTGGATGTTCGCGCTCCATAAATTGCACGACGTTGCCGAGATTGTCACCATGGATGTTGAGACGACTTTGGGGACCTGCCAGCGGCAGGCTGCGCGCCGCGTCGGGGGTGAAGTAACTGAGATACCATCCTTCGATGAAGCGGCGAAAAGCGGAAATTCGCGGGTGTTGTTTCAAGGCACCGAGCGTAGCAATGCCGAGCTTGCGCCGGTCTTCCAATTCGATGACTTCGGCATCTTTGAATTCCCTCCCTTCTTTTTTTGATTTTAACCACTCGGAAAGATCGAAACCTTCTGCTGTTTCATCGACTTGACCAACCGCTTGGTTTCCCTTCCACACCAAGCCATAGCCTCCTAAAAGAAGAAGGAAATGGAATGGTGGGGTATTCCCTTGGCCTCTCCGTCGTTGTCTGAGGCATTCTTCCGATACATAAGGACGCCCGAACTTGTCTGCCGTAATGGCGACCTCATAGGTAATAGGTCGGGCGTTTCCATATTGTCTGTAATACACCTCGAACTTGATGGGGCCTGTTTCTCCTTGCGTTCGCATTTTCTCGAACCCGCCACGCTCGCGTGCGTCGCATGCCTCCTCGACACCGAGTTTCAGAGCGTCGGCGAGGAACCCGAACGCATCGAATAGGGCACTCTTTCCCACGCCATTTTTGCCAATTACCGCTATCATGGGAGTAAGCGGTTGGTTATTCGGTTGGTTCCACAGGCGGCCCAGCGTAACGTCCTTGAGTACCTTGAAATTTTTTATTCGCAAGCCTTCTATCTTAGCCATGCTATCGTCCTCATCAGCGTTGTCGTCTGATTCTACTCCCTCTTAAGTCAAGTTAAGCTGTCGAATGAAGACAAGTTCCTTTCAACACTGTTGGGTAGAAATGCCGCGCTCGTCCCACGACCCTGCCTCATGCCTCATGCCTTGAGCGCCAGATGGACGAGTGCCCAGACGCGACCGTCTTTCACCGTCCCGGCTAGGCGCAGCCAGCCGCCGTAGTGCGACACCCGCACAAAGGACGGCTTGTCGAGTGCGTGCTGTACGACGAAGTTCAGACGCGATCCTTCGTCGCACCAGTGGATGCCGTCGGGCGATATCTGCACCCTCGCACTAACTGTAGGGCTCTCTTCAGCGCGGAGTATCCGCACGAAGAAAATGGCCTCGTGGCTCCAGCCCACCTCGTACGGCTCGGTGGCAAAGTCGCCCTCCCAGAGCTGATTGCGCTCCACGACGGCGGTGTGGCTCTGTCGCATATTCATTGCGTAAACTCCCCGGATAATAACACGGAGTCGATGTAGAGGAAGGCCCGCGTATCCACGTCGGCTTCGACCCAAAAGGCCGCGTTGAGCATACACCACAAATTGGCCATGGCCGGCAGTTCAATGCAGTGCATTCCCTCCGGCCCGAAAGTGTGGTCGTTGCACTGGAATCCGGTGAAGGCCCGCCGTTTGAGGTCCAAGCCGATGCGCAGATAGTGCCAGTTCATTTTGGTGGCGATTTCGTTGTAGCACAAAAGCTGCGGCTCGCCCGGCACATCCTCCCAGCCCTCCGGCCCCAAGTGGAAATGCGATACGGTTTTGCCGCTGCCGCCAATGGGCTGTACCGACCGAGTAGCGGGCTTGGTCTGCCAGCGTCCTCGCCGTTGGCCGCCCTCGGCGTTGAGGTAGCGCAAGTGGGGCATCCAGCGCCGCCCTTGGGGATGGCCGTCCTGCACGTCGAAGAGCACGCCCCAAGCGCGGACGTCCATTTCGCCTAACTTGAGTTCGGACGCTTCGGGTTTGAACGCGAAATAGCACTCCAACTGCACTTGGCCCAGCGCCCGAAAGGTGTGCCGCTTGATGCCTACGGAAAGGCCGCCGGCCTGCGGGCGGGTGGCCAGCTTGAGAGCATAGGTACCTTCCATCGAGCCAGCCGTGCCCGTGTCCCACATCGTCAGGTTGCTCAACATGGGAGGCCGCAAGTCTTGGTAATCGGGCAGCATGGCGTCGAGTGAGTCTTCGTAATTGCCGATCAGTCCGGTCCAGCCGTTTAGTCCGGCGTCGAAATCGTCGTAGCACAGAATGCGCTCTAGGGGGTCAAAGCGGCTCAACCGAGGATTGGCTGCTAGCAATGATTCCACAGTATGCTCCGGTGTTAGGGTGGATGGTTAAATGAACTTTCACCAATAAAAAACCCCGCCGAACAGTGCGATCGGCGGGGTCCGTACGTCTGATGGAACAGGCGTACTAGTCGGCGGCTGTCGCTTTGACTTGACCCCAAGTCACGGCCTCAACAGCCGTGCTTATCTGGGGAGCGGTCCAGCTCGCGGGCACGATCGGCGACGAAACCCAGCGGCCGTTAACCTCAGCCTCCGCGGAAACGCCATAAACCACGGACTCGGGATTCGGCAGGTCTGGAAAAAGTTCCATACTGTACCGACCCTGAGCGGGCGTGGCTTCCACATGGCCCCACGGCACAAAGGCGGGCTGTGTTTCGGCGGGCTCAACGATCTCTCCACCGGCTTCGACATAGATCTCATCGGGGTCGAAAACCTGCAAATAGATCGCGTAGCGGGTCGCATCTTCGACCTCCTCCCACTCGACCAGCACGAACTGGGACTGAGGGCTAGCAAGACTGACCCGTACGTCTTCCGGTCCCATAAGCTCCATGGCACCGTGAGGACATCCGCCCTGTGCCCAAGCCGCGCTCGCGAACGCGAGGGCTACGCCGGCTATTAGCATCCTCTTTTTCATAAGGCACCTCCTTAGAAAAGGGTGGATACTATCAGCTAAAGTACCATTATTCCCGGCAAAATCCAAATTTTTATCTCTACCCGCCTCTATTGGTCGCCGCGTGGATCGGCGCGCAAGGTCGCTAGGTGATCGTCGAGGACTTGGACGCCGTAGCGGAGGGCATTGCCGACGTTGAGGAAGCGATACCCCCAGCGAATTTTCTCTTGGATCTCGGACACGTCTGTCAGCGTAGTGCCCACGGCGATTTCCGTGTCCGCTAGCTGTTGCGGCACGTCGCGCATGATTTGCTGCACTTGTTGCGACCCAGTGTCGGTGATCGTCCCCACGGTCGCCGATAGGTCCAATGGCCCGACGAAAAGCACGTCAATGCCGGGCACGCGCTTGATTTCGTCCAAGTTGTCGTAGGCCCGTTGGCTTTCGAGTTGGAGGACGACGAGCGTCTCCTCATTGGCGGTTTTGATGACCTCGTTCCAGTCCGCGCCCGCGATTTGGGTCCACATGGGCGAGAGACCGCGCCGGCCTTGGGGGGCGTAGCGCGCGGCTTCGACCGCGGCGGCGGCTTCGGCGGCTGTATCGACTTGGGGCACCATCACGGCCACTGCGCCCGCGTCGTACGCCTTCTTGATCAGCGCGGGGTCGTTCCACGCGACGCGCACCATGGGTGCGACGCCGCGCATCCGCGCTAGCACTAGGATCGAGTCGAGCGCTTCGGTGGCGTGGGGCATGTGCTCGGTGTCGGCCCAGAGGAAATCGGGACCGGTGGAAATGATCGACCCGGCCACGTGTGGGGTGGGGGCCGACAGGCTGGTGCCGAGGAGGATTTCGCCGCTGCGCAAACGCGCTTTCAGGTTGTTGGGATACATGGATAGCTCCGTTGGAATTAGCCGTACAGTGAGTAGAAGATGAGGCCACCGAGCAGGATGCGATAGGCGGCAAACGAGTAGGTGCCGTGACGCTGAAGGAAGCGGAGTAAGAAGCCGATGGACAGGTAGCCGCTGACCGCGGCGGCGAGGATCCCCAGTCCCAGACTCAGCAGCCCAGTGCCGCCTAGGCCTCCTTCGAGTAGGGCGAATAGTTGTAGGAGGCCGCTGGCACCAATGGCTGGCAGGCCGAGCAAAAAGGAGAAGCGGGCAGCATCGGCGCGTTGGAGACCCACGAAAAGCCCGCCCATGATGGTTGAACCGGACCGCGAACACCCGGGAATCAGGGCGAGGGCTTGGCACAGGCCGATGAACTGGATGGACCAGAAGCCGAGGTCCTGCATGGTGCGCTCGCGCCGCCCCACGCGCTCGGCCAGTATCAAAAACAGCGCGAGGACGATCAAGCTCGTGGCGATGAGGGGGAGTTGGCGCGCCTCGGTTTCGATAAAGTCGCGTCCCCCGAGGCCGATCACGGCAATGGGAATGGTGCCCACGGCAATGGACCACGCCATGCGGCAGTCGGGGCTGTGGTTGAAGTTGCGGTGCACCACTCCTTGCAGCGCGGCGACGACCAGCCTTTTGACATCGGCGGTGAAGTACGCGAATACGGCCGCGAGCGTCCCCAGTTGGATCACCGCAGAAAACGCCGCGCCTGGATCGTCCCAGCCGAGAAAATGGGGGACTACCCGCAGGTGAGCGGTGCTACTGATGGGCAGGAATTCGGTCAGACCTTGGACTAGGCCTAAGATGAGTGCTTGTAGCCAGTGCATGGAGGGATTAAGCTAACCGTCGCCGCCCGCCCCGACAAGGACGGCGCGCCCCTTGACAAAAACGCGGGCCGGTGTGCAGAATACCCCTGATTTTCTCCAACAACCAACAAGGAGGCCTCATGCCCGTTCAGATTAAAGACGTTCAAACCATTCTCACCCAACCGGGCGGCTCTCGCTTGGTTATCGTCAAAATTATTACTTCGGACGATGGTCTATACGGACTCGGTTGCGCGACCTTTACCCAGCGTTTCCACGCCGTGCATACGGCCATCGAACAGCATTTCAAGCCCTTCCTCATCGGCCGCGACGTGGATCGCATTGAGGAGACTTGGCAGATGTTGATGGTCAACGGCTATTGGCGCAATGGCCCGGTGCTCAACAACGCCATCTCTGGCGTCGATCAGGCGCTGTGGGACATCAAGGGCAAGCGGGCGGGGATGCCGGTTTATCAGCTCTTGGGCGGCAAGTGCCGCGAGGGGGCTGCGGTGTACGGCCACGCGGGCGGCGATACGCCCGAGGCGGTGGTCGATAGCATCCGCCAGTTTCAGGAGCAAGGCTATCGCTACATCCGCTGCCAGATGGGCGGGTACGGCGGCAAGGCATCGACCTTGGTCAAGCCCGAGGGCGCACCCGAAGGCGCGTATTACAACCGCAAAGAGTACATGATGAACCACCTGCGGATGTTTGAGCACATCCGCGCAGAAATGGGTTTTGAAGTGGAACTGCTGCACGATATTCACGAGCGGTTGCATCCGATTGAGGCGGTGGGCTTTGCCAAGGATGTGGAGGAGTTCAAGCTGTTCTTCTTGGAGGACGCGCTCGCGCCCGAAGATATCGAGTGGTTCCGCCACATCCGCCAGCAGTGCGCGACGCCGCAGGCTATGGGCGAGCTGTTCAACCATCCGCACGAGTGGACGCCGCTCATCGAGGGGCGGCTCATCGACTTCATGCGCATGCACGTCAGCCAGATGGGCGGGATCACGCCGGCGCGCAATGTGGCGGCTTTCGGGCAAATGTACGGGGTGCGCACGGCTTGGCACGGCCCGGGGGACACCTCGCCGGTGGGGCACGCGGCCAACCTGCATCTGGACTTGTGGGCACCTAACTTTGGGATCCAGGAGTGGTGCCGGTTTGCTGAGCACGTGTACGAGATGTTTCCGGGGCTGCCCGAGGTGCGCAATGGGTACATGTATCCGAGCGATGGACCGGGATTGGGGATCGACATCGACGAGGACTTGGCGGCTAAGTATCCTTGTGCAGACGAGGTCATTGGGTGGACGCAGACGCGCTTGCCCGACGGCAGTCCGGCGCGGCCATAAGATGAAAATCCTAGTTTCCAATCTCGGCAGCACCTCGTTTAAGTACAAGGTCTTTGCCATGCCCGAGGAGGTGGTTTTGGCGCGGGGCGGCATGGATCGGATCGGGGGTCAAGGATCGGTGCATACCTTCGAGATCGGCGGGGCCGACGAGGTTGAGCAGGCCGTGGAGTTGCCCGACCACGCCAGCGCGATTGACGAGGCTCTGGCGCGCTTGGCCGAGGGTGGGGTGTTGGCTTCGGTGGAGGAGCTGGACGCCGTGGGGTTTAAGGCTGTCCACGCGCGCGCTATTTCCGGGGTGGTCGAGCTCGACGAGGACGTGGTCGGGAGAATGGAGGACTTTTATCCGCTGGCTCCGGCGCACAATCCCGCGTACGTGGCGGCGATCCGGCAGTTTGCGCGGGTGGCTCCCAAGGCGCGGCGGGTCGGGTGCTTTGAGACGGCGTTCCACGGCGCGATGCCGCAGCGGCGCAAAATGTACGCAGTGCCCTATGCTTGGTATGAGCAGTACGGCATCCAGCGCTATGGCTTCCACGGGGCCAGCCATCGCTACGCCGCTGAGAAAGTCGCGGAACTGGTAGGGCGCGCTGACATCAAACACGTCAACATGCACTTGGGCGGGTCTTCGTCGCTGTGCGCGGTAAAGGACGGAGTCTCGCAGGGGGCGTCGCACGGGTTAAGTCCGCAGAGTGGCCTGCCGCAGAACAACCGCATCGGCGACTTGGATCCGTACGCGCTGGACTTGGTGATGCGCAACGAGGCCCGACCGTGGGATGAGGTGTTGGCGCAGTGCGCTAACGAGGGCGGCCTTGTGGGGATTTGCGGGTACAGCGACATGCGCGACATTGAAGCGGGCGCGGCAAGTGGCGACGAGCGTTGTGCTTTGGCCATAGCCGTGTTGGCGACGTCGGCGCGCGACTGGCTGGGGGCTTTTGTGGTGGAGATGGGCGGGCTGGACGCGATTAGCTTTACCGGCGGTATCGGCGAGTACTCGGTCGCCGTGCGCGGCCAGATTCTGCTAGACTTGGAATTTTTGGGGGTGGTGATGGATGCGGCTAAGAACGAGAGCGTGCAAGGCGAGGGTAGCTTGCACGCCGAGTCGAGCCGAGTGCCCATTTACGTGCTGCGCACTGACGAGGAATTGGTGGTGGCGCGGCAGACTTGTGAGTTTTTAACAACAGTAAAGGACACGTAATGTTCGGAACCATTCGCAACCCGTCCGGCGAAGTGCTGGACTACACTTTTCACGCTGGCACGGAAGGATCGCGGCACATCGCCGTCTTGGGGCACGGCGTGACCGGCAACAAGGACCGCCCCTTTGTCGTAACACTTGCTGAGGGACTAGCGGCCGCTGGCATCCACGCGCTGCGCTTTTCCTTTGCCGGCAATGGCGCGTCCGAGGGCCGCTTTGCCGATGCGACGATCTCCAAAGAAGTAGAAGATCTCGGCGCAGTGCTCAGCGCCTTAGACGGCTATTCGGTCTGCTATGTCGGCCACAGCATGGGCGGGGCGGTCGGCGTCTTGAGCCGCGACGAGCGCATCCGCCTGCTCGTCTCCTTGGCGGGCATGGTGCATACGCACGCCTTTGCCGAGCGCGAGTTTGGCGAGGAGGTGCCCGACGAGGGCTGCATGTGGGACGAGCCAGACTGTCCGCTCTCGCAAGCCTACATGGACGACATGGCTCAAATCGACACCGTGGTGCGACGCGGGGCCGAGATTGTAGTGCCTTGGCTGTTGGTACACGGCAGCGAGGACGATGTGGTGCCGATTGATGACTCGCACGACATCCTCGCCCGAGCCAGCGGCAACGCCGAACTCGTCGTCATTGACGGAGCCGACCACGTCTTTAGCGAGCACGCGCAGGTGATGGTCGAAAAGGTCGTCGGCTGGCTACAGGGGCAGTGGGCATAAGCATCCCGGCCGGTCGCAGCCTACCAGAGATCGCGCGTACCTCCTATCTTTAGAGGAGGAAATCCGGCAATCCTGCCGGCCATGCGCGCTCTGCCTAGCTAAGCCATGCAAAAGAAAACCCCGAGTCGTCTGAGCACTCGCCAGCAACGGACCTTGCTGGCCGTGGTGGCCTTGGGCGTCTTCATGGTCGCCGATACGCTCTATTTGCTGACCAACCGACTGGCCGACGCTCTCGATTTCTCCTACTTCGCGGTTACTGACATTTCCCTGCCCAAGTTTTACCAAGGCATGGTGCTGTCGCATACGGGCGTCGGTCTGGTGCTGGTGGTACTGGCGATGGGCTTTGTGGCTTGGCACTTACCGGCGGTGTGGCGCAAAAGCCGCAAACGGGCCATCTACACTGGCATTGCCACGCTGACGCTGGGCATCGTACTGGCCATCAGCGGGCTGTTCATCCTCAGCGCGGCGAGCAATCGCGGCAACCCGGTGGCGTACTGGAGCCACGTGGCCGCGGCGGTTTTAGTCCCCCTCTTTTACTTGGCGCACCGGCGTCTCTCGCTGTGGAAGCCCTCGGCGCGGAGCTATCGCATCGTGCCTATAGCGGTAGTTGGGCTGTTGGCGCTCGCCGTGGTGCTACACGGGTTGAGCTATAGCGGCGAGCAGTACACGCAGGCGGCCGAGGAGGCATTCGCCGCTGGCAAGCACACTGGGCCGGGATCCAAGGCGCGGGATGTCGCTGACTTTGCCCCAGACGACTTTGTCCCCGCCAATTTTGTCCCGGCTGAAAGCCCCTTTTTCCCAGCGGCTACTACGACTACGACTGGCGATGTGCTGCCTTCGCGGATCATCACGCGCGGTGATCTCTCGCAGCCGGAAAAACTCGCTGGCGACATGGACGAGTACGGCTTTGTGGTCAACGAGCCGATTGGCTCGGAGACTTGCGCCCGCTGCCACGCGGCCATCGTCGAACAGTGGGCGACGTCGGCGCACCGCTTTGCCTCGTTCAACAATCCCTTCTACGAGGCGACGATCAACCACATGCGCAGCAACTCGACCGAGAGCAATGTAGAGGTTGACGCGCACATCGCCTATTACAAGGACTTGGCGGGCGAGGAGGCCAAAATCAAGTCCAAGTGGTGTTCGGGCTGCCACGATCCGGCGCTGATGCTGGCGGGCAAAATGACCGAAGAGATCGACCGCGCCTCGCCCCAGGCCCAAGCCGGGCTGACCTGCTTGGGCTGCCACGCCATCGACGCAATTCACGACCAGACCGGCAACGGCAACTACAATATCGCCGACGAGCAGGAGGATCCCTATCTGTTCGCCAATGCCAAAGAAGGCGTGGGCCGCTTCGTACACGACACGGCGCTGAAGGCGCGGCCCATCGTGCACAAAAAGCAGATGCTCAAGCCCTTCTTCCGCACCTCTGAGTTTTGCGCTACCTGCCACAAGGTCAGTCTCGACTCGCGCGTCAATGGCTACCGCTGGCTGCGCGGCCAAAACGAATACGACAATTGGCACGACAGCGGCGTGGCGCTCAACGCCGCTAGGACCTTCTATCTGCCTGCTGTTAAGCGGGTCTGCCAGGATTGCCACATGCCGCTGGAGGAAGCAGTTGGCGGCGACGTGTCGGCGCGGGATGGGTACGTTAAGTCGCATCGTTTTTTGGCGGTCAACACGGCCCTGCCCTTCATCCGCGGGGACGAGGAGACCATTGCGCGGATCGAGGAATTTCTGCAAGACGAAAAACTCAGCGTCGATGTGTTCGCGCTGCACTACCAAGAAGAAGCGCACTACGCGCTGGACAAGAGCCAGCCGGCGCTGGTGCCGGGCGGCGAGTACACATTCGATGTGGTGGTGCGCAACAAGGGCGTCGGGCACACCTTTCCGGGCGGGACTAACGATTCCAACGAGGGCTGGCTAGAGGTCTCGTTGGTGAGCGACGACGATGAGGTGCTAGCTTTGAACGGGGCGGTGCAAGACGACGGGCACGTCGATCCGGGAGCCCACTTTTACAAGGCGCTGATGGTCGATGCAAAAGGCCAAGCCATCCACCGGCGCAACGCCCAAGACATCGTCACCGCCGTATATGTGCGCACCATTGGCCCGGGTACGGCGGACGTAGCCCACTACAGCTTCCGGGTGCCCGAGGACTACGCGGGGCGCAAGCTGACGCTGCGGGCGCGGCTACTGTGGCGCAAGTTCGACCGCGCCTATACGGAATTTGCCTTTAACAACAACCGCGAGGGTTTCCGCCGCTTCGATCAAGTGCCGGATTTGCCGGTAACTGAGATCGCCCGCAGCGAGGTGGAATTGGTGGTGGGAGGACCGTCTGCGCAGGGTGCGCCAGATGCGGGCGACTGGATGCGCTTCAACGACTATGGCATCGGCTTGCTGCTTCAAGATGATACTCAAGGGGCCGCACGAGCCTTTGCGACGGTGGAACAGCTAGCGCCGGAGCGCCTAGACGGCTGCCGCAACTTGGCCAAGGTTGCAGTGCGCGACGGTCACTTGGAGCGGGCCTACGAGCATTTGGAGGACTGCGAGGCGTTGGTTAGCGGCGACGGGCAGACGGCTTGGGTTTGGGGCGTGGTGTTGCAGGAGGATGGTCGTTACGAAGCTGCGGCGCAGGCGTATCGCCGAGTGTTGCGCGACTTTCCCGAGGACCGGGCTACGTGGCGCAACTTGGGTCGGGTGCTGTACCTAGATGGACGCTTTGAGGAGGCTTTGGAGGCTCTCGACGGCGTACTGGCTATTGACCCGGAAGACCGCGTCGCTCACTACCACCGGATGCTCTCGCTGCGTGCCCTTGGCCGCGAGGATGAGGCCCTCGTCGCCGAGCAGGCTTACCAGTACTATCAGATCGACGAGTCGGCACAAGAGCTGACGCGCCGCTACCGGCTAGAGCATCCGCACGACAACCGCGAGGCGCTAAAGATTCACGTTCATCCGCTGGGGGAGGGTGGTTGAGGGCGCACGTGGAGAATTTCTTCCATGCCGAGGGGCCGCACTTGGTCGGCCTCTAGGGTGAGGACGGCTCGGTTGGGAAACTCTACTTCGTAAGCGACCCCTTCGCCGTGAATGAAAACCACGATCCCGACATCGCCGACGATCAGTTCGGCTTGGGGTTGATCGGCTGTCAGGACAGCCCGTCGGTGTTCGGCTAGGGGTTCAGCTAGGGGTTCGGCTAGGGTATTCATGGACTAACTCCTTTGTGGAACGGCCGTTACAAAACGCAGCGCGGTCTCGCCGTGGCGGATAAACCACACGGTGCGCAGATGAAATAGGCCGTATGATGGTGTGTCAATATATCCAAGGATAATGTATTTGGTGCCGTGCTCAGTTGCAATGCGTTCGGCAGGTGGTTGCGTCCTGACGATGATTAGCAGACCTCTGCGTAAGTCCTCGACATTGTGGTCGTCATAGCCTAATAGAACGAATAGACCGTTCTTGCTTTCGTCGTGCAGTAGGTAAGTCAATTTTTCGTCGGCGATGTAGGCTTCGCTGCGATTCATGTCGAGCTAATCCGATTGCATTCTTTTTGCGTGTCGGTTACTCTAGCAAACACTTGTGTATCAACCTTTCACACTGCTAAGGCTTAATGGGAAGAGATATGACGAGTAAGTACGTAATAGATGCAAATTTTATGCCAACATCTCGTAGTATGATCTGGCGACTTTTGATCGGCGCATTGATGTTAGTCGCCTGCGGCCCGGAAGAGCCTTCGGAACCGGCTCCGAAGCCTGAGTACACCAAAGCACCGACCGCCGACTATGCGGTGGGGCGCGGGCGGAAAGAGGCTCCTGCGGTGCGCTTTGTCGATGTGACGCGAGAGGCTGGTCTCGAATTCAGGCACGAGACTGGTGCGCGCGGCGACAAGTGGATGCCGGAGACCATGGGCAGCGGTTGTGCGCTTTTTGATTACGATGGCGACGGCTGGCTGGACGTGCTCTTGGTCAACAGCGAAGGCTGGGGCGGCGAAAAGGCCCCTGGCAAGCTCTACCGCAACCTCGGCAACGGCACCTTTGATGACGCAACGGAACGCGCTGGCCTAGGCTTCTCGGTCTATGGCATGGGCGCAACGATTGCCGATTACGACGCCGATGGCGACCCAGATATTTACTTGACGACCTTGGGGCCGAACCTACTCTTGCGCAACGACGCGGGCCGCTTTGTCGATGTAGCGCGGGAAGCGGGCGTGGCGGGCGCGGTTTGGCGGGATGATGCGGGCAATGAGAATCCCGAGTGGTCCACGGGCGCGGCTTGGGTCGATGTCGATGGCGACGGCTGGCTGGATCTGTTGGTCACCAACTACGTGCGCTGGTCGGCCAGCACTGACATATACACCACGCTCGACGGCAAGGGAAAATCCTACGCCACACCCCAGCAGTACCCCGGCTCGACGCCGAGGCTCTATCGCAACCTAGGCGAAGGCCGCTTCGAGGAGATAACCGAAGAAGCCGGTTTGCTATTGCCCGAGGGCAAGTCCATGGGCGTGGCCATGACCGACTTTGAAGACGACGGCCGCATCGACTTGGTCGTCACCAACGACACCCAGCCCAATTTCCTGTTGCAAAACTTAGGTGGGGGTCGCTTTGCGGAGCGGGGTCTCGCCGCGGGCATTGGCTACGATGAGACCGGGCGGGCGCGAGCGGGAATGGGCGTAGATATTACCTCAGTCGCCAACGACGGCGTGCTTTCTATCGCCATTGGCAACTTCAGCCGCGAGGCGCTGTCGCTCTATCGCCAAGCCGGTGGCGAGGTCTTCGTCGATGCTGCGGGCAAAGCTCGGCTGATGCAGGCGACGTTGCAGCCTCTGACCTTTGGGCTGCGCTTTTTCGACTACGATCTCGACGGCTACCAAGACCTGATCTTGGCCAACGGGCACATCGAGCCAGAGATCAACTCGACGCAGAAGGAGATCGAGTATCAGCAAGCACCGCAGTTGTTTTGGAATGACGGCGACGGGCGGATGATCGAGGTGTCAGAGCAGACGGGTGGGCTGTTTCTCAAGCCGCTGGTGGCACGCGGGCTGGCCGTCGGCGATATCGATGGCGACGGCGACTTGGATGTGCTGCTGACGACCAATGGCGGTCCGGCCTATCTGTTGCGCAACGAGGGGCCGACCGGCCGCGTGCTGGAGCTCGACCTGACGGGTAAGGCACCTAATCGAGACGCCATCGGCGCGAAGGTGACGACTCGGGCGGGCGAACAAGAGCAGGTGTTCATGGTGCGCACGGGATCTTCTTATCTGAGCCACAGTCCGATGAGCCTGACCGTTGGCTTGGGCGCGGCCGAGCAGATCGACCGCTTGGAGATTCGCTGGCCGGATGGGACGGTGGAAGCTCTTGGACAGCTTGCGGCCGGGTCGCGCTATGACATCGCGCAGGGTGAGGGTATTGTGGGGAAGAGGGCCTTTGTGCAGTAAGCTATTTCAACCGATCAAGCGCCCCTTCGCGTCGTGGCTGACCTTGTCGGGGTCGTGCGGGCCGGAGCGGGCGCGCTTGGCCTCTCCTTGTTTGTAGCGGTGGCGCATTTCTGTCTGCCGCCACTGCAAAAAGCTGCGTTCCTGTGCGTTGCGGTTGCGCACCGAAGGTGAGGCCGGGACTTCGATGGTGGCGTAGGTGATTTCGCTTACCCGGCGCGACAGAGCGACGATTTCTCCTTTGCTGATGACCAAGGTGACGCCGACATTGGCCTCGACAATGGCGACGCCGTTTTCGCGCGCCCGGGCCAACACGGCGCGGTCTTGCTCCTTGGAGCGGGAGCCGTAGGAGGGGATGAGCAGGTACTGTGCCCCGTCGAGCACTGGGATGCGGGCGATGTCGGGATTCCAGCGGTCGTTGCAGATGAGGAAGCCGCAGCGGCCAAAAGGGGTGTCAAAGGCGTGGGCATGGGCACCGAGGCGGTTGTACCACCAAGAGGGATGGTAGCCTTCGGCCAACTGCATTTTGTGGTACTTGCCGCACAGACGGCCCCGGTGGTCGATGAAGACGGCGCAGTTGTACACATCGTCGCCGATGCGCTCGGCTAGCCCAAAGGCGAGGCATATTCCCAACTCGCGGGCCAACTCGCGAAAGCGGCCCATGACCGGGCCGCGCGTGGTGACGGCCACATCCCGCATCCGTTCTTCTGGCTCCTCTCCCGTGATTAGTTCCATGACCACGTAGCCTTCCAGCACTCCTTCGGGCGCCAAGGCCAATTGGGCACCGCCCTTAGCAGCGGCGCGGAACATGGCCTCCAAACGGTCGGCGTTGTCGGCTAAGTCGAATTTTTTTGGCCGGAAGGAAATAGCGGCGACATCTACTGATTGGTACATGGATTTTGTCTCCTATTCTTCTTTGCGGCAAAAGCGCAACGCGTACAGGTCGGCGTCGTACATGACAAAGCGCAGGCGCACGGGCCGACCGGCCAACGGGCCTACCTCAGCGCCCGATTCCCACTGCACCACTAAGTCCGTCTGATCCTGAAAAAGCTCGGGCGAATCGGCCAGCGACAGTCCGGGAAAGGGCTTGCCGTTTTCGTCTTGGACCTCGACGCGGATGCTGCCGGCCGCGGAGGTAGCCATATTGAGCCGCAACTGATCGCCGCTGAAGATCAGGGGCTTGGTGGTCAACTGGCCGCCGCGATAGGGCGCTTGCACCGAGGCGAAGCCATCGAGGCGCATGGTCAGGCGGCGGATGCAGGAGGTGGGCATGCGCCAGTTCTCGGTCATGTAGAGCGACAGTTCGGCGGGGCCGGTGTGCAGCAGGCCGCGCATGATGTACACGCTGCGGTCGTGCCAATTGCCGGGGTCGGGCCCCGGGCGCACGAAGGCTTCGGGGAAGAGGCGGTCGAAGTGGAGGCCGTCGTGGCTGCTCATTAGCACGCCGTCGTTGACCCCGGGATACGGCCAGTCGGGCGTGGGGCTGCGGCTGTTGACAAAGCGCGAGGGGAACATCAGGTAGAGGCCGGGGGAACGCTCATAGGGAACGCAGGAATTGGTGTACATGTGCTCCAGCGGCGCATCGCCGGTGTCGATGGCTTCTAGCGGGCTCCAGTGGACAAAGTCGTCGGAGGTGGCGCGGCGGATCCAGCGCACGCCTTCCTTAAAGGCGCGGGTGGCACCGTGGCCTAGGTCGCCGTCGCAGCGAATGCCGCGAGTGTACATGACGTACTGGCCGGTCCACGGGTCGCGGAAGGCGATGTTGTGCGAGTCGAACGGGCCTTCGGTCTGTACGGGTTCGGGGTTTTTGTGCCAGTGGAAGCCGTCGGGCGAGGTTGCCGTATAAATGGCACCGCGCCGGCCGATGCCTTTGTAGCACTCTTGCTCCGGGGCCTCTGGGTCGAGGAACGGGGAGAAGTTGACTAGGTCGGGATCGTCGATGACCAAGTTGTTGGCCGTCGAGCCTTGGAAGTCGATGAGGCCCAGCTCTGGTTTGTGCCAGGTGATGCCGTCGCTGCTTTCGGCGTAGGCGGTGCAGGCTCGGTCGGTTTTGTTGTTGTCGGCGTGGGGGATGCAGCGGTACCAGGCGCGGAAGCGGTCGCCGTCTTTGAAGAGCACGGCATAGGCGAGGCCGCCTTCTTCCCAAGGATGGTCGATGCGCACTGCGGCGTTGCGGCGCGTGGGTTGGTGAAGGACTTGGCGGGCGTCTTGTAGGTCGTCGATGAGGCGGCGGTCGAGTAGTAGTTGGCGGTCGGAGCCGATGGGGATGGGGGTGTCGGGCATGGTGGCCTCTGATGTTCAACAGGTGTAAAACGAAAGCTCACGGTCGAAAAATTTTTAGATTGAGTTCGTTGATTTCGCGGTAATGTTTTCTATTGGCGGTACAAAGTGTTGAATGATGTTCGATAGCTGTTGCTGCAATCAATGCATCTGCTAAATACAATGCTGTCTTAAGGGTATATTCTTCCATATATACAGACGCTCTGTGTCCAATATTTTCAGTGAGAGGTAGAGTCTGAAAGGCGTGGTCATTGAGAAAATTCTTGATGTTCTTTAATTCCTGCCGATTTCTCGCACCTTGGATAAATTCCATATACGTAACAATTGATATCTGACGGTCATGGGCACTTTCAACGAGTTTTGCAGCCCTTTCATGGCCTCTGAAAACCCATATCACAATATCGGTATCAAAAATCATTCAAGCGGCCTTTTCTCAAATTGCGAACATAAGCATCGACATCTGCCATGTCTTTTCTGTCCCGCCACATCCCAAAAGCCTCATGGTCTTTTACAGGTTTTTTTATTTGCTGTCGGCAGGGAGACAGGATGGCTTTTTCCTTACCGCGATAAAGGATGGTGACCGATTCGTTGCGGTCGAGTGCGAGCAAAATATCTTTCATGCGTCGTCTTAGGTCGAGAATAGATGCTTTCATAATGCCTCCTTAAAGTGTACACATAATGTGTGCAATTTAAAGTAAGATGTCAAAAGGAGGCTCCTTGGCTGAAGCCGGGACATCCGGTTCTGGCCGACTACTCCTTTCGCAGCGATTTCTTTAGCAATCTGCCCCAAGTTCTGTCATAGGGATGGACGACCTTTACCCGCTCTTTTCCTCGATAGACAGGTCGCCCCTCGTTTGCCCAAGCGAAGATCGATCCTTCCAGATTGTAGATTTCCGTATATCCCTTTTTCATTAGAAACTGGGCAAGTTCCGACGAGCGGTATCCCACGGAACAGTATAAAACGATACGCTGGTCCGCTGGCACTCCTTGAAGCGCTTTTAGGGCCTCGTCTTTCGAGGGGGCTGGCTGGGCACCCTGTAGATGGCTGACGGCATATTCCTCGGGTTCTCGCACGTCGAACAGCAGGAGGTTTTTCCGCTGCGGAGATTCGTCGAGCCAGGATTGCAGCGTATCGGTCGAGACCTGGGCAACTGTCGGGAACTTGGCGCGGATCGTCTTCAGCGTCAGGGGCCAGGACATGGTGTTATCCTCGCCTTCTTCTGGTGCCTCGGAACCGGCCGGTGTGGATGCGGCGACGCCAATACACATCGCTAGTAGTAGGGCAAACATGAAACCTGTCTTAAATTGGTGGAGGTTGAGTCGGCGCATGAGGATGATCCAATCTGAGGAATAAATAATAGAAGAGGAGGAACCGATTCGATGCAAGACCTACGCATAACGTTCCTCACTGGCCGATAATTTTAACAGGAGATGACCATGACTCGTTTACAAGCCGTCAATACCACGGATGTGCGCAGCGCCATTGAATTGGGTTGCCGCACTATGTCGAGCGTCTTCAATGCCGACGACAACGATGTTCCCTTTTTCGGCTCGCGCGTGCGTCCACAAGCTGAACTGCGCTTTAGTGCCGCGCATTCGGAGGCGCATGTGCCCGGTCGCCATCTCAACGCCTTGCTCAACGCCGAAGACGCCGCGGGCGTTGAAGTAGATGAAGCGGCCATTGAAAAACACGCGGCCGCGGCGTTCTATTCGTACAGCGGCCCCATCGCCATGCCGCTCAACCGGGCCGAGTTGGGCGGTCCGCTGGTCAACTTCATTCCGCACAATATCCGCGAGGGCTTCCACGCGCTCTATCCGCTGGTGCAGTACCGCGACTCGGATCGGGCGCGACAGCTAGCGGAGGCCAGTATCGAGGCATTTCGCCGCTATTGGAGTGTGGACGAGGGCTGGGATCGACCGACGCTACAGGGGTTGGGACTAGAGGCGTGGGAGAGTCTGTTCATACCGGGGGAAGCTCGGGCCTTGGGGCCTTTGGTTAAGTACTATCAGGCCACTGGCTATGGGCCGGCGCTGGAGTTGGCTTTGGAATTGGCCGAGAAGATCACGGGGGAGTTTTTCACTGCGGACGGTGGCCACGACCGGGAGTTGCTGGGCGACCACACGCACTCGGTCACTTGCGTCATGTCGTCGTCGGCGCAATTGGCCGATCTGACGGGCGACGCGGCGCTCCTGCTGCGCGTCAAGGCTTTTTACGATAATGGCCTGTGGGCCATGCGCGATCCGTTGGGTTGGGTCGTCGAAAGCACGCATCCCGATGCTCCGCCCGATCGCGGCGAAGTCAACAATACTGGCGACATCGTCGAGACCGCCCTGATCTTGGGGCGCTGGGGCTGGAGCGAGTACTTCCAAGACGCCGAGCGCATTGTGCGGGGGCACATGCTGCCGTCGCAACTGCGCGATATTTCCTTCATTGATGAGCCGCCCAATTCCGAAGGTGCGGATGGCCTGCGCGACATGGCCCAGCGGCACCAGGGAGCCTTTGGCTTTCCAGCGCCGTACGGCCACGAGCCGGTGGAAGCCGAGACTGTTGGCTTCAATATGGATATTGTCGGTGGAGCTGTGGCGTCTTTGTGCGAGGTGTACCGGGAGATGGTGCGTAGCGGCCCGGCGGGGCATCGGGTCAATTTGCTCTTTGACCACGAGACCGAGGCCGTGCGCGTTGAATCCCCTTATACCCACGATGTCCTGCGCGTCGAGGTTAAGCAGCCGGGGCCGTTGTGGGTGCGCTTGCCCGGCTGGGTTGCGCCGTCTGACTTAGAGGTAACAGGGGCTGCATCGCCGCGCATAGACGGCGGGTTTCTCTTCTTTGCTCAACCGCCTTTGAATACTCCTATCGATATCCGCTTTGCTTTGGCCGAAGAAGAGTTAGTCCTGCAACATCGAACTCGTTCCATCCGCGCCCGGCTGCGCGGTGACGAGGTGGTGGCGATGGATAACTTCGGGGCTGATCTGACCTTTTTTTCGGCGTTTGACTGAGGATTTACGAAAAGAGTGTGAGTTGACGGGGAGCATTAATTGTGCTTGGTCTCCGTGGATATGGGCGATATATTAGCGGCCCCTATCGCAGCAGTACAATCACTCCAAGGAGGGTGAACATGGCGAAAATCAAGCGGCCTAAAATCTATCATTTATGCTCCCTCGGTTCCCTGATGGGATACGGCGGCAAGAAGGGCGAGTGGAGCGCGGCCAAAAAGCTCAAGAAAATAAAAAACGCCGGTTTCGACGGCTTTGTGGGGCGCGTCTTCATGGTGACCCCGGACGAGGTGGCAGCCTCGGGTTTGGTCTTTGCTTGTACCACTGACTTGGGCGGTATCCGCGAGATCAGGCCCAAGTTGCGCGAGATTAAGGCGGCGGGAGCGCGCTGCGTCAACGTGCAAATGCTCGACCACGACACACTCACCAAGCGGGCCGTGGAAGTGGCGCGGCGCTTGATGGATGCGGCCGACGACTTGGAGATGGACGTGGCTGTGGAGATGCACCGCGATACGTGTACGGAAACGCCGGAAAAAACCTATGCCTTGGCCGCTGGTTACGAGAAGGCGGAGAAGAAGCCGCTGAAAATGACTTGGGACTTTTCCCATCCGGCGGTGATCAAGCATTTGTCGCCGCCTTATTGGGAGCGCTTGGCTGAGCGCGTCGATCTGATCCAGTTGGCGCAGCAGTTTCACTTCAGGCCCTTCAACGGGCACCACGCCATGATTCCGGCGATTGACCACAAGGGCAAGATCATTCCCGAATTCGTCGATTGGCTGGAATTTGCCGAGCAGGTCATGGCCTGCTGGCTGGAGGCGGCCGAGCCGGGGCGGGAAATGTTCGCCTGCCCTGAGCAGATTGCCGGTGGCTACCATTTGTCGGTTTTCCCCGACCGCTGGAAGGACGTGCAGGTGGTGCGCCGCGAGTTGGACAGGGTGTGGAAGAGGCAATTGAAGAAGTGGAAGGCTCCGGCTTAGCGCGCGACGGATGCAACTGCGCGATGTAAATACCACCGATATCGGCGACGCCATTGGCTTGGGCTATAGGCCGCCAGACCGTCGAGCGCGTGAAGTCCCAACGGACAGCACGTAATGGAGTAAAGGACAACATCCATGCCCATTCCTGATTTTCAATCGCTCATGCTTCCGGCTCTTAAGGCACTTTCCGATGGTGCGGAAAAGCCGATTTCTGAGATACGCAACCACATCGCCGAGACCCAAGGGCTGACACCGGAGGATATGCAGGAGTTACTTCCTAGCGGTCGCCAGCCAGTGTTCGTCAACCGGGTAAGTTGGGCGTTGATCCATCTTGGACGAGCCGGTTTGTCAGAAAGGGTTCGGCGCGGCGTCTGGCGGCTGACGGAAGAAGGGGAGAGGCTGCTGGCCAACTCGCCGTCCTCTATCGACATGAATTACCTTCGTAACTATCCTGCCTATGTCGCGTGGCGGATCGGCAAGAATACCTCGCCGTCGAGTGGAGATACTACACCCATGCCACCGGATGATTCGGCCGACACGCCAGAGGAAGAATTGGACCGGATCGTTCGGCAACTGCGCAATGAGCTGGAGGTCGATGTTCTGGATCGGGTCCGCGAAGCACCGCCAGCATTTTTCGAACAGGTAGTGGTGGACCTGTTGATTGCAATGGGCTATGGCAAAGGTGACGCTGCGATGGGTCGGGTGACCGGACGGTCGGGTGACGGTGGAATTGATGGCAAGATCCGGGAGGACGCGCTAGGTCTAGACGAAGTTTATGTCCAAGCGAAGAGGTATGCCGACGGTAATACAGTGGGCGAGGGCGAGTTACGCAATTTTGCTGGTGCGATTGACGCTGCGGGTACGACTAAGGGCGTATTTGTCACCACATCGGGCTTCACGAGTGCCGCTAAGAAGTATGTGGCACGGAGTCCAAAGCGCATCGTTTTGATTGACGGGGAAGAACTGGCACGCCTGATGGTCGTGCATAGTATCGGCGTGCGTACCAGAATTTGTCATGAGATCAAGCGGATTGACGAAGACTATTTCGATCAGGAAGCCTTATAGGTCATGCGTTGGTCGTGAAACGGGGTTCGCGTCCGCGCCGCTGCCTTCGTCTCGGATCGCGAGCGCGTCGAGCATCTGTTCATGCTGTATGAGAAGATACGCACGCCGCTGGAGGCTGGTATGAAGAAAAAACCGACGCGGCGTCGAAGGAGTGTTCGATGGTACAACTGCGCGACGTAAATACCACTGATATCGGCGACGGCATTCGCTTGGGTTGCCAAGCTATGAGCCGGGCTTTTAACGCCGATGACGCCGATATACCCTACGGCGGTGCGCAGGTGCGGCCCGAAGCCTTTTTGGCCGGTAGCATGGAAGGCCACATGCCGGGTCGCCTCTTGAACGCTATGCTAGCGGCTGAAGATGCTATGGGCTTGGACCTGGACAAGGAGGTGATCGACAAGCACGCCCGTGCGGCTTTTTTCTCTTACAGCCGGACACCGCTGCCCTTGCAGCGCATCGGCCAGCACTCCAATGGCGAGGGCGATCCCATTGAACTGCAAGAGCACAATTTGCGCGAGGGATTTCACGCTCTATACGCGTTGACAGCCTTCCGCAAGTCCGAGCGGGCTATGGAACTGGCGGCGGCTAGCATTGATTTGCTATTCGATTATTGGGTGCCCAACGAGCAGTGGGATCGCGTCCGTCTCGAACGCGACACGCCGGTGCGCCTCCGCGATTCCGGTGAGGGGACCTTTATCCAGGGACCGGCGCGCGCCATTGGGCCGCTGGTCAAATTGTACCAAGCCACTGGGTACCAACCGGCCTTGGATTTGGCTACTGTGCTCAAGGACAAAGCCGTGCGCGAATTCTTTCTCGACGACGGTTCCTTTGCCACCGAGCGCTTTGGCTCGCACGTGCATTCGACCACTTGTGCGATGTCGTCGTTGGCGCAGCTAGCTGAATGTACTGGGGACGCCGAGCTGATGGAGCGGGTCAAGCAGTTCTACGATAACGGCCTATGGGATTTGCGCGATCAGATCGGCTGGTCCATTGAGGTGTCGAGCCGACCCACGCTCTGTCGCCGGGGCGAGGCCAACAATACCGGCGATATTGTCGAGACCGCGATCATCTTGGGGCGCTGGGGTCACCCCGAGTACTACGCCGATGCCGAGCGCATATTGCGCAGCCATTTGCTGCCGTCGCAATTGCGCGATGTTTCGTTTATCGTCGAGCCGGATAATCCCGAGGGAGTGGACGGCAAGCGCGAGGTGGCGCACAGGCTGCGCGGCGGCTTTGGTTTTCCGGCTCCCTACGGGCACGAGCCGCTGGGAATCTGGCAATCGAACAAGCCGCGCATTGGTTTCAATATCGACATTGTCGGCGGGTCCGTAGGCTCGCTGGCTGCGGCGTACAAAGCCGTGGTGCGCAGCGATGGAGCGGGGCATTGGGTCGATATGCTGTTCGACTGCGAGACTGATGCCCTCGAAGTGCAGTCGCCCTACACGCATCCGCGTCTAGCGGTCAAAGTCAAGCAGCCGGGAGCACTGCACGTGCGTCTGCCGCCTTGGCTCGCTGGCGACCAATTCAACGTAGAGGGTGCCGAACATCCGGTCTTGCGCGACGGTTATGCGGTGATCGAGAATCCGCTCATAGGACGCTGGATCGGCTTTGCGTTTGACTTGCCCGTCCACGAGACGACCCTGACGTGGCGGGACAGTGCCATCCGGGCGCGGCTGCGCGGCGACGAGGTGGTGGCGATGGATAACTTTGGCGCTGATCTGGCCTTTTTTCCGCCGTTTGATTGAGCGGGGGGAATAGTATCCCTCGCAGGAAGGATGCCTAGGAGGAAGGTCTCCAGCGGATTTTGACAAAGAGCGTGCCGCTACAATACATTCAAGGACTAGGAGAGAAAATCATGTTTGACGAAAAAAAAGCTACTGCACTAGTGGCTCGCATTCTATCGTTGGCCGGCGGCTCATTGGAGTACATCAAAGTGCTCAAACTGGTATATCTGGCTGACCGGGAATCACTGAATGAGCAAGGACTTAGCATCTCTACTGATAGTTGGGTATCAATGAAGTTTGGCCCCGTTCCTAGCAACACGTATCGCTTGATGCACCAAGAAGACGATCCGAAAAATCACCCTATATGGAGGCAACATATTGAGAGCTTGGCCGACTACAAAATAGGACTCAAAAGCGACCCCGGCACAGGGTGTATGTCCGAATCGGAATTAGAAATTATCCAGCACATCTGGGAAGACTACGGACGCTTAGACATTTGGGGCCCTAATGGACTCATTGCATATACACACAGCCTCCCCGAATGGGAACAGCCAGACCCAGAGGGTCCCGTCCAAGCGACATCTATTTCTCTCGAAGACATCCTCCATGCACTAGGCAAGAGCAAGGAGGAGATTGACGAAATCATGGGCTTAGAAAGGACGAGTGAGTGGCTAGAAAAAGTGCTGGCATGATACACCGTCCCATTCTTCGCGCCGGACATATTCTCAAGTCAAACCACCATCCATATCACCCCTTCATAATCCTCTCCAGTCCCAATAAAGATAACGAAGTCCTCTTTGTCATGTGCTCAGATGCTAGGAAGAATGTAGGGCAAAATGTTCGCTTACACCTAGGAGATCATCCTTTTATAATCAAGGAGACGGCCTTAATTCTTAGAAGGGCAATTCGAGCGGACATCGCAAAAATTGCCAGCAGAATTCCAAGCGATTTTGCAGTGATAGGCTCTCTGAGCGAGGAAGTTCTGCGTCGTCTCCAAAACGAGGCCAAAGCATCGAGAAATCTAACGACCGACTTCAAGGAAGACCTGCCGTAGTCGGTTTTGCACCTTCGCCCTATGTGCATCCCAAATAGTTGAGGACGCCCATGATCACCGATGAGCAATTGGCCCAGTACGAAGAGCAGGGTGCCGTAACCATCGACAGCCCCTTCACCACTGAGCAGTTGGACCGGGCAGAGGCGGCGTGGGACCGCTTGCGCGACAGCGGCGGTGCACCGTACGAGGATCTGGATTACATCGAAGTCATCCAGCACCCGTACTTTGAGGAGGTAGCCAAAAAGATGCTGTGCGCCGATGCGGTCCATCTGTGGTGGGGGCTGGCCCCTCACGAGCGGGCTCCGGCCTCAGCGCCGTACGACGATCTCCGCGAGCAGTGGGCGCGCGGGTGCCACGTGGATATCCAGGCCACACTGGAGGATTTTGAGGCCACCCCTCGCCGGATGCGGGCCGAGTTGTGGTTCTGGCTCAACGACGTGCCCGCGCATCGCGGTGCCATGCGCATCCTGCCCGGCAGCCACCGCTCCATCATGGCGCACTGGAGCCGCGTTCTCCGGCCTGAGCACAAAGCCGAACTGCCCCGCGTGCATGGCCTGCGACCGGCTCCAGTCCCGGAGACTGCGGCCGCTTTTCCCGAGTACATCCCGGATCTGGGCGAGAGGCCCTATCTCGAATGCGAGCCTATCCCCGCAGTGGCACGCCGGGGACAAATTCTGGTGCTCTGCAGCGCCGGCCTGCACTCGGCTTGGCAGAACGAGGACACCGTGCCCCGCAAAGCCATGGGCACCTCGTGGATCGCCGCCGGAGTTGCGGGCGGCCTGCCCAAGAACCAGCGCGACGCCCTGATGGACTTCTTCCCCCGGCTGCGACGCCAACTGCGCCCGGACCGCGCCCACATTGTGCCGGAGCATTTCGACTGGCTCTTTGAAAGCGACTACGATCCGCGCTGGCCGGAGACTTTTCCGCCCTCCCATTGAGAGGTTGTCCCGACCCACCTATGAGGATTCCGCCCGCTGAGCTTTTTCGCTAGCTCTTCTGGATTTCTGCGACGAAGAAGTCGTCGGGGAGGATGCTCTTGGTCTCGACCCCGTGGCTGTACTCGGGCAGCCCAATTGTCGTCACCACGCCCATGGCCGTGAAGTGCTCGCACTCGCCGCTGGCCCCGCTCTTATTGCCCCCGCCGTGGCCGCGCAGCCAAGCGGCGTCGATGACGCGCTTCCCTTTCCACATGCCCCGGGTGGCATTGAGGTGGCCGAAGCGCGCCAGGTCCGAGGCGCTGATGACCACCCAACCCGGGCCGCTGCGCACGACTTGGCCGCCGATCTCGTAGGGTGGGTCGAGGTAGGTGTACGCGTCCGGAATGGTGGGATAGAGGTGTTTTCGCTCTTTTACTGCGCCGCCGGTGAGCCAGTCCCAGCGCTCATACGGGATGCCAATGGCGTCGAACAGGCGCTCTTGGACCACGTCTTTGAGGTCGCGTCCCCAAACGAAGGTCAGCGCTTGGCCCAACCGCCAGAAGCCGGCGCTGCTGTACAGCCCTTGGGTGCCCGGTTCGGCGTGGGCGTAGCAGTCGTAGAAGGGATCGCCTGTCCAATGGGCCCATGCGGGGATGCCGGGGACCGCGTCCCGCTCTTCGAGACCCGTGCGCTGCTCCCGCCAGCGGTTGCCGATTTCAAAGGGAAAGCCGCCCCAGTGCAGGCTCTCATCGCGCCGCCCGACCAAGTGGCGCCAAGTGAGTTTTTGGTGGTGGCCGCAATCGAGGTACTTGTGCCCGTGCGATAGTTGCCCGGCTCCGGTCCACGTTTGGTGTATCGGCTCGTCTGGGTCGAGAAGGCCGTCATCAACGGCCGCGCCCAGCGCCACCCACGTCAGGGCCTTGCCGACCGAAGCCGTCTGATGCCGATAGTGGCGGTCGCCCCAAGCGTGTACTAGGTATCCGCCGCGCGTGAGCACGGCACCATACTGGTCTCTGCTGTGGTCCTCGCCGCCAAAGCTCGCGCCTCTGACGTCGAGGCCGTCCAGCCAGGCGGCGAATTTCCGCGTATCGAGACCGGCTTCGGCGGGCGTGATCTGTATCCAGTCGCGATCCGGGTACGCGACCCAGTCCGGTACTTGTATCGTTGCCGTCGGGGCGATTAGATTCATGGTTCAACTTCTCTGTGTAGTGTATTATAAGGATCTTTTTGGGCGCTTGGTCAAAGTCGAGCTCATGGGCGACTTTTGCCCGATGCACCCGGACACACCGACATTGCATGATCAAACTAGGCTGCAACGCCATGCTACGGGTCGCCGAAGACCTGCCCTATGCCGACAAGGAAGACTCGCGCAACTGGCTGGACATCGCCGCCCTAGTGCGCCAGATCCGCGCCTGGGACCTCGACGTGGTCGACTTTCAGCTCTTCCGCGGCTTCCGCGCCCGGGATCCGGCCTATCTGCGCTCCATCAAGGCCCTCTGCCAGCAGTGCGGCCTGCCCATTGGCTTTTTGGGCGTGGGCCGCGGCTTTGTCGGCGCTGAGCAGATCGACGGCCGCCCCCAGGGCGTTGCCCTGCCCCAAGCCGAACGCCGCCGGCGCATTGCCGAAGTCAAAGAGGGCATTGATCTGGCCGCCTTTATGGGCGCGCCCTTGGTCCGCCTCTTCGGCGGCGGCATCCCCGCCGCAGCCGTCGACCGCCGCGTCCTGTGGCAGGACGCCATTGGCAGCTTCCAGGAGGTCTGCGACTACGCCGCCGGCAAAGGCGTGTTCGTCGGCCTCCACAACCACGCCCCGGTCATCGCGCCCACTGGGGACGATATTCTCAAAATACTGCGCGATGTCAACCGCGAAAACTTCACCTTCATCCTCGACACGGGCTGGTGGCAAGGCTCGCCGGGCGCAGCGCCCTCCGGGGCCGAGGATTCCGCGGTCGACTTCTATGACTTCATGGAGCAGACCGCGCCTCACGCCACCTATGTGCGGGCCAAAATATACAAAATCGACCGCGGCCGGGAGGAGTGGCTCGACTACGAGCGCATTGTCGAAATTCTCCGCCAAGTCGACTTCAACGGCAATATGTCCATCGTCTTCGAAGGCCAGGGCAATGCGGTGAGCGACCTCGAGGCCATTGGCCTAGCCGTCGACTACCTGCGGGGATTGCTCGCCTAGAAGCAGTTTCATACTCAGGCAATGGCCAGTTCCCGCAAGCGCGCGACCATGGCCGGCCTTTGGGGACCGGCGATTTCGATTAGGTGATCGGTATATTGGAGTGGAGTCAGCAGGGTCAACTCTCACTACCCCGGCGGTTGGCGATGGAGCGCGGCGTTAGGTCGAAGAGGGTCTCGTGTCCGTGGAAGAAGCGGTCGAGTTCATCGACCATTAGCTCGAAAAAGCGCGGGTAGCTTTGCTCGGTTACGCCGGCGATGTGGGGGGTGACGAAGACGTTTTCCAAGTGGAGAATCTCCTTGTCGCCATAGGCGTTGTCCTCGCCTACATCTGGGTCGAACACGTCCAAACCGGCGACGATGTCACCCCGCTTGAGCCGTCTCACTAGTGCATCTGAATCCACTACTTTGCCGCGTGACACATTGACGAACACTGCGCCCGGCTGGATCAGGTCCAGTTCCCGTTGGCCAATCATGCGCTCGGTGCGCGGGGTGTGTGGCGCTAGGCAGACGATGGCGTCGCACTGGGACATCACGTTGTCCAGTGAGGTTTTGAGGAAGCCGACGGCGTCGGCCATCTCCCGCGCCAGATAGGGATCATACACCCACACTTCGGTCTGAAAGGGGCGCAAAAACTGGATGAGCCGCCGGCCAATGTGCCCGCAGCCGATCAGGCCGACCCGCTTGCCGGTCAGATCACCGTGGATAAAGCCAAAGTCGCTTTGCGGACGAGGGCTCACATCGCCGGCGATGAGGCGGCGGAATTGGGCACCGGCGTTGCGCAGGGAAATGAGGATGAGTGCCAAGGCCCACTCGGACACTGGATACGACGAGCCGTTGGTCGTATCGACCGTGCAGACGCCCCGCGTCCAAGCGGCCTCGACGTCAATGCGGCTGGCAAAGCGGTCGCCTTCCAGCTCGCCGATGATCTTTAGGTCGGGGGCTTGATCTAAGATTGCGGCATCGATCGTGGGGCAGCCGTGGCAGACGACCAAGCCGTCGTAACTACCTAGCTGCTCGCCCAACGCTCGGGCGATCTCGGGGTCTGCGTTGGTGTCGTAAATGCCGCCGCCTTCGCATTCGAACCAGTCCCAGGCGGCGAAGGCTTCGAGGCGTTCGAAGTCGGTCGCGGCGAGGTACTGCTCGCGCACGTGCTTGTTGCAGGCGATGAGTATTTGAGGGCGTGAGTTCATGGTTACAATCTCCGTTTAAGTTGGTTATTCCACTTCTACTAGCACTTGGCGTTGGGCCGGGTTAAAGGCGACGAAAGTAGCTCCGTCCTCTAATAGAAAAGTGTCGCTTTTGAAGGCGGCGCGGTTCGCAGTTCGTGTCAATGGGCGGCCATCTACCCGGACTGAATGCACCTCTCCATTCGTCAGGCGCAGGGTCAGGTCAGGGGTCTGCACCGGCAGGTCGAGGCGGATGGTGTTCCCCTCTACTGCGATCTCGGCCATTGTGCGGGCGCAGGCATAGGTGGTGATTTGGCTACAGGTGCGCCATTGGGTGCGCTCTCCCCTCGGATCGCGCTCGGCGAGACGGCTCACCACTTTTTTGAAGGCGTTAAAGCCGCGTCGGTCCTCATCGTGTAGGCCGTAAAATCCCTGCCAATGGCTAATGAGCACAGCCGGTTCGCCCGCGTTGATGAGGGCTGGTAGGCGACCGCCCTCTAAGTCGGGCGTGATGTACTTGTCGGGATTGACCTCGCCATATCCGGTCCAACTGCCGGTCCAGTCGCCGGTGGAGGCGATGATCTCTCCGGTGGCTTGTCCGGTTTGGCGATTGGGATACCACACGGGGGTTTCTACTGTATCCTCCCTAGAGACCCGCTGGAAAAAGTAGGGCAGGGGGTTGCCCGTGACTTGGCGCACGGCCTCGCCAGCACAGTGGGCGTAAAAGGGCAGGGTGCGGCCGTCGAATCCGCCCGGTGAGGTTACCCCTTGGGGCGTCAGGCCCACGGCGACTAGAATGCGACAGGCTTGGGCGATGTACTCAGTGACTAATTCCTCTTGGTCCTCGGGCAGCGCGGCCCAATCGTATTGCTCCCATATTCTAGAGGGCAGCGGCTGCAAGGTTTTGGGATCTAGCACGAACGTGTGGGTGAGCATTTCGGGGGTGATGTCGAAGGCGGGGACGATGACCTCGCGGCACATGGCCAGCCATTCGTCTTGCTGGACTTTGCTGAAGAGAGGCAGGCCCTCGTCGATGCGCCCCAGGGCCGCCGGGCAGGGCACCACCGAGAATTTGCCCCGGACGCCGCTTGCTAGGCACCACTCGGCAAATTCGCGGGTAAAGGATGTAGGATGGGCCACCGGCACATCCTCCCAGCGCTGGGGACGGCCCTCGGCGATGGTGCGGTCGCGGAGGAAGAAATAGTTGAGGTTGACCAGCACCGTGGAATCGTCGAAGATGATGGACAAGGGCACCCGATCGAGAGCGTGGCGGGCGATTTCAGCGAACAGGGGACACCTCCTTTGTTGTAACAATCTGCCATTCGGCGTCTAATATACTATGCTGTCTTGCCGTGACAAAAATTGCACTCAATGGGGCAAATCCGCCTCGTATCGATTGGCCTTGACTAGGCGAGGCCTGTAGAGAAGACGTGTCCATCTTTCGATACTTACTCGTCGTCAGCTTCGGATTCACCAGACGCGACCATGAGACCAATGACTGAATGGCAACCCAATCGCCCGCGCGCCGCCGTGCGCCTCGCCGGTGCGGCCCTGCTGCTCAGTGGCTTGGCCTTCAATCCGCTGGCCCTCGCGCATTTTTTTTCGGGGCATCCGCTTGGTATCGAGGGTATCATCGTCCTCCAGATCGCCTTGCTCTTTGGCGGCGGTTGGCTCGTTTGGCGCTGTCCTCGGCTGCCGCTGATTCCCATTGCGCTCGTCGCTTTCGTCTTTGGTGTGGTTGCCGTCCTTGGGGGGTACGGCACGGCGCGCTCACTGCAAAAGGTGCAGGAACGCAATCGGCTCTTGGCGACGATTGACCGCAGCGAAGCGGTGCAACAGCATCTGAGCGGCGAGGTCCTGCCGCTGCTCGCCTTGGGGATGTACCAAGGTCAACTGCCCGCCGCGCCGGCTCGCGCGCTTTTTGCGCCTGCGGTTGATGTTGCGGACGTGGAGCAGACAACGGAGGCGATCGAGGTCGTCCCGGCGCTGGGTATTAAGCGCCAGCGCTGGAGAATTGCACCTGCCGAACAGTTCCGTGGTTCAGACATTCAACTGTGGAATTCGCTCTTGGCTGCGGTACATTTCTTCGACTATGCGGCTTTCCACATTGAGACCGGGCATTTTCTCGACGCGGAAGAAACGATTTACCAAGCTCGTTTGCGCTTCGACGCCTCGGCGCAGACACAAGACGGGGAGCGCGCGCAAATACTGGCTCGGCTGATGCTCGAATGGCAGCAGGAGGAAGATGCTGCTTGGCGGATTCGACGCTGGGAGACCGAGTCGCTGGAGATACTCACGCGGGAGCACGCGCTGTTTGCCGAAGTCCTCGACGAGGCACTCCCGCGCGATGAGGACCGCGCCCGGGCTCGGTTTTCGCGCCACGCCGAACTGGTGCACCGGTCGTTTAGCGACTCCGCTTTTGTCGCGCCGCACCGCTATTTCACTCGCCAAGCCTTTGACCGCCATCCCGGCATCAGCGTCGTGGATATTGACGCCGATGGATACGACGACCTGTACATTGCCGTGCGCCAGGGTCGGAACATGCTGTTGCACAATGGCGGCGATGGCACGTTTACCGAGCGCGCGGCCCAATACGGCCTCGATGTGGAGCACCACACGGCCGCCGCGCTCTTCGCCGACTTTGACAACGACGGCGACCCGGATGTATTCCTCGGTCGCACTCTTGCGCCTAGCCTTTACATGGTCAACGAGGATGGGCGCTTCGCCTCCCGCGACTTGGGCGATGGCGTCTTGCCGTTCCTCGTGGCCTCGATCTCAGCGGCCGATTACGACGGCGACGGCCTGCTCGACGTGTACTTCTCCACGTATGCCGCGCGGATGTTGCTCGCCGCGGCTCCCTCCGCGCCCCGAACTGATTCTTGGGGCGGCGCGCTGCTGGCCGACTTCCTGCCTGCGGACCACGCTCGTGCGCTCTACGACCTGAGCCGCGACCGCATCGGCCACCTCATCCACGACGCGCCTGGCCCGCCCAACGTCCTGCTGCGCAATCTTAGCGACGGTCACTTCGCTGCAACCGCCGCTGTGTGGCGCAATACCTTACAGGCGACTTGGGCCGACTACGACCGCGACGGCGACCCGGATCTCTACCTGGCCAACGACTTTGCCGCTAATAACTTGCTCCGCAATGACGGTGGTGCCCTCGTCGATGTCACCGCAGAGAGTGGGGCTGCGGATCCGGGCTTTGGCATGGGTGCGAGCTGGGCCGATTACGACGGGGATGGCCGCCAAGACCTGTACGTGACCAACATGCACAGCAGCGCCGGTCGCCGCATCACGGAAGCCGCTGGTTCTGCATTCGCGCCGTTGGCCCGGGGCAACTCCCTCCTGCGGAACGGCAGCGAGGGTTTCAACCTCGTTGCAGACTCACCGGTGGAGGACGGCGGCTGGGGCTGGGGCGGCCAGTTTTTGGACTTTGACAACGACGGTGACCTCGATATCTACGCTCTGAGCGGCTACTACACTCCACCGTCTGAAGTCGCTCTCCCCGAGGACACCTGAAGCTTGTTTTGGCGCACGGTCGTGCGCCATGGCCGGACGGATGGGGCGTACAACGTAGGGGCGCGGCTCGACGCTGGGGCCTCGCTCAGCGGGTACCAGCGCAACCGCTTCTTTCTCAATGTAGAAGGCCGCGACTTCCTCGACGTGTCGGGCCTGTCGGCGGCGGATTCACCTGCGGACGGTCGCGCTTTCGCCACCTTGGACTTTGACCGCGATGGGCGCATTGACTTGGCCATCGTCAATGCCAACGAGCCGCTCTGCGAGTTGTTTGCTAACCGCAGCAAGGCAGGGCACCTTCTCGCGTTGCGGTTTGTGGGGGGTAACGACCGCGACGAGGTTTCGCGCGAATGGAGTGTGCGCGATGGGTATGGTGCACAAGTGGAAGTGGATGTCGGTGGGAGGACGCTGCTGCGCGAGCACCGAGCTGGCGAGGGTTTTTCGGCCCAAAACAGCGCGACCCTGATCGTCGGCTTAGGTGCGCATCAACGAGTGGATGCGGTGCGCGTGCGCTGGCCTTCGGGACGCACTCAGAGCGCAACTGATGTGGCGGCCGGTTCGCTGGTGACTGTGTACGAAAACTCTCGGCACTCGCCTACGGGGGTGGCGTTTGTGGTGGTGCCGTACCGCGGTACGCCGTAATTTCATGGCACTCGACGGGAATATGGCTGCCATTGCAACGGTGCTGCCATCGCAGGCCCGCCTAACTTCAAGAGGTATAAAAAATGGTTGTTAATGTTGCTCATCGGGGTGCGTCGGGAAACTATCCTGAAAATACGTTGATCGCCTTTCAGAAGGCGTTGGAAATTGGCGTTGATGAGATTGAGTTAGATCTCCACATGACAAAGGACGCCCATCTAATTGTCATGCACGACTCAACCGTAGATCGAACGACAGATGGCACGGGCGCGATTGCCGAACTCACACTAGCTGAAATCAAAGCCCTCGACGCCGGAAGAGTATTTGGTGAACAGTTTCGGGGCGAGAGCGTGCCAACGTGGGAGGAAGCATTAGACCTCGTACAGGGGAAGGTTAGACTCAATGTCCACCTCAAAGAAGGGGGCAATCCAGACGGTCGCTATGAGCGCAAGGTTGCACAGGCATTGCGCGAGTTTCAGATGGTAGAGGCTTCTATTTTGGCATGTAGCGATGAAAGCGTTGGAATTTTTGCTGAGATTGACTCGCAAATTGAATGCCGGATCTTTCGCGCCAATCGCACGCCAGAGGAATACATCCGAAAATCGGTAGAGCTAGGGCTGCGGACGATGCAGCCGGGACGAGACGTCACGACTCGGGAGTTTGTGCAAAAGGCCCATGCGGCAGGGCGAGTTGTGCATGTCTTCTATGCGGATACCCCTGAAGATATGCGAGTTTACATTGAGATCGGCGTCGATGGGATTTTGACAAACTATCCGGAACGACTGAAAGCGATTCTCACAGAAATGGAGTAGAGGGGTAAATCAGGTGCGGAACGGGAAACCGCCTCCCGGTTTATACCGACAAAGTTGCTCCTAACGCTAATCGAGGTGGAAAACCTCTGCTAGTTCGATTAGTGCGTCTTTGGGGCCGCCTTCCGGAATATCGACCAACCCCTCGTTGGCCTCGCCCCAACGCTGCACGACCTCTTCCGAGAGAAAGCCGTCGAGGGCCGTGGCAAAATCCGTCTCAGTCTCAAAGTAGCCGAAGACGAGGCCGTCTGCGTTCATAAAGAGCGAGTAGCGGTGCCAGCCGTGGCGAGTGAGAGCCGCGCAGACGTCGGGCCACACGTTGCGGTGGACTTCCTTGTATTCTTCGATTCGATCCTTTTTAACCTGCATCTGGAAACCAACTCGTCGCATTTGATTAAGCTCCTTTGAAATTGTCCATGTCCGGCACGATGGACTGGCCGCGCTCTAGGTCGAAGTCGATTTCCACGGAGTGGGCTTGGTAGTCTTGGTCGCCGCGCGTAGTCTGATACACGTCGTGCCCTTCGACGCAGATGGGCATGGTGTGCCACACTCCGAGGTGCAAGCAGACGCCCACATCGCCCGCCGAGTAAAAAGCGCGCAGTTCCTCGGCTTGGATGTCGTCTTGGATTGCTCCGACGAGAAACACGCTCGGCGAGTGCAAGCTGGGGTAAAACGACTGGCCGGCGTCCGTGTGAAAGGCAAAATGGGCGCGCTCTAGTCCCTCGGAGATGGGCACGCGCTGCGGATGGGGCGCGTACCAACCGGGGCCATCTTTGGGCTCAGGGCCGGGTGTGGCGAGGACTGGGTACGCGTTGGTGGCATAACCGCCTTTGACCTTGTCCGGCTTGCGCTCCTCAAAGGTGCGAATCACGTGGCCGAAGGGGGCAAACGTCTCGGGTACGAGCGGTTCGACCGGGATTTTGACGAGGTTCCACATGGCAATCTCCTCTCGTTGGCGTGGTTAGTCGATGCCCAAGGCGGCGTCTATCTCCGCTTGATAGGCGTACGATTGGCAGGATTCGACCGCGCTGAGCGCTACTGGGCCGTTGGCGCACCACGACTCGAAGACCGCGTAGAGCGCAGCCACGTCCTTGAGGCCGCAGCGGCCATCCACTTCGACGGTGCGCTGGCCGCGAATGGCTTCCGCCATTTCGTGTAGCTCATACGCTATCAGTTTCAAATCGACGAGCGGGTCGCCAGCCGAGACGCCGCTCGGAAAGAGGTAACACGTCAGCGGGTCGAATGTCAGTCCCGCGCCCTCGGCAGACGCGAGGATTTGCTCTTGACTCAGGGCCTCGGCATCGCGCCGCGCAAGCGTTATGCGCCCGCCGCGCCCGCCAAAGCCGTCAATGCTGCCGTTGGTGCCCATGATTAGCTCGCGGTGCGCGCCCGCGTGGCCGGCGATCCCGACGATCCAGTTCAGGGTTGCGCCGCTCTCCATTTTGAAAATCGCTTGGGTCGTGTCCTCGGCCGCGGCGGGTATGCGCTCGGGCATAGCGGCGAAGCGCTTTTTGTAGAACTCGTAGTCCATGGACATGGCTGCCGCTTTTTGCCGCTCTGGCTCTATCATCCGCGCATCGGCATAGACTTCGGCGAAATCCCCCAACTGGTAGCGGATCATGTGGGTGAAGTGCACGGCCATATCGAGGATAAAGCCGCCCAGTTCCCGGCGGTGGCGCCAGGGGGTGATAAAGATGGAATTGCCCGCGCCGAGCGAGTGATACATCCCCATATAGGGAGTGCCGATGGCACCGGTATCGATCAAGTGGCGCACGATGCGGGCCGACGGATCGCGGCGGAAATTTTCAGCTACGGAGACAATGCGCTCGTTGCGCGCGGCTGCGTCGAGGATTAGCTGACAGGCTCGCACCGTGATGGCCAGCGGCTTTTCTACTAGCACGTGCAATCCCAAGTCGAGGGCTTCGCAGACGACGGTGTGATGCACCGAAGGGTCGGTCACCACGTCCACGGCCTCCAAATCCGGTACCTGCTGTACCATCGCCTCCATGTTGGTGCAGACCTTGGGGCGGGTTCCGAGGAGCTTCTCGGCTTCGGCGGCAGCCATTTCGGCGTTTTCCGCGCTGATATCGCAGACCGCGCTCAGTTCGACTGCATCGAAAGGGGAGTCGGCTAGCTGCTTGAGGCCGTGCAGATGGCGGGTGCCCATGCCGCCGCAGCCGACGAGGGCTAGGCGCACCTTGTCCATTGGCTACTCCTGCCAGTTGGGGACGCTGCTCATGTCGGGCAGCAGGGCCAAGCCGCGATCTTGGTCGAAGTGGACATCGACCGAGTGATCGTGATAATTCTGGTTGCCGCGCGCGGTTAGGTACACCTCCTCGCCGCGCAGGCACACGGGCATGGTGTGCCACACCTTTAGGTGCATGCAGATGCCGGTGCTGCCGTCGGAGTAAAAGGCGCGCAGATCTTCTGGCTCGATCATGGGCTGGATCGGGGCCACGAAAAAGACGGTCGGGCAGTGCCGGCTCGGATAGAAGGACTGCCCGGCGTCGTCGTGAAAGGCAAAGTGCGCCCGCAGTCGGCCCTCGGATAGGTTGAGTTGGTCGGATGTCGGGTCTTCGACTTCGGCCCGCACGGTGTATGCGTTCTCGACCAACTCTCCTACCACGACTTCGGGTTTGGCCTCGTCAAAGGTGGAGATGACTTGCCCGAAAGGGGCAAAGGCCGAGGGGGTCAGCGGCTCTACGGGAACCTTGAGAATTTTTAGCATGGCAACGCTCCTTGTGTCAGAAGGCCATCAGTATCGGCCCCATGCGCTCCAGCAAGAGGGCGCGATAGCGCTCGGCCTTGGCCACTTGTAGCCGTTCGAGCGGGTTGAAGTCGTCGGTGATGAGTTCGCCTCCGGCGGGCATGGGATGTTCGTGCGCCGCCAGCCACGCCGCAGCCTCAGTCGCCAAGGAAATCGGCTGCTGCGAAGCCAAGAAGACAAAGTCGTTAAATGTTTCGCCCGGCAGCGAGACAAGGGCCAGCCGGTGCGGATAGACCTCGCCCAGCGTCCGGTACACGGCCGCCGCGGCATCGGCTTCTGGCCCCTCGGTGAAGCCGACGAAATTCAGGGCTAAGAGGCCGTCGTCTTTGAGGAGCCTGTCGAGGTCGCGGAGCATTTCGACGCTCAGCAGGTGGCTGGGTACAGACCCGCCGGTAAAGCAGTCGTGGACGATGAAGTCGTATTGCTGGTCCAAGCGGCGGATTTCGTAGCGGGCATCGCCGATCAGCAGCATGCCCGATGGCTCATAGAGAAAGTATTGCTGTGCGGCTTTGGCCACTTCTGGGTCCAGTTCTAGCGCATCGGTGGCAATGCCTTGGGCCGCAAAGGCCATGGCAATATAGCCTCCGCCGAGGCCAATTAGCAGCGCATCGCGCCCCTCCGGGTGCAATTGGGGCAGGTCGGCGATGATTTTTTGATAGCTGAGTACCGGCCCGCGCGTGTCGAGCCGCAGCGCACTGATGACCGAGGCATCCGACAGCATCCACCGCACTCGGCGGGCGCGGTCATCGACGACTCGCACCCAGCCGTAGTGGCTTTCGGCTTGGTGGACTAGGCGATAATCCCCGTATTCGGTCGGCTCTGGGTCGGTCTGGAGCCATAGCCCTGCGCCGGCCGCAATCGCCGCGGCTGCGACCGGTCCTACCGCTGCGTGCCCCCACCGTCGCTCGTATAGTGCCACGGTGAGTGCTAACAGGATCAAAGCCGCGCTGACTGCGTAGAGAATCACCCGTGACCCAAGGGCCGGCAGCAAGAAAAACCCCAACAGCAAGGTGCCCATCACGCTGCCGACCGTGCTGACCGCAAAGACTGAGCCGGCTGCCATGCCCACGCCTGCCCGCCGCCGCGCCGCCAGTGCGATCACCTGCGGCCCCACCATCCCGAGGCAGGTCAGCGGCAGGGAAAAAAGGAGTAGGGCACTGGTAAAAGCTCCGGCGCGCAGACCCAGATCGTTGGTCCACAGCAAGATCGGGCGGCTGACGAGCGGAATCACAGCCGTTGTCAGCCCGGCGAGTGCGATGGCGTAGGAAAGCCGGAAGCGCGTCTGTTTGTCGGCGACCACGCCGCCGAGGTAATAGCCCAGCGACAAGGCGATCAAAGCGACGGATATGAGTGACGACCACACGTAGAGACTGACCCCGTAAAAGGGGCCGATGATGCGCGTGCCCAACAGCTCTAGCATCATCACCGCCGCCCCGGAGATGGTTACGGTGCCGTAGAGCAGCAAGCGATTTTGGTGGTTTAACTGTTCTTCACTCACTGGGTTCTTTTTTCTGAGCGGCCTGTACAAGCTGATTGTAGATCTTCATCTCAGCGGCGGCCCGCGCATCCAGCCCTTGGCTTTTGTAAAGACGGGCAAGATTGAAGCGAGTATCGGCGTTGTCTGGTGCTAGCTTGAGCGCCTTGGCAAAAGCTTGGACGGCCTGCTGCAAATCGCCGTTCATCATATAAGCCGAGCCCAGATTGTTAAAGCCTTGGGCATAGCGCGGATTGAGCGCCAGCACGATCTCGTAGTGGTGGATCGCTTCGTCGATGCGTCCCTGCCGCAGTAGAACGTTGGCCAAGTTGTTGCGGGCACTGAGATCCTGGTCGTTGATGCGCAATGCCGCGGCGTACTCGACGCCGGCCTCGGCGTAGCGACCAAGACCTCCGTAGAGCACCCCTAGGTTGTAGTGCGCGTTGGCGTCGTCGGGGTAGAGGTTGAGGATATAGCGAAAACGCTCGATATCGGCGCTGACGGGTTGGATGCGTTTGAACATGGCTAAGAGCTTCTCGCCCCGGTCTTGGTCTCCCCGCCGCAACAAGAGCGTGCCGAGTCGGTGGTAGGCTTCGCCCTCAAAGGGGTCAAGGGCAATGGCTTGTTTAAAGAGGCGCTCGGCTTCGTCTAAGCGGCCTTGCTGCATGCGGACTTGGCCAAGCCCAGTATAGGGCGGGGCGTAGTTTGGGTCTAGGCTGATCATGCGTGCGAAGTTAGCCGCAGCCTCCTCGAATAGGCCCTGCTTGCCTTGGATTTGCCCCAGCCGGAAATAAGCGTCGCCATAGGTGGTGTCTAGCTCAGTGGTGCGGGCAAATGCGCGGCTGGCCTCGTCGTAGCGTGCCTGCCGCTCATAAACCACGCCCAAATTGTAGTGGATGGCCGCGTCGTCGGCGTGTTGGAGAGCTTGCTGAAGGGCCTCTACGGCTTCGCTGTAGTGCCCGTCGTCGGCGTAGGCTATGGCGAGTTTGCGGTAGAAGTCGCTCCGCTCGGCAGTAGCGTGCAGACCCTCTTGATAGATGATTGCAGCATCGGCGTTGCGTCGCTGCCGGATGTAGATGTCGCCCAAAAGGAGATAGGCATCGGCGTGGTCGGGGGCTAGCTGTACGGCCTGTTCGGCCAGTTGCGCCGCCTGCGCTAGATGGCCTTGAATCAGATTGAGGTGGGCCAAGAGCAAGAGAGCTTCAAGGTGCTGGCTATTGGCTGTGAGTATTTGGTTACACGCGGCGACTGCATCGGCGTATTTGCCCTCTGTCGCTAGACGCTTGGCTGCTGCTAAGCGGTCGTCGGCACCGTCGCAAGCGCAAAGCAATGCGCAGGCGAAAAAACCCAGTGCCCTATAGCTGAGCCGCGTCATACATGGTCGCCAAGTGATCCTCGTAGATGGAGATTTGTGCGGCATGCTTTTCCCGCAGGCGGTCAATCAGTTCGTTGTAGAGGCGATTTTCCTCCCCTTTGGTCCACCAGTAGCGAACTTGTTTGACCACCTCGTCGTATGGCTTAGGCTTTTCGGGGGTCTTTTCCAGCACTTTAAACAGCGAGAAACCACCTTGGCGGTGCGGGGTCGCAGTGATAGCCACCGGACCAGTGAGCACGCCAACCTCTGCGGCTAGGGCCTCTGTCAACAGTTCGCCGAAAACCACCCGCTCGAAGGAGTGGATGTGGAAGCGGCCCTTGTCGTTGCCTTGGCGGATGCTGTGACTTGCAGCCAAGGCTGCTATATCTTCACCCGCTCGAATGCGTACCGCTAGCGCCTCCGCCTCTTCTTGGGTGGCAACTAGGATCTCCCGCACGGTCACTTCTCGATCTTCCATGAAACGATGCAGATTGGCCTCGTAGTAGCGTCGAAGCACATCTTCGCTCAGATCGACGTGTTCTTCCACGTCGCGGCGGCGCAGCTCTTCGATGAGCATCGCGCGTTTTTTGAGCCGCAGCCAGTCGGCCATCGCTGGCTCCTGGGCCAAGCCACGGCGTTCGATTGCCACGGGAAAGAGCACCTCGGGCACCAGATAGAGCCGAACGAACTCATCAATACCGCTACTGTCAGTGCCCACTGAGGCGACCCGACGCACTTTCGGGTAGAGCGCTAGAAAGTCAGCTAGCGTTATCTGGCCGCCGTCGTAGCGTCCCACAGTACCCTCCGCGTCAATAGCCTCTACATTGTCTTGGGCGACGATGGTGGCTAACTCGGAGATACTATGGGGATCCAGTTCGACGTTGTATTCCCGCATCAACTCGGCAATGAGCACTCGCCGACGTTCGCCGAAGGAGGCCATTAGTGTCCCTTGGGAAAAAATCAAGTAATAGCTGGCTGGCGCGGGCCGTTCGTCCAACACCTTATAGATGTCGTAGCCAGCTTCGACCTTCAGCGGTTCGCTAATCTCGCCTTTAGCGAGCTCGAAGAGGACATCCGCCACATCGAGAGAAACCCCGAACTCTTCGATACTGTTTCGTCCAACGTAGGAGTTCAACGCCCCTTGGAGATTCCCTTGCTGGTGGTGGGTCAGGGGTTGGCCAGCTAGTTCCTCAAACGGGGTCCCACTCTCTAGGGCACGCAGAACTTGGGCGGCCTCGTCGGCGGTACCCGAGCGGATGCGGGCGAGTTTTAGGAGCCGGTTCCACTTGCTCTCGCCCCACTGCCGCTTTATTTCCTCTTGCGGCAGGTCGATTTTGTCTTGGATTTCCAGCTTGACGAATTCTTGGAAGAGCTTTTCTCTTCGCGCCTGTTCCCATTGCTCTATAAAATCTGGGTCGCTATCGATCTGCCTCTTCCGCGCCTCTAGCAACATGAGTTCCATGTCGATCATCGCTTGGAGATATTCTTCGAATGCAGCGACGCCCTCCCGCTCGGAGAGCAGCAGGGGGGGCATGTCGCTTTTGAAGCGCTGTAAATTTTCGAAGGTAATAGCGACTTCGCCCACGCGGGCTATGACGTTTTTGTCGCTTTGGGGGGAACTACAGGCAGCGATAATGACCAGAGACAAACAACCGATCGCACGCGCCGCCATTTCAGCTCTTATTTTCGCGTGGGGTGCGGGCGTAGTACACTTCGCGCTGGAAGTCATAGGGGATATCGACGCTTTCCACAGGAGCGTCGCGGAAGTCGAATCTCAGCACCATTTCGCGCACCCACAGCGTAAATTCCTCGACGTCGCGGTCGAGCGGGGGAAAGACCAAATACCCTTCTTTCTCTTGGCCGCTGAAGATCATGTCGTCGGTAAATAGCGTGCGCTGCAAGAGATCGCGCCGCGCCTTAAAGCCCTTGCGCGCATTGCCGCCGTAGGCTTGGGCGTAGGGCCAATAGTACTCGGTCAGGGCGAGGAGGCTGAGCGCCTCGTAGCGACGCCCATTAGGGGCGATCAATTCGATATTGGCTGGATTTAGGCGAACTTTGGGATAGGCGTAGTTTTTGACTTTGACCAAAAATACAGTAAACCGCGTTGGTGCCTCCTCTTCGCCGGGCGGCGTCCAATCGCCGTAAGTGTAGGGATTGGTTGCTACGGCGTAGGGATTGGGCAGGGTAAAGCCCTCTGGAGCTTCTGAGACGCCAGCGAATTGACGGTTCAGGGCCTCGGACGACATGGGCAACATCGCCACTTCTAGACGGTCTTTGACGAAAGTGATGCTGCGATCGTCGCCGACCAAGTAGCTGTCGTCCGCGATTGCTGAGGGCATCACTGGGCCGGTAAAGTGCCGATACCCGAATTTCAAGCCGCATCCGGCGAGCGCGATTAGCAATAGGACCAAGCTACCCAATGTCTTCATGGCGATCCTCGCTTCTTTGTTGACTAATACAAGACGAGGAGGGGCAATCGCCCCTCCTCTCTTTGCTAGACGGCTGATGCAATACAGCCTTGTTTAGTCGAGCTGGCTATCCAAATGGCTCTTGACTCGACCCCAACTTGTGGCTTCGACGGCCGTACCTTCCTCGGGTTCGTCGGCTTCCAGCAAGATGTAGTCGAGCATCTGGTCGCCTTTCTGGTCTTGACCTGTGGAGCCGCCCAGCGGATAAAGCTGGTGCTTGGCACCCGTCTCACCGCCGTCGCCATCGAGCGGACGCACGCCGATATGGGTCACTTGGTCATTTTCGAATATGTGCCGAATCGCCTCGTCTTGGGTTACACCGTGGATGTCCCAAAAGGCGTTGCGGAACTCGAAGGTGTAAGAGACGTTGGTCGAGAAATGCTCGGCATCCGGCGGATTGACGGTCCAGGCGATCTCAAAGATATCGCCAGTCGGCTGTCCCTCAAACATATCGGAGCTCCAGCCAATCGGTGGCAAGTCGATGTATTCGAGCAAGCTGTTGTACGCCACAGGCTGGCCCGGCAGCGGCTTGATGCGCAGGTGATAGCGCTGAGCGTTGAGAACCTGATCGACGTTTTCGCCCAAGAAGTCGCCACCCGAGTGATCCGGATCGAAGGTGATCTGGATGCAGTCGTCGTTCCACCAGCGCTTCTGGTCTTCTTCGAGCAGACGCAGTGTATCGTCTTGGACGCGGATGAAGAAGTAGAAGCGGTTGTCCGGTGGCGTGCTCCACGCCATCAGAATGCTGACGTCGTAGTCTTCTTTTGCGATGGTCTCGCCCCCGGCGGTGAACATGCCCTCGGTCGTGAGGATAAATTCCTCGTCCAGCCAGCCCCAATCGTCTTCGAGGCCGTCGATGGTCATGGCGCTGGGATTGGGCACGCCTGGGATGAAATACTCAGCGCCGACGTGTGCATTAGCCGGGCTGACTAAGGCGAACGCTGCGGCGCAAACGACAAAAAGAAAAAGGATTTTTTTCATACGTTCCCTCCGTGGGAGTAGTGGTAAGGCTATGGACGATTCATCCTTTAAGACGACCTATATTAAATCTTTTAGGGGTGCTTAGCAAGTTCAAATTTTCGCCGTTTCCGCTTACTCTTGCCCAGTGCTGGCGAAAACGCGAATGAACCCAAGCGAGGTGTTGCGCTGCTCGGCCTCGAAGTTTTGCTCCTCTAGCTGAAGGCCTGCATTTAAGGTCAGTTGGTAGCCCAAATAGGCCGAAGTATTCGAGAACAGAATCGAATAGACGCGGCTGGTAAAATCCTCGACATAACCGACTTGTAGCTCGGCTGGTCGGTCTTGCAAGTTCTCAAACCAACTGAACTCTAGACCGAGCGCGATCCAAGTCTGTTCGAGGATCGCATAGCGCGAAATCAAGAACAGGGTTTCCTCTAGCTCGCGGATATTGGCCTGTGACGGATCGGTGGGAGTCTCGCGCCTGAAGGTACTCTTCCACTTGGGCCAGATGGTCAGGTCTGCGCCAATGGGAATGGTGTAGTCGGCTTTGGTTATCAGCCCGAAAAACGAACGGTCGCGCTTGTCGGCCTGCTCACCGCGCTGGTTGAAAAGCTCGTGTTTGACCTTGGCGGTCGCCTTGAAGTTGCGGATGCGGTTGTAGTTTGCCTGCAAATAAACGCTGTTGACGAAAGTGTCTTGGTTGTCGAGTGGATCGGTAAAGTCCGTCCGGCCCGTTGGATCGACCCACCGCAAGCGGTCTTCCGGGATGTTGTCCACCACGAATTTCGCGTGTTCAAAGAGCGCGACCCGCAGGCCCGGGAAATTCCAGCGCACGGTGAACAAACCGTAGTTGGCCTTGCTCTTGCGCGCCGAGCTTAGCTGGCGCTCGCTCAAGCGGCCAAGGGTTAGCTGCGCGTCTTCGCTGAGCATCATGCCGCCGTAGGCGTTGTAGCCACGATGATCGCGGTCGTAGGGATAGTCGGGCTGACGGTCGTCTTCAAAGCGGTCGATCAGGGTGTTGTTGTTCATGTCCATGCCAAAGAGGAAGGCCGGAGGATCGACCTCATAGCGCAGAAAAGGCTCGTCGTAGTCGGGCCGCGAGTTGCGGTTTTGATTGAAGTCGGAGACGAAGTCGTTGTTCTCGTCTAGCCCGGGGAACACCGCTAAGTCGGCACCCACCGAGCCACCCGAAGCACCCACTCCGGTGCCGAATTGACCAGCCCGTTGCCAGTCGGCAAAGCGGTCTTGGTCGTCGTTGTCATCGACGAACTCGAAGAGGTGGAAAATTTCGCTGCTGTAATCGATGCCGCCCAGTGAGTTGGCCATGAACGCGGTTGTGCTGTAATCGGGGTCCATGGTGAACATCTCGCCGTAGGCAAACCACGGATAGGAGGTATAAGACGCGGTGATATAACCGGCTTCTCCCTTGTCTTCGGCGAGGGTATGCTGCTCTAGGTTTTGGTTAGGGAAGCGCCGGAAGCGCCGGTTGCGCACGAACTCGGCGCGCAAGTCTAGGCCGCCGAGGCTCAGAATCTCGAAATCTACCCCGATTACGTCGCTGCCAGTGGGCAACCCGTACTCAAAGCGCAAAAACTGTTGGTTCGACCCGTCGGATATTTCGCCTTCGGCTTGGGCCACGGGCAAAAAGACGGGGTCGCCCAAGCGATCGGTCTGCACATTGGACGTGACGGCCACTCGGTAGTCGTTGGCCAGAATCAACTCAAACTCGATTTTGCTCGCCTCCTGATAGGTCGGCACTTTTTCGGTGGGCCGGAAGCTGTTGCGGATGTCGTAGATCAGTTCGATGTTGTCCACGCCCCTGGCTTCTAAGCTGCCGCCGGTGCGGATCCCGCCGCGGACGATCGGGGTAATTTCCGGGTGAATCTCGCCGTCGATCAGCACGCGGTCGAAAAATAGCAGCGCGCCGTTGTCGCTCGACTCGGGCGAATCGTCTGAGATGAGGATCGTCACGGTCTCGACGCTGCCCGTATTCTGCGGCGTGGTCAAGACGCCCTTGAGCGAATTGTCGCCCATGTCGAGGGTGCTCCGTGCGTTGTGGGCGCTGACCCACGTCGCCCCTACCTTGGCAAAGTCGCCTACTTGGGCCACGCCCCGGCCGCCGAGTAGGCGGGTGGAGTTTTCCACGAGGGCAGCGGCCTCAGACTGGGTTCCGGCCGGGTTGGCCGGCGAGCTGATGCGCGAGCCGAGGAACGTGAATGCGTACTTGTCGGAGAGGAAGTCCCACTGGATGCCGTTAAAGGTCGGCTTGGAGAAAGTCAGTGGGGTTAGGGTAGTGCGAATGGCGTCGCCTACTGTCAGGGCGGTGTGGAACTGGCCCTTGTGGGCAGACGAGATCACCACGCGGTCGAACCAACTGCTGTAGCGCGGGCTTTTGAAGATGCCGCTGCCTTGGCGCAGGGGGTTGTTCTCGGTCCAGTCGTAGATCGTCCAGCCGCGGGCGATGTAGTTGCCGAAGGCATCGTAGTGGCGGTTTCCCTCTAGCTGTATATCGACGTAGCGCTCGTACTCGTCGCGGGCGTAGTTGCTGTACTCCCAGCCCCGCCAGCCGTATTCGTAGAAGAGGTTTTGCGGCAGGTAGAACTTGCGGCGGTTGGGCGCTAGGGCACCGGGATGGATTCGCACTCCGTAAATCCCTGGCTCGGCTATGGGTCGATAGCCCGTAGTTAGCTGAGCTAGAGCGCTACTCCAGTCTAGCGCCAGCAACGCAAGTGCTGCACACAATACCGATCGGATGCGAGACAAATACATGAGATACCCCTCCCTCAAGAGGCTTTGCCGAATGGGCTAGGAGCTAGCGGCAATTTAGCTAGTAAGCTACGTTGATAATTTGCGCCAAGTTTTGGACTGCGGCTTGGGCGTCGATTTGGATTCGGCACACGTAAATTCCCGGGGGCACGCGCTGGCCCTCGTCGTTTGTGCCATTCCACGTATAGACGAGGTAGCCGTCGCTACTGCGGCCGCCGGCCAACGAGCCGACCTGCCGCCCGTCGAGCGCATAGATATTGACCGCTATCGGGGCGTCTGTTTTTAATACTGCAAAGCGAATCTCGGCGTGGTCGCCGATTCCGTCGCCATTGGGCGTGAGGACCTTGGGCGAAATAGCGACTTTGTCGAGCAGGCTCTCGGACGCGGGCACTTCGGGCAAAAATACCGTGGTGGCCGCCCGCCCGGCCGGATCGACCTGCTGCCAGAACTCCATCTCGTCGGTGTGGCCGACAAAGGCAGAAAAGAGATAGGGATTGGCGAATACGTTGACTTGGAGGTCAATTTCGACCTCTTGCCGCCGGACGACTTGCGGCAGTTCCACTACTAGTGAGTCGGGCAACAGCTCTAGGGAGACCGGCTCGACCTCGGCACTGGCGACGCGAATGACCACGCTCTCGGTGGCTGCTTGCGATGGCGTGTTTAGCCGCAGGCGGTTAAAACCCTTATCTCCAGATTTGAAGTCCGGCTGCAATACGTACGTAAAGTTTTCCGGCTGGCCCACTTGAGCCTCGTTGGGGGTGACTTGGCCGAGTGCCCCGTTGAGGAATGAGTCCGTGTAGTTGAGCCGCAGTCCCTTTAGGGTGGGGGCCACGTCTGGGCTGTCCGATTTGAGCAGCACCCTGAACTGCACATAGCGCCTCGGGCTGGGCGAAAGAAAATCTTGGCCGGAGAACAGGTAGGTGTTGCTCCAGCCGCTCCAATCCTGGGTGGGTCGGATGTAGGGCACGATGTCGCCCTTCCACCGTTTCTTCAAGGCGTTGTATTCGTCCTCGGTCACTTCGTGGCCTTTGCGGTGGTAATACGTATTGCCCTCGTCGAGGCCGCTGCCCGAGCGCGTCTGCGCCAAAATTTGCGTTCCCGGGGGTAAGTCAGCATCCCATTCTAGGGTGCGGAAAACCTTGGGGCTGTCGTCTATCTTGAGGAAGTCCGAGCGCAATTCCACTTCAGCGACATAGCCAGTAGGTACGACGACGGCTTCGGCCATTGCACCGCTGCTGCTGCCGCCGAAGATCATTTCGAGATAGCGCAGGGGCCGGTACGGATGCATGAGATAGGTGATTGGCTCGGGATTGTTCCAATCGCTTGGCGCAGGGAAATCGAAGAGGACGTCGAAGTCGACGTCACCCGAGGGCTTGAGCTCGCCGGCCGACCCCAGCAGCCGGTGGCGCAAGATGCGCGGCCGGCCCCAAGTGGTGGTCTCCTGAAACGCTACGAAGATGACGCGGTTGATCCAAAAGACAGCGCCCAAATCCCAGCGCCATTGGGCGATAAACTGGCCGGTCTCGCTCCAGTTGAGTTCCTCCCAGAAGGTATTGACATTGCCGTCGATCATCGCGGGCGCGCGCTCCTTGCCCTGATCGTCGATGATCCCTCCTCGGGCCACGGTCCCTTGGGCGATGTTCTGCCCAAACGCGATGACCTCGACCTCTGCTAGGGCCGCGTCCTCGCTCTTGACGTCGGCTATGATGCGGATGTATTGGGTGGGCGCGAAGGCCGTGGGGACGTCTGTGTCCTCGGCAGGTTGGCCAAAGCTCAGCACCCTTTTAGTCGCTTCGCCAAAGGCCACTGGGTACGACAAGAGGGTCTCTTCGTTGCGCTTGGTCGTGCCGCCGATGAGGTTAAAGAGGAAGACATCATCGGTGATTGATTGGAATTTGCCGTCAGAACCAAAGACTCGGAGTGCTCGCAGCGGACGCGCGCCTTCTTCGTCGGGGAAGTGCAGGCGAACTTCCTTGACGGCCACCATCCGGCCCAAATCGATTTCGAGCCACCAGGTGTCGAGCGGGTCGTCTTGGTTGGGTTTCCAATAAGTCGTGGTGTCGTCGTCGATGATCAAGTGGGCATCGGTCGCGTTGGACCCGGCCTTCCACACCCCGCCGCGCTGCTCTTTGACCTTCTTTAGCTCGTGCGTGAACAGAGGAGAACTCGGTGCGGCGTTGAAGGGCTGCTTGAACTTGACCGGCCGGATTGATCCATCCGCTCGCAAGTCAACAGCCCCGATTGGGTATATCCACGTCTCCCACTGCGCCTTGGTGTTTATTTCAAAAACCTCTTGAGAATAGGCAAAACTCGCTGGCAAAACCAGCGTCAGCAAACAAAGCCATAGTCGGTTCATAGCTACCACTCCTTTCTCAATACGCCACACCCATGCTGCTAGAACGCACGAGTGTCTCGCGTTCAGTGTGGACTTGGATCACGGCGAGGTACAGTCCCGGCGGGACTACCTGTCCTTGATCGTCGCGCCCGTCCCAAACCACTGCATAGGCACCACTGGTGCTTTCGGCTTCGAGGACGGTATGCACTGGGCGACCGGCCAAATCGAAAATTTCAACTGTTACTTCAACCGGCTTTACTAGCTGCAACAGGCTGTAGATTAGCTCTACTTGGTCGTTGATTCCGTCTCCGTTGGGCGTGAAGACCGGGCTGCTCACCGCTAGGGAGGACACCAATCGGCTGGCCGAAGCGGCCGTCGTCAGCACCCGCAGGGCATTGGTCAGTACTTCTGGGTTGGCGTCGCCGGGTTGCACTCGCTGCGGCACGCCGTCTTCGGCCTGCGAGTCAAAGACCTCAGCTTCGACCGAGGTGCCTTGGATGAAAATCTGCGCGTCGAATACGGCGCGCATGCGATGAATGCCGATCTCTGGCCGCTGTGAGGAAAAGAAGATGGTCAGACTGCCTAGTTCCGCTTGCACGCTGTCGGGTGTGACCTCGACCCCGTCCTCTCCAGTGAAGAATTGCCGAAACGCTGGCGTCGATTGGGGCGTGAGGATGCGCAGGGCGTCAAAGCCAGTGTCCGCTTCCTCGACTTGGGCTACGACATCGTAGGCAAACGTCGTAAAGTCCCCGGCGGTTACAATGGGCACATCACCGGGGGGACGGGGGATGTCTAATTGAGAAATCTCGGCTACCAACACTTGGGCCACAGGCGGGATCGTGTGTTCGACGCTCAGCGATGTGAGCCGTAGGCCGTCGAGGATCGCGCCGCTTTCGATTCGCACCTCAAACTGGAAGTAGCGCCTTGGGCTGGGTAGCTGGATGGGCTGGCCGGACTCAGTGAAGGGAGGCGACCACAGGCTCCAGTTGACTTGGTCGTCGTCAATCGGGCCGCGCACACTTTCGTCGAGGGCCTTGTACTCGTCTTCGGTGACGACCTGTCGCTCGCGGGTAAAGAGGTCGGTGTACTCGTAATAGACCCGGGGGCTGTCGTCTAGGCCGGTGCGCATCACCACCGTCAAATTGGCATCGGCAGCTGGCTCGACGACTAGCTCATCGCCGCTTTGACGCAGCTTTTCTAGCGTCCATTCCATACGGCTGAAATTAGCCGGCTCCCCGAGGTCGATTATCTTTGACCGATAAGAGCCGGCCGGCGCGAATCCCGTACCGAAGAGTTGGAATTCGGCCAGTTCAAACGGGTTGGCCGAGGTAACTTCTAGTTCAATGTAACGGACAAATTGCAGAGGAAAGTCGATCTGCGTCGTGTTCTCGCGAGTAAAGTCAACGCGCTTGATGGGGGCGTAGATCGGCTCATCCCGCTCGTTGAAGCTCGCGCCGTCGTTGACTTTGAGCACGTAGCCGCGGATGTAGTCTTCACTGAAAGGGCGTCCCTCTGAACTGATGCCCTCTAAGCGCGGAAAAAACGCAATTCGATTGGCGGGAAAGCGGGTCCCCAAATCAAAGAAAAACTTGGTGCCGTCTTGGGCGATGCCAAAGCGCTTAAACGCGAGGTGGGTGGAGGTCGTGTCGATGCCATCGACGATCTCCAACAGAGGGCGCACGACCGCTACGTTGTCCCAGATCAGTGCTTGGGCGCGTTCCTCTACGTAGCCACTGGGGAACCCATCGACCCAAGTCAGACTCGGAATTACATTGTCCTTAGAGGTAAAGGCCACGAGTTGGATAGTGCCCGGCACGTCGAAACTCATCGCGGTGGAAAGCAGCTCGTGTTCTCGCCAAGCGGCTCCTTCGTCCCCGCCCACCACCCACTGGCGGACTTCCGCAACTGATGGTTGTGGAGCGAGGACCACAGCAGCTATGCACAGGGTCGCCAAGCGAGAAATTGTCGTGCGCAAGCCCATAGGTTGGAATTCCATGCTTAGTAGGCTACGGCCACTGCCCCGAAGCGCACTACTCGGCCTCGGTCGGTGTTGGCCCCAATGCGCGCCAGATACACGCCTGGCGCTACAAGTTGATTGGCCTCGTCGCGGCCGTCCCATTGCAGCGAGTGATGCCCGGCACCCTGCACTCCACCCGATAGGCTCCGCACCCGCTGGCCGGCCAAAGTCAGCAACTCGACGTCCACTTCGACCGCATCGAGCACGCTGAACAAGGTGTATTCAATGGCCACTTGGTCGTTGATGGCGTCGCCTTGGGGAGTGAAGACTGGGGGTGTGATCTCCACGTCGGACAGCACGGACTCGAGAGACCCGGAACTGACCAATACCCGCAACTGGTCGGTGCCCAATTCGTCGCTGGCGTCGCCACCTTCCACGCTCTGGGGCAGCGAGTCGCCCTGCCGCGCAAAGACCTCGGCGCGCAACTGGTCGGACGCACCGTACACGGTCGTTTCTAGGCGCAAGCGAAGCTCGTCGTTGGTGTCTGGCCCGATCATCTGCGGCAAATAAACCGCCAACTCGTCCCCTTCGACGACGATGCTGTCTGGCTCCACAGTCGCCAGCGGATCGCCCATCTCCAGCCCTAACACCCGGCCCGTAGAAGGCAAGTCCAGCCGCACCGCGTCAAATCCCTGTTGGCTGGTGCCGGAAAACTCGGCGCGCAAGTCGAGGATGAATTCGGTCAGTGTGCCCGCGGGTACTTGCGGCACTTTGCCGTTGGGGCGCAAGTGGTCAACTGCAGCGACCTCGCCCACGATCCGGTCGGCCAAAAGCGAGGAAGTTTCGATGGTGATCCAATCGAGGCGGGCGAACTCCCACAAGGCTTCGGTCTCTAACTGGATTTGTAGCTGAATATAGCGCCCCTTAGGCACGCGGGGCCGCTGTCCTGAAACTCGGATTGGCGGCGACCAGAAGCTCCAGTTATTGATGTCGTCGGCGATGACGCCCTGCCAACCTACGGCCGGTGGATCCCACGGCCACACGCGCGGCTTGAGCTTGGCATAGACGTCCTTTGCTACTTCCACGGGCTGGGCCAAGTCGTTGTACGAATGATAGGCGATGGGACCGTCGTCTAGCCCAGTCTTGATCTCAATGTTGACTCCGGCCTTGGCGGCGGGAGCTTCGACCAATTGATCCCCGTCGCGCCGCCAGGTACTCAAGCCGAAGTTCACCTCGCCTATATTGACTATATCACCCATGTCGATCACCTGCGATAACCAGTGCGCCCGGGGGACGAAACCGCGTCCATAGACCTCTAGCTCGGCCAGCGCGTAGCGCGTGAATTTCGGCGGGGCATCTGGAAGCACTCGCATGCGGAAAAAACGCAGATACTGGAGCGGAAAGTCGATCTCGATAACGGCGTCGAAGTTCTGATCCACCTTGGCCAACAGTTTATCCAGCGGCAGGTAGTATTGCGTCTCCTGTGTGCCGGCGACACCCGTGCGAAATTGCGGAGGTAGTTGGCTTTCGACCGCGACCTTGTCGTTGCTGGCTGTCAGCTCGTAGGCTTCGAATTTGTAGTTGGGTCGGTACGGCTCTTGGAAGAAGGGGTCGTTGCCCTCGGGCGGCACCAACTTGAAGTGATCAGCGGGAATCTGCATGCCCATATCGAGCGTGTAAAACTCGCCCCAGATACCCCCTAGTCCGCCACTGCCCTGAAAATCGCGACCTTCGTAAAAAGTGTTGAGATCTCCGTCGATGAATTCCATCGGGTTAGAGACGTGCCCGGGCCGAGAGACGTCGCCGATTGCCCGCCAGATGCGGGGCATCCCCTCTTGATAGTTGATGTCGATCGGCTGCCGATAGCGCGTCCAGTGGCGTAGCTGGGTCACCACATTGACGTCGGGTTTGAGTTCCAGCGGTTGGATCGCGCCCGGGGTCGTGGTGTTATCGACCATCAGATTGGTCAGGGTCTGCTCTTCCCAATCGAGGCCATCTGCGCCGCCGAGGTGGAATTGCGACACTTGTGCTCCAGCCGTGCAGACTTGGACTATGGCCATGCACGCCGCTGCCAAACAGAGCTTGGATTTCATACCGGCCATCTCCTGAAAGCAGGAAATCTTACGGCGAATATAACGCAAAATAGCAGGTACCTGTCAAATACAAATCAACCCCAGAATATCACGTTCCAAGTCATGCCGGTGAAGTGATCGACGATTAGGTAGAACCCGCCGGGCGTGAAATAGCCGAGGATCATTCCCATGAAAAAGGGCCGCGTCTTTAGGTAAAGCCGCACGCCTCCGTATTTGAGCACGAGAACCTTGATTCCCCAAGCGATGAACATATTAAACCACAAGTGGTCCATGATCCAGATCGGCCCAATCACGTAGCCCAGCGGATGCAGCGGCCACCACACGTAGAGCCAGCGCGCGACCATCAACGCGGTCATAATGGCCGCGCCAATCCCCATATTGACCCAGCCCCAGCCGTAGAAATCGGTCGGCGTGCGGAGGACTTTCTCCATATAACTGTAGTTGCCACCGCTCCAGATCCACAGGTTGATTGCCCCGTATTTATGGCTGAGCAGCATCACCATCCACACGGCACCGCCCACGGCCACGACCAGCGCCAAGACGATGATCCAAAAGAGCGGCCGGCGGTTGCGTCCCAACTCCTCGCCCAGCCGCAGACTGTTGGCGCAGGAGACCATGACGAAATTGCGCCCGGTGGTCCACAGGAAGGTCGTCGCCAGCACGACTAGGCCTTGGGCTCCGATGACCGACGAACCCACCGCGGACACCAAAATTCCCGCTGGTACCACCGGCGGCGAGCCGTCCGAAAGCCCGCCCTCGGCCACTACCCGCGAATAGCCAAAGATGATGACGACGCCCAAGAAGAGAATGGCCAGCCCGAAAACCAGCGGTAGCCCCGCCAGCCACAGCCAACCTACGATCACCAGACAAGAAACTGTCAGCACAATCAGGGCCGCGCGGTAGGAGAGGATTTCGTCGCTGTCGTCAATGCTCTCGTCGCCTTTGAAAGCCTTGCGCCACACGCCGCTCAGATGCTTGCGCGCCGTCCAAATACCGCCCAAAAAGAGTACGAGGATCGCGCCCATTGATTGGTAGGCCAAAAAGGGATCGCGCACTGCGTGGCCGGCTCCTCCGGTCTCGCTGCTGACCACGCCGAGAATGCCAAAAATGCCGCGCACCGCAAAAGAGAGCAGGTTGAAAAACCACAGGCTAAAGGCGATGTCGGTTTTGAGAAAGTAGAAGAAGCCGATGATGTTGAAGCGCAGCGCGACGTACAGGTCGGCCGTGCGGCGGAAAACCGGCACCTCCATGCGTATTGGATCGACGTCTTGGGCGATGGGAATGGTTTCGGGGAAGTAGTTGTATAGCCCGTGTAGCGTGCCCCACAGCGCGGGGATGGCAAAACCGGCCCACATGACGGGATTTTTGAAAAAAGGGCTTAGTTTTTTGTCGTCTTCGCCTTCCTCGGTCATGGCCAGTGGCACCTGCATCAGCGGATAGATCAGCCGCTCGTGCTGAATCCATTGTTTGCGCAGAATCGCCATGAAGGAAATCATCATCAGGAAGAGGGCGCAGATAAAGGGCGTCCACATCCCGATGACGCTGCGCCATACTTCCCAGGGAATGGGTTCGCCTCGTCCGCTGCCCTCGTAAAACTTGCGGACGGTCTCCACGTCGTGGACCATCAGCCAGTCGGGGATATAGGGATGGATCAGTTCCCGCCATTCGTTTTCGGCTGTGGCGTAGTAGAAGGGATAGCTAATGGCACTGAGGAACTTGGCTACGAAGAGGGTTGGAATCGGCGAGGCCATCACCATCATAACATAGACGACTAGCAGTTCACGCCGATTGAGTCCCCAACTCGGGTGTATAAGTTTGAGCAGGGGATTGATAAAAAGGGTTAGTAGGAAGAGGAGGAACACCGCCCCAGGCATACTGGTGCCCAGAGCCATAAAGGAACCGTGTAGATAGAGGGTGCCGTAGGCGGCTCCGGCCGACACGCTGAAGGCCCCGGCGCATCCGACTAGCACGGATTTGGCCGTAAAAGCCGGTACTGCGTCTGCCTCCTTGGGCGCAGTCTGCTCGGGTGTTGTTGACATTAGCTAGCTAGCGTAAAAAATCAGCCGTAAAATTTGGCGACCAACTCGGCCGGTTTGCCATCTATGGTCGCCGGGTCCAACGCCTGAGCACCGAAGACCACGGGAAAGGTTTGGCCGGTGTCCCGAGTGCGAGTTGCGGCATCCATATAGGTTGCGCTGAAAGCGCGGCGGGCCGACGCGGTGGAATTAGTTCCCGAGCGATGCAGCAGGAAATTGTGCAGTAGAATGGCCTCCCCGGCCTCGGCTTCCAAGTCGATCACCGCCTCTGGGGGCGCGTATTGGGCTTCTTGCTCGGCGGGGAGAAAGTGCCGCTCATTGATGATGCCGTGCTTGTTGCTGCCCGGCACGATCTGCATACAGCCAGTGGCTGTGGTCGCGTCGTCGAGCGCCGTCCACACCGTGACGATGGGATTGGTGTCAATGCGCCAGCCGATTCCCACGTCCTGATGCCAAGGCAGTTCGCGGCGTAGTTCGGGCGGTTTGTTCATAAACATCGAGCGGAAGACTGAGACTTCCTCGCCGATGTAGCGGCGGGCGATCTGGTGGAAGAGGGGGTTCTGGATATAGGCGAGGAAGAGCGGGTCTTGCTCTAGGTCGTCGATGCGCCGGTACGCGAGCGTCTGCACCTCGTTGCCCATAGTGCGGCGCACTTCGCCGTCCTCTTCGACGACCTGCAAGCGCATGTGCTCGTAGCGGACGCGGCCCAGCATGATGTCGTCGATGCGCTGCTGCAAGGCAGCCAATTCGTCCGGGGACAGGACGTGGCCCAGCCGCAGGTAGCCTTGATCGAAAAACTGCTCGTGGTGTGCATCGTCAAAGGTGGAAAGTGCTTGCATGATGCGGTCTCCTTTTTTAGGGACGGGGTATAATACAATGCCTAGGGTGCGCTCGTGCAACGCCGCTGCGGTCAAGGCTCGTACACGATCAGGAGCTGGTCGGCTGCGATGTCTTGCAGGCGCTGCACGGTGCCACTGGGCCAGCGGATTTCCACCTCATCGACGCGGGTGCGGTCTCCCAATCCGAAAAAGGGGCGCAGCGCGCTTTGGCACATGTAGCTCGATCCGGTGCGCACCACATCCCACCGCACCCAGTCGCCTGCGGTGACGCGGACCTCGGCTCCGACGAAGTCTCCGACCAACCGCAAGCTCAAATAGTGCTGGGCGTTGCCGCCGTCGTTGCGCAAGAGCGCGGCTGGTTGATTGTTGTTGGCGACTGAGATGTCGAGGTCGCCGTCGTTGTCGTAATCGCCCATGGCCGCACCGCGGCTCACTTGCTGCAATAGCAGGCCCGGTCCCACCTGATTGCTCACGTCGGCAAAGCGCCCTTCCTGATTGCGGAAGAGTTGGTTTTGCTGCGCGTATGTCACGGCGTCGAATAGGTGGATGTTGTCGTCGAGGTGGCCGTTGGCGACAAACAGATCGCGGTCGCCGTCGTTGTCGTAGTCGATGAAGAGGGTGCCCCAGGCGAGGAACTGCAAGCTGGGAACCCCCAGCCCAGACTGAAAGGTCACGTCGGCGAAAAACCCGTTGCCGAGGTTGCGGTACAGGCTGTTGGTTTCCCACTGGTAGTTGGTGACGAAGAAGTCAAACCGGCCGTCGCCGTCGTAGTCGCCCACGTCAACCCCCATGCCGGCCAGCGGCTTGCCCGCGTCGTTATAGGCCACTCCAGCCAAAGCGCCGATCTCGGCAAAGCGGCCGCCGTCGTTGCGGTAGAGCAAGTTGGGAGTGCGGTCGCCGGCCGCGTACAGGTCGAGATCGCCGTCTGCGTCGTAGTCGATAAAAAAGGCTCCTAATTCCTTGGCGGCATCCGGCAGCAGCCCGGCTTCCTCGGTGACATCGGCAAAGGTGGCGTTGCCTTCGTTGCGATAAAAGACGTCGCGCTGCGGCTCAAAGGCCTCTGGCCCGCAGTACACCGCAATCCCGCCAGAGCGGAGGCAGGGATCGTGTATCTCGGGACGAAACTTGGCGTAGTTGGCGACAAAGAAGTCCAAATCGCCGTCCAAATCGTAGTCGGCAAAGGCCGCGCCTGTACTCATCGCTGGATTGACTAGCGTTGGCCCGGCTACGCCGGCTTGGTCGGTGACATCGGCGAACCGGCTAGTGCCCTCGTTGCGGTAGAGGATATTGGGGCCGTAGGCAGTGATGTACAAATCCAAGTCGCCGTCTGAGTCGTAGTCGGCCGAGGCACAGCCTAGCCCGTAGCCCGAATTGGCCACGCCGGCTTGGTCGGTTGCATCGGAGAACTGACCGGTGCTCGCGTTGCGGTAGAGCGCGCCCGGTCCGACGCTGTTGACGAAGTACAGGTCTAGCCACCCGTCGCCATCGTAGTCGAAAAAGGCCGTGCCCGAGCCCATGGTCTCCATTGGATACTTTTGTCCCTTGGCTCCATTCTGATGGCGAAAAACGATCCCAGCCTCGGCTGACGCCTCGACAAACTGCACCTCGGCGCGGCTTAGCGCAGCCCACAGGCACGCTAAAGCGACTCCTAAGAGGGCGCGTCGCGTCACGCGCGGTCGGAGTCAGCGGCGGCTTCGCTGGCCCCGCGACCGGCGGCCATATTGCGGATCATCTTGACCACGTCGCCAAAGGCCTTGTAGGCGACGGCAATGACAATGCCGTAAAAGAGGACGCTGGCGGCGATAAAGACGAATTGCCATAAGGTTTTCCAAGTTTCGACGTCCATTGTACTTACTCCATATTGCTAAAGTCTAAAGGGCGCGGCGGGTGCGAGCGCTGGGTGAGCGAGGCGACGACCAGCATGGCGAGGCCGCCCAAGGCTAGGCTGGTAATTCCGACGAGATTGGAGTTTTCGACCAACGGCAATAAAAACTCGGGCACCAAGTGCTGGTTTTCGTTCATGATCAGGAAGTTGAGCGGCACTAGCGCGCCCAGTATCAGGGCGCAGTACGCACCCGGGGTATTGGCCTTTTTCCAGTACAGCCCCAAGGCCACGGTGCCGACGCAGCCAGCGAAGTAGATGGTGCCGGTGACGTACATAAAGCGGAAGGCCGTCTCGGGAAGCTGGTAGAGCGCACCGAAAATGGCCAAGAAGGCCGCGAGGATGACGACGATGGCCCGAGTCCAGTATATCTCGCGCTCGCTCGACAGCCCGCCCCAAGTGCCGTCTGCCTCGCGCTTGCCACTCGACTTGGCGAGCATGGCTTTGATCGGTGATACCACGTCGCGGACGATGACGCCGCTCCAGGCCAGCAGGTAGCTGTCGTGGGTGGACATGAAGGCGGCGAACATCCCGGCCATGAGCAGACCGGCGATGCCGATGGGCAGGATTTTGCCGAGCATTTCGGGCATGGCGTAGTGGGGGTCGAGCTCGGGGTTGCCAAAATAGGCCAGCGCCGCGATGCCCCAAAACATCGGCACCATCGCCCGCCCCATGACCGTGCCCGCGGCGATCCAGAACACGCGGCGGGCCACCTTGGGGCTTTCGGCGCTCAGCGGCCGCATCATTTCGGGCTGCCAGACCACGCCGACCAAGCCGACGCAGAATAGAAATAAGATCATTGAGATGCCGTAGCCCGGATTGGCTATGGGGTCAAAGCCGACGTCGCCTTTGTGGACTTGCACGGCTTGGACGAGGTTGTCCCAGCCGAGTTGCGGATGATTGAGAATGATGTACGTGCCGAAGAGAAATCCCAGTGACAGCAGCACGAACTGCGCGAAGTCCGTCAGCACCACCGAGACCATGCCGCCCATCAGCGTGTAGAAGACGACGATGAGCAACATGCCGATCATGACGTAGTTGACGTATTCCTTGTCGAGGCCGGTGAAGCCGACGACGAACTTGCTGCCGAGGATGGGAAACAGCCCCATGTTGAGGGTGCCGGCGAGGGTGAGAATGATGCCGCCGAGCAGGCGCACGCCGCGCGTGTACTTGAGTTCGTAGAACTCGGGCACGGTCATCACCTGCAAGTGGCGCAGGCGGCTGACGATGAAACCCGTGCGGCCGATGATCAGGGTGGTGATCAGGGCCATGAGGCCAAAGACGAAGGGCACGAAGCCGTATTTAAAGCCCTCCTCGGCCATGTACATGACCGTGACTAGCCCGAGGCCGGTCGAGACCATAGTGGCGACGGCCATGTGGGTTTTGAGGCCGCGGCCAGCGACGAGAAAGTCGGAGATGCCCTTGATGGCACCTCGCGCCAACGTCCCGGCGACGATGGTGCCGCCGACATAGACGAAGACGATGGCGTAGTCAATCCAGCTCAGGTGCATAGGTACTCCCGTGATGTTCTCAGTGGAGGAAAAGCCAAACAGCTTGCGAATTTAACACTTTAGCGAGGGCATGTCACCTCGCGGGCGATTGACCCCCCGAGGGGCGGTTTATATACTTGCGCCGCGTTTCACCGCGTGAACATCAACTACTACGAGGGATAATTATGTTGCTACGACTTATGCGTCTGTCGCTGCTGTTGACCGCAGCCCTGTTGTGGGCTGGTTGCGGGGGCGATGACTCGACGGTGGGGCCGGACGAGAGTGCCGTCGAGGGCAGTCGCACGGAAGCTACTCTTGCAGAGGTCAGCGAAGTATTTGCGGTTAGTTGCGCCTTTTCGGGCTGTCACAGCGGCGAGGAGCCTGCGGCCGGTTTGTCGCTGGAGGGCGACTTTGCCGCTCGCATTGTCGGCGTTGCCAGTGAGCAGCGGTCCGGTTTCCTGCTCGTCGATCCGGGCAATCCCAATAAGTCGTACCTGCTGATGAAGGTGCGCGGCGACGACGAGATCATCAGTCTGCAAATGCCGCCAGGCAATCCGTTGCCCGCCGAGCAGGTGGAGATAATCCGCGCGTGGATTGCCAGCGGGGCGAAAGAATAATGCCGGTTTTTTCTCCAGCGTCCTTGACCGAAATCACCGCGTCCATTTTTGCCGCGGCTGGGATGCGCGCTGACGAGGCGCATGTGGTCGCCGAATTGCTCGTCGAGGCCAATCTCGTCGGCCACGACTCGCACGGCGTCATCCGCATCCCCCAGTACTTGGGCCAAGTCGAAGCCGGCGACATTGTGCCAGACGCGGCCGTCGAAGTCGTGCACGAGGCTCCGACGCTCGCCGTGCTCGACGCGCATTGGGGCTTTGGGCAGGTGGCGATGAGTCGCGGCGTGGATATGGCTCTGGAGAAGGCACAGGCCACGGGCATGGCTGCTATCTCCGTCCGCCAAGCCAATCACGTCGGTCGCCTCGGCAGCTACGTGGAGCGCATTGCCGAGGAGACTGCTATTGCCCTGATGTTCGTCAATGGCGCGCCAGTTTGCCGCATGGCTCCGTGGGGCGGGCGCGAAGCGCGGCACGGCACCAATCCAATCGCCATGGGATTTCCGTCGCGCACGGGTCCGCCGGTCGTTCTCGACATGACCACGTCGGCTGTGGCTGAGGGCAAGGTGCGGGTGCAGCGCAATCGCGGGGCCGAGGTGCCCGACGGCTGGCTGCTCGACGCCGAAGGCCAGCCGACCAACGATCCCCACACCCTATACGCCGATCCGCCCGGTACCATCCTGCCTTTGGGCGGCAGTCTCGGCCACAAGGGCTACGGGCTCAACGTGGGAGTCGAGTTGTTGGCCGGTGCGTTGGCCGGTGCCGGCTGCATCGGCCAAGATCGGCGCTTCCGCAACGGGGCGTTGCTATTGGTGCTCGACGTGGAAAAGCTGGTGGGGTTAGACGCCTATTTCGCCGAGGCCGATACGTATATCGAGTTTGTTAAGTCCGCAGCCACTGCACCGGGAGTCGAGGCGATCTTGATGCCTGGGGATAGCGAGCGGGCGATGGCGGAGAAGCGGAAGGTGGAAGGGATTTTTGTGGAGGATGAGACGTGGGCGCAGATTGTGGCGAGTGGGGCGAAGGTGGGGGTTGAGGTGGGTGAGTAGGTGCCTTGCTGGCGCTCGGAACGCTGACCTTGCTGAAACTCGACAGCACCCGCTAAGCAACTTAAATTCGGTGGTGCCTATCAAGGGAAAGTAAAACCGGGAAAAGGAGATGGTATGACGGATCGCTTGGAGGAAGTCTATGAAAGATACGTCAAACCGTTACCTACCGTTGAACGCTTGCGCCTGTTGGAAATGACGGCTCGTGATTTGGCCCTCACCGCTCCACTGGCCCCCAAAAAACGGAGTATTCTGGAGCTGCGTGGGTTAGGCAAAGAAATTTGGCAAGGAGTAGATGCCCAAACGTATGTCGGTGGCCTTCGTGAAGAATGGGACCATCAACCGTGATCCTAAGGAGAAAAAAAATGATCGATTCCAGAATGCTGCGGGAAATTCAAGGAGCACCGGTCGAAGAGCGCCTTCATTTGATTGAGATCATTCTCCAATCTCTCAAGAAGGACATAGAAACAACCTCTCCTGCACCCAAAAAAATGTTCACTGTGCGTAAATTTAGTTTGGGTGCAGAGGTCCATGCAGACCGCGATCAATTGTACAACGAGCGAACAATCTGATTGTGTTTGCCATTGACACCAACTTGCTTGTCTATGCGCACAATACAGACTCGGAATTCCATAAACAGGCAGCCGCATTTGTCACTAAGGTGGTAAATGAACGCGATCATAAAGGACAACACACGATCTGCCTGCCTACCCAAGTCTTATCAGAGTTTATGCATGTGGTAACTTGGCAGCGCGTTGAAAAGCCGCTATCTATAGTCGAAGCGATCCGCGTCGTCCGGGATTATAGGGATGTGGGCATCCCAATCATTCATCAACGAGAAACACAGATTCAGACCTTCTTGGAACTTTTAGAAAACAGCACAACACGCAAGAAAGTGTTCGATATGGTCCTAGCAGCTACTTTGAAAGATAATGGCATATCAGGACTTTATACTGTGAATGTTGATGATTTTAAGACGTTTGATTTTTTGGAAGTCATCAATCCACTGCAATCCCTGTCCAACCAAGCTGGTTTATCCGACACGGACAGTGAAAGTGATGAGGAGTAAGTGGTAAGTGGCAAGTCCCCTAATCACTCATCACTAACCACTAAAACACAATGCTCGACACGGCTTTAGAAATCAGCGCCAGCGCGATGGAAGACATGCCGACCAATCCCATTCCGCACGAATAGCCGGCCAAGAGGATCGGCGCGTACGCCCGCCAGCGCGCTTCGCCAAAGCGCTTCTGCAAGTGATAGCGGCCCAGCAATGCGCCAATGAAATTGGGTAGCAGAAAGTGCGGCCATGCGCCCACGCCGCCGATGAATCCGTAGAACAGGGCGACCGGCCAGCGCAAGAGTGCTAGCCCGCCCAAAATCCCCGCGCTGCCCAACGCGCCCGTGAGCACGTATTCCCAGCGAATGATGGACCTAATCAGTTCGTTGCCGCCCTCGGCGAGCGTTGACTTGGCCCAGAATGCCTGCATGGTGGCGTGGAAGGGCCAAAACTTCTGTACGTAAGGATAGGCCGATGAGGGAATCGGCCCGAGCTTCCAGATAAAAGACCAGAATATAAACGAGCAGACGAACATGATTAGCAAAGTAACGCCGGCCAGCTTGACGATGCTGCCGAAGTGAGTGCGGGTCAGTTCGAGTTGCTTGAAGGCCGCGGCTTCGTAGCCCCACTGGAAGAGCGGGATCGGCGCAAACCACACGGCCGCGCCCTGATAGCCCGATAGGTAGAAGGAGCCTTCGCGCAGATAGGGGAAGGACGCCCCTTGCGGCGAGCCGGTCAGGCCGATCATGCGCGCGCCGATGTACGAGTAAATCGGCGTCCACACAAAGCCGAAAAACGCGCTGATCCACCAGGGAAATTCCGGCACCAAATACCACACCAAGACCACGAAGCCGAGCGTGCTGATCGCCCAGATGCCCAAGGCGAGGGGGATGGGGATGTCGCCGCGTCCTTTGGGTAGCCCTTGGTCGTCGCCCTCGCGCTTAACCCCGCGCAAAGTCCACAGGGTCTTGCCGACCATGGCAAAACCCATCACGGCCACGAGGACTGCGCCACCAATGGAGAAGCTGAGCCAGAAGTCAAAGGAATTGGCGATCTGCGTTGGGATCGCCGACATGCCCGGTTCCCAAGTGTGCAGCACGTCGTACGCGTAGAGCACTGGGTTGACGAGGATGTTGACGAGGAAGGCCGCGGCAAAGGAGCCGACCACGATCCAAAAGGGCAGGACAAAGCCGACCATGACGTGCCCGAGGTCCGTGCCAATGCCCATGATGCTGGCCGGCAGCATTTCCTTGAGGGAGACGGTCAGGTCGATAAACGGAATCGGCAGGATCGTCACGGTTTCGGTGAAGAAAATGCCCGAGATCGTGGGGATGACCACGTAGAACAGCCCCCAGATAATGCCGATAAAGGCCCCGACGCTAAAGACCTCCCACCGCCAGCCTTGGCTCGGCCCCGAACTCTCGGCGAGGGCGGTTGCGCCACCGGCCTGCACCGCGGCCAGTGGGTACGGCAGGCGCTCGATGTCGTTGGTGATGCGGAAGAGCACGTAGCCCAAGGACAGGCTGTTGATCTTCTGCATTACGATGACGGTCAGCAGCAGGACGATGGGCTTGAACCAAGCAGGGTGCAAAAAGGAGCGCCCCTCTAGGGCTGGCGAGCCGCGCGGCGGCACCACCCAATCGGGGATGTGTTGGTGCAAGCCGTCGGCTTGGGGCGATTGGATCAAGTACTGGTCCCAGATCAGCCCGCCAAAAGGCCCGCCGAACAGCTCGGCCCCGGTGCCCAACTTGCCGCCCATCATGACCAAGCCACCAGCCACCCAGTAGAGAATGATCACCTCTTGGGTGCGCAGGCGCGCAAAGGAGCGCTTGGCGATTTCGATGAAGAGGATGAGCGTCACCCACTCGGCTCCGCCGGCCATGCTCTGGCCAGTCACCAACCCCAAGTAGATGGCCCCAGGCAGCATGATGAAGCCGACAAACAGCGCGGCCCACAAGGTCTTGAGGTTGAAGCCCGGTTCAAATTGGAGGTCCGAGGGGATCAGCTCGGGCGTTTTTTTGTCGTCTTGAGCCATGCGCTAGTTTCCGTACAGCGGGTGCCCCTGACCGGGGAACCAGATCATATCGATGCAAAAGGACAGGCCGATTGCGGTGAAATACCCGAGGATGAGGCCGATGAAAAAGGGCTGGGCGCGGTGGTAGAGGCCGATGCCGCCCGAGCGCATGATGGCCCATTTGGCCAGCCAAGAGACGAAGATCGAAAAGACGATAATGGTCATGGGGTAGGAACAGATGCCGACCGGCATACCAATCGGGTGTAGGGGCCACCACGAGAAGCGGTAGCGCATAAAGGTCAACAGTCCCATCGCGCCCGCGCCGCTGACGAGGTGGCCCAACCGCGTCCAATCCGGTGCCCTGAGGTCGATTTTGCGCAGGCTTTCCACGTAGGGCACTTGCGACCCCGTGCCGAAAATCCATCCGCCGTAATTGTACGCGCCAAAGGAGTAGCCCATGTAGAGGGCAAAGGCCATGGAGACGACGAGGGCCACCAGCGCGGAGAGGAGGATGAAAAAGCTCAACCAGCGGCGGTTGCCGCGAATGCTGCTGGACACCTTGGCGCTGTTGGCCGCGGCGACCATGAAGAAACCCTTGAGCTCGTGGTGCCAGCCGTAGGACAGCCCCATGGCGATGTTGCTCTGTGCGGTGGCATACGGCCCGAGCGCGTAGCCGACGAAGGTCTGGCCGACTAGCGGGGCGCGGCTGAAGAGCAATCCGCCTTCCATGATGATGCGCGTAATGCCGACGTAGAGGACCAAAGTGGCCAAGATGAAGAGCGCGACCGTGGGCGGGTTCATGCCGGCCCGCCACATCCAGAAGGCGATGTAGAGCAGGGCCAGCCCGCCGCCAAAGACGATCATCCGGTAGGACATCAGCTCGTCACTGTCGTCGATGTCTGCATCGCCACGCACGGCTTTGCGCCAGATCGCGCCGAGATGCCCACGCGCCATCCACAGCATCCCGACGACGAGGGCGATCAGGGCACCGAACGACTGCCAGCCGATGCCGGGGTGGCCGAGGGTGTACACGTCGCGGCCGGCAATGGTGTAGCCAAAGCGGTTGAACAGGCCCTGTTGCAGCATGGTTAGCACCGTGAAAAACCACATGCTGAACGACACGTCGAGATTGACGAAGTACGTGAAGCCGACGATGGCCCAGTTGATATTGGTGTTGATGGCGGGAAATTCGCGGCCAATGCGGATGGGGTCGGACAGGTCGCGCGGGATGGGCGGGAAGGCCGGGGTAAAGTACGTGACCACGTTCCACATAACCATGCAGAAGGGCAGGGCAAAGCCGAACCAGAACGCCTTTTGCCGCACGAAGCTGGGCCAGTTTGAACCTGGCGGCGGGGCGATGAGCTGTTGGGGCAGCTCCATCAGGGCGAAGGGCAGGCGCTCGTATTCGACCCACTGCTTGCGCAGCGCCGCGACCATGCACTGACACAAAAAGAAGATGGCCATCACCAAGCTGGTCCACCAAAAAAGCGGCACGATCCAAGCGCCCCAAGGAATGGACTCGCCCGCGGGTAGGCCGTTGTAGAACCACTTGAGGGCAATCGCGTCGTTGGGCACCAACCATTCTTCGATGTACTGCACTACTTTGCTCTGCCATTGATTCTCGGGCGAGGCAAAGTACTGGGGGGCGGCGACGACTGCGATCATGTACGTGGAGGTGCCCCAGGTGGGAATCGAGGCTCCTACTAAGGACATGATGAAGATGAGGCCGAGTTCGCTGGTGCTTAGGCCGCGCACTTTTAGCAGCGACTTGGCTGTGGCGTTGAGAAAGACCAAGCCGGTAAAGAGAAAGACCACGCTCAAGGGCAGATAGCTGATTGCCCACTGCGAGGACTTGAGGATGAACATGCTGTACGGGGCCCCGATGTTGATTAGGATCACGAGGCCCAAGCCGATGAGGAAGGCTCGTGCGGTCATGTTGGCTGTCTGGCGCTTCAGACCTCCATGATGGCCACGTCGTATTGCCGAATGTGGCCATCCCGGGTCACGAGGAGCAGCCCTTCGGCTCGGGCTTGGGCAATCAGGAACCGATCGAATGGATCCCGGTGGTGCATCGGGAGGCGGCCGGCCTGCTCAGCATGATGGAACGTCAGCGGAAGGTGAGTGAAGCCCCTTTGCTCAACCAACACCGATAGATTGTCTGGAGCGACCAAGCGACCCTTTGCCCGCTTGACCGCGATTTCCCACCCGGTGATGGCGCTGACGAAGACGTCATTGTGCGGGTCGGCAATGGTGGCACGGGCATCCTCGGCCAGTTGCTCAACATCGGACAGGCACCACAAAAAGGTGTGGGTATCCAACAGTAGCCGCGACATTGCTAACTCTTATCTGTATCTGGGAAAATTTTCGAGTTCTCAAGCAGGTCCATGAGTTCTTCATCGGGATCGTCAAAGTCTGGCGACATCCAGATTTTTCCTTCTAGCCCACCAAGCTGACGTTCCTCCAGACGATCCCGATAGGGTTCCAGCCGCAAATACGGCTCGCCGGCCTTGGCGATGACCACTTCTTCCCCGGCCCAAGCCAACTTGCCTAGGCGCGAAAGTTGCGATTTGGCCTCGTGCATGTTCACTTTCTTCATGGTGAATCCTCCGATAGCTAAGTTAAGCTAAGTCTATTTTTGTGGAGGGGTCGTGTCAAGGATGGGCGGCAAGCTGCCCAGCCCCGGCAAACGCCTCGTCCGCCTCGTCCTGATACCCTTGGCGAATCCCCGGCGCTAGGGTGCGCCAGACGAGGAATCGCTTGCGCAGTACGTTGAGGAACTTGCGATTCATCCGCTGCCAAGAGGCCACGTCGCCGCTGAGGCGCTCGATGTGGGTCTCGATCTTGTAGATGTGGTGCTCGCCGGTGGGGGTCGCTTGCAGGCGCACCTGCTGGCTGATCCCGAGGTCGTAGGGTGCCAGCCAAGTGCGCATGGCAATGGCGTAGGACGGCTCCGGCCCGTCTGCGGTGACGGATAGCTCGACGTCGCGGGCGATGAAGTCGCCGATTGAACCTTCGCCATAGGCGGCAAAGACCGACTTGAGATACACGTACATGCTCGGCACCTCGGCCCCGCCGACCGTGAAGGGAAAGTCAAAGCGCCAGTGGTCGCCAACGGGCGGGGGAAATTGCCATTGCCGCGTCACGTCTGGGACGGCCATGTTGGCCGCCATGCGCGCTGGATACAAGGTCGATAAATAGACGGTGCCGATGACCACGACCGTAGCCCACACCGCGGAGAGCGACGAGTAGTTGAGCGTCAGGCCGGCGAGCAGCCCGTATTGTAGCATGAACAGATGGGCGATTTGGCCTAGGGCGTAGCCGACCACCGCGCCAAAGGTGGCAAATACCGTGGATTCGGCCAAAAACAGCAGGCCGATGTGGCTGGGGGCCAAGCCGACGACGCTGTAGATGCCGATTTCGCGCACGCGCTCGTACACGGCCCCCATCATGGTATTGAGCACGATCAAGGCGGCGATGATTACCGGCACCAAAAGCTGCCCAGCCCCGCTTATTTCGGTGGAGCCAATCGAGCTGTAGGCCACGACGCGGTCGCCTTGGCCGACGAACAGGGTCAGCGCCACCCGCGACATAAAGGACTCCACGCGCTGGACGAACTCCGGGTCGTCTGCGTCCGCGGCAATGGCGATGGAGCGCAGGCGGCCATCCATGGCGCGGACGCGCTCATAGGGCAAGAACAGGGTATTGATTACTTCAAGGTGGTTAAAGGTCTCGACTGCGGTGGCGGCTAAGGCACGCGGATCTTCGGTGCTCTCGCGGGTGATGAGACCGGCGTCTTTGACTGTATCCACTGGCGTCAGGCGCTCGCCATCGAGATCGACGACTTCTTTCAGGGCCGCGCTGTCGAACAGGCCGATGACCTGGTACTCCTCGCCGTAGAGTGCGATGGAAGCCGTGCCCACATCCTCGGGACCAATGCCGACGAGCGCGGCTAAGCTGTCGGGCAAGATGACGGCCTTGTCGTCGCCCGCGGCGAAGAAGCGGCCAGCCGAGATGTGCGCGTCGAGGCCGGTGACCTCGGCTTCGGCTGGTTGTAGGCCCACTAAGCCGTGCGCGAAACTAGCCGCGCCGGTAGCGGTGGCGGTAAAGTCGATATAGGCCCGTTCGGATTCGACCGGCGACAAGTACCAGGCGCGCGGCACGACCAAGGCGCGGTCGCCAAATGCGCTCTGCACGTAGTCCAAGATGGAATCCTGCATGCCGCGCCAAGCGCGGTCGCGGATGAGGCCGCCTTCGTACAGAGGCGAGGTATCGCGCGGTAGGCGATAGAAGTCGAAGCTGGACTTGACCGAGGTAAAGGAATTGACGGTAAAGGTCAAAAAGGTCAGGGTCGCGGCCGTCAGCGCGGTGCGCAGGCGGCGCTTGCTCAGGTTGGAGATGCCCAACAGCACGGCCGCAAAACCCGCGGCGATCCGGCCTACGTCGGTCTCGTGTACGCCCGAGGCTGCGCCCTTGCGGCGTTGCAGAAGTGCCTTAAAGCGAGTGACGACGATGAAGATGACGAGGACGCCCAAGGCGAGGATGACAAACGCGAGGAAAATAATGTACGGCGAGGTACTCAGCTTGAAGGCCGGATGGACGAAGCGCAGGATCAAAAACACGAGGACGAAGATGCCGACAAAACCGGCGATTTGCCGCCGCACGTCTGGGAAGCCGAAGAAGAAGCGCTCGCAGAAAAAGGCAAAGGGCAACAGGAGGGCGAAGTAGAAAATCACCGCGCGCACCGCGTCGTTGGCGGTGGCCTTGACTTCCGGGTAAATGCGGGCTTCTAGCCCGAGGGCGCGGCGCACGGTGCGCTGGTAGCTGGTGTAATCGAACGCCGTGAGTTTGTCGCCGGCCTCGATCAGGGCCTCCCGCGCTTGCTCGTGCATGGCCTGTAGCTGTTCGAGGACGATGCCGTGGCGCACCATTTGTTTGATCCGCGCCTCGTCGATGATCCAGATGTCGCGGGCCGCCTGCAATGCCGGATAGGGGATGAGGCCCTGTTCGACTGGGAAGCCCGCGCCCTGTGCTTGCTCGATGGTCGCCAGATCGACGTGGGCTGGATCGAGGTCGGCGAACAGGGCAGAGTCCGCGTTGGTGAGCATGTAGCGCACGCCGGCGAGCGCACTCTCGCCGCCAAAGGCTCCCTCGCCGGCGAGGATTTTGACGCGGGTACCCGGCTCGGCGAAGACCACGCCGGCTTGCACCACTCGGTCCTGCGCTGCGCTCTGGTTTTCGATGTAGTTGAGGGAAAAAGAGCGCGGCGGCGCGTCGTTGGTACCGAGGACGTTGACGCGGTCCATGGCCGATAGATAGCGCGGATCGACCACCTCCAAGAAGCTTAGGGCGCGGCAGCGAAAGAGGACCTGCAACATGCGGTTTTCCCACCAGCCATACGGCTGGGTGCCTGGATAGGTTTTGTCGCCCTCCTCGCCGAGGTCGGGCGCGGAGACGATGCGTCCGTATTCGTCGAGTTCAAAGGCTTGGATCCGGTTGGCAAAGCGGTTGCGCACGATGTTGAACTTGAAGTAGCCTGTTTCATCCCCGTGCGTAGCCATAAGGGTGCGCACGCCGGCCACGGAATTGGGACCGGGCTGGAGATAGGTGACGAGGGCGTTGGGCACCGGGGCCTTGGGCACGGCAAAATTCACGTCGCGGTCGAACCAGTAGATGTTGCCCTCTAGGCTGTGCCCCCAATCGCGCAGGGTTAGCTTGGTGTCGTTGAAAAAGTCTGGATCGGAGGCAGCCTTAAGTAGCAGCCCGGCTATGGTGCGGGTCTGTTCGGCGAGGTTGTCGAGCGCGACGAATTCGAGCTGGTCGAGGGGCGTATCCACGCGCTGGCGCAGTTGGTTGGGCGTGACGAAAGAGAGCGCCTCCTTGCCCACGAAGGCCGCGGCCTCGCTGTCGAGGGCCAGCCGCACGGGCATGAAGTTTTTCCACACTCGCTTCTGCGGGGCAATGGCGTCTTGGTAGCGAGTTGAGTCGGCGAAAATCTCGCGGTTATAGCGGGCAAAGCGCGAGGCGTAGTGCGCCATCAGGTTCTTCTGATAGTCGTCGTTGCGCCAAGCTGAGTTGTAGAACGTGCCCATGGTGAAGCTGCCGACTCGGGGGCTATGGCTGGCCAAATCGAGGCCGACAAAGAGGCGGAAATCGATGCGCTCGGCGGGTGGGATTTGGTCGAGGAAATGCTCACTTTTGCGCGCGTGGCGAAAAAGGAAATCGTTGACGCCGGCCAAGCCCTGAAAGTGCCCGGGGGTGGCTAAAAAGAGCACGGTGTAGCGGGTGCCTTCGGCGACGAGCAAGCGCGCAATTTCAAGCAGCGCGGCCATGCCGGTCGCGCTTTCGGCTCCCGGGGCTAACGCGGGGACGACCGAGATCGCGTCGTAGTGCGCTTGCAGGACGATGATTTGCTCGTCCCACTGCTGGGTTTCGCGGCGCTGACCGCGCGGCATGTCCTCGGCCAAGCCCGGGAGGACGGCGAATATGTTGCGCGCCTGGACCTGCTCCCAGTCCATGCGCGCTTCGAGATGCACTTGGGTGTCGCCGCTGTGCGCTTGCTGCCGCAAGAGTTCCGCGTCCGCCGCTTCCACCCAAAAGCGCGGGATATCGACGGGCACTTGGAGGAATTTTTCCGCGGCCTCACTGCGCGTGACGCGGCCATCGTCGTACAGCAGGATAGCCTGCGCGCCTAAGGCCCGCGCTTCAACGTGGGCGTTGCCCGAGCCAAATCCCATCAGTGCGACACTCCCGGCTAGCCGTTTCCCATCCATCTCGGCTAAGCTGCCGCGTCCCAAGTCTATGAGGTGGCCGGAGACGCCGCCCGGCGGTAGGGACGGCGGGCGCACGTGGTTGGGCCACAATCCGTAAATGGGAATGACTTTGTCCGAGCCGACCACGCGCAGCCGACCACCGCGATCTAGGGGAACGGAAAGGGGGAAAAATTCGCTGGTGACTTGGAGACCAAGGCGGTGGAATTCTCCTTCGATATAGCGGGCTGCGTTGGAGGCTCCTGCATAGCCGGTGACGCGGGACGAGTCTGCGGTGAGGATGCGGAGGTGGCGCTCTAGATCGGCGGCGTTTATTTGCGCGACGGCTCCGCGCAGCGAGGGCGCTTCGTCGGTTGCTGGCGCTTCGCGCAGTGGCACCCAGCCAATGGCCCGTTCAATCCAGCGCGAAATGGTGGCCGGATCAAAGGCCGCAACCGATAGCAGAAAGAAGGCCGCAGTGGCGAAGAGGAGGAATTTGGTCAGCATTGATGAAAGTGCGCCGGACACCAGACAGAAAAAGAGGCAGGCCGAGGAGCCTGCCCCTAGGCTATACAGCTTGATCGGCCCGGTTAATTGGCCGCCAACTTGTCGATGTTTTTGACCTTTTTAATGTCGCGCTTGAAGCGGAAGCTGAGATCGATGGTCTCTATGGGTTCGTTGCGGAAGTTGTAGCGCAACCCGAACTCGGGAATGTGGAAGGCGATTTCGGCGACGTCGTCGTGGATCTTAGGGAAGACCACGTAGCCTTCGACCTCTTGCCCGGAGAAGCAAAACTCGTCGTCTGGGTACTTGGCTTGGTTGTAGAGGTCGCGGCGCTCGTCGAAGCGCATATAGCCCAAGCCGTTGAAGGCTAGGGGGAAACGCCGGAAATACTCCTCTACGTCATAACTCCCCCAAGGATAATAGCGCCGCCCATTGGCCGACTCCACGGTCACCGTCAGTGGATCGAACTTAACTTTGGGGTATTCGTAGTTTTTGACCGTGATCTTGAAAACGGACAAGCGCTGTGGGGCCTTGCCCGTGCGCGGATCGATCCAATTGCCGTAGGTGAACGGGTTGGACGGTAGCTCGTCGGCCGGACCGCTGGCGTTGGTAGATTGGGCCGGGTACTGGCGATTGATCTCCTCGTCGGCCATGGGCCGCACGGACACTTCGAGGCGGTTCTGGACGAAGGTGACCGTACCGTCGTCGAGGATTTTCATGCTTGACCCTTGAATATCGGTCTGCTGCTGGGCCACCTCTAAGGGCTGGAACCGCCCGGGAATTAGGTAATGGCCGCAACCCAACAAGAGGGCCGCAGCGGCGAGGATGGAAATTTTTTTGCAAGCGTACATGGAAACACTCCTCTCTGACAAACTCATAGCTCTACTGGGTTGGCAGCCTGTCTGCGTCGGGAGACAAACTCCCCCAATTGCCTTTCCTCCACCACGACGACCGCGGCGTATTTTTCGCGCAGTTGCGCGATGTAGCGGTCGAATAGGGGCACGGCTTGGGCGTCGCGCAAATCGCGCGCGACTTGCGCTTGCAGTTCCCGCCCGAGCACACCCGAGCGGGCGTAGCGTTGCGCGTTGGCCTCGTAAAAGGCGCGCACCTGCGCGGGGTCAAGCTGGATGTGCGCGTAAATTTCTCGCTCCCACAAGGCTTGGATCAGCTTCTGTTGGCGCACTTGGGCGCGGCGCGATTCCAATTCAGCATCCAGACCGTGCTTGTGCGCCTCCTGCGGTAGAAGCTGGTCGGCGACAAAGGCCCGCGTCACCTTGAATCCGAGGGCGCTGACATCGGTCGGCTGCGACCCGGCGTCTGCTCTGAGTCGGGTGAGGGCCTGCTGGTAGTCACCGACGCTCCAATCGCCCGCAGCGCTGCGGACCAACCGCACCTCCGGCCGCGCCGCGCCCGCGGCGACCTGCCGCAACGCGGCCGTGTCTAATTGCACTGCGTGCTGACTGGTCAACTGCTCTAGATAGGCTAAGTTCGCCTGTTGCTTCTTGTGCCGAGTTAGGGCCGCTTCCACGAGCGGACGGCGGTCTGCCAACGAGACCTCGCGCTCGGCCGCAACGGCTACCACCAAATACTGCCCGTCCGTTTCTACCAACTCAACGGTCCCCACTTCCTGTAGGAACAGGGCGGCGGTGCGCGCGTCGCCCGCGTTGAGCGCGTTGAGCCAGCCGCTCTCGCTCCACTCCCCGTCCAAATCCAATCCCTCTTGAGCCTTTCTCAGAGCCGCTAAGGCTACGGCCCGCTCGCGCACGGGCAAACGCCGCAAGCGAATTTCGCGGCCCGCACCCGATTCGGCGAAGAATTCCGTTAGCTCCGCTTCCGTATAAGCCAACTGCTCGCCCATCTCGCGTGCGAGCAACGCCTCGACCCGTTCTTGGCGCTCCCAAGCCGCCATCGCCGCGGCGACCGCTTTGTCTAGCCCTTGGGCATGTGCTTCGAGCAGCAGCAGCTCTTTGTCGATGAGGGCCTGAAATTGGCGACGCCAATCCGCAAGCGGCTGGACTTCGCTGCTGGCGGGGAGCTTTTCTAGCGCCGCAGCAAAATCCCGCTCGCTAATCTCGGCTTCGCCCACTCGGGCCAAGACCACCGACGCGCTTTCTGGCGGCGCGTCGGCGCAAGCCCATAAGCCCAAGGCCAAGATGGCCGTCTGCGGCTTTAGAAGCTCCATCCCCTTCTTTCGGCTGGCCGACCGCCCAAGCGCTCTTCTTCTAACCCGGCATAGAGTTCGATGAAGGCAATGGTATTGCTCACGTCTTGGTCGGTGAGGTTGGCAAAGTTGATGTCGTTGACCTGAAAGCCAACGTTGGAGGTGACGCTGTATCCTTGGTACTGGACCCGATTGGTGTACTGCACGGTGAACACCCGGCCGATGAAATCGTCGATGTATTCGGGCGGCAATGGGTCGGGAATCGCCACGGCATTGCGGAAAATTATGGCTTCTACTCCGACCTCGACGCGACTGCGAGTCAGCACTGGGAACACCGCGGACAGGGAGAAAATTTCGCTCAACTCGTTGATCTCGAGCTGGACGGTGCGCGGTTGGGTGCGCTTGCGCCACATGTTTTTCCAGCGCGGGATCAAGGTGATGTTGCGCCCAATGGAAAACGGATAGTCCGCTTTGTTGATCACGCCGTAGAACGCGCTGTCGCGGAGGCGCTCGGCCGCTTCGTCGCGCTGCTTGAAGTGATCGAGGCGAAACTTGTTGGCAAAGGTCAGGTTGCCTCGGGTGTACTTGTAGCCGACGAAGCTCTGATTGACGAGGGTGTTTCCGGTGATTAGGGGGTCGTCAAAAGGTTGCAAGCCGCCAATGGAGCCGGGGCGCTGCACCCATTGCAGCAGGTTGTCGGCGATGTTGTCCTCAACGGACTTGATCATGTGGAAGGCTTCAAACTTGCCCGTCCTAGAGATGTCGCGCACCGCGCTGAGCAAGGCGTACAGGGCTGTTGACCGCTCTTCGCCGGCGATCAGCCACTCGCGATTGCGGCCTACGGTGAGATTAACTCCTGGGTAAATCTCGGCCCCCCCGTACACGTTCCAGCCGCGATGCCCTTTGCGGTAGGGATAGTCGGCTTCGTCGTCGTTTTCAAAGCGGTCCACTACGGTATTGTGGTTCATATCGACGCCGAAGAGGAAGTCAGGCGGGTCGATGTAGTGGCGCAAGAATGGCTCTTCGTAGTCCGGGGTGAGGTTGGAGTTTTCGTTGAAATCCGAGAGCAAGTCGTTGTTTTCGTCGAGGCCGGGGAAGACGGCGTTGTCGCCGCCGGCACCGCCATAGCGCGGCCAATCAACGAGTTGGTCTTGATCGTCGTTATCGTCGATGTATTCGAACCAGTTCTGGCGCTGATTTTCGTAATCCACCACATCGTTTTGGTCGGTGATGTACCCGCGCGTGGTGTACCCGTGGTCCATGCTGAACACCTCGCCGTAGCCAAAGTAGCGGCCGGTGCGGCGCGTGGCGTTGACGAACCAAGCATCGGCTGTGCGGTCGCTCTTTTTGAGGTTGCTCAGTTTCTGGATGTTGATGTTGGGATAGCGCTGAAACTGGGTGTTGCGCGCAAATTCGCCGCGCACCTCTAGGCCCCATATATCCTCAATGGTCAAATCGACGCTGGCGATTTGGTTGGCCGAGGGTAGCCCGTAGTCAAAGCGGACGACGCGCTGGTTGGTATTGTCGCGCACATTACCTTCCGAGCGAGTGACCGGTAAAAAGATGGGCTGGCCGTTGATATTCGTCTGCAAGTTGGAGGTTATCTCCACTCGATAGTCGTTGGAGAGCACCATGGCAAAGCTAACCTTTTGCACCACCAGCGGATCAGGCACGCGGTAGCGGAGGAGAATCGGTGCCTCTTCGAGGGCTTCGAGGAAGCCCTCGCGCTGGCGGCCGCCCTCAATGGTGGGATTGCCGGAGGCCTCTTGGCCATCGACGATCATCTGCGACGAAAAGAACAAAGCGCCGGAGCCGTCGCCGGGCGAATCGTCAGAGATGCGGATGACGATTTCGGTGACGTTGCCCGAATTTTGGCTGCTGGTGAGCAAGCCGGCGCGCGAGTTTTCCGAGAAATTGCTGCTCGCCGAGCCGAAGTTCGTATTGACATACGTGACTCCTAAGCCCATGAAGTCGCCGACTTGGGCAGTGCCGCGCAGGCCGATAAAGTTGGTGAAGTCCGTATCTTGTACTCGGTTGGACCCCTGTGCTATCCTTACCGGCTCATTGACGCGCGACAACAGCACGGTGGCCTCGTACTTGTCGGACGCAAAGTCCCATTGGACGCCGTTGAAGCGCGAGCGGCTGAAGGTCAGCGGGGTCAGGGTCGTGCGGATGTAATCGCCGACGGTCAGAGCGGAGTAGTACTGGCCCTTGGAATCCGCAGCCACCAATAGGTTTTGGAACCAAGAGCCAAAGCGGCCGTCTTTGAAGACCGAGCTACCAAAGGCCAGCGGCTGCTGCTGGCGCCACTCGTAAATGCGCCAGCCACGGGTGATCCAGTTGCCGAAGATGTCGTACTGGCCCGTGCCTTCTAACTGCGTGTTGACATAGCGCTGATACGGTTCCTTGGCGTAGTTGGTGTACTTGTAGCCTCCCCAGTTATAGATATAGTAGAGATCTTGGGGCACGTACCACTTGCGCATGGTCGGGATCAGTGGGTCAAAGCCCTCGATCCTAACCTGCGAGGTGGCGCCGCGCTCGCGCCCCGGGGTTGCTGCTTGGACGCTGGACGCTGCAACGGCTAGGACCAGCAGGGCAACCCCCCAGAACATAACTTTGCGCATAACAACCCTCCCTTAGGCGTTCACTTGTGCTTGGCGCGGCTTAACCGCGCGGAGAAAAGATCGGTGGCCGAGATGGCCCGGCCCTGTAGGTTAATACACTACGGCAATGCTCCGCATTTGCGTGGCGATGCCAGCGTCGGTAGCGGCTTTGAGGCGGAGCAAGTACATCCCGGGTGGCACCACGCCGTCGGCATCGCGGCCATCCCAACTAACTTGGTTGGGGCCGGAGCGATCGCGGGCTTGGTAAAGGCGATGCACCGGCCGGCCGCTCAAGTCGTACACGACGACCTCGACTTCAACCTCGTGGGTCGCCTTGAGCAGAATGTAGTCGAGGGTGATCTGGTCATTGATGCCATCGCCATTGGGGGTGATTACCGCGGACGAGAACACAACGCCGGTAAAAAGCTCGTCGTCGATGCGGGCACTGACGACAAGCGTGTTGTCGGCGGCTTCCTCTGCCGCATCGCCGAAAGCGACTCGCTGCGGAAACGCGTCGGATTGGCTGTCGGCGACCTCGCCGCGAAATTCCGTGCCGGAGACGGTGACCAAACTGGCAAAGCGCACGGCGACTTCTTGGCCGCTACGGGTGATGCGTTGGTCGGGAAAGTTCACCTGTAAGCGGCCCAAATCGGATGCCGTGGTGAAGTTGTCAACCTCCACCCCATCAACGCGCACGCCCGTGGCGCGGGCCGCAAACGGAGTGTGGATGATCACGGTGTCAAAGCCTCGATTGCCGCTCGAGACGACCGAGCGCAGGTGATAGGTAAATTCGTTCTCCCGCCCGAGGACCGCCGTGGCCGGACTGATTTCGGCAATGACCGAATCGGCGAGGGACGGCACCGTGTAGTTGAAGACCACTGAGTCGATGACGGCTTTGTCGAGCAAGCTGCCCGACAGGAGCTTGAATTGGAACTGGAGGTAGCGCCGGTTGTCCGGCGAATTGATCGAGGCTTGGAGCAGCTCAGCGTAGGGCGGGGACCACGCACTCCAGTCGCGGTCGTTTTCGAGGACGACGCCGGCGTACGATGGATCGAGCGTGCGGTCGAAATCCGCTAGGGCCACTTCCTCCAATTCCCCGGGAATGCCCGTCTGGCGGAAGTAAAGCGAGTCCGTGGCGACGAAGCCGGTTTTGGTGCTGAACTGGGCTTGCGCGGCACCGTCGATGCGGCCATACACATCGACTGGCCCGAAGTTGGCTGCTTCACCTAGGTCAATCACTTGCGATATGTACTGGGCGAAGGGCGTGACGCCGACGCCAAACACTTCGAGGTCGCCCATCTGGAAGCCGCGTTCGCCCGTGCTGCGCAGCCTAAAAAAACGCACCTTGGTCGGCGGAAAGCTCAGATCCAACTCGGGCAGGCCGTGCGAGCGGTCTTGTGCTATGAGCGCGTACACGGGGTTGCCGCCGATGAAGTTGAGCGAATCGCCATCGTTGACGTAGAACTCGTAGCCGCGCAGTGAGCGCTCGTCGTCGTTGAGGACGCCGCGGCGAAAGTAGAGGCGGTGAAGGACAAAGATGGCACCCATATCGACTTCGAGTTCAGCGCCGTTGGGGTTGGTGTACACGCGCCAACCCGTGGTGTGGGAGCCGTCGATGAGTTCGTTGATTATCTGATTGGAACGCGCCGCAGCCGTGGTCACCGAGGTGGTCGCGCTGCCGCCGAGTTCCTTGATGCGCGGCAGGATGTTTTCTTCGGGATCGGCCTCCAGCGGCGAGAGGCCCCCATCGTCGGTGACTTCGAGTGCGTTAAAGATGAGCGAGTTGCTCTCCCACTCCAGGCCATCGCCGCCTATTTTGAGCCGTTCCGCGGCTGCGGCCGGAGTGCTGTATCCCATCGCTAGGCAGGCTAATGCGAGTGCAGCACGGGTCATCGCTGTTCCTTTTTGCTGTAAGGTGGCAAAAGCAGTCCCCTCAGTAGGCCACCGGCACGATCCGCTGCACCGTCTCGGTCAGGGAGTCGCCGGCAATCTCGATTTGCACTAGATAGGTACCTGGACTCACGAGCGCACCAGTGCCGTCGCGGCCATCCCAAGTGAAGTAGTAGCGCCGAGCCAGCCCATCGCCGCTGTCAAGCGCGCGCACGTTGCGGCCGGCCAAGTCGTAGATGTGGACCCTGATCGGCCGCGGCGTTACCAGCTTGAGCGCGTCGAATTCAATGGCTAGCTCGTCGCCGACCCCATCGCCATTGGGCGTCAATACGGGCGTCGAAAGGGCGAGGTTGGCCAGCAGGAGGTCGTTGATAGGCAGTTGCACGGAGACAGATTCGCTCGGCACATCGGCTTTAGCGTCGCCTTGGTCAACGAGCTGGCGCACCTCAGTATCGAGGTTGCTGTTGCCGAGGAAAAGGTCGAAGCGCGTCTGGTTTTGGTAAATGGTGCTGCTGAACGAAAGCTCGATTAGCTCCGAGCGACGAACCGTGGTCGGTAGATCAACGACAAACCCCTCGGCGATTGGAGTGACTGCAACCTCTACCAGCTCGTCTCCCAACGTTAGCCTGGTGAAATCAACGGGCACGGACGCGGTCATGGTTAGGCGGTCAAAGCCCTGCGAGCGCCCGCCAAAAATTGGCAGGACGAAATACGTAAAGTCCTTTTTGACGCCTGGTTCAACTTGGCTGGGAAATACCTCGGCGCGGGTTTCGAGCGCAATGGGATTTTCCGTATTCAAATGCAGGGCATTGATCGACGGTGCCGCGTTGGGGTCGGCGGAAATCAGGCGCAGGTCGAGTTGGGCATAGCGGCGCGGTGAGGGCGAGTTAAAGAGTGCGCCCGAAGTCACGTACGGATCGCTCCAGACGCTCCAGTCCGAACCGACGGAGATCGTGGTTTCGGTCGGCCCGCGCAAACTCTTGGGTGTCTTGTTCCACTTCCGCTCGGTGATTTCTTTGCCCTTCTTGTCGAAGTAGTGAATGTTCTCGACGACTTTATTGCCGGTGCGGCTGCGAACCTCGATGCGCGTGCTAGGCGGAACATCGGCGTCCCACTCAACCGAGGTCAGGGCCTTTGCTTCGCCGAGGTCGAGGATCGGCGAGGTTAGTTGCAACTCGGCGGGAAAGCCTTCGCCGTAGATCTGGAACTCGCTAATCAGGGCGAAGAGGCGGTAGGAGCCATGAGTGCCGGTGCGCTGGCCGCCGTGGCGGGAAGAGGGGAAATACTGCTTGATGTAGCGAATTTTCTGCAAGTCAAATTGGTGGTCGAAGTTGCGGATCGTCGTCTCGTTCAGCGGGTTGTCGTCAACAAAGGCGATCTCGTGGAAATTCAAGGTGCCGTCCGGGGCGATCGAGCCGTCGGAAGCGAGGAGTTGGTACCAGAAGAAGTTAGCGTAGCGGCTGCGAATCCGCGACGGGGCACCGGCCGGCTCGCCGATGATGCGGATCTGGTCAATCCAGTAATGGGCTCCTAGATCGAAGATGATGCGATTGAAGATGTCGAAGCCGGTCTGGGTCTGGTGGTAAGTCTGCATGCCCCAGTTGGTGACAATATCGCCGTCAACCATGTTCTCGCCGCCGGAGAGCACGGCTTGCAAGTCGGTGATGAGTTCGATGTTGCCGCCGCGCTCAATGATTCCGAGGGAGACGTTGTCGCCGATGGTGGAAACCGAAATCTCGGCTAGGCCAGCGCCCTCGGCAAACTTGGACAGTTCGATGCGAATGATGCGGATTAGGCCCGAGGATTCCTTGAACTCGCCGACGGGGCCATCAGTCAAGCCGCTGCCAATGTCGTCCGAGCCAGATTCGTCTAAGCCCAAGGTGCGCTGGCGGGGATTGAGAACAAGCTCATGGCTCTCGTTGAAGCCAATGGCCTTGGAGAGACCATAGCCCAAGGTGCCTTCTACGGGCACTAGGGCGTTGGTAAAGAACTTTTCGCCACTCGACAGCAGAATGGTGAAAAACTCAAAGGGCGGCGCAGACTGGTCGAAAGTAATGACGATTTCGGAGGCCGTCACCAAGCGGCCCAAATCGAGTTCGATATAGGCGTTTTCAAGTCCGTCGGCCGGGTCGGGCGACCAGCTAGTCGCCGGATTGCCATCCATGATGAGGCTGGCGTCGCGGGCGTTGCTACCGACGCTGCGGATGCCGCCGCCAAAGTGCTCGGCATTGCGCACGGCGTCGATGTTTTTGCGCACGGATACGGGTTGGATGCGGCCGGTCGCTTGTAGTTCCACGGCATTGACTGGGTGCGTCCATTGTTGCCAAGCGGAGCGGGTGTCAAACGAAACGCGCTCGCCAAAGGCGAAACTGCTCAACGCTACAACGAGACCTAAGACGCGAGTGATTGTCATAGCCATGCTCCCTTAGTGTGCTATAGTGGGATGGACGCCGCGCGCTCAGTACGCTAGCCCCACTAGCAGGGACCGATCTTCAGAGCCAGTATCCGTATCAATGGAAAGCCGTAAGATGTAGAGTCCAGGTGGCACAATGGCACCGCTTTCATCCAAGCCGTCCCAAGTTACGTGCTGTGGCCCGTTGAGCGCGCCGCTTTTTTGCAAGTGCCGCACTGGGCGGCCTGCGAGATCGTACACGATTAGGTCGGCGGGCACCTGAGAGAGGGCGCGCAGCAAGATGTAGGATACCTGTAACTGGTCGTTGACCCCATCGCCGTTGGGGCTAAATATCGGCGGATCAGCCTTCAATTCGAGGACGAGTTCTTGGCGCAACGCGCCTTGGATGGAGAGGCGATCGGCTTGGGCTTCGGGGGTGGCGTCTCCGGCCACCACGTCTTGGCCGAGTTCGCCAGTCTGGCTATCGAAAACCTTGGCGAAAAAAGTGGTGCCATAGACGGTCACCATAGCCTCGAAGCGGATGTGCAAAAGCTGGCCTGACTCGGTCACTCGGTCGTCGGTCAGTTGTATGGCCAGCTTGCTCTCATCCTGCGCGTCCTCCTCTGTGAAGGATACGGGAACCCCGTCTAGCTCAACGCTGTTGACCGTCGCCTTGAAAGGCGTGCGGATTTCCACGCGGTCGAACCCATCGTTGGCTGCGGCAAAAGTCGAGCGAATGTAGTAGGAGAAGGTATTGCTCTCGCCGAGAGTAACCGTCGCTGGAGTGATTTCGGCCGTCAGTTCTTCGGCCAACGTCGGGATCGAATAGTCAAAGGAAAGCGAATCGACAAAGGCCGACTGGCGCGCGTCCTCGGACGAAAACAACAGGCGGAACTGGACGTAGCGGCGGTTGCCCGGGGAGAGTAGATCGCCAAAGAAGTCCTCGTATGGTGCCGACCAAGGACTCCACTCGTCGATGTTGTCGATGATCGCGCCCTTGTCGGACGAGGTCAGATCGTCGTACTCGTCAACCGCTTCGGGCGAGCCTATCGGCAAGATGGGCTCTTCTTGCCGATCCTCGCCTTCAAAGATATCGGTTTTGCGATAGTAAATTTTGGGGTCGGGCACCGAGCCTGTGCGCGTCTGTAATATCACGCTAGTCAAGGGGTCGAAGCGGGTCTGCAGGCGAATTTGGCCAAAGTTGGCCGCCTCTCCGAGATCGATGACCTCAGAGAGATAACTGCCAGTGGGCGCGAAGCCATCGCCAAAGACCTCGACTTCCTCGATGATGAACTCTTGACCCGAGCGGCTAATTAGGCGGATAAAGCGCACAAATTGGAGGGGGATATGAGCGTCGATATCCGATTCGCTCTGTTCGAGGTTTGCACTGACTTGGTTGATGAAGGCGATCGGACGGTCATCGCGCAGTTGCGCGGGATTGCCGTCGTGAACAAAAAGTTCATAGGCGCGGAGAAAGATGTCGGGGTTGCCCTGAAAGCGAATGCGGTTGATTGGCAGGATCGCGCCTAAGTCGATGACCATGGAGGTGCCGTCAGGGCGTCGTTCGCGGGTGACGCGCCAGAAGGTTTCGGCATTGCCGTCGGTGAGCAAGCCGGTCAGGTTCTCGCGCGACTGCGGCGAGGAGATGTTGCCACCCCGCCGCGTCAGGGTGAGGTTTTCGACGGCATTGGTGGTCGAGTCCACCACGGCCGGGAGCAAGACAGATACATCGGTGGTGAGGCCGGTCAGTTCGCCGACATCGCTCCATGCAAAGCCAGAGCCTCCCGCGGTCCACACTTCCACGGCACCAGCCATCCTAGCACCCAACAGAATGCAGATCAACAGCCTAAATTGCCACTTGAACATAGTGCGTATCGCCTCTTACTCCCTAGACAAAAACAAGGGGAGGGGAATCCATTCCCCTCCCCTTGTGAACATAACTTAAGACGAAGACTGCTAAAGTTGGTTTATAGCTCTTCGCCTACCAGCGACTTGATCTGGCCCCAAGAGCTTTCCTCGACTGCCGTATCTACAGCTTCAATCGGCGTCAGAAAGATATCGGGCATGCCGCCGCTGTTCATAAACTGCTCGGCCATGCTGTACTGAGCTTGCCAGAAGAAACCGTTCTCACAGCATTCCTCCGAGAGCGGATCGTTGCCGTTGGCGTTGAGACCTTCGTCGGCGTCGTCAACCGAGATCGACATGCCGATGGTCTGCTCAGCCGCGAGCGTCCACACCGTGCTGGCATCAGGGCCGCCGCTGATCGAGAGCGGATCCATCAATTCGGCGCTGAACTCGTAGTAGTACTCTTGGCCTTGGTTGACGTGACCGGCCTCGACGAAGTCGGTGTGGGTCCACCAGAAGTTCAGAGCGTCTTGCTCGAAATTGCCCAGTGCGCCGTTGTACATCTGGACGCGCGAGAACTGCTCGGAGAAGCTCAGGCACATCTGGTAGGCCGGCTGCAAGTCTTGGTCGTTGGGGGCCGAGTACGGGCCGCCGCCTTGGTTGTCGGGATCGAAATGCACTTCGCAGTTGTCATCGCGGAAAGTGCAGGTGGGGTTCTTATCGACGATCAGGAAGTCGTCGTGGACGTGAATCATGGCGTGGACGCGGTTGTTGGCGTCGCTCCAGCCAATGATCAGGTCAATGAATAGGTCATCGGCATCGTCGGCACCGCCGGTCAGCGGATTCATGTCTTCAATGGTGACCTCAAAGCTGCGATCAACCCAAGCCCAGTCGGAATTGTCGCCATCGATGGTGGGCAGGGCGTTACTGGGGATACCCACGGCAAAAAAGAGCGGTACTTCAGCCGGCTCCTGCGCGAAGGCAGCACCAGCGACGAGCAATACGCCTAGAGTTAAAGCTAGGACTTTGCGCATTGTTAAATCCTCCTTAGGATAGCTGCTGAACGTAAAAAGTGAAAAGAAAAGGCCCGCCACAAGGCTTCAACGGGCAGAATTACGAGCTTGCTCAAAATAAAAGTGAAGCGGTTGGTACTGCGAACCTCCTTTCCCCGGCGATTTCTAAAATATGAATAATAGTCGGGTATATAAATAAATATGTGTTTGACTGTCAAGATTTTTTTGCCCGTGAATTTCCTAGTAGGCTACGGAAATAAGCGCTTGAGCTTTCTCGTCGCCAGCGTCGCCCTCGACGAGGATTTCGAGTACGTACAGGCCTGGGGCCACGCGATCTCCGTGGCTGTCGCGGCCGTCCCAAATGAGCTTGCGATGGCCGGCGAGGCTGTCTTCGCCGCGGTCGTACACCGGGTGGCCGGCAAGGTCGTACAGGCGCAGTCGCAGGGGACGTGGCGCTAGCACATTGACCAGCGCGATTTCCAACGTCAGTTCGTCGTTGACTCCGTCGCCGTTGGGGGTAATCGCCTTGGTCGAGAAGGACATATTGGCGAGTAATTCCCGAGAGATCGGCAAGCTGACGATGTTGGTGCTGCTCTCGACCAAGTCGGTGGCGTCACCTGGATCCACGCGCTGCCGCACGCTCTCGTCTTGGCCGCTGTCCTGCAAAAAGACGTCAAAGCGCGTCGATTGCCGGAATACCGAGGATGCAAATTTCAGCTCGATGAGCTGGTCAGTGCGGATGCGGTTGGGCAGATGGACTAGGAAACCACTTGCAGTGGTATCCATCTGTGCGTCGAGCGCGGTGCCATTGTGTGCGACGCTGGTGAATTGCACCGGTGTGTCCGACTCGACGGCGAGGCGATCGAATCCGCTGGCGTTTTCGGGCCGCAAGTAGTAAGTAAACTCCGTCAGTACTCCCGGTAGGGTCTGCTGAGGAGAAATTTCGCCGAGTACGCGGCCGGCGAGCGGTTGAGTAAAATTGACGGCCAAGTGGTCGAGAGAAGCGCCCACAGTCGGTGAATCCGAGGTCATGCGGACGTCGATTTCGAGGTAGCGGCGCGGTGAGGGCGAGAGAAAAGCCTCGCCCGAAAAGCTGTAAATGCGACTCCACGGACTCCAATCGCCGCCGGCAGCAAGGGTGGTGTCAATCGGCCCTTTGAAACTGGGAATGAGCTTGTTGTACCTCCTCTCGGTAACTTCCTTGCCGTTTTTGTCGCGGTACGTGTACGTCTCGATGACCTCATTGCCAGTACGGGTGCGAATCTCAATGCGCGTACCGGGCGGCTCGTCGCCGCTCCACTCCACGGAGTTGAGGTTCTTGCCTGTGCCCAAATCGATCAGGGGGGAGCGGAAATCTACCTCCGACGGGAACCCCTCGCCGAAAATTTGAATCTCGTCGGTGGTCCCACCCGCTCCACAGCCGGGGACTCTGTTGATGCCGCCCTCCTCGCCGAGCCGTTGAAAGGAATAGCAACTAGTGTCCCAGTACTTCCAGAAGATGCGGACAAAGCGAGTCGGCAGTAGGTTGAAATGGTGATCGACTAGGCCCTTGGAGGTCTGACTGCCAGGCGAGGCACCGGAAAAGTGCTTGGTCCACAGGCGGGTGCCGTCGGGCGAAAGCGAGCCGTCTGAGGTCATAAACTCGTAGAAGCGGAAGCCCCAGCGTCGGCGGTGAACGTAGTGGTTGGTGGTAATGCCGCCACCAAAGCCGGAGCGCACGACCACGCCGCCGATAATCCGCGTTTGATCGACCCAATAGACCGCGCCCAAGTCGAGGATCATGTGGGCGAGGATGTCGGTGAGGCCACGCGAAGCCGTCCCAGCACGCCAGCGCTCGTACAAATCGCCGTCGAAGAGCGCTCTTGCTTTGCCGAGAGGCTGCGAGTCGTTGCTGGCGAGATTGATGTTGATATCAACGCCCCCGCCGCGCTCCAATAGCCCGAGGGCGATGTTGTCCCCAATGGTCTCGACTTCGACCTCGGCGAGGCGAGCATCGGGCACTATGAGCAGGGGCTCAAAGCGGATGAATTGGATTGGCTCTTCGTCGATTTGTTCTATTTGGTACGTTACCCGATGGTCGGTGTTTTCTTTAATACGCTCTTTGACGCGATAGACCAAGGAGCCTTCAATAGGTGCGGCGATAAAGTCAGTTTCTGGCTCGCCGGTCGAAAGCAGGAGGTCGAAAAGTTCAAAGGGTGGAGCTTCTGCGGCGAATACCAAAGTGACGCTTTTGGCCGAGACCGCGCGGCCCAAGTCGATTTCGATAAACCACTCGTCTGGATCGGCCTCTGGGTTGGGTGCCCAGCCGGTCGCTGGGTTGCCGTCGATGACCAAACGGGCGGTGTTGAGGTTGGAGCCCGCATTGCGGATGCCGCCGTCGAATTGGTCCAAATCGCGCACGGCGTCGGTCCCCTTCTCGATCTTTGTAAGTTGGATCTCACCGGACGGCGTCAATTCCACCGCGCCCAAAGGCAGATTCCCCCATTGACGCCAATCGCGTGCCGAGTCGTAGCGCAACTGGTCGGCTGCTAACGGATAGCTGCCCAAGATCAAGACGGCAGCGAGGGCCATGTGAAAATTCATAAATGTCTTCATTCGCATACGTACCTTCAGAAGATGAACATCCCGATGCACCTGGGGTCATTCCCGCGCAAGCGGGAATCCAGCCTACACCCGGGCTTCCAATGGGCCTTGCTGGATGCCTGCTTGCGGAGCGCAGGCATGACAAAAACTGCGTAACATCAGTAAATAATAATACCCGCGCCACGGAACAAGGCAAATGGGCTGGCCGTGGGCTGGAGCGGAATTCCCGCTCGATTTGTATCTTACCTTCCAACAGCCCTAGCCAAGTCCTTATCTGGAGAATGTGCTAATATGATCGGTCGAATTACCCTCTGTGCGCTGATCGCCCTGCCGGTTTGCGCCCAGCACGAGAAAGTCGAGCGGAGTGTCCCGCTGCCTACGGGTTGGCCCACTGCTATGGTCCTAGTGCCGGCCGGGTTTTTCCCCCGGGGTATGGAAGGCGAAGCCTTTGACGAGCAGCCCGTGCGCGAGATTTACCTCGACGCGTACCTGATCGACAAATACGAGGTCACGGTGGCGCAATGGGGAGAGTACCAGCGCGACACGGGTGCAATGATCCCGGAGTGGACCTTGCAGAATACGGCTGCGCGGCAAAACCACCCCATTACGCTGGTGACCTGGTACGACGCCGAGGGCTTCTGTCAGTGGGCTGGCAAGCGATTGCCCACAGAAGCCGAATGGGAGCGCGCCGCGCGCTGCGACGATGGCCGTAAGTATCCTTGGGGCGACGGCCTCGATGCCTTTCGCGCCAATTACTTCCAGAGCAACGATCCGTTTGAGCGCGGCTTCGGGGCCATCCTCAGCACTAACCCCGTCGGCTTCTTCGACGGTTCCAACAGAGATGGCTACCAAACGCGAGACGGCTCCAGTCCCTTTGGAGCCCACGACATGGTGGGCAATGTCTTTGAGTGGACCAACGACTGGTACCATCCGAGTTACTACACCGTTGGCCCAGACATCAATCCCCAAGGGCCAGATGAAGGCGTGGTCAAGGCCGTGCGCGGCGGCTCGTACGCGATTGACGCCAGCCACGTGCGGCCCTCGTACCGAGCGCGGGATGCCCCTGATTTCAAAGGCCCGGACGTAGGGTTCCGCTGCGCCGCTAGCGCCAACCTAGGCACGGGGTTGCGCCGCGAGACATGGGGTGCGATAAAGAGCGTCCCGCTGGTTTGGCCCAAAGGGGGATACAATGAATAAACTGAGACATCTAGTCATCACTGCCGCGCTGGCCTTGCTCGCCAGTGCCGCCAGCGCACCGGGGCAGGAAGACGACTTGCGGCAGCGCTTCGGCCTCCAGCCCGTGCCGCCCGTGCCCTACCCCGAGAACAACCCCTACAACCCCCATCGCGTCGAGCTGGGCCGCTTGCTATTCTTCGATCCCATTCTCAGCGGCGAGAAAGACACAGCCTGCGGTACCTGCCACCTGCCGACCTTTGGTATGGCCGATGGGCTACCGCTTGCGGTGGGTGTCGGGGGCAAGGGCTTGGGGCCGGGGCGGGTGCCCGGGGTTTCGGCCATTACCGGCGACACTGTGATTACCGAGCCGCGGCACACCATGACCCTCTTTAATGTCGGTTACAACGGCGACGAGTCTGGACTGCCTTCGCCCAAGGGCTTCATGCTGTGGGACGGCAAGGATCGCGGGCTGGAGGCGCAAGCGCTGCGGCCGCTCATCGTGCGCGTGGAGCTACGCGGCGATGCCTATGAGCGCGAGATGGCCGTCGATAGCGTGTTGACGCGGTTGCGGGGGATTCCCGAATATGTCGCACTCTTCGAGCAAGCCTTCCCGACTGAAGCCGACTCCGTGGCCCGGCAGTTGCCGCGGCTCGGCTGCGCCCACGATCCAACGCCCTTGCAGTCGGTCATTACGCGCTCGACCTTCGGCCGGGCCATCGCTGCGTTTGAGCGCGAGCAAAATACGGTCAACACCGCGTACGATCGCTACGTGGCGGGCGACGACGAGGCTCTGACGCTGGCACAAAAGCGCGGGCTTGAACTCTTTCACACCAAGGCGCGCTGCGTCAACTGCCACAGCGGCCCGCTGTTTACGGATTCGAGTTTCCGCGCCCAAGGCGTCGAACAGATCGGGCCGGGCCGAGCGTCGGCTACGACCAATACTGGCACCCCGCGCCCCACGGGTAAAGACGAAGGTCGCTTTCTCAATACGGGCAACCGCAGTGACATCGGTGCTTTCCGCGTGGTGGGCTTGCGCCAAATCGCGCAGACGGCCCCCTACATGCACGACGGCGCTCTGGCGACACTGGAGGATGTCATCGAGTTCTACGACCGCGGCGGTGGCGACGAAGCCTCCGTTCCCGCCGAGAATATCGATCCCGAACTAGTGCCGCTAAACCTAAGTGCCGAGGAGAAGCAAGACCTGTTGGCCTTCATGCACGCTTTGACTGATTCGACGATAGCGGTTCACGTGCCAGCGCGGGTGCCCAGCGGGCTGGTGCCAGCCGGTCTCGAATTGGCCGCTGAGGCGGGTCTCGTGATCCCGGTTCCTGCGCCAGCGGCTCGACCTGTGGCCGTGCGAGTGTCCAATTTTCCCAACCCCTTCAACGCCTCAACCTCAATCTCAGTGGCACTGCCGGAGGTCGGCGAAGTCGATATTGAGGTGTACAATATTTTGGGTCAGATGGTGCGCCGGCTGTTTAGGGGCCATCGACCAGCCGGCGTTTATCGGCTAGCGTGGGATGGGCGCGACGAGGGTGGGCGAGAGGCTGCCAGCGGCGTGTATCTCGTCTCGGCGCAGATGGGTGGTGCGCGCTACCTAGCGCGGATGACCCTCGTGCGTTGAAGTGGACCGTCAGGTTGTTACCTACGAGGCGCTCGCTGTCTTCCTGCTGCTGTGGGGATGTGGACGGGAGCCTGATTCCCCAGCCGCCGATCCGCCCTTGCACCCACAAGAGCGGTCGGCACCGACAATTCGCTTCGCCGATGTCACTGCGGTCGCTGGTATTCACTTTAAGCATACCAGCGGTCTTTCAGGGCGGAAGTACGGGGTGGAAGCCCTCGGCTCGGGAGCCGCTTTTTTCGATTTCAACGGCGACGGGTATATGGATCTCTACGTCGTCAACGGAGCCGATCTGCCCGGGCACATATCGCCCCAGCCGCCCCGCAATGCGCTCTACCGCAACCGCGCCGACGGACGTTTCGTCGAAACGGTGGCCGGGGTTGCCGATACCAGTTATGGCATGGGCTGTAGCGCGGGGGATTACGACAACGATGGAGATGCCGATCTCTTCGTTGCCAATTTTGGCCCCAACGTGCTCTACCGCAACGAAGGCGGTCACTTCGCCGACGTTACGGCCGCAGTCATCCCGGATAGCGACCGAAGTTGGTCCACAGGCTCGGCCTTCGTCGATTACGACTTGGACGGCGATTTGGATCTCTACGTGGCCAACTATCTCGACTATCAGTTCGAGACTGATCCCCGCGACGAAAACGGTCGCCTGCAGAGGGATAGACGCCACTATGCCCCCACTGAATATCCCGGTCGCCGCGACTTTCTCTATCGCAATGAGGCCGACGGTCGCTTCGTCGATGTCACCGAAGAAGCGGGACTACTCAGTCTCAAAGGGCGCGAGTTGGGTGCCGTCTTTTTCGACTTGGACGGCGATGGCGATCCCGATCTGTTTCAGGCCAACGACGCCACGCCCAATTTCCTCTACCGCAACGAAGGGGACGGCTCTTTCAGCGAAATCGGCTTGGCGGCTGGCGCGGCCTACAACGAAGCGGGCAAGCCCGAAGGAGGCATGGGCACCGACATTGCCGATACGGACGGCGACGGCCACCTAGAAATTGTGGTAACCAATTTTCAGTGGGAGAGCAATACCCTCTACCAAAGTAAAGGGGATGGCTTATGGCGCGATCGGTCTACCGCTTCGGGGCTGGGGGCACCCAGCTTCAACCGCTTGGCTTTCGGGGTCAACTTCTTCGATTTCGACCGCGACGGCGACCCGGACCTCTACGTGGCCAATGGTCATATCGACGACAATATCGCCGATTTTGATTCCCAAGTTTCGCACGGCCAGCGCGACCAGCTTTTTCTCAACGACGGCCAGGGCCGCTTCGCCGAAATCTCCGCGCAAGCCGGTCCTTTTTTTCAGCGCACTATGGTGGGGCGCGGCGCGGCCACAGCCGATTACGACAACGATGGCGATGGCGATCTCTTCGTAGTCAACAGCAACCAGCCCGCCGTGTTGCTGCGCAATGATACGGCGTCGGCAAACCACTGGCTCGCCCTGCGCTTGGTCGGCACCCGCAGCAACCGGGACGGCCTAGGCTCCGAGGTCACCGTGAGGACGGAGGACCGCGAACAAACGCAGCAAACCCGCAGCAGCTTTAGCTATCTATCGCAGAGCGATCCCCGTTTGTTCTTTGGACTGGGCGCATACGACAGGGCCGACCGAATAGACATCGCTTGGCCCTCGGGCATCCGCCAGCAATTAAAAGACGTGGAGGCCGATCAGCTACTGGAGATTTTGGAGCCGATGGAACCGGTTGTGGATCAAACTGGGGATAGCCCCCATAAAAAAGCGTTCCAAGCAGGAGAGCGCTCGGCACCGCCCGCGTCTGAACTAGAGCAGTTCTGGCGCGAAGCCCCACCCGTCCTGATTGACGCCGGTCGCTTTGCTCCGCCCGACGGTGCCGGCCGCACGTCTGCGGAGGACATTGATGCGCTGACCGCAGCAGTCGCCAGCAGCCCCCGAGATCCAGACGCCCACTTCCGCTTGGCCGAGGCACTGCGCCAGTTGCGGCGCTACGAGGCGGCAGAAGTGCATTACCAAAGAGCCGTTGCCCTCGATTCTTCCCATGCTCAGGCTTATACCGGACTAGGAAAACTCTACGGCGATCAGGGAGATCGGACTAAGGCGTTGGCGGCGCTTCAGCGGGCGTTGGCCTTAGGGGACGAAGCCATCGCCCACTACTACTTGGGCAATTTTTACGCCAGCCAAGGCTCGTACCAACAGGCTATCTTGCACTATCAGCAGGCTATCGAGCGTCGGTCCAACTACGAACAGGCTTATATCAATTTGGCCGGCGTCCATGCTCGCCAAACAGAATACAGCACTGCCATTCAGGTCTTAACGCGGGGCGTTGCCGCGCTGCCCGGCAGTGCCGAACTCAAATTCCGCTTGGGGTGGAATTACTTTGTCCAAGGCCGTTATGCGGCGGCGCTGGAGCAGTTCCAGCAAGTTGTTCGCTTGGATCCCCAGCGGCACCAAGCCTATGACTTTATGGCGCGGATATATATGGCCCAAGAGAAGGGGGAAGAGGCCCAGCAACTTTTGCAGCAGGCCCTAGCTGCTCATCCCGACGCGAGCGCCCTGCTAGCGCGATTGGGGGTCTTGCTGCTCGATGCGGGCGATCCCGTCCACGCCAGTGAATATCTCGAACGGGCCATTCGCAGCGATCCAGATCACGCAGAAGCCTACTACAGCTTAGGACAGGCCTACTTGCGCGTTGGTCTGAGTGATAGGGGCCATGCCGTGCTGGGTTACTTTGAGCTTTTACAGACTAACTATCAGGAATTGCTGGACTTGAAAACGGCCATCGTGCTCAATCCCAGCGATGCCACAGCGTGTTTCGGACTGGGAAAAATCTATGGGCGCATGGGGCGCTATGAAGCGGCTCGCCAATCGTATTTGGCCGTTTTGAAGATCGCCCCCAGTCACATTGACGCCCAGAACAACTTGGGCAATATCTATCTGCGCCAGCAGCGCCCGCACCAAGCCATTCAAGTTTTCAGCGCCTTGCTACAAGCTGATTCGAACTATGTGCGAGCGTACAACAACCTCGGCTATGCCTATCTGGCCATCAACCAGCCTCAGCGAGCTATCCAAACGTATAAGAAAGCGATTGCAATTGACCCCCAATACGCTCAGGCGTACTCCAGTCTAGGCGCAATCTACATGCAGCAGGGAAAAATTTCCGCAGCGCAGCAACAGCTAACTATCTACGAGAGGCTGACTGGGTCTGCACCATAACAAGAGCAAAATTAGCTTGTTATGCGGTCGGATTTTGATTATGTAAGAAGCTCATCTATAGCCACTGTCTCTCAATTCCGCTAAGAGCCTCGAAAGGAGGTATCGGCTCTCCATAGTTTTCCGTTGTGTAGATCCCGATCTCTGGGATCTGCCTCACCTCTCAAAAGGAGCCTTTTATGCGACGCTCGCTGTTATTGGTTGCCTTTTTGTTGCCGATTGTTGCGACTTCCTCCTTTGCCCAAGATCCAGTCGAAGTGCCGCTGTACTTCGCCGTGGGCATTCCCGACAATGCCCTGCCCACCATCGACGGAGAACGCGATGATTGGGCTTGGGTAGATCCAAGTTTTGAGATAACCAGCACCGATATGTTCATCCTGACCGGCGGCGTAGATGACGCCGACGACCATTTCATAGATATTCTACTCGGCTGGAACGAAGGACAGAATAGGGTATATGGCATGGTCCACGTAGTTGATGACTTTCTGATCGTGGACAAAAATCCCGGCTGCACCTTCCGCGACGACAACTGCGAGATTCACTTCGATCCAGATAACCAAGGCGGCGGTCCCTACTCGGCACCCAACGACCAGGACCTGCAGCCGGCCTATCAGATTTGCTTGAGCATGTCTGAGCAATTTCCCCGAGTGCAGATGTACAACGGCGCGCTGGGCAATTTTGAGCAAGACGCGCTCAATTTCTGGTGGACCCATTCGGGTGATTTCGTCCAGAATGTCAATGCCAATGTGGGCAACGAGTACTTTTACGAGTTCAGTCTCCTGTTCTTCGATCCGCTGTCGATCAGCGGCGGTCCCGACGCTAGCACGGAATGGATCCTGACGCCTGAGTCAACCATCGGCATGGGCATTTCCCTCGACGATGCCGACGAGGGCCTCAACGCCAACGGCAACGATCCACTCGCCGAGGAGTGCTGCGAGAACGGTTTCTTCTGGCAGGCGTATGTGAGCATGGGCGATCAGTTCGCCAATACCGGCGGCATCCCCGATGTCTTCCTGACGCCGCCAGAAGAGATGGACACCGCAGTTGAAGCTACTTCTTGGGGCCAGGTGAAAAGCCTGCTAGGGGAAGGTCTGTAGGTCATTTGTCAGTTTTCTTTTGTGCAAAGAAGGGAGGGCGGGGAGTACCTGCCCTCCCTTCTTTGGTTGCGCTGGGGTGTGAGGAGTAAGCCGAATGCGCGCCCTCTTGACTGGTGTGGTGCTGGTCGCGGCGATCAGCCTGATAAGCCCGTGGGCCGTGCTCATCGTCAAAGGTTCGCTGCTGACCGGCAATGCCATCCCCGTCATTGCCGTGCTGTTCTTTTTGGTGCTGACGGCATTGGTTGCGCCCTTGCTCAAGTCTCTGAGCCGCCGTCTCGCTTTTACCCGCGCCGATCTGATCCTCATTTACGCCATGATGCTGGTAGCTGGAGCCGTGGTCACTACTGGCTTTACCGGCGGTTTTATGTCCATCATTTCCGGGATCTATTACTACGCAACGCCCGAAAACAATTGGGCTAATCTCTTTATTCCTCACCTAGGCCCCTGGGTTACTCCCCAAGACCTCAACGCAGTACACTTGTTTTTCGAGGGGCTGCCTCCGGGCGCTTCGATTCCCTGGTCCGCTTGGATCATATCACTGGCGGCGTGGACTTCTTTTATGGTGGCCTTTTCGGTGGTTATGTTCTGTCTGGGCGTTATGCTGCGCGGCCAGTGGATAGACCGGGAGCGACTGGTCTTTCCGTTGACCCAGTTGCCCTTGGCCATGATCGAGGATGCCGAGAGCGCAGAACGGCGCGTCGGTCGCTTCTTCAAAAGCCGCTTGCTGTGGCTGGGGATTTTGCTACCTCTATTGTTGCACTCGTGGAATTCCCTCCACAACTACCACGACGCCTTTCAGCCGGTCGCCGTGCGAGGCAGGATCCCCTTGCTAGACGGGCGGATGAGCGTGCCTTTCCTGCTCAATTTTCCCGTGCTCGGCCTGTCCTACCTCATGCCGCTAGGCGTCTCCTTTAGTCTGTGGTTTTTCTGTATGGTAGGGCTGCTCGAACAAAGCGCCTTCGCCCGTATCGGCGTGCAGCTCAGCGGCGGGGATATGTGGACTTCCGGTGGAGCAAGTCCACCCCTGTCGCTGCAGATGTCGGGCGCTATGTTAGTGCTGGTTTTGTTCGTGTTGTGGAATGCGCGCCAGCATCTGGGCAGTTTCTGGCGTCAAGCCTTAGGCCGCGGGGAATCGACCCGCCGGGAATTGCTCGGCCCGCGAGCGGCCGTGTGCGGTTTCGCAGGGGGGCTACTCTTCATGTTAGTTTGGCTCATAAGCACGGGGCTCGATATGTATGTAGCCATCCTGCTAGTCGTTGGTGCTTTAGTTGTGTTTATCGGCCTAGCGCGCATAACCTGCGAAGCTGGTTTGCCTAGTATCCAGACGCCGATGGTGCCCCAGGCTTTTATGATCCGCGGCTTTGGACCCCAAGTGCTGGGCCTGCATAACATGACCGGCTTGGGCTTGAGCACGGTGTGGTTGGGGGATACGGCGGCCAATATGATGAATTCAGTGATGCACAGTTTGCGTCTGAGCTCCGGCCAAGAGCGCCACTTGCGCCACCTGCCTTGGGCACTACTGCTCGCCCTAGTGGTGGCGCTGGCCGGTTCGATCTGGTACACCATGAGCTTGGCCTATGAACACGGCGGCATCAATCTGCACGGCTGGTACTTTCGCGGCGTTGTGCGTTGGCCCTTCAATCACATGGCTTCGCTGGCCAACGCGCCCGAGGCGAGTTTTGCGCCGCGACTGACCTTTATTACCCTAGGGGCAGGTGTCATGGGCGTGCTGCTGTACCTGCGCCAGCGCTTTTTGGCTTGGCCACTGCACCCTATTGGCTTCCCAGTGTCCAACACCCATCCGATCATCACTTTCGGCTGGTTGTCCATCCTGCTGGCTTGGTTGTGCAAGGCGGCGATCCTGCGCTATGGTGGGGTGCGGCTCTACCGGACGATGAGACCCTTCTTTTTGGGTCTAGCACTAGGCGAGTTTTCCGCTTCTGCACTGTGGGTATTTATCGACGGAGCATTCGGGGTAGAGGGCAATATGATTTTCGTATTTTGAGGTTCTAGAAAGGGCACGAAAAGGAAATCTAAATGCGATATTTGCGCTCGCTTAAGTTGCTCTTGATCGTCGCGGCTGTTGGCGTTGTACTAGCCTTTTTTGAACGGCAGCGCACGGTCGAGTACGGGCACCTTTTGCAACGCACGCACGCCCGGGGGCAGCCGCAGCTCAAAGGCATGTCCTTGCAAGAGTTGGCACAGGTGCTGCTGGAGCTGTACCCAGAGGGAGCCGAAGCCAATCTGCTGATGGGGACTGCCCTAGCCGAAGAGGGACGGTTGGCGGAGGCCCGGGCGCACTTAGAGAAGGCGATGGAAGTGGACCGGCGCAACTTGCAGCTACTCTTTTTGTACGCGCGACTCTTGCTGGATATGGGAGAGGACGCGGAGAAAGTGCAAGCGGTGGTGGAAGAGTTGAATCGGTATTTTCCGCGCTCGCAGGAGAAGGTGGAGCAGTACTTTGGGGAGGCTTCAAAAGGGAAGATGCGGTTTGGCGAGGATGATCTTTACTGAGAATTAAGAATTAGGAATTAAGAATTAGGAATTCCCGGCCCCAGCCCTAATTCTTAATTCCTAATTCTTAATTTCTAAGGCGGTCCTCGTAGATGTGGATCTGGTCGGCGTACTGATTTTTAAGTTTGGCTAGCAACGCATCGAAGCGCTCTTGGGTCAGGTCTTGGAGCAAGTGGGCGCGCACCCGGCCCCAGACCTCGTCCAAGCTCTGTTGGTAACCGGGCACTTTGTTGAGCACCTTGAAGACCGTAAAGCCCTGCGCGGTCTTGACCGGTCCGACGACCTGGCCGACCTCGGCGTCTTTGGCCTCCCAACCTAAATTGCCGTACTTGTCGGGACGCAAAAGCTGGATGCGCCCTTCGGCGCGGCGGATGCGGGTGCTGCGCCGCGAGTAGCGACGGGCTAGCTCGCCGAGGTCGCCGCCGCGTTCGATGGCGGCCAGCAGTGAGTCAGCCTGTGCGCGAGTATCGACGAGGATTTCGAGGATCGAGATCCGCTCCTCGCGTACGTAGAGGTCTTTGTGTGCCTCGTAATACGCGCGAATTTCGTCTTTGGACGGGTTGAGCGTTTCGAGTACTCTGATTTGGCGGATGCGCTCGATAAGCGCTTGGCGGCGCGTGGCTTCAATGCCTTGGGCGACGCGCTCGGCCTCGTGGATGCCTATTTCGCGGGCGTGGCGAGGCAGCAGGACCTTGAGCGCATAGAGGCGGCGGGCGAAGCGGCGCAAGTCGTCCAATTCGCGGATCTCGGCCGGGTTGCGCTCGCTGGTCATGGCTGCCATGAAGTTGCTCAGCGTCCACGGCTCGCCATCGAGTTCGAGCAGGACTAGCTCGGTCTCCCCCTTTTTGAACGTGGGCATTTGCTCGCCAGCTTCGCTGAGCCGGGCCAAGAGCAATTCGAAGGTTTCGCGCCGTTCTGAGATGTCGGCGCGGTTAGCCAGCCCTTCGAGGAATTCAAAGGTGGCGAGGGCGTGTTTTTGTTCCTGCATGGCCGCGATGACGGCCGGGGCCATATCCCCGAAGGGCACTTCGCGCTCGTCAGTGGCAACGAAGACCGAAAAGCCGTCTGGCTCCTGCACGGGACCGATGATCTCGCCCAGCTTGGCTCCGAATATCTGGCGGCGCAGAACGTAGTTTTTGAAGTCGAGACGGCTCTTCCAGCCGAGGTCGCCGCCTTGCTGGGCGGTGTTGCCATCGTCGGAGAGTTCGCTCGCCACTGCGGCAAAGCTGTCGGGGCCGCGCAGCCGGGCGAGCACGTGGTCGATGGCGGCTGGCCCGCTGGCGAGGATGCGGCTCAGGCGGCGCTGCTGACCGATGTGGTGCTGCTCAAAGTACTGGCGAGCCTCGTCGCGGCTTATGTCCTCAGCGACAGCGACCACGCCACGACTATACATTTCGTCGAGGATGAGTTCCTGTTGTCGTTGCGCGACTTTGCTTTTGACTTGAAAGTCGTTTTCCAAGCCGTCTTGGCGGGCGGCCAACAGCAAGACCTCAATGTCGATGAGCGGCTCAAGGGCTTGGCGCTGGAGGTCCCCCGGGGCGTCTTTGGGAAAGAGCCGCGCGGCCGCGCGCTCGACGCGGTCGCGCTCGATGGGGACATCGCCGATGCGGGCGAGTACGTCTGGGCTGGGCGGAGGTTCGGGAGAGGTACAGGCGAGGAGTAGAATAGCGAATAGCGAGAGAAAACGATACAGCAAGAAGGCCTCCTAGTGGAAATTGTTATTTATCCTAATAAATATATAGTGCGGTGTAAATTTGCGAAGTGCTAGTTATGTTATTGCGGGCAGGAAGTAATTCTGCATCAATCAAAATGATCCCACGCAGACTTTCAATGTACATCGTCGCCTTAGTATGCGGCTGTACTGCAAGCGACCCACCGCCCGCGCCCGTCGTGCGCTTTGTCGATGCGACCGCGGCAGCAGGGATCGATTTTGTCCATACCAGCGGCCGGTCTGGGCGCAAATACGGGGTGGAGACAATAGGGTCTGGAGCGGCGTTTTTCGATTACAATCGCGACGGGTGGATGGATTTGTACGTGGTCAATGGAGCGGATTTGCCTGGGTATGTCTCGGCGGTGCCGCCGCAAAACGCGCTGTATCGCAACGATGGCGGGCACTTTGCCGAGGTCGGCCAAAGCCTCGGGGTGGCGGACGCGGGTTACGGCATGGGCGCGTCCGCCGGGGACTACGACAACGACGGGGATGCCGATCTCTTCGTCGCCAACTTTGGCCGCAACCGGCTGTATCGCAACGAAGGATCGGCGATGGATTGGGTCTTTGCGGATGTGACGGCTGCGGTCGGGATTGGGGCGGACGGGCGATGGTCAACCGGCTCGTCGTTTGCCGATTACGATCTCGACGGCGACCTAGACCTGTACGTGGCGAATTACTTGCGCTACGAATTTGAGCGCGGCGAGTTGAGTGAGGGGGGAACGCTGCGCTGGCCGCGGCGGCACTTGGCTCCTACCGAATACGCTGGGGAGCGGAACGCGCTCTGGCGCAACGACGGCGGTCGCTTTGTGGACGTGACAGACGCGGTTGGACTGCTCACGGACGAAGGCCGCGAACTAGGCGCGGTGTTTTTCGACTACGATCTCGACGGCGATCCCGATTTGTTTCAGGGCAACGACGCCACGCCGAATTTTCTCTGGCGCAACGATGGCGACCGCTTTGCCGAAGTGGGGCTGGTGGCTGGCGTGGCGTACAACATCGGCGGCAAGCCCGAAGGAACGATGGGCGTGGATGTGGCCGACGGCGATGGCGATGGCTATCTCGACTTGGTGATGACCAATTTCCAGTGGGAGAGCAACACCTTGTACCACAATGCGGGTGGCGGGATGTTTGCCGACGAATCGCTGGCTGCGGGTATAGCGGCCAACAGCTTGGACAGGCTGGCCTTTGGCATCAACTTCCTCGACGCCGACAACGATGGCGACCCCGATCTCTACGTGGCCAATGGCCATATAGACGAGGACATTGACCAGTTTGATCCGCAGGCCGCGTACGGCCAGAGCGATCAGTTGTACCTCAATGATGGCCGTGGTCGCTTTACCGATGTGAGTGCGATTTCCGGCGTGGCCGCGCCGACGCGGGATTTGGTCGGGCGCGGCTCGGCTGTGGCCGATTACGACAACGACGGCGACCTAGATATTTTCTTGCTCAATACTGGGCAACGCGCCCTGCTTTGGCGCAACGACAGCCAAGCGGGGCACTACTTGGCGCTCATGCTAGAGGGACGGACGAGCAACCGCGATGGCTACGGTGCTCGCGTGGTGGTACACGTGGACGGCCGGACGCTGGTGGCGGAAAAGCGCAGCGCGGCGAGCTATTTGTCGCAAAACGACGCGCGGATGTTTTTTGGGTTGGGGTCGAGCAAGGAGGCCGAGCAGGTGAAGATCGCGTGGCCTTCGGGCATTCGCCAAGTGTTAACGGATGTGCGCGCCGGACAGGTGCTGCGGGTTGTCGAGCCGGATGCGAGTGCGCCACAAGAAGTAGCTGATGCAGCTATCGCGCCGGCTGTGCCCCAAGGCCGCGATGCCGAGGATCTGGAGCAATTCTGGCGGGAAGCGCCCTTAGTCCTGCCGGAAAAGACGCGCACCTCGCTGCCGCCCGCCACCTCGCTGCCTGAGTTGCGCGCTGCGGCTCGTGCCCAGCCGGAGGTAGCCGGCGTCCACATCGAGCTAGCCGCCGCGCTTGTACGCGAGCGCGCGTACGACGAGGCGGAGGTGGCTTATCGTCGCGCCTTACAACTCGACGCGGGTGCAGCCCAAGCCTACGTGGGCTTGGGGAAGCTCTACGCCGACCGCGGGGCGCTAGAGCAAGCGGTCGCCGCGCTGAGACAAGCGATCGCGCTCGACAGCACGCTAGCTGAGCCGTACTACGCGCTGGGCAACATCCACCTGAGCCAACAGCGTTTGGCCGCGGCCGTGCCGCTCTACGAGCGCGCCATCGCGCTGTCGCCGCGCTACCTGCAAGCCTATTTCAACTTGGCCGGCTTGCACGCGCGGCAGACCGATTACGGCCCGGCCATAGACGTTTTGCGCCGGGGTCTCGCGGCGCTGCCCGAGGAAGTAGAGCTCATGCTGCAATTGGCGCGAATCTACTTTGCCCAAGCGCAATACGAAGCTGCGCTAGCGCAACTCGCCAGCGTGGTGCAAGCGCAGCCCACGCGCGCTGAGGCACACGAACTGACGGCCCAGATCTGGATGGTGCGCGAGGATGTGGATGCTGCCCGCGCTGCTTTGCAGCAGGGGCTTGAGCACGCTCCGAACAGCGCCGCGCTCTTGGGGCGGCTAGGCATCCTGCTCTTGCAGGAGGGTGCGGACGCCGAGGCTATACCCCTTTTGCAGCGGGCCTTAGCCGCGGATCCGGACCGCGCGGAAGTGTACTATCACTTGGCCCAGGCGTTGTTGCGGCGCGGTGAGGCCGTGCGCGGCCGCAAGCTGCTCGACTATTTCCACTCGTTGCAGCAGGAGCATCAAAAGTTGCTGGCCGACAAAACGGCCGTGGTGCTTAATCCCAACGATGCGGACGCGTATTACAAGTTGGGTGCGGTCTATGCGCGGATTGGCCGCTACGAGGCCGCCAGCCAAGCGTACCAAGCGGCCTTGGCCGTGGCACCGGGGCATCTCGACGCTCGCAACAACTTGGGCAATATCTACCTCCGCCGACGCGCATTGGGGCTGGCCATTGCTGCGTACCAAGAGGTGTTGCGCCGCGACCCTCAATACGCCCGCGCCCATTATAACTTGGGCAACGCGTACCTGTTGGCCGGTGCGGAGGAGCGTGCGGTGGCGGCGTTTACTCAAGCTATCGAAGCCGACCCCGAACACCGCAAGGCGCAGCAGATGCTCGCCAAGCTACGTCAGCGCGAGGCCCAAGGTGAGCGCTGAGCGACGGCTCCAACTCGGCGTGGGGCTGGTGGCGGCAGCCGTCATTGGCTATGAAATCGGCCTCGTCCGGCTGTTTTCTTTTTTGCAGCACTATCACTACACGTTCTTAGTGGTCTCAGGAGCGGTGTGCGGCTTGGGGCTTGGGGCCGCGCTGAGTGCGGTGCTGAATGTGCGGGAAGAGCGACTGCACCGGCATTTAGGCTATTGGGCGGCTGGCTGCGGCGTCAGCATGATCTGCGGTGCGTTTGCCGTAGCGCAATTTCCTCGCATGCCGCTACTGCTGCTGGTCGGCATCGCCGGTCTTCCCTTCATCGCCGCTGGCGCATTCCTCGCCCTCGCCTTCCGAGCGCGTTATCAACAAAGTCAAGTTCTCTACTTTTGGGACTTGGTCGGCGCGGCGCTCGGCATCCTCTACGTCGTGCCAGCCCTCGAATGGCTGGGCGGTGTCGGTGTCCTATTGGGCGCGAGCGTCTTCGCTATGGCCACCGCCGCTTTCTTTTTGCATCGCTGGGTGTGGGCCTGCCCAATTATTTTAGCGACTGGGCTTGTCGTTTACAGTATCCAACAACGCGAACTCATTGATCTCAGTGTCCTAGCTGAGGACGGCGACAAGCCCATGTTTCGCGCCTTGGGTGCGGAGCGCCACCGAGGGGAAGTGAAGGCCACGCACTGGAGCGCGTACGCGCGCACTGACTTGGTCGATCGCACGGGCGACACGGGCCTGAACTTGTACGTAGATGGCGGGGCTGGTTCGTACATGTTCCGCTTTCCCGGGGATTACCGGCGGTTGTTTTTCGTGCGCCGCGAAGCTGCGTTTTTCCCCTATTACTTTTCGCGTCGGGAGCGCGCCCTGATCATCGGGCCAGGTGGTGGTGCCGACGTGCTCTATGCGCTGATGACTGGCTGGCGGCATATCGAAGCTGTAGAGATCAACCCGGAGATTGCCGCGCTGGTCCGCTCTTATGGAGAATACAACGGCCATTTGTACGACTTGGAGGGCGTGGAGCTGCACATCGGCGATGGCCGCAACTATTTGGAGCGTTCGCGCGTGCGCTACGATCTCATTGCCCTGCCCTTGGTGTATGCCGAGGCGGCCGATTTGGTGGGGTACGCGCTCTCCGAGAATTACCTGTTCACCCGCGAGGCATTTGCCGCCTATCTCGATCACCTCGCCGAGGGTGGTCGGTTGGCTCTCATAGTTCACAATCACGCGCTGATGTTACGCGTGGTCGCCACCTTAGGTGCTCTATGGGAAGAGCGCGGCCACGAGCCGAGCGCGGTCCTCGACCATCTCGTCGTCGTCAACGGTGCTCGCGGCGACCCAGCGCGGCAAGAGGCACACCGTCCCTTGTTGCTGGTGCAAGAGCAGCCCTATACGGCCGAGCAATTGGCGCGCCTACACGCGGTCATGGAGGAGTTGGGTTTAGATGCGTACTTCTCGCCCGGCAGGCGCGAACAGCCTGCATTGTCGGCGTTGCGCGGGGCTACATTGGCGGACTTTGTCGCTGCATCTGCACTCGATATTTCGCCGACGACTGACGACCGGCCCTTTTTTTACGACGCTACTCGCGGGTTGGATTCCAAGCTGACTTGGCTGCTAGGCGGTGCATTGTTGGCGTGTGCGCTGGTGATGTTGGGGCCGCTTGGTGTGCCGAGTATGCGCCAGCGGAGCGCGTCTGGGCCACCGCCTTTGATGTGGGCGTTGTTCGCCGCCGGATTGGGCACGGGCTTTATGATGGTAGAGATCCATCTCTTGCAGCGCTTTGGCCTGTTTCTCGGCTATCCGACCTTGACGCTGGCGGTGGCGCTCTTTGGGCTGTTGCTGGGCACGGGGGCTGGGAGCCTCGCGGGCGGGTGGTGCCGGCCGCTCGCGCACCCTCGGGGGTTGGGGTTGGTCGGTGTGGGCGTCGGTTTCGCCTGCTATCTCTATGGGTTCTTGCTCGATGGTGCGCTCGCTGGGGCGTTGGCGTGGCCGCTGGCCGTGCGCGTCGGGTTGACGCTGGCTCTCGTCGCGCCGCTCGGCATGTTGCTAGGCACCTGTTTCCCCTCCTGTCTGCGCTTGGGTGGTTCGCAACGCGCCGGGATCGTCCCTTGGCTGTGGGCTGTCAATGGTTTCTTCTCGGTGCTTGGATCGGTGGGGGCCGTGGCTTTGGGTATGGAGTGGGGGGCGAGTGCATCGCTGGCGGTCGGCGCAGCCGCGTATGTGGCGGTGGGTGCGGTGCTTTTCTTGGGCAGCCGTCGGATTTCTTCGGACGTGGAGGTAGTCCGTCCATCCGGCGCGGGCCGCTGGGCGGTGGGTGCTCTGCTCTTGGTTGCGCTGCTGTGGTATGCGGCTTTTAGCTTTATCGGCGTGCGCTATTGGGGCGCGGCCCCTTCGGCTGCTCATCCGCGCCCGCTGGTTGCGGATGAGGTTTGGCCGGCGGCGCTTAGAACCTTTTGATGGTGTATTGAGTAGAAAGGCTCAATTTCGCCACCCCATCCCATTCCGACGCTTTTTCCGACTGTTTGAGATCGCAGTCCAACCCATTGCTCAAGAATGGTCGAGACCTACTTTACAATTATTCTCAATTCCCTTCAGGAGCGTCCCCATGAACGCACCCGCCGATTCCTATCCCCTCCGCTTTGACGTCGATTATCCCGACCAGCCCCGCAATCGCCTTACGACTTTTTTTCGGCTTTTTACCGTCATTCCCATCGGAGTCGTCTTGGCCTTCATAGACTCCAGTATGCACAGCCTCGGTTATCTCGATTTTCTCTTCAGGTGGGTTTGGTGGGTCTCAGACAATCTCTTCAATGGGGTTCTCAACAATCTCTTCAACTGGGTCTCAGACAATCTCTTCAATTGGGACCGCAACAACTTCTTCAACTGGGTCGGCTTCTTTGGGTGGGTCCAAAACGCAGAAGGAGAATGGGAGTGGAACTCCGGCTTCGGCCTGCTTTTCATCCCGGTTCTGCTCATGCTGCTCTTCCGTCGCAAGTATCCCCGCTGGTGGTTTAACTGGAATCTCGAACTCCTGCGCTTCGCCTTCCGGGTCTCGTCCTACTTCTGGCTCCTGCGCGACGAATACCCCTCTACCGACGAAGAACAGGCCGTTCACCTCGACATCGATTACCCAGATGCCCAGCAAGACCTCAACCGCTGGCTGCCTCTAGTCAAGTGGTTTTTGGCCATTCCCCACTACATCATCCTGATCCCGTTGAGCATTGTAGCTCTTCTCTGCACCATCGTAGCTTGGTTCGCCATCCTCTTTACTGGGCGCTATCCCCGAGACTTATTCGATCTGGTAGTTGGTGTTGATCGCTGGTGGCTGCGCGTTAGCGCCTACGCTTTTATCCTAGTCACCGACCAGTACCCACCCTTCCGGCTATCCGAATAGGACCGCTTATGCCTGCCTTTTCTAGCCTGCGCCTCGCCAATCCGCCCTCCTCTCGGAGTGCTTGGGAAGCCCAACGCCCCACTCTCTTGGAGGCCATGCAGCAGATCATGGGGCCTCTGCCCGGACCGGAAAAGCGCGGGTCGCTCGACGTTCAACTTGATGAGGAAGTGGACTGCGGCTCTTATACCCGCCGCCTCATTACCTACGTCTCCGAGCCAAACTGTCGGGTGCCAGCCTATTTGCTGATTCCACACGCCGCTCTACAATCTCCGGCTCCGGCCGTGCTTTGTCCTCATCCCACGGACGATCGCATCGGCCACAAGGTGGTCGTCGGTTTGGGCGGTCGCGCCAACCGCGCTTATGCCAGCGAACTGGCTCAAGCTGGCTTTGTCACGCTTGCTCCGGCTTACCCCCTGCTGGCAGACTATCGCCCAGACTGGCGTGCCCTCGGCTATCAGTCGGGAACCATGAAGGCGATATGGGACAATATGCGCGGCCTCGACCTGCTGGCCGAACTGCCTTTTGTCGCGGGGGAATCTTTCGCCTCCATCGGCCACTCGCTGGGCGGCCACAACTCGATCTATACCGCTGTGTTCGACCCGCGCATCGCCGCTGTCGTCTCCAGTTGCGGCCTCGATTCCTACCAAGATTATATGGACGGCGATATCACGGGCTGGACCAGCGATCGCTACATGCCACGCTTAAAAGACTATGCCCTAGCGGACCTTCCCTTCGACTTCCACGATATGATCGCCGCGTTAGCGCCGCGCCCTTGCTTCATCTCCGCACCTTTGGGCGACTCCAATTTTCGCTGGCGTAGCGTCGATGCGGTGGTCGAAACCGCTCGGGCGGTGTACGATCTGTACGGTGCCGGCGAGGCGCTTCAAGTGGTCCATCCCGATTGCGACCACGACTTTCCCGACGACATCCGACAGCGGGCTTACCAGATTATCGCCGAGGCATTGGGACGGCTAGGAACTTTTGACGCTGGAGAAGCTCATAGTTAGGTTCAATAGCAGTTTCCAAGAGGATGAGACATGAGCGATAATTACCAAAACTACCAGTTGCTATTGGCAAAGGCGGCTCAGCTTTACGAGAAGCATGGGATTGGACGTCTGGAGCCTTTACACACAAACTTCAGGGGGAAATATATGGACGCCTTAAAGACTCTTATTGAACAGGATGACAATATAGCTCTAGTTGAAGACTTGTATGAGGCTGTGAATGAAGCAAGGGGACAATTACAGCAGAAACTGTGGCAAGCAATCGAAGCTGAGTTGGAGACAGAGCTTTCAGATATCGAACGCTCTGATGTGCCATACACAAGAAAAAGTAAAGTAGCATTATGTTATCAATTGAATGAGAGGATATCGCTCGAAATTGGAAGGATTAAAAATGACACCTTTTGGTTTGGGATCGGTTGTTCCAGAGATGATTATGGAGAAACATACGATATGCTCAGAAATTCGTTACGGGAAGTGATCGAAGGTCAGCGAGAAAACAGGTATTTCCCTTGGTGGAACCAATATAAATTACATCTAAATAACTCGAAACATTTCAAGCGACTGTCGAGTGATACAGGGCGACGGAAATTAGCGAGAAAATTCGTCCAAGACGTGAATGATGTTTTGGAGGTTATTGAAGATATTGGCATATCAAATGCAATCGAGGAAGGATTAGAATCAGGACTTGCTTCTAGAGAGGAGGTATTTAAAATTTTAAGAGATGAAGTCGAGCATGAAGGATGAAGGTCGATTTTAGCAGTAGTTTCACAAGAGATCTCAGACGTATCCGAGATCGCTCTATTAGAGAGCGTGTCGATAAGGAGATAGAGCAGATCGAGAAAGTGGATAATTTTACAGAAATAAGTCATATTAAAAAACTGCGTGGCCATGAAAATCGTTACCGTGTGCGGGTCGGCAACTACAGGCTTATCTTGCAATTCAACGAGGACACCGTAACTTTCTTACGATGCTTGCCGCGTCAAGACATTTACCGACAGGTCTCTTAGCCTCCTACCAAATGCTCAAGTTCCTCCTGTTTCTATTGCTTGCATCCCTCCCTCTCTACGCCAATCCCCTTTTCCACGACGCCACCCAAGAAGCGGGCATCGGCTTCGTCCACGTCAATGGGGCCAATGGTCAGAAATTCGTCATTGAAACGGTCGGCCCTGGAGGCGGCTTTTTCGATTACGACGGCGACGGCCACCTCGACATTTATCTAATCAACGGGGCTGCTGTGCCTGGGACCGAATACGATCCTGCGCCGCAAAACGCGCTCTACCACAATCGCGGCGACGGCACCTTTGCCGATGTAACGGAGTACGCTGGTGTCGGCGACACGGGTTACGGCATGGGCTGCGCAGTTGGCGATATCGACAATGACGGCGACCTCGATCTGTACGTGACTAACTTCGGAGCTAATGTGCTGTATCGGAACGAGGGTAACGGAACGTTTGCCGACGTGACAGTCGCAGCCCAAGTCGGCGACGAGGGCTGGGGGGCGAGTGCTGCGTTTGCCGACATTGACCGCGATGGCTTCGTCGATTTGTATGTGGGCAATTACCACAACTTCTCCTATACCAATCACCGCGTCTGCGCTGAGGGCGGCAGTGGGCTTCAGCTCTATTGTGGCCCGGAGGCCTTTGACGGAGTGACTGATGTGTTGTATCGGAACGAGGGCGCCGGAACCTTTGAGGATGTTACGACCGCAGCCGGACTGGGCAGCGCCGAGGGCAAGGAGCTAGGCGTAGTCTTCGGCGATGTGGATCTCGACGGCGATCCAGACCTTTATCTAGCGAATGACAAGACCTTGAACTTCTTGTACCTCAACGACGGCACTGGTCACTTTGCGGACGAAGCGCTGCTGGCCGGAGTTGCGTACAACGAGGACGGCGATGTCGAAGCGGGCATGGGCGTTGACATGGGCGACTACGACAACGACGGCGACCCCGACCTCTTCGTCACCAACTTTCAGTGGGAGACCAATACGCTGTATAAGAACCTCGGCGACGGCACCTTTGTCGATGAGACTTTTCTAGCCGGATTGGGTAAAGGCAGTATTGCTTATTTATCGTGGGGCACGCGCTTTTTCGATGTCGATAACGACGGCGACCGCGATCTTTTTATCGCCAATGGCCACTTGGAAAGCGATGTCGAGCAATACGAGAACGCGACCTTTCCGCAGCGCAATCAGCTCTTTCTCAACGTTGGCGACGGCCGCTTTGAGGAATACGCAGAGGACGGCGGTGCCTTGTCATTGAAACGGGTCAGTCGCGGCGCGGCCTTTGGCGACTACGACGACGATGGCGATATCGACGTGCTGGTGGCCAATGTCGCCGCCGAGCCGACCTTGATGCGCAACGACGGCGCGGGCGGCCACTGGGTGCGCCTGCGGCTAGAGGGCCGCGACAGCAATCGCGCTGGCATCGGCACTCGCGTCGAAGTCACAAGCGGCGGGCAGGTGCAGACCGATGAAGTGCGCTCGGGGGCTAGCTACCTATCGCAGAGCGACGTGCAACTGCACTTTGGGCTAGGAACGGCCACTAGCATTGAGCGCGTGGTCGTCTATTGGCCGAGCGGCCGGGTCGAGGAATACGCAGATTTAGGCGTCAACCAAGAGCATTTGCTCGTCGAAGGAGCAGCGCGATGAGGATTTTGTCGGTGGTTAGTGGTCAGCCTCACATCATTCTGCCTCGGTTGAGAGGGGCTAGCCAGTGGTCACTGCCGTTGCTAATTTGCCTCTCATTGTACGCCTGTGCAGAGGAAAGTCCGCAGGAGAAAGTGCGCCCCGGCGCGGCTATGGATGCGGAGGTACTCTTCACACGTGGCACTGCGCTCGCCTCTGAGGGCCGCCACACCGAGGCCATCGACGCGTACCAGCAGGCCGCTGCGCTCGCACCTAAGTCCGCTAAAATCCACTACAACTTAGGCAACGCGTACGCGCGCCAGCTCGATTACCCCAGCGCGATGGCGGCCTATCAGCGCGTATTGGCGCTGGATTCGACGCACGTGTCGGCGCGGCACAACCTCGCGGCCATGTACGTCAAACAGCTCAACTACGCCCAAGCTATTGACGAACACCGCCGGGTCCTCTCGTTAGACCCCGGCCATCTGACGACCTACTACGACCTCGGCTACATCTACTTTTTGCGCGGCGAGTACGGCGAGGTGGAGACGCTGTTGCAAGCGGGTTTGGACCGCGACTCGACCAATGCTTCTTTCTACCGGCTCTTGGGTCGGACGCGCTTGAAGGAACTCGACTTTGAGCGAGCCGCGGCGACCCTGACGCACGCGGTTGAGTTGGACAGCACAGACGCAGCCGCGTACGTCGATCTGGCGCAGGTGGAACTCAAGCGGCGCGAGTACGCGGCCGCTGAACGCGCCGCTCGCCGTGCAATCGCGCTCGACTCCTTGTCCAAGGAGGCGTACTTTGCGCTGGCCAATGCCCTCAAGCGGCTTGGCCGCCGCGAGGAGAGCAGCGAAGTGCTAGAGCAGTTCCGGGCGCTCGACCAACAGCTCGACAAAATCGACGACCAACTGCGGATGTTGGGCAACGCGCCCGACGACCACGAGGCGCGGGCGCAACTGGGGCTGCTGTACACCGAGCAGGGCCGCTTGACTGAAGCGGCCGAAGCGTATCGGCTGGCTGTGCGTATCGCACCCGACAGCTTGCGCTACCGCAACAACCTAGGGAACCTGTACCTGCGCTTAGGCCAATTCGCCGAGGCTGTCGCCGAGTATCAAGCCGCGCTGAATTTGGACCCAGAATACGTCAAGGCGCACTACAATTTGGGTCAGGCGCACATGCGGTTGCAGCGCTTTGACGAGGCCGTGGCCAGTCTCGCGGAAGCGCGTCGTTTAGAGCCGGAAGACGCGGAGACTCATTACTTTTTGGGACTGCTACACGCGCGCGCTGGCGACTACGCCAAAGCCGCCGAAATGCTGACCGTTGCGGTGGCGGCCCGGCCGGACTGGCTCGACGCGCGACAGAAATTAGCTGTGGCGTACTTGAAGTCGGGAAAGGTAGAAGAGAGCAAGCGGGAGCTAGCGGCGATCCAGCAGATGAAAGAGAGTGGGCAGCATGAGTAAGCACTGGGTGGAAACGGCACTTTGCGCGGCGCTCGCCGTCCTAAGCGGCTGCGCTGAGAACGGACCGGCCGTGGCCACTGAAGATGCCGTCTTGGTGGAGGTGGGGCCAACGGCGATTCGGGTGGCGGATTATCGCCAGTTCATCGCACAGGTAGCGCCGGAATTGCGGGCGGAATACGGGGCTGAGAAGCTGTTGGAAGCCATCGTCGAGCAAACGCTGCTCGTGCAGGAAGCCGAGCGGCAGGGGTTGGGCGAGAGCGCGAAATTTGTGCAATGGCAGACGCAGGCGCAGGCGCAGCTAGTGCAGCAGGCCCTGTACAAGCGCGCTGGAATCGTCCAGCCCGAGGTCGCCGAGGAGGAGCTGCGACCCTATTTCCAGCGCAGCCCGTACAACCGCCGCGTGCGCTTTAGCCTGCTGATGGTGCGCGAGCAAGAGCAGCTATCGGAGATTTTGGCCGCGCTCGCCGAAGGAGCGGACTTTGAGGAGCTGTCGATGCAGCACTCGCAGGACTCGCGGATTCTAGAGCGTCAGGCCGACATGGGCTATCACCGCTGGGGCGATACCATGGCCTCGCACGCCGCCCTGACCGAAAGGGCCTTCTCTATGCAGATCGGGGAGATCTCAGAGCCGATGCAGGTGGCCGATGGGTACTTTCTCATCAAGCTCACGGACATGCACCCGGTCAGCTTTGAGCAGGAGCGGGAGACCATTCAGCGCTTGGTGCTGCGGGAGAAGTTAGGGCGGCAGCTCTTGGCTTATTACGACACCCTGCATGTGCGTTATAATGTGCGCTACGAGCCGGACGGGCTGACGGGGTCGCCGGAAGCGGTCGTGGCCGCGTACGACGGCGGAGTGCTAACAGTCGCGCAGGCCCGCGAACTGCTAAGGGGTCAGGGTGAAGGCGAAAAGGTGCTGCGCCGAGAGGTCGGGCGGCGCGTGTTGGTTCCGCTCGAAACCGCGCGACTCGCGCTCGCTGACGACCCGGATCTGCAGCGCGAGTTGGAGCGACTGCGGCAGATGCAGCTTGCGCGGCACTTGCAGGACGCGCTGCAAGCGCAGGTGCCATCGCCCAATCCCAACGGCCTGAGCCTGTTTTACGAGGAGCACAAGCTCCGTTACACCGCACCGGCCGAGGTGGAGGTGCGCCGACTCCTCGCCCGCGATGAGGCTGAGGGCACTGCCATTGTCGAGCGGATGCGCGCCGGCCGCGATACGACCGAACTCGTGGATCGTTTTGTCAGCGTGATTTACGGCAGTGGTGCGCTGGAGGGCGACAATCCGGTCAGCCGCGCCCTGCGCGCCGCCGAGAGAACCTTTCACGGTCCCTTTGCCACGGATAATGGTTATATTGTCCTACAGGTGTTGCGCCGCCGCCCGGACCGACTGCCGCCGCTGGACGAAATCCGCGAGCAGGTGGAGGCGGATTGGGCGGCGGCGCAGTTCCAGGCTGCGGTTAAGGAGCTGGCCGCGTCTTTGCGCCAGCGCCGCGCCAACGAAATTCGCTTCAGCCCAGACGCTGTGGCACTAGCCCTGTTGGCTGCTTCTCATGGCAAATAATTCTATCGTCCTGCAACCTGCCTATATTGTCGATCGCCGGCAGGACTATATCTGGTTTGTGAGTCTGCCGTTTGCCGCGGTTTGCTTTGCGCTCGTGTCGGGACACTATCTGCCGGGGGCGGCGCTGGCGGCCATTGCCTTGTGGGTGACGATTCCGCACCACTTCGTCACTTGGCTGCGCGTCTATGGCTCGCCGGCGGAATTTGCCCGCTTCAAGGAGCGCTTTATTCTCGGGCCGATAGTGTTGGTCGCCTTTGCCTATGGCCTGATCCAATGGGCGCCGTTGAGCTTGGTATTAATCGTGACTTTGTGGGATCACCAGCACAGCTTGATGCAGCAATACGGCTTTGCGCGCGTGTACGATTTCAAGGCCAAGGCCGGCACGCCTGCGACTGCTAAGTTCGACTTGGCGTTCAATTGGATATTCTTTGGCAACATGCTGGTGGTGTCGCCGCTGTTTTCCACGGTTTGGGTGCGCATGTTGCACGAGTGGCATCTGCCCATCAGCGCGGAAGCGGTAACGACGGTCCACCTCGTCTCGTGGACCATTGCCATTGCCTACGGCCTGATCTACGTGGGGCACATCGCCTATTGCGCCTGGCGCGGCTATGCACTCAATCCCCTTAAATACGTCTTTCTGCTGTCGAGCTATTTCCTGTGGTACTTCACCAGTTTTACCACGGCCTATCTGCTCGTCTTTGCGGTGGCGCACCGGATCATGCACGGGATCCAGTACATCGTCATGGTGTATTTCTACAACCGCCACAAGGTCGAGCGCACGGGCGGCGACTCGGCCCTCCTGCGCTACGTGGCGAGCAAGGGGGGCGTCAAGTTTTTTCTGCTGCTGTGCGCGGCCTATGCCGTTGTCTTTCACGCGCTGAGCGAGGGCTTGGTGCGCGACTTTGGCTTTGGTATAGTCGGCTTCAACACTAATTTCGACCTCTTCAGTTATTCGCTGCTCAGTTCCTTTGCCCTGATCCACTACTACTACGACGCGTTTATATGGAAAGTGCGGAAAAAGGATGTGCAGGAGGGGCTGTAGTAGGGCCGCTGGCTACGACGCATTTATATGGAAAGACCCGTAGGGGCGATCGGCCGGTCGCCCCTACATGACTAGGAGATTGAACTATGGCCGATGCGTGCTACGATCTCTCCGACGGAGAGCGCCATCCGCACAAATGGGGCTACACGGACACCCGCTTTGAGTTCGACGGGCCGAAGACTGTGCGGGTGACCGGCAGCCGCTATCCGTTGGCTGGCTTCACCATGCCGCACTTCATCCCCTTTGTCGAAGAGATGCTCCAAGTCCCGATTGACCCCGACGAGATTGCTGTCGAAAAAGAGGCTCACGAGGTGCCGCCTTCGCGGGCAGATGAAAGCCTCGTCGCCGCTTGGCAGGACGCGCTCGGCGCAGAGCGAGTTTCGCTCGACGACGAGGAGCGCCTAATCCACAGCCACGGCCAGCTCAGCGTCGATGAGGTCTATCGCCTGCTCTACGGCGACGCCTTGGAGCGAGTGGTCGATTTGGTGCTTTATCCAGAGAGCGAAGATCACGTACGCACCATCGTGCGCCTCGCTTCCGAGCACAGTGTTTGCCTCGTGCCCTACGGCGGCGGCACCAACGTCAGCGGCGCACTGGTCCTGCCCGCTGACGACGACCGCGTCTTCGCCTCGGTCGATATGCGGCGCATGAACCGGATCGTCGATCTCGACGAGGACAACCTCCAAGCCTGCATTGAAGCGGGGATTTCGGGCAAGGAGTTGGAGCGAGAACTCGCCGCTCGGGGCTATACCGTCGGTCACGATCCCGACAGCATCGAGCTTTCGACCTTGGGCGGCTGGATTGCCACCAACGCCAGCGGCATGAAGAAAAACCGCTACGGCAACATCGAAGACATCGTCCTCGAAGCGACCTTGGTGACGCCGACCGGCGCGGTGGAGACCTTGCACACCACGCCGCGCAATTCGACCGGCATCCAGCCGCGCGGGTTGCTTTTTGGCTCGGAGGGCAACCTCGGTATCATCACTAAGGCCGTGCTCAAGATCCATCCCCTGCCGGAAGTGCGCGAATACGGTTCGCTGGTGTTCAAGTCCTTCGCCCAAGGCGTGGAGTACTTGCAGGCGCTGCGCCAGACCGGGACTTTGCCGGCGAGTATTCGTCTAGTCAACAATCAAGAATTCCGCTTCGGCCAAGCTCTTAAAGCCGCGCCTTCTCCCCTGAAGCACCTCAAGGAAAAGGTGCAGAAGTTCGCCTTGTTGAAGGTGTTGGGATTTGATCCGCTAAAAATGGCGGCGTGTACGATTGCCATGGAGGGGTCCCGCGCCGAGGTGGACCACCAGAAGCGGACGATCTTCAAGCTGGCCAAGGCCCACGGCGGCAAAAGCGCCGGTGCCACTAACGGTCGGCGCGGCTATATGCTGACCTTTGGGATCGCCTATATACGCGACTTTTTGAATCAGTTCGATTTCTTGGGCGAGACCTTTGAGACATCCGTGCCTTGGACCCGCATCCACGACGTAACGCAGGCCGTGCAAGCGGAGCTGACCGCGCAGTGTAGCGCACGCGGTGTGGCCGGGCGGCCCTATCTATCGTACCGAGTGACGCAGACCTATCACACAGGGGTGTGCATCTACTTTACGATGGGGTTTTCCGGACGGGGATTGGAGCATCCCATTGAAGTCTATCACGACATTGAGCACGCGCTGCGGCAGACGATTTTGGACAACGGCGGTTCGCTGTCCCACCACCACGGGATAGGCAAAATCCGGCAGAGCTTTGTCCAGCACATCCAGAGCGAAAACAGCATCGAAGTTCTGCGTAAGACTAAAGAAGCGCTGGATCCTCAGAATGTTTTCGGCATTCAGAATGGGATTTTTGGGAGTGCGCGCCGGAAGCCTGAGCAATAAGACCGTTGTTATCACCGGTGCTTCTGCGGGCTTGGGCGCGACGCTGGCGGTGGAGTGCGCCCAGCAGGGAGCGCGGCTGGTTCTCTTGGCGCGGAATGCCGAGCGATTGGAGGCCGTTGCGCGAGAGTGTGAGCAGTTGGGGAGCGAGGTGCTGACTGTCGTCGGGGATGTCGCCGTAGCCGAGGATGGCAGGCGACTGGTGGAGGCTGCGATCGAGCGGTTTGGGCGCATAGACTACTTGGTCGCCAACGCCGGCATTAGCATGTGGACCGAGTTTGCCGCGATCGAGGATGTAGCATTATTCCGCAAGCTGATGGAAGTGAATTATCTGGGGGCCGTGCACTGCGTGCATCCGGCGCTGCCGCATCTCAAAAAAAGCAAGGGACTATTCGTAGCTATTTCGTCTATTCAGGGGCAGGTGGGGGTGCCGCTGCACACGGGGTACTCGGCGTCCAAACACGCGCTACAGGGGTTTTGCGATGCTTTGCGGATGGAAGTGGCCGAGAGCGGGGTGGGGGTGATGGCCGTGCTCTTGCACTGGCTCAGGGGGACGGAGTTGCGGCAACGTGCGCTGGGGAAAGACGGGAAGGCGTTGGGTGCTGCATCGCGCGAACACCGGGCGGAGGCGGTGAGCTTGGAGAAGGCGGCGCAGGCGATTGTGCGTGGGATGCAGAAGCGGCGGCGGCAGCTCTACGTTCCGAGGCGGCTTAGGCTGCTGGCGCTGGCCCACGCCCTGTGGCCGGCGCTGGCCGAGTGGGTCGTCAAGGGGAAGGTGGCGCGGGAGGAAGGGTAGGCTGGGGGGCTAGGAACGTTCGACGCGGACCTGATCCTTCAGTTCGAGATCGTCGAGAACCTGACGTAGCTCGGTTTCCATGTTCTGGGCAAATTGCGAGTGGACGCTCACGGTAAATTCTATGCCGACGCTAAGCTCTTCTCCGGCGCGCAGCTTGGGCAGCAGCTTGGTTCCTAGCCGGTTCCAGACTTCGGGCGGCACGGTGCCGGTAAGCCGAAGCGTTGTCTTTTGATTGTCTGGACTCGGTGCTGGTCCTGATTCAGGCTCTGGTTGGGGTACTGGCTCTAAGCTCGGCGCGGGTTCTGGTTGCGTCTGAGGTGAATCTTCGGGTGCGGCTTTGAGTTCTTTGGCTTTGGCTTTGGTCACTAAGAAGACGTTCTCCTCAAACGCTACTTCCTCGGCTGCGACCGGCTCTTCATACCACAGCCGATTAAAGCCGCCGTCGTCCTTGGCACCGGAGGCTAGGCCGAACTCTCCATTCGCCACGAACTCAACGACCTTCTGACGCAGGATAGCATCGGGATCGATTAGTCGCGTCAATGCGCCGTTCAGAAAGCTCTGGCGCAGACTGGTGAGCGGCCAAGCGCCGGTGTCTTTGAATATCGGTGGCCAGTGGCGGTCGATATAGCCCGCACCCACGTTTTCGTTGAGCAGGGCCTCGGACTTTAAAGCACTGATAATTCGTCCACAGAGGGTTTCACTGGCGCTGGCGTGACCAGCCCCGAGGTCGATGATCTTGAGCCTGTGCTGTTCCTGATTGTCCGCAAGGGCGACGAAGCGATAGCCAGCCCATACTTCGTCCTTGGCCGCTTCCTCCGCGTCCCGAACGTGGGTCTGAATCTCGGCGCGGTCGGTGCGGTCGTATTCTGAGCCGAGAACGCCTTCGGAGACCTCTTGCGCTACGCGCTTCCAGGCGAGCCATAGCTCGACCTTGTCGCGCAGTTCACGCCCTGGTTTCCTCGCACACCAGACCAACGAACCTGGGTACAGCCGTGGCGAAGTGCCCCGATCCTGCGTCCACTGGCCAATGCGCTCGACCACCTGATTGCCGTTTATCCATTCCTCATCGGGGTCGAGGATGATGAGGGTGAGGCGCGGAGAATCTTGGACTGTGGTGCTGTCCTCCGGGAAGAACGTTGTCGGCAGGGTTGCGCCGCGGTTGAACTGCTCCTCGACGAACTTGCGGATCGCTGGCTTGATTTCTGTAGCTTCGTCGAGCGAAGCCCGCCGGTCGCTGACGACCTTGCGCAATGTCGCTTGGTGGTAGATGCGATAGCCGTCCGTACCGACCTTGCGGATAAAGAATCCCGACCCTTCGAGAGCCGTCGCCGCATTGTCGATGGTCGTGGTATCGACGTCGGGTTCGCCGAGCGCAAAGCGCAATTCCGGCAGATGGGCCACTTTGTCCATCTGTCCGCCGGAGGACTCGAACAGGATGGCCGTTCCCACGCGGCGGTGGATGTCGCGCAGCGCTCCCGTGGCATCTGCATCGAGAGGTCTGGCACGGGCCGTCGTCCCCGCTAGGTCTGCATCAATCGCCGCATCGAGCCGCGACTCGCCCAACTGGCCCAAAACCACGGCGCGAAACTCGGGCACGTCTAACGGTGCCGACCCCAGCGTAATTAGCGGCTCGGTTCGCGCCTTGGTGAACTGCTCGCGTGCGGCCCAAGAAATCCATTGCGCCAGCATGGCCAGTGCACCTCGGGTTTGCTGGAACTGGGTGAGCGCGCGCCACTTGCGCTGAAAGACCGAAAGGGTCGCCGGATGAAAGGGATAGCACGCCTCAAACCGACCCCGCAGAAATTCTCTTGCCTTGGTTTCCGTTGTCGCGGTATCGACGGCCAGCCACTCGGCTGGTAGGCGAGCGGTGCGTTCAAAACACCAGTCCGCGTAGGTTTTGGCGACGCGCTTGCGAAGGCGCTCGTTGCCGAGGTCCTCGAATAGCCGTCGGCGCACTACCTCGCTGATTTCGGATTCGTCATTGGCGATCAGGTCGCGGGCAACGCGGCGCACTACCTTGGTGATTCGGTCTTGCCACTGCTGATCCCAATCGGTCATTTCGACTTGGCTGCGTGGTAGGCTGATGACCGCTGCGGCTTGAGTGGTGCCAGTGACGGCGACGGTCAAGTTTTGTAGGAAGGCGTGAAAAGGCTCGGCCATGGAGCGATGGCGATTGACGAAGTTGAGGACTTCATCGAACAGCAGCAGCACGGGCGCGTCCGCAGCGGCGAATACATTGGCTAATGCTCCGGTTCCCGGTGGCGTGGTTTTCGCGGCATCACCGAGTGCAGCGACGCCCTTATCACCCGCCAGTTGGCGGGCTAGGTCGATCCAAGGCGTCTCTCGGCCTTCCGCAGGATCCCAGGCATTGCCGACGAAGACGCCGACGCGGGCGGGCGGAGCTTCTGCAATTCCGGCCTTGTCCAGGAGGTCTGCAACGCCGGGGAACTTGGTGGCGTCCGCGCCAGCGTTGGCGATATGGTACAGGGAAGCGAGTGTATGCGTCTTGCCGCCGCCGAATTGGGTGACGAGTGTGAGGACCGGTGCTGTGTTCTCGGTCTTGCCGGAAAGTCGCCGGAGGACCATGCCGGCGTGTTCTTTCAGGGCGCGGGTGAAACAGGTGCGCGAGAAGAACTGCGCTGGATCGCGGTAATCCACGGGGGCGGTCTGGGCTACGATCTGCTCAAGGGCGATGGCGAACTCGTCCGGGCTGAACGAACGGCCTTCGCGGACTTCTTTACGGAGCGTTACGATTTTATACCAAGGGTCGAGGGCCATCGTTTCACCATGCTCGGTTATTTCGGGTTCAGCAAGACCTGATTAACAAAGGCTTCTTCCGTTTGCCCCTCCACCACAATCGCCAGCCGAATCACGGACGTCCCCCGAGGATATTCTTCTCCCACAACTCCCCGGTTGAGTAGTGCTCAATCCATTGCTTATAGGCATCGGGATCAAGTTTCCGGCACAGCGTCTGGCCTTCCTTCAGATCCATGACGAAAACTTGGTCAATGTCGAATGTGTCCACCAAGTGGGGTGACTGCGTTGCTACGATGATCTGTCTTTCGTGGGAGCGCGAAGCTATCATGCCGCCGATCAGCCCCACGGCCGACGTATGCAAGCCCAACTCAGGCTCATCCAACAGGACGACATCCGGCAACATGTCGGTCGGCATTCTGAGCAGCGTCACTAGGGCAAAGGCCCGTAGCGATCCGTCGGAGGTTACGTGGGCACCGAAGGTCTTGTCCGACCACTTGGCTTTCCAGCGCAGTAAGACCTTTCCGTATTCCTCTTCGATAGCGAAGCGGTCAAAACCCGGTAGGACCCGCCCTATCTGCCAACAGATGTCCTCATATACCCTCACGTCTTCCTGCTCCAGCCGGTATAGCACTGCCGCCAAGTTGCCCCCGTCGCTGCGAAGCTGGTGGTTATCATACACATCCCATTTTTTTTTGAAGTTTGACTCGTAGGATGTGTCGTGGAACTGGTAGGCCGCAATGTTGCGGAGCAGGTGGACAATCCCCTTGGCGGTCATTCTGCTCGCTTCAGGATACTCATCGGTCTGAGCGGCTTCGACAATTTTCGCTTCACGATGCCCGCTATCTAGGTATTGCCAGTTCGCTTCAGTGGGAAAATTTGGTCGGCTGAACCTGAAGCCTTCCTCCGTAAAGAGGAAACGGTCAGTTTGGGTGTGGGACAATGTAAACCTGTAGTGGCTCCGGCCCGCCGCCGTAAGCAGGGATATTTCAGCCTTCATCCGTGGTGTCACGCGACTGCCGCCAAAGAGTTGGTCGTCGGCACCACCCTGCCGCTCGACGAACTCCCCAAGCCGCCGGGAACGAAGCATCCAACTCAGCATTTCAAAGAAGCGAATGAAATTCGATTTGCCCGAGCCGTTGGCACCAATTAGGACCGCCGCCTTGGGAATTTCCGAAAGCTCGACATTGGCCAACGACCGGAAGCCTCGGATGCGGACATGATCTATAAAGATTGTTTTACTCATCGAATATTCTCCCTACGGCGACCGGCACCTCAGTCGAGGAGAAATTTCATTGCTTTATACCAAGGCTCCATCGCTACCCCTCTGGGCTAGAGCGGATTGAGCGACTTGGCTATGTGGTCGAGTTTCTCGTGTATCTCCGGGTGGATCTCGTCTTTTTTCATAACGGCTGCCAGCAGATATAGCTCTCTCTTGGGAGTATTGCTGCCGAGTTTTTCTAATAGCGGCACTAGAAACTCGTCGCTTGCCTTAATGCGGACGAGCGAGACGTGATCTCCAAAGAGGTCGGTACCTTGAGGCACATGCCTCCAGAATTCGTCATCGATCTTGGGTTGCATCAGCGGAAAATCGGCGAATCGAAAGCGCTTGATGGCCTCCGGATGCAGAAGGTAATTCTCGATTTCGTAGCGACGCCAGCGCAGAACGACCAAGCCCGCTTGCTGCATCTCCATGTCCGGTTCGTCGCGATTGTCTCCATCGAGTAGGCAAAGAGCACTCAAGTCTGGACAAACCGCTCGCATAGCAAAAAAATGTGATCTCGCTTCGCGAAGGCTTCTGCTACCGAGCAAGTGGACAAAAGGCCGCTCGAAGAAGTGCTGCGCTGGATGATTGAGTATGCGGACCCACTCGCTTAGGATGCGTTCGTCGGCCTCGCTTTCAACATAGAGCACGCCCCCGACCTCTTGGCCCAATAGCAAGTCTGTAGTGGTAATGCGCTTGAGTGCTTCGCGGAGTTGGTTGCGCTCGGTTTTGTTAGCAAGGGGACGAGGTGCTTGACTGAAGAAGCCGAGTACCCGGTCTGGCTCCGTTGAATCGAGGATGACCTCGGAGTGGGTTGCGACAATTACTTGCCCCTTACGTTCGTGTGCGACCTTGCGGATGAGATCGTACACTTGCCGTTGTAGAATGATGTGCTGGTGGGCATCCGGCTCGTCGAGCAGAATCACCGTGGCGGGGCGTGCGTACAAGAAGGCGAGTAGCAGAATCACTTGCAGCGTTCCGCTGCCAGCGTTTGACAAGTCCAGTGGTCGCGTGTGTCCCGGCTCGTTGTATTCACATACGATGTATGGTTGGGCCGGTGAGTAATTCGGCTTAATTAGTTCGATGCGGAAGAGGTCATTGATGTGTCCCGCAAGTATCTGCCAGTTGGTCTCATCGCTGCTTTCGGCAACTTCCAGCAGAAGGTTTCGCAAAATATCGCCCGGTCGTCCTTGGCCAATGAGCAGGTCTTGCATGCCCCGATCGCGGCGCGGCTCGTCGTGCTCAATGCCCGAGAGAGGGGGTACGTGGACGATAGAGAGTTCCTTGGCTTCTGTTGGCGGGAAGGCACGTATAGCCTCGCGGTCAAGGCTCTTTGCATTTTGGGGCCGCGCATGAATCAACTCGGGATTGCTGTACTGGAGTTCAAGCCCACACGTCCAAGTTTGCCCGTTCGTTTGTCCTTCCACGACGATCTCGATCAACCGCCGCGCTCCGGACATCCCACGAGGGCCAGTTACCTTTCGGTCTTCCCAAAGGAGGTTCATCTCGCGGAGCGGGACCGCGGTGATGTCGGTACGCGGGATAGCGACACCCGAACGCTCGACAGCCCGCCCCCCCGCACGTTGAGCAACCCATCGGTCGAGCACGAACTTCCAGAGTGCTACTGATTGGAGCAACGTCGATTTGCCAGCGTTGTTCGGCCCGGCGAGGACGACTGACTCCTCAAGCTCGAATTCCTGTTTACGGAAGCGCTTGAAGTTCTCGATTGTCACCCGTCGAATCATGATTGCCTCTATGCTATCGGTCACGGCGGGGCAGTATCGACACGGCGGCTAGTGAACCTTTGGCGATAACTGCGTGCGCGTAGGCAGTACAGGCGCGAATGTCTTCTGGCTCCAGAATCGGGTATTCTTGGAGAATCGTCTCTGCGGTATCCCCTGCCGCAAGCATTCCTAGGACATGTTCCACCGAAATTCGCATGTCGCGAATGATGGGCTTGCCGCCAAAGACATCCGGGCGCGCGGTGATGCGCTTGAGTAGTTCGGGATTAGTGGTCATGTCCCCTCCGTAGTTATTACGTCCTCCTACCTCGGCACCGCTAAGAGCATGGCGTCGAGGAGGCGTTTTTCGTTGCAGCCTTGAGGATAGAGGGCGGATAGGGCGTTGGCAAGGCGGAGGAAGTCGGGACCGCGATCTTGCTCGGCGTCGATTAGCGTCCGCAGGGCGTTGGCGTGGCCGCTGGATTGGAGCAGCATGGCGGTGTGGACGCGGTCGAGGGTGGTGTCGCCAAGCGTCGCGGCGAGGTGGTCGTCGGAGGATTCGCCGTAGCGCGGGCGCGGCTCCCGGACGAGAGTGGGTGCGCCGTCCGGCAAGTCGGGGAAGAGGGGCTGCTGTAGACTGGTGTGCGGGTCGCTTTTGATGTAGTTGGCGGCGGCGGCAGCGCCGTCCTCGCCGAAGAGCTTTTTGGCGCGCTCGGACACTGGCAGTAGGCGTACGACGCCTTTTTCTTGGCCGATGATGCGGTCGGTCCAAGTGTCGAGAGCAATGCCCATGGGCTGGGCGAAGCGGCGCACCACGTCGAAGGGGAGAGCAAATCCCGTGGCCGCTGCCTTGGCGACGGCTTCTTCGTCGGCCTCGTCGTCTTGTTGCTGATTTTCTGCAACAGAGGTCGTGCTCTGGAGCGTCCACAGGAAGAGCGCGGTCAGGCGGGCGTCTTCTTCCAGTGCGCCGGACAGGCCGTTGCGCGCTTGCGCCTCGGCGGTGCCGAGCACCTGTTGCAACGCGGCGCGGCCGACGACCTCCCAGACTTTCTCCAAGTAATCGGGCAGGCCGATTATATTGCCTTCGGCAGTTTCGACGGCGCGGTAGCGGCTGAAAATTTCAAGCGCGGGGCCGATGCAGGCGAAGACCAGATCGGCACCTCGGATGCCTTCGCCCTGCAAGCGCTCGATCCAGTCAGCGACGCGGATGGGCAGTTCGCGCAGGACATCGGCCCAGTCGCCGATAGGGGCGTCTTCGGGACGAGGGCGGCAGATGAGGTGGATGCTGGTGGCGAGGGCGGCGGAGTCTTGAGAGCGCGGTCGACCTGGCCTCTCCGTAGCGATTGGCCAAGAGCCGGTAATCGTCCAGGCACCGCGAATCATCCCGGAGAGTAACGCTTCCCATCCTTCGGTAGTTTTGTGAGCGAAGACGACGGAGCCGATACCATCCTCGTTTAATACTCGGCGACCTTCGACAAAGGCTTTCGCCATTGTTTCCTCAAACCATTCTCGGTCCTTGGGGCGGCCATTGACTTGCTTGATCTCATCTTGTACGGCCTCGGCGGTCTTGGGAGAAAGCGGGTTGTCTGAATCGAACGGGTCGCGTAGTAATGGGTTATCGGGCAGTGTGCGTTTGAGCCAGACAAGAAAAAAATCAGAGAGATCGGAGTAGGGTATTGCGTCGTAATAGGGCGGATCGGTAAACCAGACCCCGGCAGCTTGATCGGGTAGCGGATGGTCAGTCGCATCGGCAGGTTGGACTTGGCCAGATCGTAACCATCTTAAACTCTCGACCACGAGAGCTACCCAATCTATCGAACTTGTCAGACTCCATGACGCCTTGTCAAACGGGTCAATTTCACAAAAATCCCATTTTATAGGCAGTGCCTGTAGGGTGTATGTTGCGGCTGGCGTTTCTCTATCCATCCAGCGCACAAGCGATGAAAAATCATCCATAAACCGTGAAATCGCCAACTCAAGGAAGAGAATAATATGCTGCTTGTCTGACGAGTTATTCAGCAACTGTCCCAACGTCACCAGTGCCACTTTCTGCCGCGCCGTAAACAAGTCGCCCCACTGCATCATCCCGTAGCGTTGCACGCGGAACCCCAATGTGCCAATTGGCGGTAACGGCTCATCCGGCACCGGACAAAGCCCCTGTTTCCCGCCCCGCTCCCATTCATCCAAGACCTGCGCTACCCGCTCCTGGGCCTTTCGCACCGCCGCGTAGTCCGCGTCCGTCGGCAGCCGATAGTGCCGCCCCACCTGTCCACACTTGAGCGTCACCACCGCCGTCATCCGCGCCCCACCTGTCCGTCGTCCCTCCGCGTCAAAAATTACATCCGCGCCACCCCGCTCAGCCGCAAGCTGCGCCCGCACCCGCTCCGGCGGTAGCACCGCGCCGCAGCACAAACAAGTCGCCCGCGCCCGCGCCACCGTGCCGCCGCGCACCTCTTTATCTGCCTTTGGCTCGAATACCTCGAACTCGACGCTCGGCGGCTCCCCCTCGCGCCGCTCGACTCGATGCCGCAACGCCCGCTTGCGCTTGGCCTTCTTGCACAGCCAGAACGAACGCATCAGCGGAATCTCCGCGCCGCAGTTGGGCGCTTCGCAGCGCACCGTCCGCGCCCACAAATAGGCAATCGGCGTCGCCCCGTCCGGGTCCTTGGGATACAGATCGGCCAACTCTTGCTCTGCCTGCTGTTTAATCTCGCCACCGACCCGGCGCAATTCCTCGGCCAGCCCCGGCCCGTGGCGCGGAATGTCCTCCAGCATCACCTTGAGAATCAGGCACGCCACCGGATTCAGATCGCTGGCGAATGCCTCGCAGCCCAGCCGCAATGCCTCCAGCGGAATCGATCCCCACCCGCAAACGGGTCCACCACCAGCGGCGGCTCCTCGCCATGCGCCGCCTTTACCAACGCTCGGCTCACGTCGAGATGGGTTCGGTCCGCAGCATTTTTCCAGTTGGCGAAGTTGGCGATGAACGACAGCAAGCCTTGGCGCAGTTCCACGTCATTCGTCGGTGGCTGTCTAACCTTACGCAGAATCTTCCGCGCTTGCTGCTTAAAGTCCTCCGGGCAGTGCTCGTCACACGGGTCTGGCAGTAGTAACGCCAGCAACACCGCCCGCGACGAGGCCAGCGGTCGCCGTGCCCACCACAGATGCAGCGTACTCGGATGCCCATGCCGAATCGACTTCTCCCGCGCCGCGTGTTTGGAGACCTCGGCGATGGGGAAATCGACTTCGGCGAGACGCTTGCATTCTCGGGGGATCATTGGGCCTTTCCTGAAACAGGGAGATCTTTCAAACCTGACACTGCTTCCGTCTTAGGAGGCACATTGTTTCATACCATCTCAACGCTACCCTACCGATGGCGCTGGGTCGCGACAAGAAGCTGCCATATGATACCTTGAGTACCTATTGTGAGATCTCGACAGGCAACATAGTCCTCTTTGCCAAGTTCGTCGATGTGTGCTGCGCGATTCCTGAATCTCGTTATCAGATGTGTAAGCGACTGGTGGAAAGCCGTAGCATCAAGGAGCCAATTAGATCCAGTCCACTCTTTCGCAAGTTGCAAAAAGTTGCGCATAAGCACACTAGTGCTCCGGCGTCGGTGGCTGTGAACCACGGTCTGCAGAAAATGCGCGAACGCTCCCAGTTCAGGGGGATTTCGCGTCGGGTTCGCACAGAATGCTGCGACGCGCTTGATATCCTTATCGCTTTTATCGGCACTCAAGTCTGTGCTACCCACCTCGTTTGCCAACGGCTTTAAAATTCGGTTGACGATCTCAAGTTCAACCGCTTTACACAAGCCGATCACGGCTGGCGACCACTCTAACTCCGGCCCTGATTGAAGTTGTCGGGCCACGTGTTCGGACGTAGAAACAAACCGCAAGGTCTCTTGAGACAAGTGATCAGCACGTTCCTCGGAGACTCGATACAAACGCTCGGCTTGTAACTGATCATCGAGAGTAACAGCCTTGAACAGGAGATTGGCCAACTGTTCTGTTTTCTCACTATCTGCCTTTGTTCCTGCCTTAATCTTGTATAACGATAGAAGATAGCCGTAACACCCATTACAGAGACGTTTCGACCAGTCGCCTCCGTATATGGTAATCAACTTGGATTTCTTGGTAGCAGTACATCTGAAACACCGGAATGCGAGGCTGTCCACAAACCGGAATTGCTGGAGCGGACCACGTTGCGGGTAAGTCTTTATTATTGTGGAAGGTACCGATTTCATGTTTTCTGGCTTTCTTCCTTAGCATTAATCAGACGTCGGACCCGGTGCCGTGCTACCCCCTTGCGCTTGGGGTTTTTGCACAGCCAGAACGAATGCGTCAGCGGTTGGCGCACCGCGTGCAGAATCTTCCGTGCTTGCAGCTTAAAATCCTCCGGGCAGTGCTCGTCGCACGGGTCTGGCAGCAGCAATGCCAGCAACACTGCCCGCGACGAAGCTAACGGCCGCCGCGCCCACCACAGGTGCAGCGTCGAGGGGTGGCCGTGCCGAATCGACTTCTCCCGCGCTGCGTGTTTGGAGACCTCGGCGATGGGGAAATCGACTTCGGCGAGACGCTTGCATTCGCGGGGGATCATCGAACCACCCTCTATATTGCTGAATAATCGAGAGTACTCATCTACTGTGCATCCAACCGACAAGCTCGCACAGCCGAAGAAATCTGTTTTGCCTCCATAGCCTTATTCCACAATTACTTCTGTGAACCACTTATCCAGTTCCTTCCGCTTACAGAACTGCCCTACCTCTGGATTTGTAAGTAGCTGGAGAATGATGTTCTTGGCGACAAGCCGAGCGTAGCTCAGTTTCTCATCGGATACCTCGTAATAACCGCTGTGTACGACCTCCGACCGAACTTTATATAAGTCCCTTGTTTTCTCCTTGATCTTCTCCTTATCTTCAACGTCGCCTCCAAGTAATCCCGTAACTCGCCGACACAGGAGATCCTTTATGTTCTTCTTCTGCTTCGGAAAAACTATGCCTTCTATAGCGATCACAAACAGCAGAAACGACTCCTCCTGTGTCCTTTCTACAGTTGCTCTTCCTGCCCAACGGACAGCCGTCAGCAGTAGTTCATCCACGTCATTCCTACTTTTTTCGAGTAAAGACTCCACGCGGTCAAACGCACAGCGAACCATCTCCTCAGCATTTTCGCGAACCTCAGCAATAGAAAAAACTCCTACTGGCCTGTCGTCAGAATAGTCGTTGTACATATTTCCACTGTCAGCGACGGCCAAACGCACAACCCCACTAGGTGATTCTTGATTGGTGGGCAAGAAGAGCGATCCATGATAGCCAGGGATCGTGTCCGAGAAGAAGTTCAGACATTCGATTATGGCGCGGACCTTGCGCTCGGCTAGTGACAGGGCCGCCTTCGCATCGCGTGCGTTGACTCTCACGACGGCAGTTGGGCGACCCAAAAGAGAGTCAGCCAATTGATCGTCGATAAACATGAGCTTTTCTGATTGACCAATAACGTGCTTTGTGTGGATGGTTTTCTTGAGGTTCTGAATCTGATCTGCATCGAATACAACGAAGCGAACGCCTCCAAAACAGGCTGGAAGAGAAGAAACATCCAAACCACCAACCTCAATCCAACACTCGTACTCCTCGGATGGACTCGCTAGGAATGTCTGCAATTTCTCTAGGGCGTGGTCCAACCGTACAGACAGATTCTGATCGCGACGCTTCGGAATATCCACAACCTCGAAAACGGCAGTCCTGAGTGCCGAATCAATGGCTGACTCTGAGAGATCTTCATCAGGAGCGAACTTTTCCAATAGCTTCTGGCGAACATCCCTGTATTCTGCCAGTGTCTCAGGCTCCAAGAACATCGATCCCTCGTCTTTTTGCGCCCACCAATAGCGAACTGTATCAGGAATGCCTCGAAAAGGAGATACTTTCTCCACGAGGTCGCTTAGGAAGCACCTGACGAACGTTAAGTCTTGGTTATTTGACGAGCCGCTCTTCATCCTGAGTCGCCTTGTCACTGGATTACCTTGGTATCTGTATTAGAAATCGTACGGCCTTATTCTTCGACAGCGCGGTGAGTTTATAGAACTGAGAATTAATCTGCCGGTCGAGTTGGCGAACCGACCATCCGCCGCGCAACGCCTCGGTTTCGTAGAATTCACGGACGCGCGTGTTCTTGACCGAAAGCAGCCGCACGTAGGCGGACCAAGGAAGTGGAAAATGAGAGGCGAGGCTGTCCAGCGAAGATTCTCCAGACGCTGTCTGGAAATTTTCTCCACCTTCCAATTTTTCAGACGGTGTCTGAAAAATTCGTTCGGCTGACCACAGCAGATAAAATCTCTTCATCTGGCTCAGATTGACGGGGCCGAAACCACGCCCGAAGCGTTGTGTCAAGTCCGCCGCAAGTCTTTTAATGAGCGCGGTCCCGTATTCAGCCCGCTTTTCTCCTGATTGCTCAAACTCAACGATACGCTGACCAATTCGCCAATACGCGGCGGTCATAACGGCATTCACCGAGCGAGCGGCCGATTGCCTAGCGGAGTCAACAATCCTCGACACATCGCCAAATATGGCTTGGTACTGAGCATCTAGCTTGTCGTCTGTGAGTATCGGCTTTTTCATAATCTGCTCTTCTCGCAGAGGGTTTCGGCGAGACGCTTGCATTCGCGGGGGATCATCCGATGCGTTCCTCGGCCCAGCGGACGACGGCTTCGGCGATGGCTAGCGCTTCCGTGTACTCGGACTCGACTGCCGGGTTGGTCAATCCCGGATAACGTCCTTCCGTAGCGTGGAGTGTCAATTCCTCCGCCCTGCGAACTGTTTCCGGTATGGGCTCTCCAACTGCATCCAGCAGCGATAACAACCGCGCCAGATCATGCACATAGGGAAATTCGACCTTACGTGCGATCATCACCGCCTTGATGGCCTTCTCTGCGGCCTGCTGCGCTTCGAAGCACAAATCCTCTAGGTAGGCATCGGGAACGCGGGTCTTCGCCAAGGCCAGATTGCTTCGGGCTCGATTCAGCCATTCCCGCGGGTCATCAGGCGGGAAGCGCTCATGCTGATTCATACACCACCTTTCCTTCCTTCAGTGCCGGCTTGATAATCAGCGCATGGCTGTCCTTGTAACGCTCGACATCCGACGGAGACACCACGATTGCATCGACTGCGGCACCGGCACCGCGCAGATTCCGGTAAATTCCCGCCATGAGACGCCGTGCGTTACCGCCCTCCTTAATGACGAGCAGATCGACGTCGCTGTGGGCCCCCATCTCGCCGCGAGCAGCAGACCCGAAGAGGATGATCTTCTCCGGCTGCGCCACCTCTACAATGCGCCGGATGATGTCGTCCAACGTTTGTTGGTCAAGCATCCCCTCGTTCATGGCTTCTCTCCTAGCAGCAAGCCGCGCCTGCTCGATCGTCTGCAATCATGATCATCTCCCCGTGATTTCGGTATTTGCCAGACGCCGTCTGGCAAATCGCTTGTTGAGGGAATTGATTAGATTCTCCAGACACTGTCTGGAGATTTCCGCTGGATTCTGATTCTGCAGACGCTGTCTGCAGAATCTCCCTCCCTGCCAATTTTTCAGACGCTGTCTGAAAAATTCGTTCGGCTTGACCACCAAGCAACGCCGCCGATGGAAACCGACTGTCATCCACCGGCCCAAGGATTGACGACTTCAACGCCGGTATTGCGGAACTCACTTGCATTTCGCGTGACGATAGTGAGGCCGCGCCGGGCCGCCGTTGCCGCGAGAAAGGCGTCCGGTAGGTGGTCTTCAAGCGCCTCGCCTCGGCGTCGCCTCTCTTCCATGATGCGGGCGCACTCGCGAGCGTCGTCCAAAGTCCAAGCAAATATCCGATCCTCGAAGAGCTCGTCGAGCAGGTTCTGAAACCGCTCGGCGAGGGCGTCACGCCTCCGTCCGGCATCGAGGAGGCCAATGCCGTTGAGAATTTCCCAGACAGTAATGGAAGCAAGCCCAATTCCTTGGTCAGCGATCTTGTCCAGAAACGTAGCAACACGTGGTTCTGGACGCGGGCGCATCATTTCCGATACGACATTCGCATCGAGGAGCCAAGCAACAGGAGCGTTCACGTCTCACTCTCACCGGCGAACTCGACCTTCCGATATGAGTAGTGCCTAGACTCCGGCAACTCGACCCCATGCTCGGGGCCAAAATACCGCCTGAAAGCCTCGGAAGGCGTTGCGCGGCGCTCGGACTTGGCGCGTTTCTCGCGAATCAGACGGCGGATGAACTCTTCCATTGACATGCCGACTTGGTGCGCTTCCCGTTTGAGCCAAGCTTTATCCGCCGGGTCGATATTGCGGACAGTGACAGTGGAACTCATCGCGGTCTCCTTATCGGTTTGGGCAACCGAAAAAGCCTAATGACAGCAAAATATGCTGTCAAGAATCCCGATGGGGCGAAGTCCGTGCCGAATCGACTTCGGTGAGACGTTGCATTCGCCGGGGATCACGCTGGCTTCGCTTCCTTCCATAGGCGCACGGTGAAGCGGTACTCCTCTGCGATCAGGTCCGGCTCGGTGCCGTTGTGGGCCAACATGCCAAGAATGATTTTGTTCCGAATGCCCATGCCGCGAGGATCGACATACCCATAGTCGCGCATCACATTGACCAGCGTCTGGTTTCGTGCGTAGCGTGCGCCGGAGGCGATTTTCTCGGGCGTCAGCGTATGGGGCAAATTCCCAGGACTTACGATTTCGAGGCGATTGGAGAAGATGGTCAACATAACGCCCGTGTCCGCAATGCTATAGTCGCAGTGGATGAGGGCATTCCCCACGGCTTCTCGAATCACATCCTCCGGGTATTCCCCGCGGTCGATTCTCCTAGTGCCTTCCAGATTAGACCTCGGCGTCGTATTTCGCCGCACGAAATCCCAAGCCTGATCGACTAGCCCTGATTCGACTAGGGAACCGTCTTGGGCACAGAGCGGAACCAATGGTCCCTTCAGATCCTCATCGGCACGGACCGCGTGAGTTGAGTTCTCGCCGGAATAGCATATAGCACGGATGCCCGATAGAGGAAGAAACCGCTTGGGGTTCTTCCCGAACAGCAGCATCCCGTCGATGGTCGCGGCCATTCGCTCGTGAGAGGTCGTCGCCAGTCTCAGGTGCAATAGCAGCGTCCACCACTCGTCAACCTCATTCTCGCCGGGAGCATGGCCGCCTAAGACGCGGATGAAGTAGTCCCGCAAGCGGCGCAGATCGAAGATGTCGGTGGTGGCGTCCAGCACCAGCTTGTAGTCTGTGAGTACCGGCTTTTTCATGATCCGCTTTTCTCTCCGTAGCGCCCTTCGTCTTCTCGCACCTCCATCGGCTTGGTCATTGCGTTCACGTCCAACCAGTAATGCTGCACCTTAATGACCTCGTGCCACGGGAATCGGGCTGGATCTTTGATCGGCTCCTGAAGCTCCGGGGTATTGGCGCAATTAGTCACTACCTAAGTACACGACAGTAACATGGGTTGATATTGTCGGGCGCGTTTAGGTTGGTCTCGTGTTTGGTGTATGATCTGTGTGAGTTGGTCTAATCCTTTTCGAAAGAGGCTTATGGCTTTTCGTCCATGTTTTTTTATAGG
>JAJDVZ010000132.1:0-17760 GCA_022825835.1 Candidatus Latescibacterota bacterium
ATTTAACCTCGAAGATACCCATCTGATCCACCCGCAACGATTGCACCTGCTGTTGGGACTGCTGGCGTGGACCCTCCTATGGGCCCTGCTGGTAGGACAGCAACTGCATCAACGAAAACCGATCCCCATAAAAAAACATGGGCGAAAAGCCATAAGCCTCTTTCGACGAGGATTAGACCAACTCACACAGATCATTCACCAAACACGGGAACAACCTAAACGCGCCCGACAATATCAACCCATGTTACTGTCGTGTACTTAGCTCCAAAAGAAAGACTATCGAGATCGCCGTTCACCCCGACGGCTCGGTAGTTGTAAAAGCCCCACTGGGAGAAGATGAAACCTTAATCGAAGATTTCATTAACAAACGCGTGCGCTGGATAAAACGCCAGATTCGCTATTTTGCACAGCTTGGACCGCGCACTCCCGAGCGGCAGTTTGTCGGCGGCGAGAGTCACCTTTACCTCGGCAAACAGTATCGGCTGAAGATAAGGCCGTCTGACACAGACGAGGTTTTGTTAAAGCGCGACTTCTTTCACATACAAGCGGTTGACGACAAGCCAGAGCACATAGCGATGTTGCTTGAAGTATGGTACTGGAGCGAGGCGGAGGTTTATTTTGCTCAAGTATTTGCAGAATGCTGGCAGCTCTTTAAAAAAAAGGGCGTGGACAAGCCTGCACTTAAAATCCGCAAGATGAAAACGCTCTGGGGCAGTTTCAGTGTTAAACGCGGCGTAACATTGAATCTGGAGCTTATAAAAGCACCCAGAGAATGCATTGAATACGTCGTCATCCACGAGCTATGTCACTTATTCCATCTCAATCACGGACCAGAGTTTTACAACTTGCTTGAGCAGTTCCTCCCCGACTGGAAGAAACGAAAGCATCGCTTGGAAACGGTATTGTCCTAACCACTTAAAAACGACAGGTTTCGCCGGCGTGTTCTGGTGTGCGACCTATCTGCGCTATCCGCGGATAACTGATGTTGACGCATTCAATACCCCTTGCGCTTGTCTATCACGCTTACCAACTCCTCCCCCGCCAAGTAGCGCCGCAAATTATCGCAAAACAACGCCACGCATCGACTGTCGCGGTTGGGCGACCCCCCGGCCGTATGCGGCGTGATCAGCACGTTGTCCATTCGCCACAGCGGGTGATCCTCGGGCAGAGGCTCCTGCGGCACCACGTCCAATCCCGCCCCGCCGATCTGCCCTTCGGCAAGCGCCGCCAGCAAAGCCTGCTCATCGACGATCCGCCCCCGCGTGACGTTGATCAACAACGCGTGGCTCCGCATCCGCGTAAACGCCTCTTGATCGAACAGCCCCTCAGTCTCTGCAGTCAGCGGTGCGCAAATCGCTACCACGTCGGATTGTTCCAACAGCGCGTGGAACTGATCCATCTCCCAGCAGGCTTCCACTGCTTCCGGCACTTCGACCTGTTCTGGATCCACCGCGATAACCCGCATTCCAAACGCGCTCGCCCGCTGCGCCAGCTCCCTCCCCGTCCCCCCCAATCCCACAATACCCATCGTCTGCTCAATTAGCTCCCACGACGCAGCGCGAATCGCCCAACGCTGCTCCCAGTCTGGATTCCGCACCGCCGTGTGGATCCCCCGCGTCAGCCCGAGCAACAACGCCATCGCATGTTCGGCCAGATGCACTCCCACCCACCCCTTGGCGCTGCACAACACCACATCGCTCTCGACTAGTTCGGGATGCAGCACTCCATCTACCCCCGCTCCCCAACTCTGCATCCACTTGAGCTTTTTCTGCCGCGCGAACATCTCCCGGCTGATGTGCCCGCAGACGACCTCGATCTCCGGCATGACTTCCAAGGCCGCCGCAGCCGAATCTACGCACACCACTTCCACTTCCTCGGCCACCTGCCGAATCTCTTCTATCAACTCCTCAGCTAAATCCATCTGCATCAAGACTTTCATATTCCTCTCCTTCCCTTGCGATTGTTCGTCCTCGGCGATAGGCCCTATTATTTGACTTTCCCAATTCCACCAACCACGAAAGCAGATCATGCAAAACCACATCGTCAAGACCCACCCAGACGGTACGGTCCTCCCGCGCGAAGAGCAATTGGCTTGGAAGCTGGCCCAGCTCGCCGCCCACAACCAAGCGGTCGACGCAGATGTCGTCGAGATGATCGGCAATCGCGTCATCGACAACGCCGCGGTCGCCCTAGCCGCGATCAACCGGCCACCCGTGCGCAACGCCCGCCTCCTCGCCTTGGGCTACTCCCACCCCCACAACAGCGGCGCCCGCCTCTTTGGCGTGGCCAACGACCGCAGCTTCCACTGCGAGTGGGCTGCCCTCGCCAACGGCGTGGCCGTGCGCGAACTCGACATGCACGACACCTACCTCGCAGCCGATTACTCACATCCCGGCGACAACATTCCTGGCTTGCTCGCCGCCGCCCAGCAAACGGGGGCCGACGGCCGCGCACTGACTTTGGGCATCCTCACGGCCTACGAGGTGCAGATGGCGCTAGTGACGGGCATTTGCTTGCACGAGCACAAAATCGACCACGTCGCCCACCTCGCCCCGGCCGTGGCCGCCGGACTCGGGACCATGCTCCAGATGCCAGCCGAGCAAATCTACCAAGCCATCAACCAGAGCCTACACCTAGCCTGCGCCACCCGCCAATCGCGCAAAGGGGACATCACCTCGTGGAAGGCCTACGCCCCAGCCCAAGCCAACAAGATCGCCATCGAAGCCGTGGGCCGGGTGCGCCTCGGCGAGCGGGCACCGTCGCCCATCTACGAGGGCCGCGACGCCGTCATCGCTTGGATGCTATCCGGGCCAGACGCCGAATACCACGTCCCTCTGCCTGATCCCGGTGAGAACATGCGCGCCATTCTCCGTTCCTATACCAAGGAACACTCCGCCGAGTACCAAGCCCAAGCCTTGATCGACCTCGGCTTCCGGCTCCACGCTCGCCATATAGACTTAAACCAAGTGGAAGACGTAGTAATCCGCACCAGCCACCACACGCACTACGTAATCGGCACGGGGGCCAACGACCCACAGAAAATGGACCCGGACGCCTCGCGCGAGACCCTCGACCACAGCGCCATGTACATCCTCGCCGTCGCCTGGGAGGACGGCGCTTGGCATCACGTGCATTCCTATACCTCGGAGCGCGCCCACCGTCCCTCGACCGTCGCCTTGTGGCACAAGATCCGCACCGAAGAAGTCGCCGAGTGGACTCAAGCCTATCACCATCCCGATCCCGACCATAAGCAGTTCGGTGCCCAAGTCGTAGTCCGCCTCGCCGACGGCACCCAGATCGCCGAACGCCTCGACAACCCCAACGCCCACTACCTCGGCAACCGCCCCTTTGCCCGGCCGGACTACATCGACAAGCTAGCCGTATTGACCGAGGGACTCGTAGCGCCAGTCGAGGTTGAGCGTTTTTTGGAACTAGTGGACCGATTGCCGGACCTGACGCCCGAGGAAGTGGACCAGCTCAATCTCGTAGCAGCCGAGGGCATGTTGGAAGACGCCGAGAGCGAGCGCGTGGGCATCTTGTAGCTATGCGATTCGAGCGGTGGATCGTCTGTGCATCCTATGCTGCGTCTATCTGCGTCCATCTGCGTCCATCTGCGGATCAAGCCCGAACGTCCGGCAAGTCTTCGCCTTCTGTGCGCGCCACCAGCCCCGTAACCACCAGATCGCTGGTCACATTGACGGCCGTGCGGCACATATCGAGCGGGCGGTCAACTGCTAGGACAATGGCGATGGCTTCCACCGGCAGGCCGACCGCGGGCAGGATCAGCGCGATAGCCACCAAGCTAGCCGCGGGAATACCCGCCACGCCAATCGACGTGAGCAAGGCGAGCAATACGACGATCATCTGCTCCGCAATACCAAAATCTATGCCAGACGCGAACGCGTACACCTGGGCGATGAACACCACCACCACGCACTCGTACAGTGCAGTGCCGTCCATGTTCACCGTCGCACCCAGCGGCAGGACAAAGCTAGTCACGCGGTTGGAGATGCCGGCCTGTTCGGCGCTGTTGATGGTCACCGGCAAGGTCGCCGAAGACGACGCAGTCGAAAACGCAGTTAATTGCGCGGGCGCGATCTTGGCGTAGTACGCGTATGGGCTGATCCCGGCAACCAAGCGCAGCAGCAACGGCAACCACACGGCAAAATGCACCGCCAGCGCCAGCAATACGGTCAGGAAGAACAGACCCAACGCTTCGAGCGCGGCAAAGCCAGAGACGAGCAGCGTCCTGCCCACTAGCGCAAACGCGCCGATGGGTGCAAACCGCATGATCCACATCGTGATCAAGATCATGAGATCGTGCAGGCCGACCCAGAACCGCTGTAGAGTGTCGCCCGCCGGCCCGTTCAGCCGCGACATGAAATACCCGAACACGACCCCCACGAATACCAGCGCCAGCAGTTGCACCTCTAGCGCCGCCGCGAAGATATTAGACGGTATCGCGCGCTTGAGAACCTCAACCAGATCGCGCATGCCGCGCCCCTCTACCTTGTCCATGACCTGCGACGGATCTGGCAGCGCGGCACCCAGCGCCCGCGCCGATTCAGTCTCGCCGGGCGCTATGAGATTCACGCAAACGAGACCAGTGCAAACCGACAGCAATCCGGTCGCCACGTAAAAGGCCACCGTCTTCCCGCCGATGCGTCCAAAGGCGTTCTGGCTCGCCATATTGCGGACGCCAACAATGATCGAAGACAGAATGAGCGGCACCACGATCATCTTCAGCGCATTGAGGAACAAGCTGCCAAAGAAATCAAAAATTTCCACGAGCGATGCACCAAACAGCGTCGTATGCTCGTCGCCCAGCCACCCTACAAATGCAGCGAGGACGAGAGCAATGGCAATCTGCCAGTGCAACGGAATGCCGATAAACCGCGAAAGTGCGCTACGCTGGCTCATTATTTATTTTTCCTTTGTCAATGAGAGGAGTATCGGTCAACGCGTCTAAGGACAACATCATGATCTACGACGGACACGCCTATTGCTTCCCGCCGCCGGGCCGCAACGGAGGCTTCGCCAACCCCGCCGAATTCTGGCGACACTTGCAACTGTTCATGGCCCAAGCCCGGCAGCAGCCCTGCTGGCGGCGCACCGACCGCGCCCCGGCTGACGCCACGGGCCTGTACGACCCCGATCGCCCCTGGCGCTTCGATGGCCTGCGAGACGCCGCTTTCCGCACCGGGGAGCACGGCCTCGTCGAGTGGACGGTGGACGGCGAGGACTACGTGAAGCAGGCCCTACCGCCGTGGACGGTGGACTTCGCCTTCCCCGCCGACAGCCTAGTGGCGGAGATGAACTACGCCGGCATCGATCGAGCGCTCCTGCACCGCACCCCGTACATGGGTCTGGGTGACGACTACATCGCCGACTGCTGCCAGCGCCACCCAGGACGAATCCAGGGCCTAGCCCACGTCCCCGAATGGTGGTTCCCCAGCAAGACGGACGACGCCATCGCCAAGCTGCAACGGGCGATCCGCGACCACGGCCTGTCGGGTTTGCAGTTCATGCCCTTCCACCGGCCCCTCTACGACCTCTCCCCCGAGTGGACCGGACCCGACTTCGACCCTTTGTGGGCGACTGTGGCCGAACTGGGCATCCCCGTATTCTTCACCCTCGGCGCAGCCAGATCGCCCGCGGCCTACCTCGACGAGTTGCATGCTCTACGCTCCTGGATGGACCGCTTCCCCGACGTCGATGTGGTCATGACCCATGGCTTCTCCTGGCGGATGTTTGCCGACGAAGACCGGCTCCACGTGCCCGACGAGGTGTACGAAGCGGCACCCATCGGCCATCCACGCTTCCACATCCAAATCCTCTTCGCCGTGTTCCTCCAGTCGCGCTGGGACTACCCCATGCCACAGATGCGGCCCGTCTTGGAGCAGATGGTCGAACGCATCGGCGCTGATCGCATCCTATGGGGGACGGACATCCCCATCGTCCTGCTGCACTGGACCTACCGCCAGAGTCTCGACTACGTGCGGTGCTACTGTCCGTTCATAGGCGAATCTGAGATGGCAGCGATCCTCGGCGGCAACATGGAACGGCTCCTAGGTCCGGGACAGTAGCCTACCCCAGCACGACTATCTTACTTTAGTCGCTGACGATATGCCAAACAAGCCTCTTGGAGGAGGCTATGTGCATGTTATTTGATAAATAACATATATTCTGTGCATGTTATTTACGAAATAAATATCACAGAAAGAGGTTTAGTTTGGCTGTTTGGACCCCGCGCTTCTCCGACTTTGAGCACGTCTTTACCGAACAAAACCCGTGGCATAGCCAAGGAGCCGTACCGCCATCGCTGGCCCCTCCAGTGGAACGACCGCTGGCTCAGTGGCTGTGGCAGCGGCTCCTGCGCGACGAGCCGCTGCGCTACCAACTCGTGCTCGGACCGCGCCGGGTGGGCAAGACTACCGTGCTCTATCAGACCGTCCGCCACCTTCTAAAGCACGTCGCGCCGCAGCAAGTCTGGTGGTTGCGCATGGATCACCCTCTCCTCCTGCAGATGCCGCTCGGCACCCTCGTGCGTGCGGTATTGGACGCGAGTGCTGCCACCACCGACCGCCCTACCTACCTAATGCTCGACGAACTCGTGTACGCGGCGGACTGGGATCTATGGCTAAAGACCTTCTACGATGAACAGTGGCCGGTGCGGATTGCAGCAACGTCGAGTGCTACCGCCGCCCTGCGAGAGCGCCGGGTCGAGAGCGGAGTAGGGCGCTGGGAGGAACAGTACCTGATGCCCTACTTGTTCGACGAATTCCTTCACCTGATAGAGCAGCAACACGAGATCGCCGTCGCGCACACACTCGGCCAAACCCTGCGCACCTTGCCCTCCGGTCGGCCTGCTAATGCAGCACTTAGCCGGTGGCGTCGCGCCTTCCTGTTCATCGGCGGCTTCCCCGAACTGCTCGTCCGCCAGCACCGCGACGAACAGCCAGACGAATCGAATCTGCTGCTAGCGTCGCAACATGTTCTCCGCAGTGACGCCGTAGAGCGAGCCATTTACAAGGACATCCCCCAGTCATTTGGGGTGAATAACCCGATGATGTTAGAGCGCGTTCTGTACGTGCTAGCTGGGCAAATCGCCGGTCTCCTGTCGCCGTCGAACATCGGGGCCGATCTCGGCCTGTCCCAGCCGACTTTCGACCGCTATCTCTCATATCTAAAGCGGGCCTTTCTCGTCTTCACCCTGTCGAACTACTCCGGGCACGAGGTTAGTGTCCAACGTCGGGGCCGCAAGCTGTACTTCGTCGATGGAGCGGTTCGCAACGCCGCCCTGCAACGCGGCCTCGCCCCGCTCGACGATCCCGGGGAGATGGGCACTCTCATCGAAAACCTCGCAGCGGCGTCGCTCCACACCTTGAGCGTTCACGCTGGCCTTCGGCTCCACCACTGGCGCGACGGCAACCGCGAGGTGGACCTAATTTTGGAGGATCCGCACCAACCGCTAGCCTTTGAGGTCGGCACTTCGATCCACCATTCTCGTTCGGGTCTCCTCGCCTTGATAGAACGGTACAAGCACTTCCGCGGACATAGCTATCTCGTCTCACCACAAGCTATGGTCCGCCAGCCCGATGACACCGGAATGGGGACCCTCCCTCTCGACACCTTCCTACTCGCCGTCGGCGCTCAAGCTCATCAAGCCCTCGCCAACCGACTGCGGGGCTGAGCAGCCAGAGCAATGTCTTCAATATGCCTCCGTCGGCGTTGGCTGGCATGACCTCCGGCAGGCTTCGACAAGCTCAGCCTGCGGCCCCTGAGCCTGTCGAAGGGGCCACAAGCCGCAGACGCTACATAAAGCTGCGTAACAGAAATTACTTCAACAGCGTCAGCGTCCGACTCTCTTGGTAATTGCCCGCGGTAAACTGGTATATATAGGTGCCGCTGGCCATGGCTCGGCCACGATTATCGCGCCCGTCCCACTGCACCTCGTAGCGTCCTGCGGCCAACCGATCCTGCACTAAATCGCGGATCTTCTGTCCGGCGACATTGTAAACGGTCAGTTCCACTAACCCTGCGCTGTCCACCTCGTAGGCGATGGTCGTGTTAGCGTTAAAGGGGTTGGGATAATTCTGTGCCAGCGCGTACCCGTCGGGCACACTACCGCCCTCTTCCACCACGGTCGTGACTGAACTACCGGGCAGGGTAATCTCCCACAAGCCGCGACCGCCACTCCACTCGATGACGTAGATCTTGTTGCCGATAATCTCGGCGTCAATAGGGCCACTGAAACCCTCGACGATCCGGGTCATGTGCGCCTGATAGTTATCTCCCACCTTCTCCAAATCCATGTGGATGAGATCCTCGTCCGGATCGTCGAAGGGGTCGATCAGATTGCAGCAGTCCCCGCCGATGCGCAACACAAAGCCGTCGCCGCGAAACTCGGGTGCCAAGGCCTCTTCTACGTCAAATACCAACCCCAACGGCGAACTATGCGGCGTAAGCGTATAGGCTGCTCCGCCCTCGTCGCTGGCGTCGCGCACCTCGCCCGTGCTCGGGTCGCGGTAGCGATCGGCGTCGGGCCCTAGATTGAGGACCGGATCGGCAAAACGGGCCACGGGCGGGGGCGGGTAGGTCGGATCGTTGTAAAACAAGCCGCGATCCCTAGCGTCCGAGCGGGTCATCAGGAGCAAGTCCGCAGCCGGGTCGTAGTCGGGGAAGCGCTGGGCTGTGTCCATTGCCCCCATACGCCAAGGGAAGCCATAGTGCAGCCCCTGCCGCACCCAGCAGACCTCGTCGGCCATATCGCTGTCCGGGCCATTGTCCGCGGCAAACAGATCGCCGTTGGCGGCAAAGGCCATGTCAAAGGCATTGCGAAATCCATCGGCGTACAAGTAACCCGAAGCCTGCAGCGCCTCTTCATCGGCCGGAATCAAAATGTCTTGGCCATCCGCCGGCACCCGCAAAATGGCCGACGACAGGGGCAACTCGCGCGCCCCGGCAAAAGCCCCATCCTCAGACAGCTCTCCGTGGTCGGTGCGAGACCCCGAATTGATGTACACAAAGCGATCGTCCGGGCTGAGGACAATGGCCGGATGGGGATGGTTCTTGGTGCCGGGAGGAATGCGCTCAGTGCGGACTACCGTAGCCCACTCGATGTTATCTCCGTCGCGCACCCCACGCACTACATTTATGACCTTGTTGCCGCTGTTGCCGCCAATGTAGAACGTGCCGTCCGCCGCAATATCAAAGCCCTGGGTATCGTTGAGTTTGTGGTCCGCAGAAGTAGCAATCCGCTCTTCGCCTACAGCATTGGCCGCCTCCACGTCGAGCACCACGTACAGGGCCCCTTCGGCGTCGAAATAGATAGCTCGTGGGAAAGCGATGCCATAGTCGTCCAGATTGGCTACCTCTGTATTCGGTGGGGTGATGATGCGGTTGTTGCGCGTATCGAGGACGTGGATTTTATCTTCGACCGGGTCGGTCGCCCGGGTTGCAGCCGCCGCGGCCGCGGCGCGGATTTCGTCGATGGGCACTCCTTCGGGCACCCCCTCCGCAGGATGGAACTGGGTCCAAGTCCACGCTCCCTCGGCGTCGCGCACCCCTCGGGCAATGGTCTCGCCGACGCGCTCGGCCTCCCCCTTGATCTGAATGCGATAAATAGTCCCCGTAGCCGTGAGGGTGTACAGGGTGTTGTCGCGCGGGTCCTTGGCAATGCGCATGGTCCGCCGGCTCACGTCGAGCAAATGGCGGACTTGAACATCGTCGCGCAGGGGCCGGGGATCGGCACCGACAGCATTTAAAGTCCAGCCGATTAGGACTATTCCGATAATTTTTCTCAATGTAAACGCTCCTCACAGATGAAGTGAATTCTAGCGCACCAGCACCAACTGCCGGGCTACCGAGTAGTCCCCCATTCGCAAGCGATAGAGGTACGTGCCGCTGGCGGCCAAGTCGCCGTTTTCTGTCCTGCCATCCCAGCGCACAGTATAAGACCCCGGTGCCTGCTCGGCCTGTACTAAGGTGCGCACTTTCTGGCCCACCGCATCGTATAGGGCCAATTCCACTGGGCCGGTTTTCCCAACTTTATAGACGATGATGGTATAGGCATTGAAGGGATTGGGGAAGTTCTGCGCTAAGCTAGCCTCTTCTGGTACAGTCGCCAGTCCTTGTACGGCAGTAGGTTGATCCATACTGGCGATCCAACGGCGGATGATATCGCTGCCTTCCCAATCAACCAAGGTGGAGGCCACCGGCGGCATGCGGTTGGAGGAAAAGGTGAGCAGGCGCAAGTACAGGGTGGAGTTATCTGGGTCGCCTGGGGTGATGATAAACCCTTCTTCAGTACCCAGAGCACCCAAGGAAGGCACCCAGTTTAGGGTATTGGTCTTCTCTAAGGGAGTGTCGTACCGCAGGTCGATGGTCGAGCGGCTGACCACATTGGGTCGATGGCAGTGAGCGCAATTGGCCGCCAGATAGGAGCGGCTGCGGGCGGCCAGCGGCAGACTTTCATCGGTGGGGTCGGCCCACTGGGGGAAGCCGTCGTAATTCTCGCCAATGTCCTCAGTGAACAAACCAATGTGGTTTAGGGTGCGCAATTGGTTATCTACAATGCCGCCGTAGTCGTACGAGCGATTCATCTGAGCCGTATTGAGCCCCAAGACATAGCCAGCCGGTCCGGTATGGCACAAGGCGCAATCCTCGGGTCCGGGATAGAAATGCACGTATTCGCGGAAGCCGTCTTCGGCTTCTGGGTCGGCGATGAGATAGGACTGGGTCGCCGCCTCTTTGAGCAATATCGCGTCCTCGCCCTCCAGATCCCACATGTAGCTAAAGCCGTCCCATGTATCAGCTTGGCCGCGCTTGACCAAAAAGCGCGTCTCGACAATGTGCCGACTGTCCAAATTACCCTTTTCCAACTCTATGTAGAAATTTTTCACCACCACCGCGTTGGGGGGAAATTTCCACACGCCCGAGGTAGAAAACTCAATCTGGCTCTGCCCGGGTAGCGCGATAAAGCGGGTCTTGGTCGTCCCGTCGGACCACAATACCGAATTGACCCCGTAGGGAATGAGTCCCGAAGCCGGGGTCTGGGCTGCCACATTGCTAAACAGGCCCGACTCGGAGACGGTCTGGGGCACTCGTCCCTCGACCGGAGCGATGAGCAAAGAATGGTTCGGCACCCTTTCTTGCAGGCCATACGGGGCTTGGGCTAGGACGGCCGGAGGGGCCATCAGGGCTAGTAAAACAATGAACATCAGCATGACCGTCCGGCTTTGGGAGACGGCGAAACAGGAAAAGTAAAATCGCTTGTGCCAGTCCCTCACTCCAACACCGACCCCTCCTCTTCCACCCGCCCGTACATGCGCGCGAATTCCTCAGACCCATCGTCGTGCCACACCTCAAAAGACAATCCCCGAATAGTCCCCTCGGCAAAGCCAGTCAACGCATCTATCGGCGGGATGCTGGCCGTGTAGAGCACGTGCCCGTCCGGCAGGTGCAACTTGCCCAAGTGCCGGGGAATCTCCGCCGGCCCGCGCTGCGCCAAGCGCGCAATGACCGCTTCGTCCACCTCCACGCCGAGACCCGGCCCCTCGGGCACGGGCGAACAGCCTTCGACGATCTCAATGCGCTGACGGGCCGCGTCCTCCTCGTACTGATCGTCGAGATTGATCGAGTGGGCCGCCGTCGGCAACACGGCCGCCAAGTGCAGCGCCAACGCCTTAGCCAAGGTGCCCCCAGTTAGCTGCACCACCACCTGCACATTGGCTTTGCCATAGGCCAAGCCGCGCACCAACGCGTCGCCAAACCCGCCGCAGTACTCAGCCACGATGTACGCATCGGCCATCCCCTGCACGACCTCCTGCAACCCACCCAGCGGCGGCACGTGCATGACCAGTGGCACACCGCATTGGGCGCGGAGCCGTCGCCAGCCTTCTACATCGCTCAACACCAAGGGATCCTCGATGTAACCCACTACGGGCGACTTTTCGAGCTGTTTGACGATGGGCAACACCGTGGCCAAGGTGCGATTGGAATTAAAGTCGTACTGCATCTTAAAGCCCGGCGGAGCCACATCCTCTACTGCGCGATTCTGCTCAAACACGTCGTGGTGCTGACAAGTATGCATCTTGAACAGCCGGTAGCCTTGATCGGCGGCGCGGACGATTTCGCGGCTCAGTTCTTCGGGAGCAGCGGGCCGAGTCCACGCCGCCACGGGCACGCGGTCGCGCACTTTGGGCCCCATCAGCTTGTAGGCCGGCACTTCGAGGTACTGGCCCATCACGTCGTACAAGGCCCCGGCCAAGCCGAGGTGGACCTCGCTGCCCAAAAAGTCGAAGGGGCTGCGCCCAATGAGTCCCTCCACGCTCTGCGCGGGCGGCGGCGTGCAGCGGTACTCGCCCCAACCCACCAAGCCGTTGTCGGTTTGCACCTTGAAGAAGGTGCGCTGGTCAATGGAGCGGAAGCGCACGGCGTGCTCGTCGTTGCGAGCGGCGAGCGGCACGTGCGCCGGAATGATGTCAACATCGGTAATTTTCACGGTTGTTCTCCTCGGCGCATAAGTGAGATTGCGTTGGCAGCAAAAATTGACGATCCATCGCCGTCGGCCTTAACTTACCCCAACTCACCTCAATAGCCAAAGACGATCCAACCCATGCCTTCTTACATATCTGCTTACGACACCGAAGCCGTGTACGCTTGGTGGGACGCGCCTGCCGGGCCGGGCTACCAAGGACGGATCAGCTACGAGGGAGAGCGGCTGGACGAGTGCATTGCCGGCGTCCGGGCCGTGGCCCAAGTGCATCTAGAGCGACAAGCACCCGCTTCCTTTTTCATCGTCGCCGAACTGTTGCAATGCGCCGCGTCTGAATTTCGCGCCATCCTCGACGAGCCCCTTTTCGACATCCAATGCCATTCGTTTACCCACAAAGACCTAATCGGTTTAGCCGATGCCGATGACAGTGCCGCCTTACAACGCGAGTTGGTCGATTCCAAAAAACTGATCGAAGATGTCTTTTCCCGCCCAGTGATCGGCCTGACCGCGCCCGGCGGCTACACGCGCGGCTTCATTGGCCAAGAGCGCATCCTCCACGTGATGTGGGAGGCCGGCTACCGCTATATGCGCACCGTGGGAGCTGGGCCAGACGGAACCATGCCCGCGCCACTCAACCGGCCCTTCTGGTACGCCCGCGAGGGCTTCCCCGGCCTCCTCGAAATGCCCTCGCACGCCTGGCACGACAACATCCTCACCGGGCAGCCGGGCAAGGTACTGTGGCCGCCGCAACTCCCTTGGCCCTATCCGGCACACATGCCCGAGGACGCCCAAGGCGTGTACGACGCCTACGCCCCGGGCATCGACTACGTGCAACAAGCAAACCTGCCTTACTACTTGCCCATCTTCCACCCTTGGTCCGTCTATCGCATCGACCGCCGCGCACAGCAACTCGACCTCCTCTTGCGCCGCGCGCAAACGGAAAATCTCCCCCGCATCTCCTGCACTCAACAGTACGAATACGCCCTAGCGCATAAACCCCAAATCCCCGACGCCTCGCCAGACGAGCTGTAAGAAGTACGGGCTAAGTACTTTTATGCTTGCATCTGTACAATATCGAAATCATCATTTGGGGCTTGTCCTCTCACTCCTCAAGGAGTCCGCCATGCTGCGCGTTCTTGTAGTTTTGATCCCCCTCTCCCTGGTAGCCTGCTCGCCGGATCAACCCGCCACAACGGCCTTCCTCAAGGTGGACCCGGCCGCCGACCCCCAGCAAACTCAAGACCGCCCAGGCACTCAATGGAGCCCGCTGAAGGCTGCCGCGCCCAAAGCTGGTACTAGCTCATCGGCTTGGATTGAGCCGTCGCCTGCTTCGTTTTCCTTCACCGCCGACGATTCGGCTTGGAAGACCTTTACGGTTCGCACCTCTTCGGATGTGGATAGTGTCTTGGTCGTGGTCAATCCGACCGGCAAAGATCGAGCCTTAGAAGTGGCCGGGGGCAACAGGCCACCGTCGCGCAATTACTGTCCTGCCGAGGACAATGATAGTCCGGCAAGAGCGCGGCGCAACGGCTGGTCATTGCACTTGTCGGCCTGTCAAGCAGGCGACACCGAGATCGTCCTATTCGATTACGAACAAACAGAATTAGCGCGCTATACCGTCCAAGTTGCTGAAGCCGGAGCTGAAACCGAAGCTGAAGCCGGTACTAGCTCATCGGCTTGGTTAGAGCCGTCGCCTGCTTCGTTTTCCTTTTCTGCCGACGATTCGGCTTGGAAGACCTTTACGGTTCGCACTTCTTCGGATGTGGATAGTGTCTTGGTCGTGGTCAATCCGACCGGGAAAGACAGGGCCTTAGAAGTGGCCGGGGGCAACAGGCCGCCGTCGCGCAATTACTGTCCTGCCGAGGGCAATGACAGTCCGACCAGAGCGCGGCGCAACGGCTGGCCGTTGTATTTGTCTGTCTGCGAAGCAGGCGAGACCGAGATCGTCCTATTCGATTACGAGCAAACAGAATTGGCGCGCTATGACGTACGGGTCCAAGAACCGTCCGGAGAGAACTTGGGCTTCAATATCGAATTGGTTTTTGCCGATAACATTCCGTCAGAAGATCGAGATATTTTCCGCCGCGCTGCTCAAGACTGGGAACGTGTTATACTGAGCGACCTACCCGATGTAGTGCTTGAAAGGACGTTCCATGAAGCGAGTCCTACTATAGCAAAGGGTAGGAAAGTGGACGATTTGCTCGTAGTGGTTCACCAGAAAAAACCTAGCAGTTCACTGGCACCCGTTTTTGGGATTGAGGCTTTTGCCCAATTGTTCTCGGCGCGTCCTGGGGGCTTGCCTGTCTTAGGGCAAGTTACGTATGGGGAAGATTCACGCCGCATCCTTACAGAAATCCACGAAGAAAGGTCCGAATTCTATGCAGTAGGAAATCGCATAAATGGTTATCCACCCTATGCACCTGTTGATGAATTAGTAGAACAAGAGATGCACACCATGGCCTTACACGAGATTGGCCATGTCTTAGGGGTGGGTACCTTGGATCAGTGGTTTGATTATATCAAGCCCGCTGAGTATTGGGACAATCCTTTACCATACAACATAATAGGTAATCCTTTTCCTATACAGTTCTTCTATCTCGCGGACACCTATGCTTGGGAAGGCTTTCTGAGATTGCGGCGCACTTTTGAAGCAGACCTTGGCTCTGATAGTGGAGCATTCTTGTATTATGGAGAGGCCATTCCCGTCGATGACGATAGGCATCACTGGGGTTGGATATCTGAGGCCATTTTAGATGTTATGAGCATTCCTGCTGGTAGTCTTGCACCCAATGGGACAGCGTTGCCCCCATATATCTCTCCTTTAACGAGAGGTGCACTCGCAGACTTAGGCTATAAAGTAGAGATGAGCACCCCTATTTACGATGTCGGACTAGATAGACTGCGGATCTTACCTGAGCCAGCCGCAGGCAAGCCAACGCTAAGTCGGCCGACCCTTATATGCAAGGTGGTGCATTAGGGAAAAGCTGGGCTTTCGGCAGCCGCACGGCGCACGTTGTCGGCTAACTTCCAGTGAAAGCGCTCATATTCGCTTGAGTACGTAAAAGAGCCCCGCCGAGCAGCAGGGCGCAACGGGTTCGTCAACCCGTCTCAGTCGGCTTCTGCCGGTTCAATTACTTCAATGCCCGCCTCGCGCAGGGCTTGCGCCCGATAGCTATAAATATCCGCCGTGGCGAGTAGGACCCGCGCCGGAGCCACCCCGGTGGCCTCGGTGTACAGACGGCGCTTGCGCTCCAGCCGCTCTTGGATTGAGGCCCCCACACTGGCGGCGATTTCGACGAGGATGTGCTGATCGGAATCGACAATGACCACGTCGAATTGTTCGCCCGCAATGACGCGCTCCTCGACCGCGGCTCCAAAAGATTCCTCCAACAGGGACGCCATGGTGCGCCGGAACACGCTTTCGTTGCGGATACCCCAGCGCGAACCCAGCCGATCGATGGCTTGCGAAACTTCATCAAAGTGTTGGTCCATTCGCTCAAAACGCTGATTTACTTCCTCGCGAAACGCATCTATACACGCATCCACTTCCTTAAACCGTTGGTCCACTCGCTCAAAACGCTGATTCATCTCAGTCCGCAACTCGCGCAGTTCCTTCAGCACCACGGCCACCTCTTCGCGGCGGGCAAACGCGCCCAAGAACCCTTGGTAAATCAGCGGCTCGAGGTCTGGGCGGCGGTCCAACAGGTCGGGGAGTTGCCGGTTGAACAGGTCATCAGTTCTTCATCACTAAAGGTTCTCATCGCTCTTGCGCCTTTTTCTTTTAACCCAAATCAGTTCAGGGGGCGTCTGCAAGCCCCTATATTTGAGAGTCGCAAGGTTGAAACACATTGTCAAGATGGAGGGAAGTTCTAGCAGATCATGGATCGCATTCTAATGGTAGGCTGCGGCGGCTTCATTGGAGCCGTGTTGCGCTACTTGGTCTCCTTGGGAACTCAGCGCCTGTTGGGCACCCCGCTCTACGCCACCCTCACAGTCAACGTAGTCGGCTGTCTAGTCATTGGCTTCTTGGGCGGCTTGGCCGAAGAGCGTCAATACCTTAGCCCCCAACTCCGCCTATTCCTCTTCGTCGGCATCCTCGGCGGCTTCACCACTTTTTCATCCGTGGCCTACGAGACCGCTACCATACTGCGTGCGGGTCAAGTGCCAGCCGCCTTAGTCCACATTGGGCTGCAACTGCTGCTGGGGATTCCCGCCGTATTCGTCGGGTATTGGGCGGCCCGCTAGCCGGCTAGCCCGCGCAAGTACGCCAAACTCGCAGGCGCAGCTTCGCGCAAGCTAGCCTGGCGATAGACCTTGACCGAGGCAAAACCCGCGTAGCCAATGGCGTCCAAAGCCGCGAGCACGGCTTTGAAGTCGAGGTGGCCGCTACCCAGCACGCCGCCATTGCTCTCGCACAAGTGGACGTGCCGCAGTGCGCTGCCACAGTCGAAAATGGGCTGGGTCAACGACTTTTCTTCAATGTTCATGTGGATCGTATCGACCATCGGCCTAAAAGCCGGCACGCCAATGCGCTCAATCAGGGTGCGCACCTCGCCGACGGAATTGTTAAACCCCACTTGCAGGTGATTGATCGGCTCGACGACCAAGTCCACACCCGCGTCTTGGGCAGCCAAACCCACTTCGCGCAGACCAGCCGCAATGCGCTCGTTGGCTACCTCGACATCCGGCTCATCCGCGCGCAAGCCCTGCAAAAGCCCGACCACGAGAATGGCATTGAAACGCTGAGCAATCGGCAAGTACTCCCGCAGCCTAGCGACAGCACCGGCGCGTCGGCTTGGATCAGCCACACTCAAACATAGCCCCTCAGCATAGACCGCCCCGGTCAAAAGCGACGGCACCACCAAACCGCACGCCTCCACCGCGCGCTCAATCGCGTCCAATTGACCGAGCACCGCAGGCGTCAGATTCAACTCGACCCCCTCGTACCCGCAGTCCCGAATGAAGTCCAACCCAGCGGCGAAATCGCCCCCGAGATCCGCAAAGTCGATTACCATATAGCTGTATTGCATCGTCGTCTCCAAAGAATTAGAAATTAAAAATTAGGAATTAGGAATTGGGACGGTGGTGGGTAATTCTCAATTCGTAATTCCTAATTCCTAACTGATGTTACGCAGTTTTGAGGGTTTGTAGCTGCTCAAAGGCACATCGGAGGGCCTTGAGATAGAGTTGTGATCGCAACGCGAAATGCTTGAGCCGGTGCTTGATGCGCAGGCTCTCCAAGCGCCCGGCGGCATATATGG
>JAJDVZ010000047.1:0-42538 GCA_022825835.1 Candidatus Latescibacterota bacterium
CTCGGCCGGAGATGGCTCAAACGCTGGATCGCGCTCCAACTGAATCGCTTGCCCCCCTTCAAGGCGCGCTTGTCGCCCAAAGGAATCAGAACCGTGAAAAACAAAACAGCCTAAAAAAAGTAAAAGTGTAAGGGAATCAGGTTGGTGTCAACAAAGACCAGAAACGGTCCGCGATGATCTCTACAAACAAGAATGGTAGAACACAGAAATTGTGTCAATAAAGTGGGAACTGTTGACAACAAGGAGTGTACAGTTTAGTATGGTCATATAAAATGACTATATAGTCAGGAGTTGAGACCATGCAGATGTCCATTAGCGAATTCAAAGCCAAATGCACTCAAATCGTGCGCGAAGTCGGCACCAAATACCAAACCGTGGAGTTGACCAACCGCGGCAAGGTCGTCGCGCAAGTCGTCCCCCCTGAGCCGGAGGTCAAACCCGACCCCCAAGCCTTCTTCGGCTCGCTCCGCGGTACTGTCGCGTACCAGCCCGGTTGGGATGAGCCGCTCGGCGAGGATGATTGGGAAGCCTGTCAGTGAAGTACTTGCTCGACACCCATGCGTGGATCTGGGCCTTGGAGGCACCGGAAAAACTGCCTGACCCGATAAGAGCGTTGCTGCTGGAGCCGGATCACCTACCCTTTGGGCTAGCGGCGATCAGCCCTTGGGAAGTGGCGAAAAAAGAGTCCAAGGGGCTTTTGCAATTATCTATGCCTGTGCGCCAGTGGGTAGCGCACGCCACCCAAGCCCCATTTATAGAGCTTCTGCCCCTTTCGGTGGATATAGCCCTCGAATCGGCGCATTTGCCTACACCCTTCCACAAAGACCCGGCCGACCAAATGATTGTTGCCACAGCGCGGCTGCACAGTCTGGTGCTGATCAGCGCCGATCAACGACTGCGCACCTATCCACACGTGCAAACAAAGTGGCAATAGTAAATCAATCTATTCGGCAAATTTTTGCTTGAGTGCCCCCCAACTCTCGGCAGCTATCGCGGTGGGTGGGATGGATATTTCAGTGAGGCGGGCGATTTGGGTGTTCGTACTCGGCGGGAGGACGCCGCTGGCGAAAGTCTGCTTCGTCTCTACGACTAAGGCGACGGCCCCAATCCCACGAGCATACCAAGCATAGGCGTCTATCTCGGCGGTCACTTCACCCAAAGACGCGAGTTGATCGTTGCCGGTGAAGGTGACGACGCCGGTGCCGGTCTGGTGGACGCGCAGGCAATCGAAAGTACCCGCCGGTAGCCGAATCTCGCCCCAAGCATCAACCGCGTACTGATAATCGTACAGGCCGGAACTTGTAATCCCCGGAGCTATGGTCTGATCCAAAGAGAAGTTTTCAACGGCCCAGCTTTTGCCGAATTCTAGCGGCCAAGGCGTTCCAATATCGATAAGCGGAAAGGAGACTTGGCCGGCCGGGCCTTCGGCACCGACGAGGACATCGCCTGCGGGACTGCGCTGGAAATAATTGTACGTCTCAATCTCGTCCGTTCCCCCAGTGGCGTTGGGCACAGTAGTAATGTTGTGGACGGCGTAATCAGCGCCGGGAAAACTAGCGGCGTCAGGGGCCTGGTCCAGCGGGATGACTGAACTGCGGACAAAGGCAAGTATGCTGTTGGAGATGGATCCGGTAAGGTCGAAGGACTGACCAGCACCGGCAGAGCCGATGTCGAAGTTAGAGTCCTCTAGGCTGCTAAGGACTGTGGCGACTTCTTGCTCCCAAGTCATGCCCAATGATAGGCGTAAATCGTCGGGAGAAAGGGTAATCTGGGCTGTAGCAGTAAGAGGGAGGAAGACAAAGACGATTGATATTAATGCACGGACGACGAACATGGTGATATCCCTTCTGGTGATGACAGTGTAGAGTCGAGCTTAAAACTGCAAGAAGGCTCACTCACGGGGGCGGTCCCGCCATTCTTCCCAGCTCGTCACCCGCTCCGGGTCGGCGCTGCGGACGACAAAGCCGGGATAGATCCGGTCGAATTCATCGCCGCTGCTGTGCCAAGCATAGGACTGGCCAGTGGGCATATAGCGGACGTCGATGCTCCAGCGCACCTCGGAGTCAGTGGTATTGTGCCCAGAGGCGTGCAGGGTGCGGTTGTCAAAGGCGATGGCATCGCCGACCTGGACAGGCTCGGGACGGGCTTGGCCGTACCAGGTGACGTCGGCTATGGGCTCGCGCTGGCCGTCGCCGGTGTCGCGCCATGGAATGGCGCCGTGGCAATGGCTGCCGGGGACAAAGGAGAGGCATCCATTTTCCTCGTCGGCGTCGACGAGGGGGATCCAGACCGAGAGGATGCGCAACTCGGGGAGGACTTCGCCGCCGTAGTAGAAACTGTCCTGGTGCCAAGCAAAGGTGGTGCTCGGATCGTTGGGGATTTTGGGACGGACCCAGTAGTCGCCGTTGGCGGTCAACTCAGGGCCGAGGAGGTCCGCGGCCAGATCGGTCAGCGGAGGATAGGTCAATAATTGGTACACAGCGCGGTCGAGCAGGCCCCTCTGGCCCCAATTGCGCGCCAGGGGCGGGTTTTCCGGGTCCCGGTTGTAGTCGCGGGCGGCCAGGGCCCAGCGCTCGGCAAAAGGAGCCTCCGCGTAGAGAGAGCGGATCTGGCTCCTCTGGTGCATGGCGCGGATTTGCTCGTCGACATAGCGGGTGATAAGCTGGCGCACGGGCTCGAGGACGGCTTCGTCGCATAGCTGGTGCAGGACCAAGTAGCCATCGGCGGCAAAGGTGTCGCGTTGCGTACGAGTGAGCATGGGCATTTCAAGGGCTTGCGCGAGATATAGTATAGGTCCAATTGGGCACGGCCTTCAACATTGGACACCCGATAGAACTTTCAGTTTGTCCCAAACTTCCCGATTTTTGGGAGCGCTTACAAAGGACCACGCCATGCAACTGAGAGAATCAATGGAGTTGGGGGGCCAGCACCTGCTGGGCTGGCTCGACCCGGAGCGCAACTACCTACCCACGGGCAGTTGGGCCATCACCCACGATCTGGGTCGCTGGTGGGACGCCATGCTGCGCCTCGAAAGCGCCACTAACTTTGTCATCCCCGCGCACATGGAAGGGGCCAACCTGCGCAATCTCCACTGGCTCACCGACAATGCCGACGGGCTCCTCTGGGTGCCGCCGGGCCTGGATTGGCACCCCATCAAATTCGAACTCCACAGCCTGCGCGAGGGCATCCTGACCTTTGCCGCCTTGGCCCAGTACCGCAACAACGCCTGGGCCCACCAAGCCGGTCGCAAGTACCTCGAATCGATCCGCCGCGGCCTCAAGCCATACTTCACCTGGAACTTCGACCAATTCGACTACGCCCGGTACTTCACCGGCGGCGAAAACGAGGACCCGGGACACAAACCCTCCAACGAGGGCCGCTTTGCCCTGACCGTCCAGCACGGCCGCTGCATCGAGGCCCTGGTGTGGTACTACGAGGCCACGGGCGACGCCCTAGCCATGGAACTAGCCGAGGACTTGGCCCGCTTTCACCTCGAGTACGCCATTGCCCCCGACGGCACCATCCCCGACGAACTGGCGCACCGGGCTATCGGCGACCGCCAATCCCACCTGTACACCCTGTGCGGCCTGCTGCTCTTTGGCTACAAGACCCACCAGTCCGAATACGTCGATGCAGTGGTGCGCACGTACCGGGCCGGCGTCCCCGCGCTGGTCAATGAATGCGGCTGGGTCGCCCACGATATGGGCCAGGCGCGCTTCCTCGACCAATCGGGCAATCTCCTGGCCAACACCGAATCCACGGGCGCGGCCGCCCGGCTCGCCCTGTGGATGGCGCGTTATACCGCGCATACCGAGTGCTACGACGACGTCGAGCGGCTGGTGCGCGCCCGGCTTTTCCCGGGCCAGATCACCCAAGCCGATATCCACGCCAACCCAGACATAGAAATTCCCTCTAAGGCACTCGGCGGCTGGGGAGGCAACGACTACCCCCACGCTGGCAAGGGGTACAATCCCAGCGGCACGGCCGAAATCGTCCACACCATGAGCGCGATCTACCAGCACATCAGCGCCCTTGAGGAGGCTGGCCTCGTCGTGTACATGCACTTCGACTACGCCGACGACGCGGTCGAGATCAAAGCGGACAGAAGCACCGAGGCCACCCTCGCGGTGCGGCCCCGCATCCACGACAACGTCCTGATCCGCGTGCCCGGGTGGGCACCCCCGGAATCGGTCCGCATCGAGATCGACCGCCGCCCAGTGGCCCTGCGCATGGTGGGGTCATTCGCCTATCTCGGACGCCAGCAAGTAGGCGTCAATAGCCAGATCGTCCTGCGCCATGCCCTGCCAACCCGCCGCACCCAAGAGACCATGGCGGCCGGAGACACCTACCACTTTGCCTGGCGCGGCGACCAGATCACCGGCGTACACCCGAACGAGTGGCCCCTGCCGTTCTACCCGACGCTCGAGTCTCCCTAGCGGCAGTTAAGACGGCCTGTCAGGCCCGCTGCCAGCGACTGGGATTCACGCCCGGTGCCTCGCTTGCCATATTATCGGGCTTATTGGGCACGTCAAAGTCCCAGTGCCGCGTATTGGGATCGGCAAAAAACGGACGCACCGACTCGGGCAGCCCGGCTAGATCCTCCTCGTCCCAGTTCTCGACCTCGGCAATGGGGCCGGCCCAGGACGGACGGTACGCAATCGCCAGCACCGAGCGCGTGTGCTCGCCCTTGTTGGGCCAAGTCCCGTGGAAAGCACGGTGGTTGAGGAAAACCGCCGAGCCGGCCTTGCACGGCACCACCACCTCCTCGGGATGGCGCTCGTAGCGCATGTACGGATTGGCGTCGGCGTGCATGCACAAATGGGAGCGCGGAATCACGCGGAAAGGCGACACCTCGAGCGTCAGGTCATCGAGGTAGTAGAGCACGCGGATGGTGAAGGGACAACTGCCGTTGTACCCGAAAATCTGCGAGCCGTAGGGCTGCCCGTCCGTGTGCAGGCTGATACCGGGCGTGCCAGGCTCGGAGCGGTCGTACCCATAGCTGAGAAAGACGATCTCGTCGCCGAAGACTTGGCGCAAAAAATCAACAGTCGGCGGATGGGCGATGAGATCGGTCACAGCCCCTCCTTCAAACTGGATTTGAGGCTTGCCGCGCTGGTGCGGACTGTAGTCGCGCGGCGTGGTCTCCCAAGTTTCAGCTTGGGCCTTGAGACGGGCGATGTGCTCGGGGCTGAGCAAGTCGGGAATGACCAGATACCCTTCAAGCTCGACGTGGCGGATGCGCTCGCCCAGCGTGAGGGCGGACCAGTCGCGGTCGTCGATAGTGGTCTTTTGCATGGCAGACTCTCCTCGGTTGAGGTTATATCTCCTCTACACGGCGGCACTGCTGCCGCCGGTGCCTTTCGTCAATTGTCGATTTGCACCTTTTCGCCAGTTTCCGCGCTGGCGTAAATCGCGTCTAGCAGCTTCATGAAGGTCAGCGCCTCGGCGGGAGAGACATCGGGCGGCTGAGCACCGCGAATCGCGCCAGCAAAATCGCGAATCTCCGCGTCGAAGTCTCCGTCTCCGTGTTCCACAAATTCACCAGTGGAATCGTCTCCTTCAGCGTACATGGCACCCAGCAACCGGCGCGTCCCCGAACGTCTCTTGCCTTCGGGCAGCGAAGTGGATTCCACCTCAATGGTGCCATTCGTACCGAGGACGCGCAAGCGCAAATCCCACGCCCGGTCCGCCCAAGTGGAAATGACCGAGGAAGTATCCATCTGAATTGTCATACCGCTAGCGCACCCTACCAGAAAACTCATATAATCCTCGGAGTGACGCTCCACCTCTAGCGTCGTTGGAAACGCGCTATGGCTGACGGCAAAGGCCCATTCAGGTTGCGGACAACCCAGTAAAAACCACGCCTGATCGAGGTAGTGCGAACCGTGTTGGCCCAATGCACCGCCCTTAAAACCCCATCTATATAACCAACTCCTGCCCGGCGGCGGCTCGTAATTAGCTCCGTGCTCGCGATAGTGGTAGTGGACGCGCGCGTGGTACGCGTGCCCAATCCTGCCAGCGGCGATCATTTGCCGGCTCGCTTTGTTCTCCGCCTGGTGCCGCATGAAGTAGGAGTACACGAGAGTCTTTCCAGTGTTCGCAGCAACGGCGTTGATCTCCGCGACATCGGCGGCATTGCGACCGTGCGGCTTCTGCACCAACACGTGCTTTCCCGCCTCCAGTGCCTCAATGACCATCGGCTTCCGCACATCGGGTGCAGTGGCGACTCCAACGGCTTCAATCTCGTCATCGGCGAGCAACTCTCGATAGTCGCCGTAGACTCTGGGGACATCGTTGTCCTCGGCGACCTGTCGCGCCAAATCTCGGTTCAGATCGGCGACCGCCCAAGCAATGGTATCTTCGCCGGCTCGGGCACCGGCTACCCAAGTCCTGCCAACGCGGCAGCCGATTACGCCCATTTTAATTTTGTCTGCCATAATCACCGCCTTTGCAACCGCTTGAGCTTTGCCTGCAACTCGGGCTTTTCTAGCACTTCCCTGTTGACCACGTGCTCGGGAATTTCGCCGCGCCCAATGCGCGCCGCCTGCCGCAGTCTGCCCCGCCAAGCCTGCATGTAGTACTCGTCGGTGTGGCACAGAGAGTGTGGCGAGACCACGACGTTGTCCATTTTGAGGAGAGGGTTATCCGCATCAACAGGCTCCTGCTCAAATACATCCAGCCCAGCGCCGCGAATGCGCCCGCTCTGCAGGACCCGTATCAGGGCTTGCTCATCGACGACGGGGCCGCGCGAAGTATTGATCAGGTACGCCGTCGGCTTCATCAAATTCAATTCCCGCTCGCCGATCAGGTGGCGCGTCTGCTCGCTGAGCGGGACGCTGATGCTGACGAAGTCGGACTCGGCCAGCAGGGTATCCATAGCGACCAGTTCCACATCTACATCGGCCACATCCTCCTCGCTCAGCTTGGGATCGCAGCCCAAATGCCGCATGCCAAAGGGCTTGGCCAACAGGAACATCTCGTGCCCGATATTGCCCACGCCAATGGAACCGAGCGTCTTGCCGGTCAGCCCTTCGCCGCGATAGAGGCGCTGGTCGGCCCAGCGTCCCTCGCGGGTGATCCGATCCTTGTTGATCAGGCGCGTGGCCAAGGCCAGTATAAAGGTGATGATGGTGCAGGCCATGGGTCGGCGCACAGCGTCGGGGGCCGTGCAGAGCATTACATCGGCCTGGGTCAGAGCCTCGACATCGATGTGGTCGTACCCAACGCCGGTGAAGAGCACGGCCACGAGCTGGTCGTTGCCAACTAGGGAGCGCTCGCTCCAGCGGGACGCGCCCGAGATAACCGCGTCGCAGCCGCGCACCTGCTCGGGAGCAATTTCCGCGCTCCGCTCGGCTAATATCCGGTACTGGATCTCGGGCATTTCATCGAATAGTTCCAGCCCAGGGCCGGGCAAGTCGAAATTCCCCTCCGCGTCGAAGAACTCCTGGGCGATTCCAACCGTAATTTTAGTGGTCATCTACATCCTCTCGATACATGGAAAAATCCCGCACCGCGCCGTCGCGGAGCAGGTCGTATTCGCTGTATATCAATCCATTTCTGCAAAGCGGCGCAACACGTTCTCGGTGATGCGGGAGACATTGTTGTCGCCGTGGTTGTACGAAAGGCAACTGCACCAGCTAATAGAGCCTACCGAGAATACCGCGCCGCCCTTGGGACCTTCAAAGTACACCATGTCGGACCGCACCAGAGGATTCTGGCTGCCGCCGGTATTGGGTGCCGAGACCAACTGGTCTTCAATGGCCACTTGGTACAGATCGGTAAAACCCTCGGCCGAAGCGAGCAAGAGGGCGTGGTCAGGCGTGCCGAGGGCGTGGTCGACCCGGTCGATTTCAAAGCCGCTAGCGCCGTGCTCCAAGACTAGGGCGGGAAAGTCGCCGATCAATTCCTCGGGGGCCAGACCTTCAAAGATAAAGGCCGCCCTCGGGTCCAAACTGTCCGGCTGCCGTCTATAGGGACGGTTGCGGCCGCTGCCCTGAGAGGTAAAACCAACGCCGCCCATTCTTTGCGGTGCCCGGTTGCGAAAGCGCCAGAGGCCACCCATCTCGCCTGTGGTGCTGTGAAAGTGCTCGCCGGGGGCGGCCTCCCAGACGCGCGAGCCCCGCCAGCGCCTGACTTCGGCGATGTGCGGACGCTGGGGGTCGAAGGAGGCGATCCAGTAGAAGCCGTTGCCGCCCAGGTACATCAGACGGCCGCCCCCCGTCTGGTACGCTTCCAGCCCTTTGAGCATGGACGCCGTCCAGTACTCTGGATGAGTGCCGGTGAGAACCGCCTGGTACGGCTCCAACAACTCGCTGCCTTCGCAGTGCAACTCGTCGTCGGTAATCACATCGTAGGCAAAGCCCTTGGTGTCCAGCCAGTCGAGCAGGTGGAGATCGGCGTTGAGCAGGCGCGGCCAGTCCGCGGCCAAGGAGCGGGAGGGCATGCGATACAGGGGACGAAAATTTAAGATCGGCCGCAAGCGCGACGAATAGCAGACACCCGTGCCGTCGCTGTGCAGGTCGTAACAGCTCAAGAGCCGCTGGTCTTGCATGTACTGGTCTTGCGGGACGGCGTCGCTGCTTTCGCGCAGGTCCAACATGGCGCGGATCGGATCGTTAAAGCGCTGGTTGGCATAGACCAAGTACGTGAGCGTGGGTGCCAAGAAGGCGATGCGGGCTTGGGCCTTTTCAGGGACGACGATAAAGGGCAGATAATCCTCGGCGTCGGCGCTGATCAAGTGGGCCGCGTACACGCCGCTCGGCCAGTCTGACGGCACGGTCCACTCAAAGGCTACATCCCACTGGGCGTCTTCGAGATCGTCGTCGTGGAAGTGAATGGCCCCGTATTGGCTGGGGGCGACTTTAAAATCCGACTCGTCGCCGGTCCAGTTGTGCCCGGTCACGGCCCGAGTCGGCAGGTTGACCGTGCGACCGTGGAGTTGGTTGTCCCCGATGTCGCGCACTATTTCCGCGCCGATATCGAGGGAAAAGTCCCAACTGGCGATCGGGGTGTCGGCGTCGGCCTCCGCCACGGAGAGCGCACGGCCGTGGAGCCGTGGATTGTCGATCTTGCCATTGAAGTGGTGAGTAGCCACCGGCCCCGATGCAGCAGCCATCAGCAAATCCTCCTCGTTCTCTCCCACAGTTAGAGGGCTGACGGTTTTGCAAACCTCTGCTCGGGCATGGGGCACCGGCCAGTTGGACTGCAACTCTTGGTAGAGGTGGACAGTTCCAGTGGCCGCGTCGTAGCTAGCGGCGATACAGTGCCATTGCGCTGTGTGCAGGGCCACGCCAGTGCTCACTCTTTCCAGCCGCGTCCCATCGCCGACCCACAGGGCCAGCGAACCGTCCTCGGCGATAAAGAGGCCATAGCCCGATTGGCCGGACAACTTGGTCAACAGCCCTTGCAGGCCCTTTTGCGGCGTGGTGGGATAAATCCACGCCCGCAGGGTAAACCCATCGGGGCAATTCAACAAAGGATGGTGCGGCACGACCGCGTACGAGCCGCTGTGGATGGCTTGGTATCGGCCTGGGTACTCGCCGCTAATCGAAGATTCGAGCGCTTCGATTTTGCAGCCGGGACCTTGGGGATTGGCGTCCGTATGCCGCAGGCGCACGAGTTCGGCGCGATACGCGGGCGCTTCGCTACTGACCATAAAGCGTATGGTCTGCCCGGGCCGCACGCTGAAACGGTCGCTGTACCCGACGATTTTCATTGATTTCTCCGCGCTATTAGGGGACCGGGGATAGTCTGTGCTGGTCTCTAGCGCGCAAGAATAGTGGAACGCGGAAAGTGTGTCAATTGATCGTCAGGCGCTGTTATTCGCCTTCAGCGCCTATAGTGCTGGTCGAGGAAGGTGTCATTGCAGCAAGTACTCCTGCCGGGGCGTCAAGTAGCGCCCTAGCTGATAACCCGATTTACTTCACTGACGTTATACAGTGCCTCTACTCGACGGCATCTAATAGATTCCTAAAGGCTTCGAGGCTGGACACTTGTATGGCCGCCCGAAACAACTGCTTGAGGCGCGGCACCTCGTCAATGGCCGCAAGGCGGTCGGCTAACGGGCGTACCGCCTCCGGCTGAAAGCGCATGGTCAACACCTCTAGGATAAATTCTCGGCTCCCTTGCTCAATGCCTTGCTCAATGCCTTGCTCAAGGGCCTTTTCCGTGAAATACTGCACAATTGACGATTCGTACATGGTCTCCTCCGAAAGGATGGTCCTAATCGTTTCTGATTTATACACCAATCCACTCAAAATCGCAAGATCGGCCAGATAGTTGGCCTTAAGGGCCTCGTCCATCGGCACCTGCTGCGCCCGGTTGACGCACTGGCGCAACCATGACTCGGCATCCACGCCGGCTGGCCGCTGCATCAACGGCGCAAACGGCAACAAGCCCGAAGGCCCCGCATCGAGGATGCCTTGGCCGTCTAGGTCAATCAGCCGAATCACGCGGTATTGCACCAACACGCGGTAGCCGTGCCGCCCTTGGAGATAATGCCCCGGGTCGCTACGCCCGGCGTCGGGACGCAGGTAGATGACGTTGGAATAGATCGGCAACCGGTGCTGCCCAATGGCGTGCCCGATATAGCTGGCCATGCGGTACGGCATGGGCGGGGTGCTATCGGTGGTTTGAAACTCGTGATGGACCAACGCCTCCTCGCCGTTGATTTGCACGCGGATGAGGCTATCGGTGCGGTGGGCTTCGACGGTGGGTTGCTCGGTGTCGATGACGTCGATCACTTCGATGTCGTCTTGGTGGAGGGCGAAGCGGGCGAAGTCTTGGGGATAGGTGTGGATCAGGTGCTTGGCGATAGTGTCAAATTCGGCCATGGGCGGTGCCTTGGGTTGCGGGTGGGATGATTCCTGCAACACGGGCAAGAATCGTGCCAAGGCGGTAGTTCAGAGGGGCGGCGGGAATAGGTGATGCTGGAGTGTAGCGGAAAGGATACAGGAGTGGGACGTTGGGGACAAAAGCGGCGTCTCGTCGGTTACTTCAATACGCCGGCGGATGTTGCGAATTGTGCAAACTCAGGGAATGAGGCTGGCGTCACAAAATCGTCCAGCATCCAGACGACACCAAAGTTTCTCTACTGACGGATTCTATGACCGTCCTGCTGCTTTAGCACCGTCGCCTGCTGCGGGGTGAGCGAGCGCGACACGAGCCAAGCCCGGAAGGACTCCTCAGGTTTTTCTTCGCGACTCTTGATACACAGCTTCCCAAGCGCGGCGCGGATGAAATCGAAGAGAAGCTGTGGATGGCTTGGTACTGGCCCGGGTACTCGCCGCTGATCGAGGACTCAAGCGCTTCGATTTTGCAGCCGGGACTCTCGGGATTGGCGTCCGTATGCCGCAGGCGCACGAGTTGGGCGCGGTACGCGGGCGCTTTGCTGCTGACCATAAAGCGTATGGTCTGCCCGGGCCGCACGCTGAAACGGTCGCTATACCCGACGATTTTCATTCGATTCTCCGCGCTATTGGGGCCGTGCAACCAAGACCGGGGACAGTTTGCTGTGGTCTCTAGCGCGCAAGAATAGTGGAACGCGGAAAGTGTCAATTGATCGTCAGGCGCTGTTATTCGCCTTCAGCGCCTATAGTGCCGGTCGAGGAAAGTGTGTAAGAATGGCTACGAAGGCGTAGGCAATTTTCTTGTTCCTACCACCTCGATTGAATCCCCTTCCTGCTCGAAGCCTGCTGGTGGATCTCCACCATACTGAGACCAGCGAAGCTCGTATTGGCCACGATCCATCAGCGTGATGTCGTCCGTTTCACCCTCGTTACCTTCATCGAGTCCGATTCCGAAAGTGACGCCGCCCAAATCGGTGAGGATGTAGCGATTATGGAGCTTCTCGCCGTTCTGTTTCTGTTTTAGTCGGCGCACCAAGACTTTCATCTCCTCGGGCACACACTTATGCAGCTTCGCATCGCACTCTCCTCGAAAAAACTTCTTCACCTCAGTATCCTTAACCTTATCCGAGGTGTGTACCTCAATACGCGTTGGCATCTCGCTGGGACGCTGGCGAACCATTCGCTCAAGGAAGGCCTTGAAGGGGCGTCGCCATTTCTGGCATCCGGGACGAAAGTAGGGGTCGACGAAGATCACATCCGAGCTGCACTCAAGCATAGGTGCCACGACTTCTGCCATTTCTACAGCTTTTCTCTTGACATGACGCCCATGTTCCGCCTTCCAGAGTGCGGAGTCACCAATCTCACATTCCGTCAGTACGTGAGCGAGACTCTTAGGGTTGGTTCGGGCAAGGATAGCGTGAAAAGGTCGTCTCTTGTGCTCGCACTCGGCGTTTTCGAGCCAACTCGTTGAATCGGCATCCCAGTGGATGTTGCTTCTCCGAACCATTTGTTCGGATAGGTGCACCAGCAGTTCTTCGAGACGCTTTCGAGCGAAGTCATTGTTTCCGCGGAAAGCGTCCCATACGAGACGGTTCCAACGCTTTGGATACTGAGAGACGACTCTTCCCTGACCAAGCCCGAAGTTTTCCTTGAAGGAGCGACAAATGCTAGGGTCGGTCCAGGTCGCTACCAGTTCAGGTTCAAGGGCGTATTCGTGGATCATTCTTAGAAGAGCTCCTCCGCACGCTCGGCGAAGAAACCATTGGGCCATGGACGCTCAAACTCACCATCGGCTGTCACTGGGATATGCAGAACCTCCGTATCCTCACGTCCGGGCTGGACATAGAGAACAGCGACATGCTCTGGGTGGACCTCGGGGACGCCCGGCGGAAGCTCGCCATCGGTGGTTTCCCGAATCCGGCGCATTATACGCAGCAAAAGGTGCTCGCTGTGGGTCTCGATGATAAAGGCGTTGCCGTCGCCGCCAAGAGCCGATTCGAGAAAGACATCGCCTAGCTCGGCCTGAAGCGCCGGGTGGAGGTGAATCTCGGGCTGCTCAATCGCCAGCAGTTCGTTCTCCGATGCATAAGCCGACACCAGCACCGGAAGCACTTGGCTGATGCCGATACCGACATCGCGATGGCTTACAGGAGTGCCAGTGCGTTTGTCGATGAGAACGAGGTCTTGAAGATCTTCGGCTCGTTCTTTAACCATCTCCTCAGCCCATTTTTCGGCAAGTACCTCGTCGTCGATTTCCGCTGCCACGAGTTCCTCGATCTCGGGGATGACGTCGTCTGGATCGTCGGGGTCTAGGTCGGCGATTTGCTCGGCTACCTGACGAGCCTGCAACGACAATTCGACCATTTTTTCCGCATCCATTCCTTCGAGAAGCGACGCCACTATATCGTGCAGTGCCTTGCGGAGCTTAGCAGGCAGTTCCCTAGACACTGCTGATGTGGGCAGCAGGTCGCGCACTACCAGTTCGTAAGGCGTCTTTAGACGATTTGCGTCCCCGAGCCATGCGTTCACCCGCTCTCGTACATCCTCGCTGGTGCGCACTACATCCCAAGCATAACCACCACCGGCGAACCTGTTGGGATCGTGATGCTGCGAAAAGGTCAAGTGTCGGGGAGGGTAAGACCTCAACGGTCCAAGGTAGCGAAGCCTCCATAGCTCGCCCTCTGTCGCTGTGCCGAGACCTTCCAGCAACTCACGCAATGCCCAGAGCAGGGCTTCCCGGACGCGATCTTTTCGCCGGGGCCTACGACTCACCGACATTTCCCCGTCTTCTTCCTCTACTTCGCTATCTTCGGACTCCTCCTCGATTCTGGGAAAGAGGCCATAGCTCCTAGCTGTGATATTGGGGACCAACTCATCAATCATTTTGATGGAAGCAGCAAACTGCCTCTCGTGGATGTCATAAACGGCCAGTGCCAGCATCAATAGCTCGCGAAATACTGGATGGTTGTGGTCGAGCCAATCTATACTCATAAGTCCGCCTGCTCGTGCGCTCATAAAGAGCAGCAACTCGCCATCCACTTCCACGGTAAAACGCTCCACCCGTATCTCGCTCTCGCGGTTGAACTCACGGGCCGGATCTCCAAAGGGGGGTTGCTGGTCGCTCGTGATTCCTTCTCCAATCGCCAGCCCCACTGCGACCTCCCGTGCCGATCGCAGAAACTCCGCCAAGTGCCCGGAGAGGCGACTTGGATCAAGCTCAAAACTCAACTCGACTTGGCGGTCTCGCTCGCGCCGATGTACATATTGGCGGAAACCCCCGAGATCAATGGATTCCTCGCCGATATGGGGACGCTGTATGTCGAGCTCTCCTGTTGAGATGGCGTGATGCGCGAGTGCCAGTGCATGTATCACACTCGATTTGCCAGCACTATTCGCTCCGTATATCAGCGTAATTGGCCTCAACGGTACTCGTTGGGTGTCGGCGAATGCCTTGAAATTGGCGATTCTAAACGCGGTGAGTGTCATTGCAGTAAGTACTCCTGCCGGGGCGTCAAGCAGCGCCCTAGCTGATAACCTGATTCACTTCAATACGTCGGCGGACGTTTCGATTTGTGCGGACTCAGGTAATGAAGCCGGCGTCACGAAATAGTCCAGCAACCGGAAGGCGGCAGATGAACAGCGATACTATGTGAGAGATCATCGTGCTTTTCTTCACTATCGCTCAAACTGCTCAAATTCGTCTCCCGCGCCGGCAATTTCTTCTATGCAAAGGCGATCAATCAGATCCAGTGAAGGGGATGTCCATTCGTCATTCTGGTGCTGCTGGTACGTACGGAAGATGAGCTTTGCGACGGTGTACGTATCCGCGGCACGACTAGTCCGAACGTCCCTCGCCTCGTCGGCGAAGCGATCGAGGAATCTCTTGCAGACCACACACGTCATCCCCGGCAGCCTTCCCAGTGATTCCTCCAACATGTGGAGGATCGAAGAGGAATTCTCTTGGTACGCCCTGCTGTCGCAGAACATCGTGATCAGACCTTCGTATGTGTCGAGGGCCTCGTCTCCCAAATGACGGAAGCATGACGCTGCTTTACTCCGTACGTCGGCATCGTCGTCGTCGAAGAGCGTGACAAGCGTAGCTTCGGACCAAGCCCGGTACTCTGGAATGGCAATGTTGGCGGAGGCGACTTGGGCAACTCCCAGACGGTGGTGGACGCCACCGCGTAAGGCTTCATCGGCGAGATCGGCAGCCCTATCGTGTTCCAGAAGAGTAGCGATGCTCGCCAAGCGCGAGCCTGCTTTACAGACTCTCGGTTTGGGCGACCGGAGCATGCGCTCAACAATCGGCCGCAATTCGGCGAAGCTGTCGCGCAGGCCGCCACGAATGAACTCGTAAACGTGGTGTGTCGCGAGCAGGCGATCCTCGGACAGGTTCATGCGATGAAAGAGCGACATGCCGAGCACAGGATCGTGGTGGGCTACAGCCCTGATCGTCTCGGCGACGCACGAGAGCACGGCTGCGCTCGGATCCCGGATTATCTGGTCGAGAGTCGGACGAAATCGGTCTATGTAGGCGTCGTCGGTAAGAATGAGGTCCCGAATGGCTTCGGCAGCTCTCCCGCGTGTGACGTTGATGCCGTTCATATGGATATCGCCGTTGTAATACTTTCGTCCGCCACCAGCGTCCTCCTGCCATGCCTCCCTAGCGGGATCTTCGTGTTCTGTCGCGAGCCAGTGGAGCATTTGTACGGCGTCGTCTGGGAGCGGGTCTTCGATGCTCCCAAGAACGTCGGCAATCGATCGGCCACAGTGTCCATGCGACTCTGCAAAGGCCTTGCGGCAGACTTGTAGTTTGAGATCACTTCCGACTGAGGCGCTCTTCAACGCGGAGAGCGTCCCCTCTAGGTACACCGGATTCGTGTCCGCCGGGAACCTCAGGCTAAGGTGTGCGAATCGATCTGGCTCCTCCGCGACCCGCGCTTCGAGGACTTGGGCTAGCTGCAACGCGCCGCCCCTGACTTCATCATCCGAGAAATCCCACTGATCTTCGGAGTGGTACTTCGCGATTGCGCGCAGCCATTGATCGTCGGTCATCTTGTCCGAGTCAGACTCCTTAATCGGCGACTTGACCCGTCCCCCGATAATCCCACGCGGCTCTCCCCGTGGCTCACCGAACTTCCGCTCTAGTTCCTTGAAATGCGTGTTCGCACGGGTGCTGCGTAGCTCTGCCGGAATCGCCGAGAGCAGGGCGAATCGAGTCCGGCCATTCTCTTTGTATCCGTCTCTGGTGCGTTCATAAGGAGAGGCGTAATCCAGAATCACGAACTCAAGCCTCTCGCGATTCTCAACATTGCAGTGCGGGATCACGGCCCGAATCGCTTCCATCGCGCACCAGTTCGGGCTGCCAGAGACCCCACACTCGAATCGCCATGGTTCATCGCACAGCAACGAAACCGCCTCGTCCGCATAGCGTGTAGTCCCTCCACCGTATAGAGCCAATAGAAGGTGGTTTGCGATATGCGTGTCGCGACGGCGTAAGTTGGCAATCACATCGCGCAGATCGGAGGTGTCCTCACGTGCGAGCGCAACGAGCGCCTCGGCCAATCCCGAGAGGCACGCATCCTCCCCATCCGGAGGTGAGTCCTTCATAGGGATCTGCCATACGACGTCAAACTTGGGTGGGTTATCACCTCTCGCGGCGAGATCCGAAATCTCAAGAACAACTGGCAATACATGTTCCACGAAGTCTGCGGGAGCGCGTGCTGCAGACTCGAAACACATCTTTACCATGTCGGGGCCAAGCAGTTCCCTTCCGTTTAGGTCTTCACCCGCGTGGCGTATGTCCGCAAGGCACCGCCGGAGCCAGTGGGCCAATACTTCAGGAACCCACTCAGGGCGGCTCTCACCTAGACCGTAGAGCATGCTCCAGAACGTACTGTTCTCCGAGATCGGCCCACGGGCTTCGTCGAGCGTACCGTTGTCCACGAGATAGAGAAAGAGATCAAAAAAGCGGCGGCTTATTTGGTGATCGGCCCACTCCATGAGGGATCGAAGCCGGAGTCCCCACTCACCGCCGCAGTCAGCGTACGGTTCGAGCAGAGCCGCGACGTGATCAGGCGAATGGCGTTGGTGGAAACCCAGGTAGTTCACCGTCACATTGGCGAGCCGGTCGTTGCCCGAGGCGAGCCAGTCTTTAATCACGCCGCGCTGATCGGCGACCGCGAACCACGACGGTGCCGTGAAGAATCGCCGCCACGCGATTTCCGATAGCTTGTCCCGATTCGGCGTCCCTTGCTCGATGGAATTAAGCTCCGGCGCAATCCACTTTTCCTGGATATTCCACTCCTCCTCGGTCGGTTCCGTGACTTCGGCGAGGAGTGCAAACGCAAGGTCCTTGATATGCGCCCGGATTCCCTCGGCTGAGAGCAGAGTGTCTAGTTCTTGCACGTATCGGGCGGAGTCAGCATCACGGAGATAAGCCAGTACCTGCCGGGCTTGGGCGCGGTTGAACAGATGCTGCTCCGACTTCTTGAGAAACGAGACCAGCGATTCCGATTGATTGCAAAACATTCGGGCGAAGCAGTAGTCGAAGAAACTCTCGTGGCCGAATCCGTAGCGGTACCCGTCGAAGGCGAGCACCCCTTCCGATGCCAGACTGTGCAAGTAATCAGGCTGGATCGGGTCTAACCTCTCCCTAGGCACCGAGAGCTGTTGAGTGGAGGTCATCTCATCGCAAAGGGTCTTCACGACCTCCATCCACTGATCCGGTAAGGGCGAGACTCGCTCCGCGACCAACCGCCGCTTCTTGTTCCAGTACCTACCAAAAAGCTCTGTCGCCGTACTGAAAGCGGGTGTAAGCGACGTATCAGAGTCAGCTTCAATAAAGAGTGACAGGTTCTGCGGAAGCTGCAGGAGTTCCAACTGGCGCTCCCGGAACAACGCCGGATCGAAATCGGCCTCCGCTAGAATCGTCTTAACCTCGTCGACCGGGAATTCGGCGACATCAACCTGCGCGTCCGAATCGGGCATGAGTTGCCGTAGGCGCGAGTCATTCTTCCAGTCAAACGTCCGGCAGACGACGACTGTGTGAATCGTAGCCCGCGAGCGTGTTCCTCGTGCCTCGTGAAGCAGCCTCTCGACGAGATCGAACGCCTCAGAACTCCTGCCGGACATGGTGCTCACCGCGTCTAACTGATCGACGATCAGAACGCCGGAACGCCCGGTCGCCTCTGCTGCCGCCGCTAGTACTAGGACCGGCGACTCTTCAAGATCGAGGCGCTTTCCAAGCTCCGTGGTGGTCGACTCCGAAACGACGTGATCAAGCCGGAACGCCAGCACAGGTAGTCCTCGTGAACGCAGGCTCCCTACGACCTCAACGACGCAGGCCGTTTTCCCAGAGCCAGCCTTGCCGGTTAGGACACTGTCAGTCGCGATTCCCTCTAGTCGTGAAAGCAACGTTTCCGCTGCCGACCTTCGGACGAGCTTTTTCCGAATAAGCCTGCTTCGTGCTCCGTCTAGGTACCGATTTGTTGCCGCTTCCACGGCGATACCCGCATGCTCGGGGCTGCGTAGTTGCCGCACAGAATAGCCGCGCCGATTGAGTTCTCCCACGAGTGCTTGGCGCGTCCATGTGCGGTGTACGGAGTCTTCAACAATCGCCTGAAGCTCCGTTAGCACTTTCTCTGGATTTGCGAGGAAGAGCGACCTCACTCCCAATCGCAGCTTCTCTTTGAGATCACGCTCGCCAATCGTCCGGACTTCGATTCGCCGCAAGCGCTCGACCGCGGTCGTAAGGTCGCACTTCCAGTAATCAAGCAGCTTCTCGAATCGTTTCTTCCGTCCCTCGGCCGCGAGAAATTCCTGCTTGAACTCCTCTGTTGACTCCGCGTTGTTTGCCGCCTCGCATAGCTCAGATAACTCACGGGCGTCACAGCCCGAGGCGAAAATGAACCGATCATCGTTGCCCGCCAACCGCTCACCGATGGCCTGAAGGAGTCCGTCGGCACCGAGCGTAACGAGACTCCACTTGCCGCTCGGGTGACTGCGTTTCACTTGATGAAGCTCCCGTCGCGGGCCGACCGTCACGACGAACTCCGCTTTCTCGACACCGGGAGGCTCGATGCGGATCGCCTCCGTATCGCCGTGGAGCATGCGAATGAACTCCGACACCGTCCACCACTTTTCGTAGCGATTGCCGAGCTTGTCTGCGGGTCCACCTGGGAGCGTCATAGTATGAAATCAGTTGTAGGGATGGTCACTACATCAATCAGCCAATTAGCCGCTGAGGTTCTGCGCCTCGCGCCAAGAGGCAGTAAGGTCGCCGGAGAAAGCACGGTAGAGGCTAGTCTGGAATAAAGTCTCTAAGCGGCGGTGTGACTCGGACCGGTTGGCTTCTAATTTCATAATACCAGCAACCGAATTGGCGAATCTCTGTTGAATTGGCAATTCAGGTAGGGGGATTTCGAGTTTTTCAACGTCTTTGCGCAGGACCCCTTTGATTATAGCACCCTGTTGAATATCTAAGAGATTCCTCGTCTTCTGCCGAATCGCAGCGACTACAAAATCTACATTTGTTCCCTCTTTCAATACGATGCCTGTCAAATCCTGGCTTATGGCGATGTCTGCGCCTGCTATGGCAACTTTGCCAACACCCGTGCGCGTTACGAGTAGAATGGCCCCTTTGGGCACTACATGAGTCGCGCTGTCCTCGATAGCCTCCTGTGTAAGCCACTTACGTCCCGCCACGATAACGTTGTCAGTGACATCGGCTCCTGTAATCCAAGGAATATCACCTGTCCAGTAGTGTTCAACTCTAGTGCTGGGAGTCCCACCGCTGATGAACTCTTGAGCAACATCGCCAAGCTGGACTACCGGCCAGCCCATTGGATTAGCTGCCGGGTCGCCAAACATTTTGATGAAGAGGGCAGGCAAGATACGCTCGGTCTTGGCATCGGCTTCGGCGCGACGGCGACGGAGGAGGTCGGCTTGGTCGAGGATCTCGACGATGCGGCGTTGTTCGGAGAGCGGCGGGAGGGGGATTTCGAGTTTTTCAACGTCTTTGCGCAGGACACCTTTGATTATAGCACCCTGTTGAATGTCTAATAGATTCCTCGTCTTCTGCCGAATCGCAGCAGCTACGAAATCAGCATTCGTTCCCTCTTTCAATACGATGCCCGTCAAATCTTGACTTATGGCGATGTCTGCGCCTGCTTTGGCAACTTTGCCAACACCCGTGCGCGTTACAAGTAGAATCGCTCCTTTGGGCACTACATGAGTCGCGCTGTTGTCGATAGCCTCCTGTGTAATCCACTTACGTCCCGACACGATAACGTTGTCAGTGACATCGGCTCCTGTAATCCAAGGAATATCACCTGTCCAGTAGTGTTCGACTCTGGTGCTGGGAGTTCCGCCGCTGATGAACTCTTGAGCAACATCGCCAAGCCGAATATGAGGCCACTCCATCACGCTCCCTCCACCGCCAACTGGAGCATGTCGGCGACGCGGGTCATTGCTCCACCTCGCTCAGCAGCTTCTCCAGCCCCACCGTGATCTCGCGCTCAATCACCAATACCTCGCGGATCAAGTCTGCCGGGTCTTCGTCGGGAATCGGCTCTGCCACATGAGGCTTGTAGCGCGACGCAGCGAGGTTGTAGTCGTTCTCTGCGATGGTCTCGAAAGCCGCCCACCAGCAGTGAGGTTCGTCGCTGCCCGGTTCAAGCACGGCCCCAGCCTCAGCACCTGGGGGCTTCTCAAAGCGCGAGGCTTTGTAGTCAGCCCACGCGGCAAGCAGGCCGGGGATGTCGTTATCCTCCGGCGTCTCCGGGCGACCACCTCCTTGTATCTTGTCGGGATCATAGCCGTCGTTTCTGATCTCGTAGAACCACACCTGTTTCGTCGCGGCCTCACCCTCCCCCGGCTCCGTTGCAGGACGACGAAAGACGAGGACGGAGGTTTTGACGCCAGCATAAGGTTTGAACACGCCCGCCGGCAGCGACACTACAGCCTGAAGCTCATATTCTCGCAGCAACTTTTCGCGCAGGTCTTTGTGCGCCCCGGTCGAGCCAAAGAGCGCCCCCTCGGGCACAACCACGGCACAGCGCCCACCCGGCGCTAGCGAGCGCAGCATGAGGGCGAGAAATAGGAGTTCGCTTTTCTTGGACTTTGAAGGCAGGTCTTGGCGGATGGACTCCCTAGGGATCTGGCCAGCAAAGGGCGGATTCGACAGAATCACCCGATAGCGTCGGTTCAAATCGTCTTCAGTGAGGCCGCTCATCTCTGAGAGGACATTGCCGAGCTTGAGGCGCGCGCGGCGGATGCCGTGGAGGACGAGGTTCATCATGGAGATCCGCATCATCTGGCGCGATACATCGGTGCCGTAGATCGAGGCTTCAAGCAAGTTCCAGTCGGGAATCTTCTCGCCGGGACCCTTCTTGTACGTCTGGAGTTTCGGGATCTCCTCCTTGGCCTTATCGAGTGTCTGCCCGCGCTTTTCGAGCCAGACCTCGCCGTAAATCGGCACCTCCTCGGGCTCCTCGCTGTAGCGGGCGAGGATGTGATCTACCACGTCGATGAGAAACCCCGCCGTTCCACAAGCAGGGTCGTACACAGTGTCGCCGAGATCGGGATCGACCATCTCGACCATAAAGGCGCGGATCTGGCGCGGCGTCCGAAACTGGCCGTTCAACGCCGACTGGCCGAGATGGGTGAGCAGATATTCAAAGATGTCGCCCTTGATGTCCGGGCCGAGTTGGCGGAAGTCGATTGAGTCGAGTTCGTCAACCACCTGCTTGAGCACGTTTGGATCGACGATCTCAAGCACGGCGTTGCGAAAGTAATCGGCCACCTGCGGCTCGTCCTTGACCAGCGACGCCATGTACGGAAAGACCTCGTCGCGAACAAAGTCGCGCAGTTCATTGCCGCTTTTGAAACGCCACTTGGACCAGCGGAAGCGCTCGGCTTGGGCAGGGAAGAGCCGCACACCGTCCCCAGCACCGAGCCGACCTTGGAGCTCGCGGGTCGATTCCTCCTCGTCGAGGAGCTTCAGATAGATGAGATAGGAGATCTGCTCGATATAGGTGATGGGGTTCGTGACCCCTCCAGCCCAGAGGATGTCGGTTATCCGGTCGAACTTACGGCGCAGTCCCTGGTCCATCGCGTTCCTCCGTCAACTCGCGGCGTTAAAAACGTCTTCGTTGAGCCGTTCAACCACCTGCCTGAGCCCCTCTTCACCGAACAGTTCGACCCCCTTGCCGACGACATCGAGAATTGAAAGCGGCGGCTCGAAGAGGTCCTCAATACGCACGCGGCCGGTGGCGATGCCGCGATTCTTAATCAGGGAGAGGTACTCGGCCTGCTGCGGGGTGAGCGAGCGAGACACGAGCCAAGCCCGGAAGGATTCCTCAAGTTTCTCCTCGCGACTCTTGATACGCAGCCGTCCGAGCGCAGCGCGGATGAAATCGACGAGATTGCCGCCCGGGTCGCGGTAGGCACGGCGCAGGTTGTCCTCATTGAAGTAGTGGTCGGGCCGATTCAGGCGACGAGCAAGTTCTTCCTCTTCTCCCGGTTTGAGTGGCTCATCGTCGCGCACCTTCCGCAGGAGCGGATCATCGACTGCTTGGGTGCGAATCGTTTCTTCCCAGTGGGTGACGTATTCCGCCTTGTCGATGCGCTCGCCCTCGGGGCCGACCTCGACGTAGGAGACCGCTTCGAGCCACTCGTCTTCGAGACCTAATTCGACAAGTTCCCGTGTCGGCGGAGTCGGGCTATCGCTTGGCGTGTGATCGCCTGTCGTATCGGTGAAGACATCTGTGTCGCTGTCGCCGAAGTACTGGTAATTCCTGAAGAAATCGTAGATGACGAATTTCTGCTTCTGGATATGGGGTGCGGTGCGCGTACCACGACCCCGCATCTGCTGGTAGAGGATGGGGCTGCGCACCCGCCGACAGAGCACCAAATGCAGCACCTCTCGACAGTCGAAGCCCGTGTCAAGCATACCGACGCTCACCGCGATCATGGGGTAGGTCTCGGTCTTAAACTTCCGAATCAAAGCGCCTGAATCAGCCACGTCAGAAGTGATAACCTCGGCGTAGCGCCCCTTGTGTTCGGGGTGTAGCTCGTTCAGATACTGCGTCAGTCGTGCCGCGTGGTGCTTCGTGATGGCAAAGACGATTGACTTACCGGGACCTAAGTCCTGGCCCGGAGCGAGTTCGTGGTAGCTCTCCCAAGCAAGGTGGTCGAACTCTTCCGTCATAAGCCGATTTGACTGCTCATTAGTCCAGCGGCGCTCAAACTCGACGGGATCGTAGTGCTCGTCGTCAACTTCGGCACCCTCAGCGAGGATCTCGGTGATACCTGTAGCGAAGCGATAAGGCACCAGATACTTGTCGCGGAAGGCATCCTTTATTGAATAGGTAAAGTCGGGTTTGCCCAGCTCGCATTTATAGAAGTCGTAGGTATTTCGCTCGATATAGCCAGCCGGGGTAGCCGTGAGACCAATGTGGAGGGCGTCGAAGCGGGTGAGCGCACCCTGCCACGCACCGTAAATGGAACGGTGGCACTCGTCGGCGATGACGATGTCGAAGTACCCGGCGGTGTATTCGTCGATGCGGCCGATCATAGTCTGAAGGAGAGCCACTGTGACTTGCTGCTCCTGACGCGCCATACCGGGTCGCAGCCAATAGCTCGAATAAACGGAGAGGATATCTTGGATCGCTTCCAGCGCCTGCTTCGCGAGTTGCTCTCGGTCCACTAAGAAGAGCACGCGCTCAGCCCAGCCGGCTTGGAAGAGGCGCTTGAGATATAGACAGATAAGATCGGTCTTACCCGTCCCGGTCGGTAACTCAATTAGGAAACGTCGCTTACCCAGTTCCAGCGCATGGTCGAGCGCCTGCATCGCCTCGGCCTGATACGGCCGCACGGTGCGCGTCTCGCCTTGGCGGATGTAATGCTCGGGAATTTCCACGGTTGCCAGCACTTGGCGGCTGTCGCGCATCTGCACCATGCGTTCCAAGTCGCGTCGAGAGAAGAAGCCAGCGATTTGTCGAGCGTCGTCGTTTTGGTAGTCCCAGAAGTAGGTCAGTTCACCGTTAGCCAAAAAAATAAACGGTGCGCCGAGCGCCTTGGCATAGGGCAGCGCCTGCTGCTTGGCGGTATATGGGTTGATGGCGTTCCTCTTGGCTTCAATCACGGCGAGTGGCCGACCACGTTGGTCGTAGAGGACATAGTCGGCGCGACCGGATGTAGGCTCGCCTTCTTCGGCTGCTTCAAGCACGCAGACGAACTCGCCGACGACGCGCAGGTCGCCCTCGGCGCTGGGGTCAAAGACGAGGTCGCTGTAAGCCGGATCGGGATTGAGTGGCTGTAGTCGGATCTCGCGATGACTCCAACTGCCGTCGTCCGGCACCTCTGTCTTCGTGCTGGTGTACTTTTTGACGGAGAACTCGCCGCCGAGCGCGGGGTCGGTACAGCCTCGGTGCCAGACGAGGACCAGCTTGCCCTCCCTAGTCCCGCCGCGTTCCGCCCGAAAGAGGCAGTAGGAGCCGTCGGGAATAGTGGGCTCCATTGAATGTCCCTCGACGTGGGCCACGAAGTGGTCTCGGGTAAGCCGGACATGGCCGGGTACCGGCATCCACCCGAGTTCCTCAGAGCCAAGTCCAACGGCACGGTCCGGGCCGAAGTTGCCAGCAACCGCCAGAAGGTCATAAACCGGAGCATGTATCTGGAAGGCACGCGCCTGCGAGCGGTCAACGAGTCCGACGGCAGACTGCGAACTCGTGACCGGGACCTCGGTCCCGACCATCGACTTGTCGGTCGGATTCCAACCCGACTGCTGTAGCAATTTGTCGATCGCGATGCGGGCGTCCGTCTCGCGCTCGTGCCGGTTCATCAGATTTCCTCACACACAGTGCTAGATACGCCGCATACCATCATGCGCCCGTTCCATGGTATCAACGAAGACCGGGCCGGTCATACAGTTCCTCCCGCGTCGGCTTGCGCCCGTCGATCCACTCGATTTTTCGGGGTTTCCGCGTCAAAAAGCGTTTCATTGCAACCTCGTACTCATCTTCCTGACGCTGCATACTTTCTAGCAGTTCGGCCAGCCATTCGGAGACACTGCGCTCGTTTTCGGCGGCCTTGACCTGCAGCCACTGGGCAACATCCTCAGGTAGAGTGATGGTGATGGTGATGTTCTTCATACTGGGCCTCCAGTATCCGCAGAATATAGGTGCCAAAAGACCAAGGACGGTCCGCGATTATTTTTATCACACAAGAATAGTGGAAACACGGAAAGTGTGTCAATTTCACGGGCATCGACCCATGCCATAGTAATCCTGAATGACTTGAATGATTCGAGAAGCGGATCGTTTTGTTTCTACTATTCTGCGTCCATCTGCGTCCATCTGCGGATACAAAACGCAACTACGCCAACTGCTCGTCAGAAGCAATGCGACCGTCGTGGATGCGGATCATCCGCTCGGCCTGTAGGGCAATAACCGGATCGTGGGTCACCAACAGCACGGTATTGCCCTCTTCGTGCAGGGCGTCGAAGAGAAGCATGATCTCCTCGCCGGTGCTGGAGTCGAGGTTGCCGGTCGGCTCGTCGGCCAGCAGTAGCGAAGGCCCGTTGGCTAAGGCGCGGGCAATGGCCACCCGCTGACATTGGCCGCCAGACAGCTCGGTCGGGCGGTGCGTCATGCGGTCGGCCAAGCCAACCCGCTCCAGCGCCTGAATCGCCCGTTCACGGCGCACCTTGCGGCGCTGGCCGTTGTAAATCAGCGGCAGCTCGACGTTTTGCAGGGCCGACGCGCGCGGCAGCAAGTTGAAGGTCTGGAAGATGAAGCCAATGCGGCTGTTGCGCACTTCGGCCAACTCGTTGGCATTCATGCCCGACACATCCGTGCCGTTCAAGCGATACGTCCCATCCGTGGGCGAATCCAAGCAACCGAGGATGTTCATCAACGTGGATTTGCCCGAGCCAGAAGGCCCCATCAGCGAGACGTATTCGTTGTCCTCAATCGCCAAATCCACCGAGCGCAGGGCGTGTACTTCCTCAGTGCCGCGCACATATACCTTGCTAATGCCATTCAGTTCGATCAGCACGAGATCACTCCGAGCGCAACGCATCCACCGGGTCGAGCCGGGCCGCGCGGGCCGCCGGATAGATGCCAAAGAAAAGACCAATCGCAATAGACAAGGCCAGCACGAACAGCGTGGCCTCCGGCGAGACAATGCTGGGAAACTCTAACTCGCTGTAATGGGAAATGACGCGCGCAATGCCCTCGCCCAACCCATAGCCCGCAGCCACCCCGAGCGCGCCCCCCGTCAAGCTCAGCGCCATCGCCTCGATCACGAATTGCCACAGCAGCGTCACTGGCTTGGCACCGAGAGCCTTGCGAATGCCAATCTCGCGGGTGCGCTCGGCTACCGATACCAGCAAAATGTTCATAATGCCAATGCCGCCGACCAACAGCGAAATCCCCGCAATCCCCCCCACGACCAACTTCAATAGCAAAATGATCTGCTCGACCTGCTCTAGAATGCTGCGGCCGCTGACGATCTGATAGCTCGCCTCTGGGCCGTGGCGCTTTTTGAGCGCCTTTTCAATGGCAACAGTAATGTCGGGCACGTCTTCTTGCTCCTTGGCGTGGGCTACCATGGCTTGGATGTACTTGTTGCCGGCGAGGCGTCGCTGGGCTGTCGTCACCGGCACCAGCACTTGATCGCCCCAGTCCTCGCCAAAGGTCTGGCGATCCTCCATAAGGCCCACTACCGTAAAGCGCTGGCCGTTGAGCTTGAGCTCGCGGCCCAAGAAGGGAGCCAAGCCAAACAACTCCTCGCGCACCTCTTGCCCAATCACGCAGACCCGGCGCAGCTTGTCCAAGTCGGCGTTGATCAGGAAGCGGCCCTCGGCGACTTCCCAGTTGTACACCTCGGCGAACTCGGGCAAGGTGCCGGCCGCCCTGCTCTGGTAGCTGGCCTTGCGATAGCGCAGATTGGCTCCATGCGTCATAGAGGGCAGGACCGCGGCCAAGCGGTCGGAGGATTGCTCAACCACGGACAGGTCGTCCATAGTCAAGGGCTTAGAGCGGGGGTTGGGGACCCAGCGGCCGTCTTTGAGCTGCATGTATTGCGGCGTAATCATCACGAACTGCGCTCCGCCTAACTTGCCGAACTCGTCAATGACAAACTGCCGCATCCCCTCGCCAATGGACACAATGCCGACGACCGCGCCGACCCCAATCATCATGCCCAGCAAAGTCAGCGCCGTGCGCAGCTTGTTGACCCATATTTGCCCGAGGGCAATGCGGATGGCTTCGAGGAAGATCACGTGCGACGCAGCGCTTCTACCGGGTCGAGCCGGGCCGCGCGAAAGGCGGGATAGACGCCGAAGAAAATGCCGACCGCCGATGAAAAGCCGACGGCCCAGAGCACGGACTCAGCCGAGACAATGCTGGTAAAAGGCGCGCCGGGCGCGAGCTGCTGAATGACAAAGGCCGCCCCTAGGCCCAAGCCCAAGCCAGTGAGGATGCCCAACAGGCCGCCGACCATGCTCAAGACTATGGACTCGGCGAGGAACTGGCCGAGGATGTGGCGCGGCTTGGCCCCGAGGGCCTTGCGGATGCCAATCTCGCGGGTGCGCTCGGCCACCGACACCAGCAAGATGTTCATAATGCCAATGCCCCCCACCAACAGCGAAATCCCCGCAATCCCACCGCCCACTTGTTGCAAGACGCGGAAAAACTCATTGGCGTCGTCTATCTCTCCTTGGCTAGTCTCGATCCTGAAGTCGTCGCCGTGCTCGTGGTGCCTCCGGAGGACGCGGCGCACCGCAGCGACAACCCGCTCAACCGCATCCAAATCCTCGACGAAGAGCGTGAGCCCCGAGAAATGATCCTCGCCGCGCAACCGCTTTTGGGCCGTAGTGTACGGGACCAGCACGATATTGCCCTCACTGCGGCCAAAGCGGACGCGCTCGTCGAGCACGCCAATCACTTCGTAGCGGTCGCCGTTGAGCAGGAGCTCCTTGCCCAGCGGGTCGGTCTTGTGAAAGAGGTCTTCGTACACATCACCGCCGAGCAAGCAGACCTTGCGGGCGAGGCGCAAGTCGTCCGCGTTCAGGGGCCGACCGCCGAGCACGGGCCAGTTGAAGCCTTCGTTGAACTCAGCGGATGTGCCCGTATAACTCGCATCCACAGTGGTCTTGCCGCGCTGTAGTGCAGCACTGCCCTCGACGCTAGGCACGAGCGCGTGTAGCCCGTCGATTTCCCGCTGCATGGCCACCATGTCGGCCTCAGTCAGGTACTCCTGCCAAGGGCGGCGCACCCAGCGGCCATCCTTGCGCACCCACTGGCGCGGCGGCTCCACCTCGATCATGCCCGCCCCACCGCTGAAGACGAACTGCGAGATCACCTCGCGGCGCAATCCCTCCCCAAGCGACACCACCGCAATAATGGCCGCCACGCCAATAACAATGCCCAACAGCGTCAACAGCGAGCGCAGCTTGTGCGCCCGGAGCTGACCCAAGCCGGCGAAGAGGGGTTCGAGCAGGGTCATTGGCGTTTTTCGTCTTTCGGGTTGAAGGCGCAGCAATTAAAGCGTTGACTAAATTTATTCAGAGCCCATTGACTAAATTTTGAGAATGAACACAACTATATGATAGCAATGGATTTAGAAGAACTCCAAATTCGCAATACTCACCTCAATGGCTCCTTTTTCGGCCTTGACCCGCACCTCAGACGCCTGCGCGATCAGTTTCTACTGCTCCTCATCTTCCAGCCAATCACTCACAATTAGAACTAGCTGACGGAGTACATTTCTGCGGTCTGATCCGTGGCAACAAGGCCCTGTAATTCCCGGACACGAACCAATAAAGACTTGATCTTCTTCCGACCACTCGACGACGAGAGGATACGCGAGAACGGTCATCATCGTTCCTCATCCTCCCCCTCATCCTCCTCCTCGTCCTTTTGCTCCAGTTTGCTGCGAATGCTAGCGGGATCTTCGGCAACGCGGTCGCCGCTGGTGAGGCCGGAGAGAATTTCAAGGCGCGTCGAGGTTTCAATGCCGATGGCCAACTCCACCTCGGCGAAAGCATTCAGCGGCAGTTGCAGCACGCTGTCTGGACGCGTGCTGTCCGAGTGCGTGCTGTCTGGAGGGGTGGCTAGCGAATCCGGCGACTGAGCGACATACGCGACGAAGCGGCCGCGCGTGCTCTCGCCGCGTTCGTCCTCTCCGTCCTCGTCGTCAAAAACCTCCAGCGCCCGTTCGACCGGCAGGTACACCGCACTGTCGCGCCGCGCAAAGAGAATGTCAATGTCGCAGGACATGCCCTGACGCAGGCGCGGCGCGTGGTCGGTAATCTCGATCTCCGTGTCAAAGGTGACGATGGTGCTGCCCTGCTTCTGCTGGCCCACCGGCGCAATCCAGCGCACCCGGCCGCCATACGTGGTGTCGGGATACGCATCCACAATAATGTCCACGTCTTGGTCGATCTCCACTCGGCCAATGTCGATTTCCGCGATGTCGCCGCGCACAATCAGTTGGCTGGGGTCGCCGATCTCAAAGAGCATCGTCCCGCCCGAATACGACGACAGCCCAGAGGACACCACCTCGCCGATTTCCACGTTGCGGCGGATGACAATGCCGTCGATTGGGGCGAGAACGCGCACCTCGTCGAGCGAGACTTGGTCTTCTGAGAGTTGGGTGCGCTGCAAGTTGGCCTTGGTTTCAAGCATTTCGAGTTCGAGCTGGGCTAAGCGCAGACTAGTGCGCGCGCGCGTCAGGCGCACCTCGGCTTCCTCAAACTGCTTGGCCGGTATCATCTTGCTGTCGAACAGGGCTTTCTGACGCTCAAAGTTCCGCTCCTGCTCCGCTAGGTCAATTTTGCCCTGCTCCACGCTCGAGCGCTTCTGATACAATTGCAGCGATTGATTGGGGTCTGGCTCGATGACGGCCATCAGCTCGCCCGTCTCCACCCACGCGCCAGCCTCAATAGGCAAATCGCGGATTTCGCCGGCAATCGTCGATTTGACCTCCACGGTTCGCACCAGCTCAATGCGGCCCGTTTCGGCTAGCTTATCGACGACCGCACCCCGCTCAACGAGCGCCGTGGGATAGGTCTCTTCGGCCTTTTCCTGCCGCAAGTTGAAATAGACCGCAGCCCCGACCGAGCCGACCAAGAGCAAGAAGACGAAGACCTTTAGCAGACCGCGTTTGTTGGTTGCCACCTCAACCTCCGGGACTGAGGGTGCTGAAGAACGCGCCGATGGCGAGGAAGATCAGCGTGACAGCCGCAACGCCTGCATAAGCTCGGCTGCGCTCAATTTGCCCGACGATAGACAACCCGAGGCCAGCGATGACGATCATCCAGACGATAAAGGGATCAATGAGGCTCAATAAAGCGCCCCCGAAACTTTTTTGGGCCTCCTCGGAGAGGAACATTCCCAATCCTATTTGCACATTCATCGTCTCATTGGCCAAGACCAGCGGCGTCTTGACAAGGTGCTGGAGAATGGCAATCAGCGACGTGTACGCGACGAGGGCCAAGCAATGGCCATAGCCGAGCAAACCGCCGAGTAATTTGCCTACTAAAAGGTAAATCGCAGCGCCAATAAAGAGCATGACAAACGTCATAACCGGCGCGGCAATTAGTCCGCTGATCCGTATGGCGGTGGCCGTGTTCTCCATTTCACCGCCCTGTTCCGCGGGCGCTTGTTCCTGTATCTGCTCCATCGCCTCGGCCACGTAGATCGGCGAGGTTAAATACGTGGAGAAGAAAATCGCCAACGCGACTATAATGGTCGGCAGCAGCCAGTCGGCCGCACTGCGCTGCTCAGCTACGGCCTCAAAGGTCTCGGATGGAGCGTAGAAGACGCGCAATATGCGGCCGACGACGCTCATTTCTGCTTGGGGAGCTTCCATGGCGGTTCCTTTGTTGGGGTAAAGGTTTTTGTTCCAGCCCTAGAAGCAAACTAACGATTGCCTATCACAGTTCCAAGCAAAGTAGGGGCGGTTCGCGAACCGCCCCTACGACAACCACTGCAACAAAAACCGGGCCTGCGCCTCCTCTAGGCTCAGCAGGCCCTGCACGCACTTGCGGATGCGCTTCAGCATAGCCGCCGGGTCGTTGTTCGCCCCCTTGAAGAACAAATCGCACGTCTTCTCCCAACGCCGGCCTATGTCCCCGAAAGTATCGGCCGCAGCCGACAGGGCACCCAAGCCAGTTGCCGCCGCCAGCCGCCGCAAATTGTCGTCCAGCCGCTGGCGCTGCGGACCTAATAGAGCTAGCTGACAAAACACCTCCCGCATCCAAACGCTCATACTCTCTGCGTCCCGCTCAATCTGACGCTCCATCTCCTCGACAAAGCGCTGCGCGGCCGGCAGGCCCGTCTCTACCCGACCAACCTTGTTGCCCGCGAGCATCTCCCGCACATCCTCTAAGAGGACCTGCTCCATTTTTTCAACCGGATAAGGGTCGAGCCCCTCGGGCACTGCGTAGTCGTACATCACCAGTTCGGGCAACATCTCGGGCAGACGAGAGAGCGGTACCTGCCCCGCAAAGCCCTGCGGATTAACCAAAATCGCCAACACATCCTCCCTTCGATCGTACCCATAGATGAGCATGGCCTCGCTCGCACCGGGTGTCCGATTGTATTGAAAGGCCGCATCGCTCACATCGCGGGCATCCACCCAAGCGAGCAGCACCCGGTCGGCGGCAATCGACTCCTCAATGGCCTGCCACAAGTCGGCAAAATTGTTGCGGCGCATCTCGCGGCGTTCAATTCCGTAGAGATAGTACAAGTTGCGGTGGAGCAGCTCGTCGGCGGGCAGGCCAACCGGCATTCTCTCCTCGGCGTCAAAAAAGAACGACCAGCCCATCAAGGCCCCGTAGTATGCTCGTTCGTCGGCGAGTTGAGGGCTGTAGTATTGAAGCGCGGCCATAATAGTCTCCCCACAGGCGAACAACATGGGATTCCCCTCGACTCGGTATAGATCGACAGGGCGACGTACCTTTTTCACGGTATCCTCAATCGGTTAGAGGGTGATTGCCCAAGCTAGGGCAAGGCGCACTGGTCTAAAAAGGACCTTCTGCTCTAGACAATGGATGGGAGGGAAATGAGCAAGTCGCCTTGGGCCAAGGCGGGCTTGCACCGCTCCTTCATCTCCTTCGGCAAGGCCAACTTGTTTTGTACTGGGCAAAAAAACCAGCCCCGCAAAGGGGCTGGTCGGCATACTGCAACGGCGAGCGCTACTCAGACGACCTGTTCAACCGCGGCCAAACTTTTCTTATCCAGTTCGTCGAGGCGCGGAATTTCAAAGCGGTTGCCATCGACATCGGTGATCAGCAGCCGGTGGTCGCCGAGCCATTGGGCGTTTTCCGCAACGTTCTGGACGACGAACTCGCGCGGCCCGCGGTCGGTCTGCACGTCCCAATAAGAGGTGCCGTATTCGTTGCGCACCGCATGGACCCGCTGAATCGCCGCCGTCAAATAGCGGCGGTCTAGCTCTTCTTCAATCAAGGTGCGCGCCTCTAAGTCGAGTTGCGTGAGATCGTCGATCATACAGATCTCCTCGTCTTTGGCGTCGAGGAGGCAGATATAGCGAGTCGGATGCGACAGCGGCGCGGCGCGAACTACCTTCACCTTCAGGTACGAGCGGTCGCCATCGATGGTCAAGCGCAAGATCCAAGCCGGCTCGCGAAAGAGGCGCAGCTTGTCAATTTCGACGTGCTCGGGGTGAGTCACGGTAATCGGGGTGATCGCTAGTCGGCTATTGCTCATGGTATGTCCTCTGCTTCTAGGAGCGAGGGCAACTACAAGAGTTGCCCCTACATATTGCTATTTTGTGGTCCTTTGTGCTCATCCGCTAGTGGCCATGACTGCCGATGTCTCGCGTTGGGTCTTCACCAGATTGTAGAAAATGCCCTCGTGCGCCATCAGTTCCTCGTGCGTGCCAATTTCGGCTATTTTGCCCCCGTCGAGCACCACGAGGCGATCGGCGCTACGCAAGGTCGAGAGCCGGTGAGCAATGGCAAAGGTCGTGCGGCCTTTGACCAGCCGCTGAATCGCCTCCTGGATCTTTTTCTCAGTCGGCGTATCGAGCGACGAAGTAGCCTCGTCCAAGATCAAAATCCTCGGGTCGTGGAGAATGGCTCGCGCAATGGAAATGCGCTGCTTCTCGCCGCCGGCGAGCTTGTCGCCCTGCTCCCCGACGACCATGTCGTACCCGTCGGGCTTCTCGACGATGAACTCGTGGGCGTTGGCCGCGCGGGCCGCGCGCAGAATCTCGTCGAACGTGGCACCGGGCTTGCCGTAGGCGATGTTTTCGGCAATCGTGCCGTTGAACAAAAACGACTGCTGGGCCACCATGCCGATCTGCGAGCGCAGGTCGCGTAGGCTGATTTTGCGGATATCGATCCCGTCGATGGCGAGGCGGCCGTGCGAGACATCGTAAAAGCGCGTGATGAGGTTGATCAGCGTGCTCTTGCCCGTCCCGGACTTGCCGACCAGACCGATCATCTCGCCCGGCTGCACCACCAAGTCGAGGTCGCGCAGGACGATCTTGCCCGGGTCGTAGCCAAAGGCCGCGCCTTCAAAGGCGACTTGGCCCTTGAGCGCGGGAATGCGCTCGGCACCGGGATGGTCAAACGGCTCGGAGGGCGCATCGACGATTTCAAAGATGCGCTCGGCCCCGGCAAAGGCCCGCACCATGAAGCTGTAGAAATCGCCAAACCACTTGAGCGGGTGGTAGAGCATCCACAGATAGGCGATAAAGGCCATCAGCTCCCCCAGCGACAAGTCCCCCCCAACGATCTGCTGACCGCCGAAATACCACACGAAGAATCCGCCAAAGCTCATAAAGAAGTTGGTCACCATAAAGAAGACCAACCACGAGCGCTCGGCGCTGACGCTAATTTGGCGCAGGGCGTGGTTGCGCTGATCAAAGCGCTCGGACTCGCGGTGCTCTTGCGCAAAAGCCTTGACCACGCGGATGCCGGAGATCGACTCATTGAGATGCGTAGTAAGCCGCGACCAGCGCACCGACCAACGGCCCCAGAAGCGCTGTAGGCGATTCCAGATCAGGCTTGAGCCAATGATAATCGGCGGCACTGGGGCCAGCACGTACAGGGTCAGCTCCCAGTTCATGTAGAACAGCAGCCCCAAGATGCCGACGATCATCGCGGCATTGGAGACGATATAGGGCATGTCAAAGAGCAGATAGTCTTCGACCATCTCCGAGTCGTTGTTCATGCGCGAGATCAACGCGCCGACCTTGCGCTTGTCGTAAAAGCGCAACGGCAAATACTGAAGCGCCTTGAACAAATCCGTGCGCAAGTGCTCGATAGCGCGAAAGCCGACCCGGACGTTGAGCCAGCGGCGCACCACGCCGACGCACCACTCGACGACGCCGATGACGAAGAGGCCGCCGACCAGCCAGTAGAGCAGGTTCGCTTCCGTGCCAGGAACTAGCACATCGTCGATGAGATGCTTAACGATATAGGGCGGAGCCAACTCCAACAGCGAAGACAACACGGTCAGGCCCAGCAACAAGGCTAGCTGGACCCGATAGGGCAGCATGTAGCCGATCAGGCGCTTAAAGGTATCGAACTTGGCAATGCAGACCGGGCATATTCCGCCTATTTCGGGCAGGCGGCACCCGCATTGTTCGCAGTGCGTGCGGTCCAGCTCGTGGGGCAGGTTGAGGTCTTGGCCCTTTTTGAGCTGTTCGATGCCCTCGGCGACCTCGGCGAATTTGGACGCCAGTGAATTGGAGTAATACAGATGCGTCGGTGCGCCTTCTTCGCGCTCCACTTCTAAGCGTCCGCCACCGACGAGCGCCTCAATGCGGGCGGACTTGACCGCTTGCAGCGAAAACTCCACGTCGCCGCTCGCGCCGTTGGGATCGAGGACCATCAGGCGCTTCGCCGTTACCACCAGCCAACGCTGCTCAAAGCGGTCTTCGTCAGCCATATCCGTGGCAACCTGGATCAAGACTGGCTCCTCGCGGCCCTTGCGCGATTCGACTTTGGCTTCGACGGCCTGCGGCAGGTTTTCCAAAAAGGTGGACATAGACGGTCTATTCCCGAATGGCGATGATCTCGGCCACTTCTCTTTGCAAATTGACCAACTCGTAAAAGGTCCCCTGCTTCGCCATAAGCTCTGCGTGCGTCCCCTGCTCGACGATGCGGCCGTCGTCGAGGACCATCAGCCGGTCGGCATTGCGCAACGTCGAAAGCCGGTGGGCAATGGCCACGGTGGTGCGGCCCTCGACGAGCCGCTGAATCGCCTCCTGAATCTGCAACTCGGTCTCCACATCGACCGAGGCCGTGGCTTCGTCGAGGATCAGGATGCGCGGATTGTGGAGAATGGCGCGGGCAATGGAGACGCGCTGGCGCTCTCCCCCCGAAAGCCCAGCCCCCTTCTCCCCGACCTGGGTTTCATAGCCATCGGGCTTGGCCATGATGAAGTTGTGGGCGTTGGCTGCGCACGCGGCCGCCATGATATCCGCAAAGGAAGAGCCGGGCCGACCGTAGCCGATGTTCTCGGCAATGGTGCCGGAAAAAAGCACTGGCTCCTGCAGCACAATGCCGATCTGCGAGCGCAAGTCGCGCAGATGAATTTTGCGGATGTCGATCCCGTCGATCGCAATGGACCCGTAATCGATGTCGTAGAACCGGGCAATGAGGTTGACGGTCGTCGTCTTGCCGACCCCAGACTTGCCCACCAAGCCGATCATTTCGCCCGGCTGGATGTCCAAGTCAAAATCCTTCAGCACGGGCTTGCTCTTGTCGTAGCCAAAGGTGACGCCCTCGAAGCGAATGCCCCCTTTCATGCGCGGCACCCGCTTGGCGGTCGGATCCTCGTATGCCTCGGGCTGGGTGTCGATGACCTCGAAGATGCGCTCGGCCCCGGCAAAGGCCCGCGACATCCAAGAATTGACTTGGCCGAACCACTCCAAGGGGCCGTAAAACAGCCACATATACGAGTAGAAGGCCAATAGCGTGCCCAAGGTCATCTTGCCGCCAAGGACTTGCAGCCCGCCGAGCAGCCAGACCACCAAAACCCCCAAACCCGTCAAGAACGTGATGGTAGCGAAGAATACGCCGCGATTTACCGCGGTCTTTTCGGCGACTTCGCGCAGCCGGCCGTTGGGCTTGGCAAAGGCCGTTATTTCCCGATCCTCCTGGGCAAATGCCTTGACCACGCGGATGCCAGAAAGCGTCTCCACCGTGCGCTCGGTCAAGCCAGACCAGACTTGGCCCCATTTGACGAAAAACCCGCGCAACCGCTTCCAAAAAATCACCCCCCACACCATGGTCAGCGGCACGGGTATCAACACGTACAGGCTCAACGACCAACTCATCCAAAACAAAAACCCGAGGATGCCGAAAACCATCAGGCCGTTGATGACGATATAGGGCAAACCATCGACGAGGAAGTCCTGCAACATGCCGGCGTCGCGGGTGGCCCGCGAGATGAGGGAGCCGACCTTGCGCTTGTCGTAAAACTGCAAGGACAGCATCTCCAACCGGCGATAGAGGTTCGAGCGAATATCTGCGGTGAGTTGCGCGCCGAGCCAAGTAGCAATCCAGCCGTGGGCCCATTCGGCGACCCACGCCGAGAAGCGGACGCCGACCAAGGCCATGACGAACAGACCCAAGAGATGGATGCGCTCGTCAAAACCCGTGGCCTGGCCTTCCACCGGCACCAACACCTCATCGACGATGCGCTTGGTAATCAGCGGTGGAGCCAACTCCGCGACCGTGGTGGCAATGGAGGCAAAGGCCAAGACGCCTGCCTTGAGCTTGTACGGGCCGAGATAGCTGGCAATGCGCTTGAGGGTCGCCAGTTTTTTGATACACGCCGGACAGATGCCGTTTTTCTCCGGCAAGAGCCGGTCGCAGCGCTCGCAGCGGGTCCGGTCCAAGAGTCCATTGATGGCAAAGGGCTGGCCTTGGCGCAACTGCTCCAAACCCCGCGCCACCTCGGACATCTTTTCGGCCTCTGAGCTGGTGTAGCTCAGCGACAAGGCCGGCGCATCCACGCGCTCGATCTCCAACTGGCCACCGCCGACGAGCGCGTCGGTGCGCACCTCGGCCAGCGAGGCGAGTGGGATATCGACGATCTCGCCCTGAGTGGGCACGACGAGGACGCGATGCTCGGTAGCGACCAGCCACTGGCGGCCAAAGCGCCCATCCGCGGACAAATCCGTCGAGGCGCGGATGAGCACCTCCTCCTCAGCGGGGAGAACAGCGGCAATCCGCGCGGTCGCGGTTGCGTCGGCTGATTCTAGCAGTTTTTGCACGCTCATGCCTTATGGCCCCGCAAAATGGGTTGACTCAACCTTGAAAAACTCTCTTGGCATTGAAACAATGGCAAGGGCAAACTAGGCGCGGGCGTGCCATCCAGTCTTGCACGCGATGCGGACTTCGGCGATCTATTTTTCCAATCTGCTCTTATCCTTACATTATAGAGTCTATGACCGCTACGACCGCAGACCCAAAAACGCTGGTGTCCTCGTCCAGCGCAGAGCGCGATCAGCAGCTAGCGCACTATCTCCGCGACCTAGGCTTGGAGCAGATGCCGGCCGAGGATCTTTTGCGCTGGGCCAGCGAGACCTTTCCCGGCCGGGCCATACTCAACACCAGCTTCCAGTACACCGGCGTGGCGATGATCCACATGGCGACGGCGATGGGGCTGAACTTGCGCTTTGCCACCATCGACACCCACCGGCTCCACCCTGAGACGTACGCCTTTATGGAGGAAGTCAAAGCGCGCTACGGCTGCCACTTCGAGGTCGTCCAACCCAAACGCGGCGATGTCGAGCGGATGGTCGCGCGCCACGGCGAGTACTTGTTTTTCGACTCCAAGGAAAAACAGGAACACTGCTGCCAAGTGCGGAAGGAATGGCCCAACAACGCACTGCTGCAGACCGCGGACTGCTGGATTTCAGGGCAGCGCTGGGACCAGTCCGCGCATCGCCAGCAGACGGCCAAGAAGGCGGTCTTGATCGACGAGTACGGCACCCGGCGCAAAATAATCAAGCTCAATCCATTGGTCGATTGGAGCGAAGAGGAGCTAATGGAGTTTACGCGGGCAAACGACTTGCCAGTGCATCCGCTCTACGGCCAAGGCTACCCGAGCTTTGGCTGCATCATCTGCTCCACCCCGATCCGGCCCGACGAGCCCAAGCGCAACGGTCGCTGGCGTTGGTTCAACGAACAAACCGACGACGCAGACGACCACAAAGAGTGCGGGCTACACTACAACATCTGAAGGAACCTGAGCAATGGCCCACGCCTTAGAATGGCGCTACCACCGCCCCGGCTGAACGAGTTGCAAGCGCGCACAAGAGTTTCTTGTGCAAAACAACATTGCCGACGGCATCGTGCAGAGCGCGACCAAAGAACCGGTCGCAGGCACGGCGGCCCTCGCCCTCCTAGAAGACGCGACCGAACTATTCGTCGCCCAAGGGCAGCGCGTCCTCCGCTTCGACTTGGTGGCGCAACGACCCCCAGACGAAGAATTGCTTCAGCTTCTATTGGGGCGTTCTGGCAAGCTCCGGGCACCCGCGTTCCGCTGCGGCACGCGCCTGATCGTTGGTTACAATCAGGCGTTGCTGCCGACGGCGTTGGAGTAGATGCGTCGTGGTTTCAGCGCATATCGTCCATCTGCGACTGCACCTATCTCCTCTTAACCGAACTGTGCGGATAAACCCGCTCCCACCCCACTGCACCGAACACCTTGTCGGCCCACAGCGGGCCACTTTCAGAGGCATCTACTAAATTGTAGGAGTGCGAAGCCTGCACGGAGCGCATGATCTCGCGCCAAAGCGCAGCGTCCAAGTGGCGGTATTCAGCCGCGTGCGATGCGGATTCGGCGAGATTGTGCTGTTCTTGGGGATCTTCCTGCAAATCAAAAAGCCCGGCTGCGCCGTTGCCGTACTTCACTAGCTTGTGTCGCCCGTCGTAGGCCATCCAGCCAGATTGCAAGCCACCGATGAGCATGTCGCGCGGCGCATCGCCGGCCAAACCCAAGCCGGGAAGCGGCCTCGCGTCCATGTACTCCGGCACGCCGTGACCAGACGCGGCTAGCAGGGTGGCGGTGACGTCCGTCAGGCAAACCAAATCGTCGCGCACCTCACCTGTATCACCGCCCGGCTGGCGCACCAGCATGGGCACGTGGCAGCTACCCTCGTAAAAGTTGCCCTTGGCGTTTACGCCGTGATCCCCGACCAAGTCGCCGTGGTCTGAGGCGAAGATGACGATGGTGTTGTCGAGGCGACCGCTTTCCTCCAAGGCCGCGAGGATTTGGCCGACCTCGTGATCTATCTGCAAAATCAGAGCCGAATAATGGGCGCGCACCGTGCGCTTCTGCTCCTCGGTGTAGGGGCCTTCGGTCTCTGGAGTCCATATCGGCACACCCGGCCGAGGCCGGGGGTGGATGCCCTCGCGGACATCGCGGTGGATGGGGTCGCCGGGGGCGGGATCGGGAATTTTATCGACATCTACTTTGGCCAGAAATTCCGGCGTGGGATCGTAGGGGTCGTGCGGGCCGGGGAAACCCACCATGCAGGCAAAGGGCCGCTCGTCGTCGTACTCGCGGATGAAGCGCGCCGCCTCCTCGCCGACGAAGTAATCCCAGTAGCAATCCCAGGGCAAAAGCGATACGCAAGCGCCGCGCTGCTCGTCGTATCCTTCGTGCTCCTTGCCCATGTACTTGCGGTGGCCGCGCTGTTGCAGATAGTGCCAGTAGTCGTCTTGGATGTTGACCCATACCTTGTCCTCGCAGGCGATGCGATGCTGGAAGCCAAAAGAGGCTTCCCACGGGTAGAAGTGCATCTTGCCAATGGCCGAGGTGAGGTAGCCGTGATCGGTCAACATCTCTGCCCAAGTGCGGATGCCGCACGCAGCGTGGTCCGGTCGCAGGTGGTTGCCGTTGGTCAGCACGTGATTGCGCCAAGCGTTGAGTCCAGTGAGCAGCGAACAACGCGCCGGTACGCAGACCGGATGCAAGCTGTAGGCTTGATCGTAGCGGATGCCTTCGGCGGCAATCCGGTCGATGTTGGGCGTGGAAATGTGGGGGGCACCATAACAACTGAGAAAGTCGTGGCGCATCTGATCGGGCATGATGAACAACAAATTGGGTCGGTCGCTCATAATCTTATTCCATTCGTTAGGGTGTTTTTGCGCCCGCCCGCGCTTCGGCCCAAGCGCGCAGCGGCACGTCAGCGGTGTCTCTGGTCAGCCAATACTGGGACGACGGCGCAACATCTGGGTCTTTCCCCAGCGGATTTCCGCCGCTGGGCAGGGCGCCTAAAAGTTGCTGGCGAATCGGCGAGCAGCGCGCTAGTAGCGCCGGATCCTGCTGGATGTAGTCGGTCGGGCGCAGCCAGCGGTAGTGGTAGCCCACGTGCATGATCTTGCGCGTCAGCGGCGACTGATTGGGGCCAACGCAATGCCACGTTGCCGTGCGCCACAGCACGGCTGAGCCGGCCGGCAGCCGCAGTTCCAGCGTCTGTTCCGCCGGCACCTGATGCTTCATGTCGCGTAGCTCTTGGGGGCGTCGCTTGTAGCTACCCGGCACCAGCCACAGATTGCCGCAATTGGATTCGGTCATGTCGAAGAGGACGTAGAAGACCTTAATCTCCATAAAGGGCAAGCGCCCATCGAGCGAAGGCCCGGCAAAAAGCTCGGGACTAGCCAAGTCGGGATGCCACACGACATTGCGATAACCGGCCTCCTGGTCGGCCCCCCGTCCGCTGCCCACAGCCCCGGGCTGCATGTTGCGCGGGTACGGCGGGCGATAGTCGAGATGTGTGGTGCGGATCTGGATATTCCAGCCGATTGCATCGACCACCAGCGGCAGCATCCGCGGATGATCCACTAAGTCGAGAAAGGCGTCGTGCTGCGCCAGAGCGTTGCGCACTTGGAAATGCGTCTCTGCCGCCAAGCCCTGTTCCTTTTGAATGCGTGTGACCACTTCATCGGCGGCCGCCGAGAGCCGGGCCAGTTCCTCAGACGTTAGAAAGTGTTCGAGGACGATAAAGCCCTGCTCGGCAAAGTCGCGTTCTTGCTCGCGGGTCATTGCTATGGACATTTTCGTCTCTTGGTGAGTCAGGTAAGTGGGCTTGCAAATAGCGTACAGCACAAAGTAAAGAAGACCGAGCGGCTCATACAACGCTCGTTGTGCGGACCAGCCGCTTAAATAGGTCACCGCGCTCGGCGTAACTGGCAAACTGATCGAAGCTGGCACAGGCCGGCGAAAGCAGCACCACGTCGCCGGGTTGCGTCAGTTGGCGAGCGGTGTCCAAGGCTTGCGCTAGGTCGCGGCAGCACTGAACGATCTCGCCCGCGCCCGCTTGCTGTACGACAGCGGCAATGCGCGGAGCCTCTTGGCCGATGAGCAGCACGGCGCGGACATTAGCCTCGGCAATCGCAGTACCCAAGGCGCTGAAATCGGCCCCTTTGGAAGCGCCACCCGCAATCAGCAGCAGGGGCACGTCAAAGGCGCGGATGGCTGCACAGGCAGCATCGACGGTCGTGCCCAGTGAGTCGTTGTAATAGGTAATGCCGTCGCGCTCGGCGACGTATTCGAGGCGGTGGGGAAGACCTTCAAAGGTTCGGAGAGCCTCGGCGAAATGGGTCGCTGGCGCACCAAAAGCCAAAGCACCGGCGACAGCAGCAGCGGCGTTGCTCCAATTGTGTTGGCCCCGGAGAGACAGGTCGGCCACCGGACAAACGGCGATTGGTTGCGCCCCAGGGCAACAGGCCCACAACTGGCCGTCGGCAATCCACGCGCCCGGAATGCTCGGAGTGGTTGTGCTAAAGGCCCAATGGGCGGCTGGACTCTCTTCAGCAAAGGTCCGAGCCGTGGGACAGTCCCGATTGACGACGAGGATATCGTCGGATGTTTGGTAGCGGCAGATGGGTTTTTTAGCAGCGACGTACTCAGCGCGGTCGGCGTGATAGTCGAGATGGTCCTCGGTGACGGAAAGCACCACGGCGATATGCGGGCTTTGGTCGAGGTCTTGCAATTGGAAACTAGACAGCTCTAGGACGACCCGATCGGTCGGCTCTAACTCGTCAATAAATTCAAGCGGCGGCCGACCGATGTTGCCGCCGCTAAACACCCGTGCCGACGGGTCGGTTGCCAGCAAGGCGTGCAACAGCGCAGTCGTAGTGCCCTTGCCCTTGGTGCCGGTAATGCCGAGCACTGGGGCCGGACACAGTTGCAAAAAAAGGCGCGTCTGACTCGATACTTCGACGCCGCAACGCCGCGCCGCACACAGGCGCGGGTCCAGCGTCGGCAGACCCGGCGTGCGGAACAGCAGGTCGAAGTCGGTCAGGTCGTCGAGATAGCCTTCGCCGATGCGCCACTGTTGCACGCCCTCCACTGGGGTGGCCGGATCGCGAACATCGCACACGGCAAAGGGAATCTGGCGCGCGTGGAGAAAGCGGGCCAGTGCGCGGTTTTCCACGCCGAGGCCGAGCAGGGCAATGCGCCGCTGGTGCAGAGCCGCGCTTGACTCTTTGGGGCCGGAGGATTTCTTTAGCGACATGAAATCGCAATACGCACTTTAATTAAATTACTGATGTTACGCAGTTTTGAGGGTTTGTAGCTGCTCAAAGGCACATCGGAGGGCCTTGAGATAGAGTTGTGATCGCAACGCGAAATGCTTGAGTTGGTGCTTGATGCGCAGGCTCTCCAAGCGCCCGGCGGCATATATGG
>JAJDVZ010000055.1:0-20974 GCA_022825835.1 Candidatus Latescibacterota bacterium
ACGGCGCAATATGCGCCCATTGGGCGTCGGTCAATTCGGATGCATGGCGAGACATAAGGGGACTCCTAGGGCCGAAGGAAGACGAGCAGAAGCAAAAAAGAAAAAACAAAACCCCCTATCAAGTTATGAAACCGCTTCTACTATGAAATAAATCTTCTGTTGCAGGATCTCCAAATGACTCAATCATGAATAGTGCTTCTTTTTAGCTTTACCTATTGCTCAGGCTGTCTCATGTAAAACCACCCCGTACTTATGCGCCGGAAAGGCCAAGCCTCCGATGACGTTTTTGGTTTCCTCGAACTCTCCCTCTCCCATGACCCACACATCCACTGCATAGGGTACGCCCGCTAAGGACGCCCGCAGTCGCCGCCGCTCGTCGTGCTTAACTACCGGGTCGGCTTCCACTACCAGCACATCGAAATCACTATCGGGGCGAGCAGTTCCCTGCGCCCGCGACCCATACAGGATGATCTTGCGTATGGATTGACCTGTTCCAGTGAGAATCCGGTTCTTCAAGAGCAAACCGACTTGGAGGTCTTGTTCGGCAACCATCTCCTTCTCCTAAGTTCTTTCCTCAATTTTTCTTCACGACGCAGAAATAGACTCTATCAGGTCCGTTCGAGTGCGGTCAGATCAAACGGATTGGACCAGGCCTTTTGGCCTCGTTCGTCGATGATCTCGAAGCGCACCCAGCGGGCGTTGGCCCTGAGCGCAAAAGTCGCGGTCTCGAAGAGGGCACCGTGCTGGTGGTATTCGGTGCCGAAAGAATCGGACACTGCGGCGATACGCTGCGCCGACGAGCAGGACACCGTGGCTTCGACCTGGGTGCGCTCGTCGCCTTCGCGGTCGGTGCGGCGGAGTTGGATGTCGTGGATTGCGGGGCCGGTGCTGCCGTATGACGCGCCTGCGACTAGGGCGGCGACGACTGCGTCGGCGGTGCGCTCTTTGACGCGGACATAGGTCCAGCCCTGATAAGTGTCGCGCTGGTCGGCTTCGAGGGCGTGCGAATCGTCGTTGGCTAGCGCGGGGTAGAGGCGATTCTCTAGATCCATCCAGTCGTCCCAATGCACGCTCGACTCGCCGCGTCCGGCGCAGCGGCAGGTGGTGTTGAAGACCTCAATGCCGGCGAATCCGGAAAGCGGCACTGCGTCGCGCAGGATGTTGATCGAACTCCAATGGGGATGGGCCAGCCAGACAGCCCCGCCTTGGCGGCGGACCTCGTCGATGACGTGCTGGGGCGGCATCTTCTCGGCGTTCATGTCCTCGTGGAAATTGAGACAGACGAAGTGGTGCCGCTGGCCGCCGAAGGGATTGTCCGGGTGCAGTTCGGCCCCTTGGACGAGCACGAAGTCGCTTGGGGCCTGCACGGTATCGGTAAAGGTGATTTTGTGGTGGTCGGATAGGCAGAGGAAGTCGTAGCCTTGGCCGACATAGCCGTCGAGCCGCTCCTGGGGCGCAGCTTTGCCGTCGGAGTTGGTCGTGTGCGAGTGGAGGTTGCCTTTGAGCCAGGTGTAGCCGTCGTCCGTGCTGAGGGCAAATGGGTTGGTTAGTGCTGCGTTGTCAGACATTTTGGTCCTTTCTCTGGGAGGGGAGTTTAGCGTGGGTCCGCTTGAACGGCATAGTATAGAGCGGCTCTCTTCGGGGAGCAATGGGCTTATGTTTTAGACCGCCGCCCCAATCCCACCTGCGAGATCAGCATCCCCACGAACATCAGCCCACACCCGGCCAGCCCGCGCAAGGGCATTTCCTCGCTTAGCAAAAGCCATCCCCCCAGCGCGGCGAAAACCGTCTCCAGACTGAGGATGATGGCCGCGTGGCCGGGGGCCGCTCGCCGCTGAGCCACTACCTGCAGCGTATAGGCTACGCCCACTGACATGACGCCTCCGTAAAACACGGGTACGGCCGCATCGACGAGTGGTTGCAGGGCGATGTGCTCGGTACCGACGGCGACGGCAGTGCTGAGGAGCGAGCAGACGAAGAATTGCAAAAAGGCCAGCATCGCCCAATCGAGTTGACGCGAAAGGCTGCCGATGACCAGCACGTGCCCGGCCCAAAAGAACGCGCTCACGAGCACGAGCGCGTCGCCGTGGGCAATGGCCAGTGGCGGCTCCACGCTCAGCAGGTACAGTCCGCCGGTCGCCACCAGAGCGCCAGTCCAAGTGCTGCGGCGACTGCGGTGCCGCAGCAGGAGACCGAGGATCGGCACCAGAATTACGTATAGCCCGGTGATAAAACCGGCTTTGCCGGCTGTAGTATAGACGATGCCGACCTGTTGCAGGGACGCGGCGGTGAAAAGAAAAAGCCCGGCGAGCAGGCCGCCTGGGAGGGCGTGGCGGAGGCGGGATGAGAGTGGTGTGGTGGTGGTGCGCAGGACAAAAGGCAAAAGCGGCAAGCTGCCGAGGGCGAAGCGCACTCCATTGAAGAAGAAGGGGCCGACATGCTCCATGCCGGCGCGTTGGGCGACGAAGGCAAAGCCCCAGATCAGGGCCGTGAGCAGGAGCAGGAGGTCGGCGCGAACTTGGGCGGAGTGCGCCGCAGCAGTGTTCATCTCAGCGCCTGAAAGGCAGAGGCTGGCCCGCGTATTTTTGCGCCAGCGCGCAGATCAAGAGGTTGGTGCCGAACTGCAAGCTGCGCTCGCGGCCTTCGGCGTCGAAGTTGCCCCAGAACCAGCTAATGTTGAGGTCGCTGAAGATAACGGCGACTCGGCCCTTTAGCTCTATGGCTTCCAAGGCGAAGACGTTGCCCCGGTTTGTGCCGCTTAAGGGCGGCCCATCGGGGAAATCGAAATAGGCCGAGTAGAGCGGATCATTCTTGGGCAGCTTGCGCCAGTGGCCTCCCCTACTGCCGAGGACTTGCGGGTCTTTGAGCAGGGCCTTGAACTGCCGGTCGAAGGGGGTGCCGGCTACACCAGCGGATGTGCGAAAATTAGTCTCTAGGGGCAAGATGTCCTCGGCAAAGAGCAGGCCACCGCGACGCAGGTAGCGGGCGAGGCCCTTCTTTTCGGTGTCGCTTATCTGCATGACGCAGTCGAAGCCGGTCATGTAGAGCATCAGCGCGTCCGCAATTTTCGGGTCGTCGAGTGTGAGAACGTGCGAGTGCAGCGGTACTTCAAGTTGGGTCGATATGCGGGTGAACGTCACCAACTCTTGTACGGCCTGCGAGAGGTAGTCGCGCTCCTTGACCGCGTTGTGGTAGTTCACTTGGACGATGGTCAGAGGGCCGCCTGGTGTCGGCGTCACGCGCTGGCGTTCGGGTTGGGGGATTGATAGGGGCGGACGTTCGTCTTGGGCTAGAGCTCGGGTGGCGAGCAGGAGTATGAGAAAGCAACGCAAAAGGCGACCTGCTTTCGGATTGTCACCGTGGCGACGGGTTACGCGCCGAGCTTGTTGACCACTTGGATGAGGGCCTGCATGAAGCCCACGCAATGGGCGCGTCCCCGGTGTCCCCAAGGCGAATCATCGACAATATGGGGCACGTGGTCGGTGATCATAAAGCCGTCGAAACCGACTGCCTTGAGCGTCTGTACTACCTCGAAGGTATCGACTTGGCCGCAGTCGATGAAGGTCTCGTGGAAGTCTTCCACTGGCCCGACGACGTCGCGGAAGTGGATGTAGATGATTTTCTTTTGCTCGCCGAAGTGGCGGACGGCGCGGATGACGCTGTCGTGGCCGCCCATCTCCGACCAGCACCCCATGCAGAAGTCGAGCCCGTGATGCGGGCTGTCAAAGGTGTCCATGTTGCGCTTGAAGTCGTCGAACGAACTGCATATCCGCGCTATGCCGCCGAGGGTCGTGCCGGTGGGCGGATCGTCTGGGTGCAGGGCTAGGCGCACGTCAGCTTCCTCGGCTATGGGCAGGATGCGCTCCAAGTACCAGCAGTAGTTTTCCCACATCTCCTCGTGGGTGAAGACGCGGCCGTGGGTCAGCTCTTCGGGGTCGTGCTCGGCGAGGGCAAAGCGGGTGGCGCGAGCACCGCCGCGCAAGGTCGCCGGCTCGGGCGTGCGCCAGACGCTGTTGGGAATCCAGTGATAGCCGAGGATTGGGATGCCGGCCTTACCCATGTTGCGCACGGTGGTGATCATGTGCTGGAGTTGTTCTTCGCGGCCGGGTTGGCCGAGCATGATCTGGTCGTAAAACGATGTGGGCACGTTTTCCAGCGCCATCAGCCGCAGCTCGGCGTCGTCGGCCCGCTTTTTGAGGGCGGCCAAGTCCTCGTATTCCCACTGTTTGTCGCCGGGGAGTTTGGGGGTATTCATCAAAAAGTCGTCGCAGCCCATTTGCTTGATAAAGGCGAGCTTTTCGTCAGTGAGTTCGTTGAACTGGCCTAGACCTACGCGCATTTGCAGGGACATAAGTGGTCTCCAAAGGTGAGGGGTTGCAGAGCGGGAAAATTTGCCGAAGTCGCCGGAGCGGGTCAAGCGCGGCTGCCGACGCCAGCCCCGGTGGGGATGTGTACCTCTAGGCCGGTCTCAGAGTCGGCGACTAGGTCGCTGTCGAAGGCAATCGCCCCCGGCTCAAAGAGCAATACGACGGTCGAGCCGCCGAATTGGAAAAAGCCCTTTTCTTGCCCGCGCTCGCAAGGCCCTATCGAGTGCGTCTGGACGATGCTGGCGACGTTGATAGCACCGACCTCGATGTAGGCGATCCTGCCGAAGGTGGGCGTCGATAGCTCGCAGACGGAGCGCCGGTTGCGGTGGAAAACGTCGGGTACGCGGGCGAGGGCGATGGGGTTGACCGAGTGGTAGGTGCCGTCGATCCACTGGGTTTGACCCACTTGGCCGTCGGCTGGGAAGTGGAAGCGGTGATAGTCGTAGGGAGCGAGGCGGACGACGAGGGCGGCACCGCCGTGGTATGGGGTGGGGTCGATTGCTGCGGCTAGGAGTTCGCGGGCCGAGAGTTGGTTGCTTTTGACCGGTAGCACGTCCTCGGCTGCGATCTGCGGATAGACGAGGACTTTGCCATCGGCGGGACAACAGAGGCGCTCGGGGTCGGGGTCGCAGGGTCTGGCTCCGGGCTTGAGGCGGCGAATGAAGAAATCGTTGAAGCTGGAATAGTGGCTGAGGGGGTGTTCGATTTCGTCGAGGTCAATGCGGTAGCGCTCGACAAAAGGGCGGATTTGACGCCGAGTCCAAGTGCGTTGCTTCCACCAGCCGTAGAGGCGGGAGAAAAGGGGTCGGTTGAAGACGGCGCGAAAGACAAGATGTCCTGTGCTCGTGCCGTAGAACCAGTGGAGGAGGGACTGCCCTGGGACGTGTTCGACGACGATAGACCCGGTTTGGCGATCGCGGTAGCGGGTTGGCGTGGGGGCAGTGGATTGATGGGAGGACATGGGAAAGAAAGTGGGTGAAAAACGCGCAAGATATGATATGAGAAGACAGATAGCTGCTAGTATAAACCGCTGGAACGGGACCGAGTTAAGCTAGCACCACTTGTCCTGTACGAAAGTCAATGGTCAAGCTCCATCCACGAAAGAAGTCAAGCCCGAGGAGACCATCAATACCGGCACTCGGTGGCAAGGTATGCCCCAGCACTGGAAACTCGGCAGATTCCTGCCCCAAGACCATGATCTTGTCGAGTAGGACGCGGGGCACACGTTTGACTCCGCTGGCTGTAGTTATTGGGACGTGGTCGGGTTTTAATGACGGATCGTAACCGAGGGCAACCAGTATCTCTGTGTTCATCACTGTATATGTCGCTCCAGTGTCGAGTGCTACACGGAGGACAGCACTGCCACTCGGCCCCCACAACTTCGCCCGCACAATGATCAATCTCTGCTGTGGATCAAAGGAAAAACTCATAGGAGGATCGCCGTATCTTCAGGTATCTCCCCCGTATACAAGATGGCGAACTGTTTAGGGCGCAGTACCACAGCTTGGCGATAGACCTCTTCCCGATCCTTGCTGTGACAGAGGACTTTGCCGCTTTGCACTTCTAAGGAGTCGTTGGTCTGTGGGGCTTCGACAAGCACCCATTCTGAAGCAAACTGAGCTTCGATTTGGGCTATGGTTAGAATGTCGTCCACTCGTCTGATCTTCTTAGTGGTTTGATTGTGAGTCCTTGAGCCTGTTTCGCGTATCCTTCGGGCGAAATCTGCGGCATCCGCAATGTCAATCCACTTTTTATCATTAGTGGCCACTATGTGGTCATCATCAGTTGAATAAAGAAAGAAATCGATATCCCCACTATCGTTCTTCCTTGGCAAGACCCCCTCAGTCATCAGGCGAATCATGTAGTGCGTGTACATACGGATGTAGCATTCTATCTTAGGAATAGCGGCGGCAAGTTCACTCCTGGGTACACCAAGGTCATTTCTGTCCGCTTTGAGGAAGGCCCTTTCTTGACAGGCGATAATGAGGAGTATAGGGACAGGCCCTTCTTTTGATCTCATTAACGCGAGAAATTTCTCCTTCTTCTCGCCTCGCAGCTTAGGAAGCGATTTTTTTTGATTCCGTCTCCTTTGATACTCTGCGTACCACGTTTGAAATCCTGGAATCTCCATCTCCATTAGCTTGATGAGAGAATCCTCCCATGCTTGCTCGACCCCTTCACGCCACGTTGCTGCAAACGGTATATTCAAGCTCCGTCGGACACCAGCCTCGTAGTCCGGTACGCCTCTCCGGACCTCTTCAAGGCTCTGAGCTGTAGCTAAGGCACGGACAGCGTCAGAATACGAGGGGGCAGGTTCTGCCAACTTATAGCCAAATATCTTCTCAGTTAGATATGATTCAGGGTCCGGGAATTCGTCTATCCGGTGCTTGAGGATGACGCCAGCCGCTGCCTTCCGGTCTGCAAACGACCTGTCATTAAGCTTAGATACCAACTCAATTATTGAAATAGGGGAGTAGCAGAGATGCTCTCCTGGTCGCCTGACGTCCTCAATACGGACTCGATTCAATCCTATATCGTAAAGCACATTTGTATCGAGAATCACTGTCTTGGTCATGTCATGCTCCTGTTAGTTCAATGTCGCGCCGTTGGCCGATTAGGAGCGCAGCGAACAGCGTACCCAATGCTCTCTGCGGTTATTCGGCCCCAACCCATATAATTATCTTCCATAGCGGCATACATTATGTCAAGCTCTTGCTAGATGGCAAGAAATGAGGATGCTGGTCTAGTACTTCCTCACGCCCAATGCGATAACTTGACTATACTTTATCACCCTGACAACCATTAGAGACGAGGACAAGTGGGAGAGATAGACAAAGAGGCCGTCAAAGCGTATTTGCTCGGATTACAAGATGCGATTTGCGCGGCCTTGGAAGCAGAGGACGAGGGCACTTTCCGCGAAGATAGCTGGGAGCGGCCAGAAGGGGGCGGTGGCCGGACGCGCGTGTTGGAGGGGTCGGTGATTGAGCGGGCCGGGGTGAATTTTTCGCATGTGCGAGGCAGTGAGTTGCCGCCGGCCGCTACGGCGCGTCGCCCCGAGTTGGTGGGACGGGGATTTGAGGCGATGGGCGTCTCGACAATCGTGCATCCGCACAACCCCTATGCGCCGACTTCGCACCTGAACGTGCGGTTCTTCACGGCGGAGAAAGAAGGCGAGGAATCTGTATGGTGGTTTGGCGGTGGGTTCGATTTGACGCCGTATTACGGTTTTGAGGAGGATGCGGTGCATTGGCATCGGACGGCCAAAGCCGCTTGTGATCCTTATGGCGAGGGACTCTACCCCAAATTCAAGCAGTGGTGCGACGAGTACTTTTTTCTGCCGCACCGCGACGAACCGAGGGGGATCGGCGGCCTGTTCTTCGACGATTTCAACGAAGGGGGCTTTGAGCATTGCTTTGCCTTTGCCCGCAGCGTCGGCGATGGGTATATAGCTGCGTACCTGCCGATTTTACAGCGGCGCAAGGGATGGGAGTACGGCCGTCGGCAGCGGCAGTTCCAGCTCTATCGCCGGGGCCGCTACGTGGAGTTCAACTTGGTTTGCGACCGGGGGACGCTCTTCGGCCTGCAATCAAAGGGGCGCATTGAGTCGGTCTTGGTCTCACTGCCGCCCTTGGTGAGTTGGGCGTACGATTGGCAGCCAGCGGCAGAGTCGGAGGAGGCGCGGCTCTACGAGGTGTTTCTCAAGCCGCGGGATTGGGCTGGTTAGCCCTGCCAATCGGGATTGGGTTGGGGAATTTTGGCTTCCACTTTTTCGCGCCACTCGCGCAATAGACCGTGCAGCCGGTCGCGAATTTGCGGCATCTGCTCGACTAGGTTGCGCTCTTCGCCGATGTCGTCGCGCAGATTGTACAGTTCCAGCCGCCCATCTTCAAAAAACTCGATCAGCTTGTAGTCGCCAGCGCGCACGGACGAGCCGGGAGTGCCGCCCTGATTGCCGTAGTGCGGATAGTGCCAGAAGATGGCTTCGCGCTCAATGGATTCGGCACCGCGCAACAAGGGCGCGATGCTGGTTCCGTCGCAGTGCTGCGCGGGGATGGGGTCTAAGCCGGTCAGTTCGAGGATCGTCGGGTAGAAGTCGGGACTGGTCACTGGGACTGGACAGGTGCTGCCGGCTGCGACTTGGCCGGGCCAGCGCACCAGCAAGGGTTCGCGGGTGCCGCCCTCGTACATCCAGCCCTTGCCCTCGGCCAGTGGCGCGTTGCAGGTCGGCGAGCGTTCGGAGGTGGCGAGGCCGCCGTTATCCGAGGTGAAAAACACGACGGTGTTTTCGGTTTCGCCGAGCGCGTCGAGCAGGTTGAAGAGGCGGCCCAAGTTTTCGTCGAGGCTCTCGATCATGGCCGCATAGACCGGGTCGGATTGGATGAGCCGCCGTTTGACGCGCTGGTTCTTCTTGTGCTCGCAGGGGAAGTGCTCTCCCTCGGCAAAGGCTTCGACTTGGTCCAAGCCGAGGGTGCGGGCTTTGGCTTCGTACTTGGCGATTTTTTCTGGTTTGGCTTGGATCGGCGTGTGGACGGTGTAGTACCAGAGATTCAGGAAGAAAGGCCGCTCGTCCTTGTGGCGGATTAATTCGAGCACTTGGTCGGTCAGGTAGTCGGTTAGGTACGTGCCTTCGGGGACATCGGCGTCGGCGAGCGGGGGAATGGTCCAAGGGCTGAAGTACCCGCCCTGTCCCGGCGAGCCTTGGTGCGCGCCGCCAATGTTGACCTCAAAACCGTGATCTTCGGGCAGGTGTCCGTCGCCGCCCAAGTGCCACTTGCCTACGTGCCACGTCTGATAGCCGCCCTCGTTGAGGGCGCGGGCCAGCGAGTGCTCTTGCGTCGGCAGTTGCTTGAGATACGGCACATCGACGAGCTGGCCACGCGCTGGGTGGATGTGTCCGTGTACGTCGATCCAGTCGGTGATGCCGATGGTGGCTGGGTACTTGCCGGTGAGGATGCTGGCGCGGGTCGGCGAGCAGACCGGGCAGGCCGCGTACGCGTCGGTAAAGCGCATGCCCTCGCGGGCGAGGCGGTCGATGTTGGGCGTTTCGTAGAAGGAGCTGCCGTAGCAGACGAGGTCCTTCCAACCCATATCGTCGATGAGGATGAAGACGATGTTGGGTTGCGTCACGCGAGGGCCTCTTCGATGGCGGCGACTACGGCCGGATCGTTGGGGGTGGTTCGAGGCGCGAAACGGGCCAGCGGTTGGCCGTCCTTGTCAATGAGGAATTTCTCGAAGTTCCAGGAGATGTCGCCGGGGAAAGCCGCACCTTCGCCAGCGAGATAGGCGTAGAGCGGATGACGGTTGGGGCCGTTGACTTCGATCTTGCTAAAGAGCGGGAAACTCACGTCGTAGCGGGTCTGGCAGAAGTCGAGGATCTGCTCCTCGTTGCCCGGCTCTTGCCCCTTGAATTGGTTGCAGGGAAAGCCGAGGACCGCTAGCCCCTGGTCGGCGTATTGGCGATGCAGTGCCTCTAGGTCGGCGTATTGCGGGGTCAGGCCGCACTCGCTGGCCACATTGACGACGAGGAGAGTCTTACCGGCGTAGTCGGCTAGGTCGGCGGCTTGGCCGTGGATGGTTTGGGCGGTGAAGTCGTGGACGCTGCTCATGTTGTTCTCCTTGTAATTCGAGGGTTGGAATAGACTCTAATATAGCAATCCTACATCATTCACAAGATGATCCGCAGATGAACGCAGACAGACGCAGATAGTAGAAACAAGACGATCCACTGCTCAAATCGTTCAGATCATGCTGGACTGCTATATTGCCACTCGCCTAGCTGGGTTCAATGCCCAGTGCATGTCCGGTTCATCTTGCCTATCTTTTGAGCCCCTCCAACACAACAGTAGAGAAAGAGACTATGAGCGACCGACCGGCCATCGAGATTTACTCCATCGGCACCGAGCTTTTAAACGGACAGATCCAAGACACCAATTCCTTCTGGATGGCGCAGCAGGTCGCCGCGCTCGGCGGCTATGTGCGGCGGATCGCGATTCTCGACGACGATATGGACGAGTTGACCGGCGTGCTCAAAGACGCCTGCCAGCGCGGAACCCGGGTGGTGATCACCACCGGGGGGCTTGGGCCGACGCCCGATGATATGACGGTTGAGGCCATCGCCAAGATCATGGAGGTGGGCACGGCAGTCGATGAAACCTTGGTTGAGCGCTATATGGAGAGCCGAGGTATCGAAAAGCGCGCTGACGTCAGCGAAGGGCTGATTAAGATGGCGACTAAACCGGAAGGTTCCGTGGCCCATCCCAATCCGGCGGGCGTGGCTCCCTGCGTGGAGTCGCGGGTTGGTACCACTACGATTTACAGCTTACCCGGTCCGCCGCGCGAGGTCGAGGCGCTATTCCGCCAGTCGGTAGAAGATGCCTTGGCCGGGATATACGACGATGTGCGGCTTTCGCTGCGGGTGGCCGTCAACCTGCCCGAATCGCAGTGCGGCCCGATTCTGCACAGCGTAATGAGCCAATATCCCAATACCTACCTCAAGGCCTTCGTCGCGTTGAGGGAGCGCACGGCCGATGGTCAGCGGCTGCCGGTGGATATTGTCGTTTGGGGCAAGGAGGCCGAGGAAGCGCAGGCTTTGCTCGACAAGGCGTTGGCGGAGTTTAAGGCGCAGGCGTTTGAGAAGGGCAGCGAGGTTGAGATTCGCGACGAGCAGTAAGTGCGTTGAGTACCAACGATAATGACAGCCTAGCGGTCCCGGTCAACAGGTCCTCAACGACTCGCCGCCTCTGCCGCCACATGCCCGGCCAATCCGCTTAAGAATGTTCTTAGCCCGGTCATATTGCTCATCTCGGAATATTCGCCGGTATCAACGGCTGAACGCGGCGAAACAATGATCGATGCCGCCGTGTAAAGCTGTTCCTGCATTAGCTTACGGCACAAAATGTTGTAACGATCTGCGTAGGACGCGTTTTCAAATTCCTTGAATACTGAATAATGTGGCGTCGCGTCCGTAACCGGTGTACGGGACTCGGGCGCATCTTCAAGAAGTATCATCCATCCGGCAAAAGGCCGTGGCTGTTCGCCAAAAGCTCCCTCGCGGTAGGCGGTCCAAAAATCGTGTGCCGTGCCGATAGCTTCCTCCGCCCGGTTGTTGGCATTGTTACCAAAGGACGGCCCGACTTGGCTTTTGAACTCAATAGCTGCGATTAGGCGGCCTTCATTCATTACCAACAGATCCCAGAGCTTTGTCGGGCGAAAATACCCCGGCAGCGTGAGTACGCGGCGCTCTTGATGAATCTCGGCGCTGTCGAGTCCATTGGCCCTGACGATATCCACTACCAAGGCCAAAAATCCGTCCATGTTTTTTCCGGCAGTAACGCCGGCGCGCTCGCCTTGGTCCGCCTTGCCAGCGTCGACCTGTTTTTGCCGTGCCTGTTCGCGACTCTCCCAAAATGTCTTGACAGCTTCACGCGCTTTTTGTTCGTAATTCGCCAGATCAATCGCCATCAAAATTCCTTCTTATTCACCATTGCCACCGAGCGCAGCCCGTTCGTCCTTTGATAATCCATAGAACTCGAATACAGCCGCGTTGCAGGCGTCAATGTCGTGGCGATTAGCAGCTTCCCTCAGAGCATTTTTGAGCGTTTCATCCACGTCTTGCCAGTAAGGCAAGCGGATACGGCGCAGATATTGAGCTTGAAACCGCAAGTAGCCGCCGCGCATCCGGGTCGAATAGATCGACACAAACAGGCGAGCGATACCCGATAGCAGCACGGCTTGCAGCGCGTACAAATCCCATTCGTCGCTCGTGATAAAGTAGAGATTGTGATGCGGGTAAAGCCTGCCGTTTTCATAGACGATATGGGCTTGGCCCTTGATATCAGGGATTAGCAGCTTCGGCTTACTGGCAAGGGCCGGGTAGATGCGATCAATCGTACGATACCAGTTAGCGGGTGATTTTTTTGCGACATGCCGTTTTGCTACCTGGGCCTTGCGGGCTTCCAGATAGGTTTTGAGTTTGGGGAATTTTGCTAGGTCAACAAGCCCCCCCTCATCGGCAAACGGATTGACGACGCCAAGGCCACGCCACTTGACGGTACCTGTGATAATATCGCGGGTCATCGCCAGTGGTAGTTTGCGATCCGGCTCTACATCTAGCTCGTCATAGGGAGCGATAAAGGCTTGATCGGCACCGGTAGCGACGCCGATGCCGATCTTACACCCTACTTCTTCAATTAGCGGAAAATCTCGCTCTAGTCGCCGGACAAGGGCCAGTTGGTCGGACGACGCCAATACCCAAGGTTCGGCTCCTGCTGCAACCCCGGTCATTTCCTTGACCCCACTCTCTGAGGTGGGCTTTTCTTTGGAGAGCAGGGTCTTGCTTAAAGCCTTGAGCGTTGTTGGCTTAATCTCAGGACGATGCGCGACGCGAGTTTTGCCCGGCTTTTCATTGGCGATAATAGTGATAGCTGGATAGGCAATAACATCCGCGTGGAAGGCCGGTGTATCGACCATATCGACATACATTTTCAAATGAAATTTGTCAGCAGTCAGTTTGCGCAGCGGCCCTCCATAACGGTTTTTCATCCAGCGGTCGGCGCAGATAAATCCAAGCGTACCGCTCGGCTCCAGTAGGTTGAGCGAACGTTCGATAAATGGGATGTAAAGGTCGGCGCGATCAAACATGGTCGCATAGCGAGTGCGGTATTCGGCAATGAGCGCAGCGGGAATCAGCTCTTGCCGCACATAAGGAGGATTGCCAACCACGCAATCAAATGCAAACGGCAGCGGCGTGAGGAGAAAGTCGCCTTTGATGAGCCAGATATCGGCAAGAGCGATGGCCGACTTTGTTGCAAGTCCTTCTGCCTTGAGCACGGCGATGACCTTCTCGCGCGTCGCCTGAAATGTACCGTCGTGCAACTCGACGGCTCGAATGGCATTGGCCAGCACTTCTTCTGGATCGGCTTTACCTTTTCGCTTGCTCCACGCCTTGAGCAAGCGCTCGATTGCAATAAGAAGAAAATCGCCACCGCCAAAAGAAGGCTCTAGTAGGCGAATTTTGTGCAAAGGCCGGTCTGCGGTATAGTTGACAAGATCGAGGATGAATTCGACGACCTCGCGCTTTGTAAAAATTGCGCCGCGTTCCTCGATTCCGGCTTGCGCCAGCTTGGTCAGCGCATCCTCGACCGGGCACATGCTGGGAAAGGAGGCTTGAGTTACTTGTTGTAGTGCGCTCTGCGCCATGACCTGCTTGTCCTCTTAGTTCGCGCGTTTAACCATTTGTTTACGATGTTTGATAAACTCGCGCAAGGAGCGTCGAATAAGCTAGGAGGCCGTGAGCTATAAGGTCAAAGTGATTATTGAGTACTAAAACGATTATTGTTGGACAGTCAACCAGTGTTAGAGGATCGTTTAAATTCCGCTACTTTACCTCAAGTAGCCCAGGGCGACGTGGAACTGCGCGGGATCTGCGACACCTCAAAAAGGAAATCAGAAGCGCCCGATGCCGACGAGACATCGGGCGCTTCTTTGTACGCTTCTTAGAGTTTCTTAGAATCGGGCCTCAACTCGATGCCTTCCGCGTCGCGCTTAGCACATCGTAGCAAAACTGCGCTGTGCTCCAAGCGTCGTACCCATCTGCATTCCATATCTGGCCAGTGACTTCTGGGCAGATGTACTGGTCCCAGCCAGCGTCTTGTATGGCTTTGTAGTAAGCCTTCATGTCCAGCTTGCCGCTGCCGGGCAGGAGATAGCGCACCCGCCCCTCTTCGTCGAGATAGCCGTCCTTGATGTGATTGTGGACCGAGTACTGGAGATTCAGGTCAATCGAGTGCTGCAAGTCGATGCCCTCCACCCAGAAGTGGCTGTAGTCAAAGTTGAGGCCGAGGTGTGGGTGGTTGGTTTGCTGCATGAGCCAAGCGGCCTTTTCCGGCGTCTCAAAGTCGTCGCCGGCATGTGGCTCGATGGCGACGATGACGTCGTATTCGGCGGCCATGTCGCCCAGTTCGAGTACCAGCTCGACGATGCGCTCTTTGCCGATCTCCCAGGCGGGTTTGCCGCCGAGAGTGGTGCTGACGACCATTGGGCGGTCGTCGAGCCGGAGTGAGCGGCTCAGTTCAAAGGTCGCCCTAAACTGCGCTAGTGCGGCTTCGCGTCCCTCGCCTTCGACGCAGGGCGAGAGGAGAGCCATGAGTGCGGGCGTGGGGAAGCCGAGTTGGCGAAAGAGGTCGGCGAGCCTTTTGCGCGCAGCCGCGTCCATGTTGGCCGGCTCGGTTGGCCAGCCGGGAGTGACGGCGATTTCCATGCCCTCGTAGCCCATGTCGGCAAGGCGCGGCAGGGCTTCGAAGACGTCGAGTTGCTTCATGCCATAGGTGCTGTAGTAGAGTTTCACGCGGGGACGGCCTCCTGTTGTGCGCCGGGAATTAGGAATTAGGAATTAGGAATTACGGTACTGCATTCTCCCTTGGACGATATGGGCTGGTGGGATACATTTTTCGCGCCGGAGAAACTAATGTGCCATATTGGGCGCAGCAAGCTGTAAGCGCATCATAACGACATAAGGAGGCTATCGTGGAATACCGCCGCTTTGGACAGAGGGACATGGAGTTGAGCACCATTGGTTTGGGTGGGCTATTGGCCCGCTACGAGGGCGTCAACGGCCATCCGCCGCCCGAGGAGAAGCGCCGGATTTACCTGCGGGCCGCCGAGTTGGGCGTCAATCTCTTCGACATGGGTTACGGCGATGAGGTCCACATCCCGGACGAGTTGAAAGGCCCTCGGGACGACCGCTTCTTCTCGCTCAAGGTGGGTGCGCCGGCAGCCGCTGAGGTGGAGGGGACCATCGACAAACACCTCGCCAATGTGCGCCGCGAGGCCATCGATATTTTGCGGGTACACCACTATGCCTATCTGCAAAACGAGGGTTTGGCCGAGCGCATCGCAGAGTGTAAAGCCAAAGGCAAGGTGCGCGCTTTGTGCTTGATTCGGCACATGCTGGCCGATCAACAAGCCTATGCTGAGCGCGGTCCCGAACCCGAAGCGGACGCCGATTTGGTCATCTACAATTACGTCTGCCGCTGGCAGGCCCCGGGCATTGCGGCGTCGGCGCAGGCCGGGAAGGGCGTGCTGGTTATGAAGGCCTTGGGCGGCCAATGGGTTAGCTGGGCTGACAAGGCGCAGACCGATTGGTCGGCCGTGGACGAGTCCAAGGTCGAGGAGCTATCGCCGAGGGGGGAAGGCATTCGCGGAGAGCTACCGCTTGTCTATCCGATTGTCTCGGGCCCTTGGCACGAACTGGCCGAGCAGGGTGAGCTGGTGCCGCGCACTGAACGGGCGATACAGTGGGTGCTGGCGACCGAGGGGGTGCATTGCACCTTGGTGGCTTTTGCTAGCGTTGAGGAACTGGAGGAAGGGTTGGGGGTGATGGAGACGAGTGCTGTCAATTAGGAACTGATGTTGCGTAGCTATCGTTATCTGCGGTTTCCTACCGCCCGGCCCGGTGTCATTCCCGCAAAAGCGGGAATCCAGTCTTACACGCGATGCGGATTTGGCGCGACATCCTGTAGGGGGCGGTTTGCAAACCGCCCCTGCTTGTGCCGGCATGACAAACGCTGCGTAACGTCAGTTAGGAATTAGTGGGGGTGAATGGGATCTTAGTAGGCCACGGAAACGATTCGGCTGACTTGGTCGGTGCGTGCGTCGCCGCTGACTTCGACGCGCAGGACGTAGTTTCCCGGTGCTACTAGGTCGCCAGCGTGGTCGCGTCCATTCCATTCCAAGGCCACTCGTCCGGCTACCTGCTCTGCTTCACTCAAAAGATGCACCTGTCGCCCGGTTAGGTCGAAAATGGCCACTCGCACTATGCGCGGGTCCAGCACTTTGAGCAGATTGAATTCGAGGACGAGTTGGTCGCCAATGCCGTCGCCGTTGGGGGTTAGAACTTGGGTTGAGATCGTCAGGTTATCGAGCAAACCGGGGTCTGCGGGCAGGGCTACGGACACTGTCTCACTCGCTACGGCCTCGCTGGCATCCCCGGCGTCAACCTGTTGCACTTGGCCCTCCAAATTGCTGTTGAAGAGCAAGGCGTCAAAACGAGTCTGGTTGAGATAAAGCGTACTCTCGAAATCGATCTCCAAAAGCCCCGAGCGCCGCACGGTGCGGTTGAGGACGAGCAGGGTCCCATCGTCCCGCTCCTCGACTTGGACGGTGGCTTCTTCCCCGTTGATACGCAAGGTTCTGAAGTGCACAGCAGCCGACGAACTCAGCAGGATTTGGTCGAATCCCCGGTTGGCCGAAGTTGCGGTAGCGCGGAGGAAATAGGTGAAATTTTGCGGAGCGCCCGGCTCGACCTCGGCCGGGTAGATTTCCGCCAGCGTCTGTTGCACCAGCGGCGGGTGGAAGTGCAGGGTCAGCGTTTCCAGTGCTGGGGCGCTGAACGGGTCTTCGCTCAAAAGCTGCACCTCGATTTGGGCGAACTGCCGAGGTCCTGGCGACAAAAACCCCTGGCCAGAAACCTCGTAGGCCGGACTCCAGTTGCTCCAGTCCGAACCTATTGTGCGCACCGTGTCGATCCGTCCGCGAAAAGACGGAATGAGTTTGTCGTATTTCCTTGCGGAGACTTCTTTGCCGTTCTTGTCGTAAAAAGAGTAATCTTCGTCGAGCAGATTGCCGGTGCGGCTGCGAATTTCTAGGCGAGTAGCGGGCGGCACTTGGGCTCGCCAATCGAGCGCCGAGATCGTCTTTTGCCCGCCCAAGTCGAAAATCGGTGAGAGCGCCGTCAAGGCGGCGGGGAACCCTTCGCCAAAGACTTGAAACTCCGCGGTCGTGCCCGAGAGTGCGCCAGAGGTCATGCCAAAGAGGAGCCGGATGTAGCGCAACTTAGTCGGGGGAAAGCGCTCCTCAAAATGGACGATGTCGCGGCGGTTGCGCAGCGATTCGGGCAATTCCCCCAACGAGATCCAGCGCAGCGATCCGTCCGGGGCCAGCGATCCGTCCGACCCCGACATTTTGTACCACAGGTAATTGATGGACCCAAAGCGGGTGCGAGCCCTCTCGCCGGTCGTTGGCAGCCCGGTGAAATCCCCCAACAGCCGCACTCGATCGACCCAAAAGAGCACGCCCAAGTCGAGGATAAAGAGTCCCATCGGCGTCACTCCGCGCCCCTCCTTGCGACCCCAGTACGAGGTAATGTCCCCGTCAATTAGGTTGCGGCTGATCAAGGGGTTCTCATGGCGCTCATCCCGGCCCGAGCCGACTAGGCTATGCACGTCGATCTGACCGCCGCGTTCTCGCGCACCGAGGGACAGATTGTCGCCCACGCTCTCTACCGACAACTCGCTGAGCTGGGCACCAAGCGTTTTTTTGTCGGCTTGGATGCGAATGTGCTGCAGGGGTTTGAGGCCAAAGTCGATCTCGATGACCCGATCTTGGTTAAAGCTGTACAGGCGGCGCTTGTTGTAGCGCAGGGTGCCCTCAATGGCCACGCCGGCGTTGGTGAAGAAAGGCTCGCCGTCGGAAGTGAAAACCTTGAAGAATTCGAGTGGTTCGCCGTCCTCGGCAAAATGCAGGCGGATGGTGCGCGCTGAGACCACCCGGCCTAGATCGACCTCTATCCACCAGTCTTCTAGCGGTGCTTCTGCGGCAGGAGTCCAAGCCGTCTCTACATCTCCGTCTATCAGCAGGGCTGCACGATTCAGCGCTGTGCCCGCGTCGCGGATGCCGCCGCCAAAAGTCGCGGCGTTTTGCACCGCGTCGATATTCTGGCGCACGAACGCGGGTTTGAGCACGCCGTCGGCGACATCGACCGCGTCGCCGGGCAGCGTCCACTCGCTCCAGCCGCCCGGCCCACCGAGGCGCAGTTCCTCGGCTCCGAGGGCTTGGGCGGCGAGTAGGAGCGCGCCTAGTATCGATAAGTACGCTACTCGGCCTCGCCGGTAGGAGATTCTTCGACTCCGCTGCGCGGAGTTTATCTTGAGCGAAGCCGAAAGGCTCAGAATGACAGAGCAATATATCACAAAACGTAGCTTCACCGCCTACCTGCTTAATGAATGACGTTACGCATTCCCTGCCTTCGCCGGAGCCGATTGTGAACCGGCCACTTCGACGCCTCGACTGAGCGGTTCGGCTGAGCTCACCGTCGAAGCCTCGCCGAATTCAAGCTCAGTGGCCTACTTCGACAGGTTCCGTACCCGGCCACTGAGCTTGTCGAAGTGGCTTTACGAAATTTAACTCGCGTACACGGCTTCGCGCAGCCCCTTGATATAGCCGATGGCGAACAAGCGCCCGATTGACGAATAGCCCGGCTGGTCGTTGCGGTCGCCCTCCATCGTCGGCACGTGGTCGGGACGCAGAACGCCCTCGAAGCCGATGTCGCGGTAGGCTTCCATGCAGGCGCGCATGTCGGTTTTGCCTTCGTCGTGGAAGGTCTCGACGAATTTTTCGGGCGTGCCGCGCACGTCGCGGAAGTGGACGAAGTAGATGCGGTCGCCAAAGTGGCGGATGACTTCGGGCAAGTCGTCGGTCATCAGGGTGAAGTTGCCTTGGCACAGGCAGATGCCGTTGGCTGGGCTGGGCACTAGGTCGATGAGTTTTTGGTAGTTTTCGACGCTGCGCATGATTCGCCCCATGCCGCGCAGGGGCGACAGCGGCGGATCGTCGGGGTGCATAGCGAGCTTGACGCCAGCTTCTTCGGCGACCGGCACGACCTTTTCGAGGAAGTACTTCAGGTTATCCCAAAGCTGCTCTTCGGTGACGACACCGGCGTCGGTCAGCGGCGCGTTTTGCATCAGCTCGTTGTCAAAGCCGGTGACCATGGCGCCGCCGCGTCCGGGTGCCGCCATTGAGGTGCGGGTCCAGTTGAGCACGGGCATCCACTCGGGGCACCAGACCGGAATGCCGACCTTGCCCATGTTGCGAATCAGCTCGCAGGCGTATTCGATCTCCTCGTCGCGGTCTGAAAGGCCGAGCTTGGCCTTGTTGAGCGGCGGACGAGCCTCGATGACGTCGAGGGAGAAGCCGCCGTCGTTGAACGCGGTTTTCATCCGCACGAGGTTGGTGAAGCTCCAGGGCCGTTGATCGGGGTGAATGTCGGCGGGATCACCGGGAGTATTAAAGCCGCCGACCACGTGGTCAACGCCGCATTGCTTGACCATCCGCCACAGCGGCGTGGGGTGATCGGGCAGGACTTCGGCAATTTTGATCATATTGTTCCTTTTCTTAGGTGAAGGTTGGGACGAGCGAAAAAGAAATATAGCGATCTGAAATTCTTCTTGTGAATCCTAGTCTGCGTCTATCTGCGTCCATCTGCGGATCATCTTATGTTGGGCAAGGTGAGGTCAATATTAGCGAATAAACGGGTACACTAAGCCGGTCAGCGCGTCTTCGATGCGGATGCGGTGCGAGAGCAAGGTCTGTGCAGGCAGAGCATCAGCGGCAAAGTAGCCGATGTTTGTACTCTCTGAGGAGATCCGCAATGCACCGGCGACGGGTTCGCAGATAAAGACGTGGGTGACGTAGTGGACGATGGTGCCGTCGGGATAGCGCATGAATGGATAGCTCTCCGGCTCGGAGTAAATCCCGATCAGCCGTTCGACGCGCACCTCCAAGCCCGTTTCCTCAAACACTTCGCGCACCACGGTCTGCTCGACGGATTCGCCGAGTTCGACTTGGCCGCCGGGCATGCCCCAAAAGCCGTTGTCCGCGCGCTGTTGCAGCAGGATTTTGCCGGTCTTGTCGCGGATAAAGCCATTGGCCGCCACGCCGAGCCGGTCGGGCATTTTTGTCAGCGGTGCGCCCGTGCTGTCGCACCATTGGGTATAGTCGAATTCCTCTGCGTTCATGGCTATTCTGCTTTGGGAAGACATTCAGATTAGCCAAACGGGCCATAGGGCGCAATCGCCGCTTCGGGAATAAGGCGTATATATGGCTTGCGGCAGGGTGCGCGAAATTTTCTCTTGACAATCCGTTTAGCGCTTCCTTTTCTCAGCCACTAGGCTACTATCTCTCAAGCTCCATCAAGAGCTGGATAATCGCTGTGCTGACGCTCGGCGAGCTATTCGGTGCCGAGTTGGTAGTAGTCTGTACAGTTCTGTTGCCTCAGCACTGTATGCCTTGGGAGCCGCAGCGGCCGCCAGTGTGCCAAGATGTAGAGTTGCTCGAAGGCTTCAACTGTGGGATCTTTCCTCATATAAAAGGAACCCTAAATGGCGCGTGTTTGGGGCTTTGTTTGCATCACACGGAGTTAGGATATGCTATTTCTAATCGCTGAATCCCAAGTGCTATCGCAAAATGATCGCTCCTCGGCTTTTAGTTTCGACTGTCTCTGGGGAGAGTCTACGGGACGGGCTTCCGTTATCTGGATTATATTAAATTTTCAGTGCAGCCTAGTCAGTTATGGTTCTCGTTTACCTTACAGAGTCATTAGAAAAGCTAGGTTTGTTGAACCGGCAGGACCGCAAGTGGGAGGATGAAACTAACGTTGTGCAACGTGGTTTTCTTCTGTTGTTCTCTGCTCTATTAAGTAGTTACCAAAAAGTCCGTTGACACTTTTCCCTTGTCCTCTCAGCTTAGTTGTATGCTTGGAGGCCACTTATGACTCAGTTTTCTCTTACCCGCCGCGAGCGCCGCTTGTTAGAGGCGTTGGTCGTCCAAACCAC